>NZ_JACZFQ010000073.1 GCF_014904755.1 Neoluteolibacter marinus
CGAGGTCATGATCGTGGCGGTCGGCTTGAAGGCGACCCGGAAGACGATGTTCTCGCCGTTGGAGATGCCCCCTTGGATCCCGCCGGAGCGATTGCTGGTGGTGCGGACCTTGCCATCGACCATGCGGAAGGGGTCATTGTGCTCGCTGCCCTTGAGCAGGGTGCCGGCGAAGCCCGAGCCGATCTCGAAGCCCTTGGTCGCGGGCAAGGAAAGCATGGCTTTGGCAAGTTCGGCCTCGAGCTTGTCGAAGACCGGCTCGCCGAGGCCGGGCGGGCAGTTGCGGATGACGCACTCGACCACGCCGCCGACCGAGTTGCCCTCGCCGCGGACCTCCTTGATGCGCTCGATCATCGGCTCGACCATTGCCGGATCGCCGGTGCGGACGATGTTGCCCTCGATGTCCGCGGAAGTGACCGTCTCGGGATCGACAGTGGCATTGAGGTCGTGGATCGACTTCACCCAGGCGAGCACCTCCATGCCCGGCGCGAGGTGATCGAGCACCTTCTTGGCCACCGCGGCCGCGGCCACCCGGCCGATGGTCTCGCGGGCCGAAGCGCGGCCGCCGCCGGACAGCGCGCGGATGCCGAACTTGGCATCGTAGGTGTAGTCGGCGTGGGACGGCCGGTATTTCACCGCCATCTCGTCGTAGGCGCCGGGCCGCTGGTCCTCGTTGCGGACGACCACGGCAATCGGGGTGCCGAGGGTGCTGCCGTCGATGAGGCCGGAAAGGATCTCCGCCTTGTCGGCTTCCTTGCGCGGGGTGACGATCTCGCTCTGTCCCGGGCGGCGCCGATCCAGTTCATGCTGAATGTCTTCCACCGACAACGGGACGCGTGGCGGGACGCCGTCGATGATCACGCCGACCCCGCCACCGTGGGATTCGCCGAAGGTGTGGATGCGGAACGCGTGGCCGAAAGTCGATGACATGCGCGGGAGTGTAGGAATCCCGCGCCGCCCGCCAAGAGCGGTTTCAGGGCTTTATCTGTTCCACCAGATCGCAGGTCCCGGTCATCCAGCCGGCGGGATCGAAGCGCTCCGCGATGGCACGGGCGCGCTGTTTCATGGCCGGATCGTGGAGCAGGCGGTCCAGCACTCCCGCGATGTTTTTGGCGGTGAAATGCCGCGGCACCAGGCCGTCCCCGACCCCGAGGTCGCGGACGCGGCTGAGCGTGTCGAGCTGGTCGTGGGCCATCGGCTGGACGAGATGGGGAATGCCGGCCTGCAGGGTCTGGGCGCAGGTGCCGACCCCGCCATGGTAGCCGAGCGCCCCGGCCCGGGGCAGGACCTCGCTGAACGGGAGGTAAGTGAAATGCCGGACCCCGGCGGGAAGATCCGCGGGGATCGTCTTGGAAAATCGGCTCAGGAGGATGCCGCGCTTGCCGAGCATCCGGAGCGCCTTGACCGCCTCGGCGAAGAATTCGTGGCCGCGGTCCATCGCGCTGCCAGGCGTGAAGACCACCGTCGGATCGCCGTCGTCGAGGAAGTGGTCGAGATCGGGCGGCAGCTCGTGCTGGCCCTTTTCATCGAACAAGGGGAAGCCGGTCTGGCGGACCTGGGCCGGCCAGTCGGGCTGGGGCGGGCCGAACCAGTCCGGGAACAGCGCGATGACGCGGTCGGGGGAATGCCAACCGGTCAGCAGGTCCTTCGACGGCGTCAGGCCGTGCTCCGCGCGGAATCGGTTGAGGGCGGGCAGGGCGTGATGGTCCACGACCTTTCCGGCGCACCACCACTGGATCCGCTTCATCCAGCGGGGCGCGTTCTGTCCCACCGGCGCCCCGGGGAGCACCGGCTGGCGGTAACTGCTGATGAACAGCGAGGGCGCGAGGTGGACGGTGATCACCGGGATGTCTAGGAGCTCGCGGACGGTCAGCGTGGCCCAGGCCAGCGAGCTGGCGAGGATGACCGTGTTGCCCGGTTGATGGAGATCGCGGGTGGCGTCGAGGATCCGCTGGTAGCTCGGATCGACCGCGTTGCGGATCACCGCGGAGAGGGCCCGGCGCGGATGCCAGAGGTCGGGGTCGGCCTGGATCCGTTCGAAATCCTCCACCGTGCCCATGGCACGCATCTCAAGGCCGGCCCGTCGCACCATGCCGTCGAACATGGCGCTGGTGAGCAGGATGACCTCGTGGCCGCGCGCCTGCAGCGCCTTGCCCACGCCGACGAAGGGGTGGACATCGCCGGCGCTGCCCATGGCGTAGATCAGGATCCGCATCGGTGACCTCTTGGTGGCGGATCGGCGGCAACTTGGCAAGCGGCGCGGCTGTTAGCGCAGGCCCCACATCTTCTCGACCAGCGCGTAACCGGACGGGTCGAAGCTTTTCAGCTCCTCCCGCTCGAAGGGCTGGAAGTCGTTCCTGCCGAAATAGGCCTCGCTGCATTCGGCGAAGTATTCCTTTTCGTTGCTCAGCGCGTAGTGGCGGACCAGCTTGCCGTTGGCGCGCTTCACGTTCTCGTAGTCCTTCGTCGCCACCGCGCGGTCGAAAGCCTTGCGGATCTCCGCGTTCGCGTAGCCGTCCGGCAGCACGCGGTCGTGCCAGGCGTGGGCCAGTTCGTGGAGCACCATCAGCGGCTGGGTGGGCGCCCAGTCGATGAAATGATCGATGTTCTGGAGTTCGATCGAGCGCGCCATCTCGACCACCCGGCCGTTGTTCCGCAGCCAGTCGACCGACGGGTGATAGCACGCGCCTTGGTCCGCGTTGCGGCTGAGCCAGATCGGCACCTGCCGCAGTTTCGGCAGGGCGGCACCGGGCACCAGGCCGGCGACTTCCTTGAGCTTGGTTTCCAACAGATCCAGGGCCGCCTGCCGCCGCGGATGGTCCGCCAGGGACTTTTCGATGTGGACGGTCCAGCCGGCGATCGATGCGGTCTCGTAGTCGTCGGCGGTGAGGCCGGCCATCGAGATTGCGGGGCACAGGGTCAGGGCGAGCAGCAGGCGGCGGAGCAGCATGAACTCCTAACGGCGACTCCGGAGAAGATCGTTCAGCTTCCGCTTGGAATGCCACGGCCCGCCCGGTATCGCTGGCGGCATGAAATCACCCGTCGTCCTTTGCGGTGCCATGCTGGTGGCCGTTTCCGCCGTGTCGCCTGCCGCCGATCACCCGTGGGTGAGCCTTTTCAACGGCAAGAACCTCGACGGTTGGACGCCGAAGGTGGCGGGGCATGCGTGCGGGGAGAATCCCCACGACACGTTCAAGGTCGACGATGGCATCATCAAGGTTTCCTACGAAGGCTACGGGAAGTTCGACCAGCAGTACGGGCACCTCTTCACCAACATCGCCTACTCGCGCTATCTCCTGCGGATGGAATACCGCTTCACCGGCACGATGATGGCGGACGCACCTTCCTACGTGAACCTCAACAGCGGGGTGATGATCCACTCACAGTCGCCGCAGAGCATGGCGCTCGACCAGGGTTTCCCGGTGAGCCTGGAGTTCCAGTTCCTGGCGGACGAGGGCAAGGGCAAGCGGTCGACGGGCAATGTCTGCACCCCGGGCACGAACCTGGAAATCGACGGCAAGCTGGTGACGCAACACATCGTCGAGTCGAGCGCGCCGACCTTCCCCGCCGACGAGTGGGTCAAGATCGAGATCGAGGTCCGTGGCAACGACGAGGTCATCCACAGGGTCAACGGCAAGGAAGTCCTGCGCTACCAAAAGCCGCAGCTCGATCCCGAAGGGAGGATCGTTTCCGCCGCGGGGCTGCTCCAGGCCGGGGCGCCGGTTCAGCTCGAGTTCGGCTACATCGCCTTGCAGGCGGAGGGCCAGCCGGTGTGGTTCCGGAACATCGAGTTGAAGTCGCTGGAAGACTGATGGCTTGTGCCGCGGTGGTCCGCGTGGTCCGGTTCGGACATGTCGAACGCGATGCATGGGGTGGTGGCTTCGGCCGCGATGATTCTGATGGCAACGGCCGTCCGGGCAGCGGCTCCGGTTGATTTCGCCACCTATGCGATGACCCAGCAAGGGGACGTGGCGGCCGGGCGCGTGGTCTTCAATGCGCAGGGCTCGATGTGCGCGGCTTGCCACACCGTCGATGGCAGCGGCACCAAGGTCGGGCCGGATCTTTCCGCGGTCGGCGACAAGTTCGGCAAGAAGGACCTGATCCGCGCGGTGATCGAGCCGGGGGCCGAGGTGGCGGTGGGATTTGCCACCACGACGGTGACGTTGAAGTCCGGCGGCAGCCGGGTCGGGGTGATCCGGGCGATTTCCGACAAAGGGATCGATCTGATCGGGGTGGACGGGGCGATCTCGAAGATCTCCTCCGAAGAGGTCGCATCGCGCGAAACGAACGATGTCTCTCTGATGCCGCCGGGCCTGCATCTTGGCATGGAGCCGCAGGGCTTCGCCGACCTGATCGCTTATCTGGAATCGCTGCGTGCCGAGGTCAAGGAGGGGAACGATGCGAGCCCGGCGGTTATCCCGATGAGTCGCGGCCAGGCGCGGCTCGAGCCGCTGTTCGATCTGAAATTCGATCACCCGACGCTGTTCGGGTGGGTTCCCGAAACCCGGGAGCGCTCCGCCCTGGTGCTGGAGCATGCCGGGCGGATCCGGGCGGTCGAAGGCATCGGCAGCTCTGCGGAGAGCACGCCGTTCCTCGATCTTAGCTCGAAGGTGAAGCCCAGCGGGGCCACGGGATTGATGGGGTTGGCCTTCCATCCATTTTTTGAGAAGAACCGCCGCTACTACCTCCAGTACCAGGTCATGGAGGAGGGGACGACCTACACGATCATCGAGGAACGGACGATGAAGGCGGGGCAGGTCGAGGATTCCGGTCAAGCGGCCCGCGAGGTCATCAAGATCCGCGCCGCGACGCTGGACCACTGCGGCGGGGACATCCGGTTCGGGAGGGACGGATACCTGTATTTCGGCATGGGCGACACCGGGCCGCACCGGGATCCCCAGGGACACGCCCAGGAGATGGGGCTGCTGCTGGGGAAAATGCTGCGCATCGATGTCGACAAGCGCGACGGTGGCCTCGGCTACGGCATTCCCGCGGACAATCCCTACGTCGGCGTCGAGGGCGTGCGGCCGGAAATCTGGGCCAGCGGTTTCCGCAATCCCTACCGGTTCAGCTGGGATCTCGTGACCGGCGACCTGTGGCTGGCGGATGTCGGGCAGAACAAGTTCGAGGAGATCGACATCGTCCGCCGCGGCGGCAACTACGGCTGGAACGTCTACGAAGGCTTCGATGCCTTCTCCGATCAATATCGCCGCGACGGCGAAAGCTACGTCGCCCCGATCATGAGCTACGGGCGCAACCACGGCGTCTCGGTCACCGGCGGGCTGGTCTACCGCGGATCGAGGCAGCCATTGCTCCAGGGCAGCTACCTGTTCGGTGACTACGAGAGCCGTCGTATCTGGGCGCTCCGGCAGGACGGCGGGAAGTTCCAATCGGTCGTCGAGATCGCCCGGGCGCCGTCCCGGATCACGGCGTTCACGCCGGACGGGGAAGGGGAAGTCGTCGTGACCTGCTTCGACGACGGCCGGATCTACCGCCTGATGCTGGACGACGTGGACCCGCGTCCAGCGGACTGACTGGCGTCACCGGGCTTTCGCGGCGATTGCATTGAGCGCAGCCTCTTTGCATCCGGGGCACATGGCGCCGGATTCCCGATCCACCTTGCGGATGCTGGCTTCGATGTCCTGCATCACGCAGCCGGGCGCCTTGCAGTGGAGGAGGCCGGCAACATGGCCGATCTCGTGGATCGCGATTTTCCGCAAGCGCTCGAGCTGCGTCGCTTCATCGACACCTCCGGCTCCCATCCGGAAAGTCGATACCACGCAGACGCGTCCGTCCAACTCACCCAGTCCGTAGATGCCGAAGTCCTCACGGTCTCCTTTCGTTGTCGAGATATCCTTTGCCGTGATCGCGATCAGCACGGGTTGCTTGGGATCCGGCTCACGGCCGAGGTGATCCAGGATTTTCTCCGCCCGATAACGACCCCGCGGGGCATACCAAGCGGACTCGGGGAGAGGGACGGGTTTCAGCACGAGCACTTTCTTCCCATAGGCCTGCTCAAGTCCGGTCTTCATCACTTCGATCCGGTGCCGGTCGACGGTGCCCAGCGGCTGGATTGAAATCGATGCCCCGTCGGCCCCCGCAAAACCCGGGCAGGCGAGGAGCAGGACGAGCGCAATGAGGAATCGGATCATCGGAAGCAGTCTTGGGGACGGTGGTCGTGCGGGGCGATCCCGTAATCTCGGCATGTCGCGGATTGGCGCTTGAGCCGGGGCCGCGGCGGGTAAGCTCGCGCATGGCCCGGCCGAAGCCCGCGATTGTTTTCATCTTCATCACGCTGTTCCTCGATATCTTCGGGATCGGAGTGATCGTGCCGGTGCTGCCGAAGCTGGTCGAGGAGCTGCAAGGGGGCGATGTCCAGGCCGCGGCGCACGCGGTGGGCTGGCTCGGGGCCTTGTATGCCTTGATGCAATTCATCTTCTCGCCGGTGCTTGGCAGCTTGTCGGACCGCTTCGGGCGGCGGCCGGTGATCCTGTTTTCATTGCTGGGATCGGGCATCGACTACCTGGTGCTGGCGTGGGCGCCGACGATCGGCTGGCTCTACCTGGCGCGGATCGTTTCCGGCATCACGGCGGCCAATTTCTCGGCGGCGAGCGCCTACATCGCCGATGTCACGCCGGCCGAGAAGCGTGCGGCGGGATTCGGCATCATCGGCGCGGCCTTCGGGCTGGGCTTCATCGCCGGGCCTGCCATCGGCGGGCTGCTCGGCGGATTCGGGTTGCGCGTGCCATTCCTGGTTGCGGCCGGGATCACGCTGTTGAATTGGCTCTACGGTGCCTTCGTTTTGCCCGAATCGCTGGCTCCGGAAAACCGCCGGCCCTTCACCTGGGCGAGTGCCCACCCGATCAAGACCCTGAGCGCGCTGCGGCGCTGGCCGCTGGTGTTCGGATTGGCCGGGACGCATTTCCTGAGCATCCTCGCGGGGAATATCTACCCCTGCCTGTGGGTGCTCTACACCGGGCACCGCTACGGCTGGAACAGCAAGCAGGTCGGCCTGTCGCTGGCGCTGGTCGGCGTGATGGCGGCGATCGTCCAGGGCGGGCTGGCCGGCCGGGTGATCCGGGTGATCGGTGAGCGCCGCGGGATTTATCTCGGCCTGCTCGCCATGACCGTGGCCATGGCCTGCTACGGGGCGGCGACCGAGGGCTGGATGATCTACGGCATCATCCTGATCGGGTCGATCGCCGGCATCGGTTCGCCCGCGACCCAATCGATGATCTCCCAGTCCGTGCCTGCCGACGAGCAGGGGGCGGTGCAGGGCGCACTCAACAGCATCACCAGCGTCGCCGGGATCGCGGCGCCCTTGCTGTGGACCGCGCTGTTTTCCTGGGCCATCGCGCCGGAACGGTCCCCGGAGGTGCCGGGACTGCCCTTCTTCGGGGCGGGTCTCGTGGCGCTTGCGGCTGCCGGGCTGGCGTGGCGGGCATTCCGGCGCGCGGCGTGAAGGAGTCAGGGCCGTGGTTTTTCCAGCGCGCCGGTTTTCACCAGCTTCACCGGGGTGCCGACCTTGGTCACCTCGTAGAGTTTCGGCACGAAGTCCTTGGGCAGGCGGATGCAGCCGTGCGATGCCGGTTCGCCGGGGCGGGGGATCTCACCGGCGTGGAGGCCGATCCCGTAGGAGGTGATCCGCATCCAGTGGAGCATCGGCGCCGGATGGTAGATTTCGCCGGGTGGAACGGGCGTGGTCGGCTTGGCGTCGCCGTTGGTGACATTGCCCGCGGCATCGGTGATCCAGCCGTAGCGGTCGGAGTATTTCACCTCCATCTTCTCGGTGATCCGGTAGTTCCCGGGCGAGGTCGAGTGGCCTTCCTTGCCGGTGGAGACGTAGGACCAGCCGATCTGGCGGTCGCCACGGCGGTAGGTCGCGACTTGGGCGGACAGGTCGACCTCGACGGAAACCTCGCCGGGGCCGCCGTCATCCTCCCATTCATACATGACATAGGACGCCTTCGGCGGCGGGCCGGGGTCGAAAAGGTTGCAAGAAGCCAGGAGCGCGGCGAAAAGGCAGGGGAGGCGAAGGCTCGGTGACATTCGGGTCGTTGTGTCGCCAAACAATCGATTTTCCCTGGAATCTCCTGCATATTCGCCGGGCTCCCGCCGGATCGGCCGGCGCGGGCTTTGTCCTTGCCTGTTCCGGGCTCATCGGGAAAATCCCCGCCCCCGCGGCGGGACTCTATGAACGCGACCTTCCAGGAAATCGGTGACGTTTTCGCCCGGCACGAGTCCTTCGTGCTGATCAGCCACGTGCGCCCGGACGCCGATGCCATCGGCTCGCAGATCTCCCTGGGCCTCGCGCTCGAGGCCGCGGGCAAGAAGGTCCGACTGATCAACGAGGACGGGCTTCCCGACAACCTCGCCTTCCTCGACGGGGCGGACCGGATCGAGCTGCCGCCGGCCGAGCCGCTGGAAGTCGAGGTGGCCATCGCCCTCGACACCGCGACCAAGCCGCGCCTCGGCGACGCCGCCCTGAACGCCGCCTCGGCGGCGAAGCTGTGGGTCAACATCGACCACCACAAGTCGAACCCCGGCTACGGCGATGTGAACCACATCGACTCCGGCAGCCCCGCGACCGGCCAGATCCTTTACAAGCTGATCACCACCCTCGGGCTGCCGATGCCCGACGCGACCCGCGACGCCATCTACGTGGCCGTTTCCACCGACACCGGTTCCTTCCAGTATCCGTCGACCACCGAGGAGACCTACCTGATGGCCGCCGATCTCATCCGCCGCGGGCTGAACGTCGGTGAAATCAACTCGCTCACCTACGACAGCCACCCGCTGCGCCGGATCGAGCTCACCCGTGCTCTGCTCAACACGCTCGAGATCACCGGCGAAGGCCGCGTCGCCCACTGGGAGCTCACCATGGCGACCCGCCAGGCGCTGGGCGTGAAGGCCGAGGACAGCGAGGGCCTCATCGACATGATCCGTGGCATCCAGGGCGTGATCGTCGCGGTGTTCTTCGAAGAGCTTCCCGACGGCAAGATCCGCGTGTCGATGCGCTCCAAGGATCCGCGCGTCGACGCCTGCAATGTCTGCGCCGAGTTCGGCGGCGGCGGCCACGCGCTGGCCGCCGGAATCCGCATGGCCGGTCCGCTGGCCGACGCGAAACAGCAGGTGCTTGCCGCGATTTCCCGCGCCCTCCCCGCGAACTGACACCGTTTTCCCAAAATGAACCGACCGAACCCCGGACCCATCGTCCCCAGCGGCGTGCTGCTGATGGACAAGTCGCCTGACATGACCTCGCACGACGTGGTCGCCATCGCCCGCCGTTCCCTCGGAACCAAGAAAATCGGGCATTGCGGCACGCTGGATCCGATGGCCACCGGGTTGCTCATGCTGGTGGTCGAGCGCGCCACCAAGATCCAGGACCTGCTCATGAGCGAGGACAAGGAGTATCACGGCACCCTCACGCTCGGCAAAACGACCTCGACCCAGGACCGCCAGGGAGAGGTGCTCGAGGAAAAGGAAGTGCCGGCCTTCACCACGGAACAACTCGACGAGGCCTTCGCCGCTTTCACCGGCGACTTCGAACAGATCCCGCCGATGGTGTCCGCGATCAAGAAGGACGGCGTGCCACTCTACAAGCTGGCCCGCAAGGGACAGGAGGTCGTCCGCGAACCGCGGCCGGTGAAGGTGCTCGACTACAAGATCACCCGCGTCGAGCTGCCCGAGATCGACTTCGTCGTGAACTGCTCGAAGGGCTTCTACGTCCGCACCTACGCCCACGACATCGGGGCGAAACTCGGCTGCGGGGCGCATCTCAGCAACCTCCGCCGCACCCGTTCCGGCCGTTTCACGCTCGACCGTGCGATCACTGTGGACCAGCTGAAGGAGATGCCCCGCGAGGAGCTCTGGAAGTCGTTGGTGAGTCTCGCCGAGATCTCGCTGATGCGCGGCGCCTGAGCCTGTCCGGTTCTGCCCGCTCCTGCGAAAGCCCGGCACCGGTTGCCGGGCTTTTTCGTGCCTGCCTTTCAGTAGTCGCGGCGGCAGAAAATCCACGCCGCAAGCGACAGGATCACGACCTCGAACAGCGCCGAGGTGCCGAAGACATAGGCCGCCGAGTGGCGGTTCTCGAGGCGCTTCATGGCTGCCGCCTTTTTGGGGTCGGGCAGCTCGCCTTTCAGCAAGTCGTCCAAGGTCACGCCGGACAGCAGCGAATCCCGCTCCTTCATCCGGACCAGCCGCTTGAGATAGTTCGTCGCGTCCCGGGTCTTCGGGAGCGGCAGCACGGCCCTTTCGATGTTGCGGTGCATCGCGACCATCTCGGGGTCCTTTTCGCGGGATTCTCCCTCGGACCGGGTTCCGCTCCGGAAGTCCACGGTCACCCCGGCTTCCGGGTTGAAATGGCTGATTTCGTAGAGGCCTTCCTCGCCCCATTGAACGAGCAGCGCCGTGCCCCACATCATGAATGCCCCCAGCAGTGCGAACAAGGTCGAGCGGGTCCAGATCCCGATCCAGACGGCCATGCAGTAGAGCAGGCTGAACACGAAGGTGATCACCGGAACCGCCCAGAAGACGGTCAGGTTCCATTCCCCGACCCGCATGCCCAGCGCGACGAAAACGATCGTGGTGAAGACCGTCACCTGCAGCGCCACGAACATGAGACCACCGAAGTACTTCAACAGGAACAGACGCAGTCGTCCGACCGGTTTGGACAGCGCAATGCCGATCGAGCCCTCGGAGATGAAATCGGGGAAGATGCTCGCCGTCGACAGCAGTGCCAGCACCACCGCGACCCAGGCCAGCCAGAGCTTCACGATCACGTCGGTGAAAATCATCACGTAAAACGCCGCGGCCTCCGGCTTGCCCTCCTGCAGGAGCGGGTTCTCCATCGTCTTCGCGCCGAAGAACAAGGTCATGCCCTTGGCGTTGAAACCGATCGAGGCATAGAACAGCGCCACCAGCACCGAGATCCCGAGGGCAAACCAGAAGAGCTTCCTTGCCTGCAGCAGCCGGAACGAGTCCCACAAGATCGCCAGGGCCGCCCTCATGGTTTGCCTCCTTCCTGCCGGGCACTGCTCACTGCGGAAAGGAACAGCTCTTCTAGCGACTGCCGGACCTCCTTCAACTCCCGGATCACCACGCCGGCCGCGCGCAGGGCATCGATCACGCCCTGGACCTCACCGGCATCCGCCGCGGGGACGGTGATCCGGTCGCCGGCCACCTCCAGGCCGGCGGTTTCGAGCTTGCCGCGGATCTCCGGCGGAACCGGGCCGAGGCTGCGGATTTCGAACATTCGCGACCCGGCCGTTAGATCCCGGACCTTGCCGGACCGGATCACCTTGCCGCGGGAAAGGATCGCCACCTCGTCCGCCACCTGTTCGACCTCGCCGAGGAGGTGGCTGTTGACGAAGACCGTCCGGCCTTGTTCCCGCATGGCCTCGATCAGCTTGCGGATCTCGATGCGGCCTTCGGGGTCGACGCCGTCGGTCGGCTCGTCGAGGAACACGATTTCCGGTTCGTTGACCAAGGCCTGGGCCAGTCCGATCCGCTGCTTCATGCCCTTGGAGTAGGTGCCGACCTTCTTGTCACCCCAGTCGCCCATTCCCACGGTGCCGACCAGTGCTTCCGCCCGCTCCTTCGCGATCCGGCCGGGAACTCCCGCGAGTCCGGCGGAATAGCGGATCACCTCCCGGCCGGTAAGATAATCCGGAAAGCGGGCGTGCTCCGGCAGGTAGCCGACCCTCGCCAACGTCTTGCGGTCGCCGATACTCTTGTCCAGGAGGCTGCCGCGGCACTCGGTCGGCCGGATGATGGTCAACAGCGACTTCACCAGCGTGCTCTTGCCCGCGCCGTTCGGGCCTAACAGCCCGAACACGGTGCCCCTCGGCACGCTCAATGCCACCCCGTCGAGCGCCACGAACTTGCCGTAGCGCTTCTTCAGGAACTCGATCTCCACCGCCGGCCGCTCCCTCATCTGCCTGACACTTCACCCGCCGCTCCCGGACTTGCCAAGGAGATTGCAGAAACGGCCGGGCAGGCCGACGGGAGTGCTTGCCGGTGCCTTCGCGATGCTCCACCCTTCAGAGGTGGAGTATTATTCCGATCCATTGTTACCCGTGGCCGATGACGATGGGTCGGAGTCCGCGGACCCCTTGGAGGTACGCCGGGAGCATCTCGAACACGAGACGGCCGTCCGGGCCTTGGGGTGGTTGTTGTGCACGGGCGGCATTCTCATCTTCGCGTTGACGGTGATCATCGGGTTGGAGGGCGTGATCTTGCATTCCTCTCCGGGCGCCACGTTCAAGTTGCTCATTGGCTTTGCCGGGGCGTCGTTGCCCTACGTGACTGGCGTGGGATTGAGGCGCTTGGAGTCCTGGGCGCTTCCCTCCGCGATACTTTTCCTTTTCGTCGGCATGCTGTTGGTGCCGATCGGCACGCTGCTCGGCGGATACGGGATCGGTGTCCTGTGTTGTCCCCGAGGCCACCGGATCCTTTCCGGCGAATACCGGGAGATCGTCGCGCGGACCCCCGGGGTGAAGTGGCGGGTCGGTACCACCTTGAAGCGGGTGCTGGTGATCGCGCTATTGCTCGAGGCCGCCATGATCGCTTGGCTTTCCCGGCAATGAGGACCGGGCAGGGGGGTGCCGCGAATCCGGGAACGCGGGTGTCAAACGTCCGGCCACTCCCTGACGTAGCGGATCTGGGCAGCCTGCTGGGGCGAGTGGGGGTAGCGGGCAAGCTTGGCCGGAGGCATGTGGGATGCGTAGAGACGTTGCACTTCGGCGAGGGCCGGGCCTCCGTCCATTCCGCTTTCGCGCAACCAGCATCCGATGACCGTGCCAGTGCGGCCGATGCCGCCCCAGCAGTGGACGTAACAGGCACGATCCTTGGCGATTTCGGAGCGGATCCGGTCGAGGGCCCGCTGCATCACCGAGGGCTCCGTGGGGATTTTCATGTCCTGGATCTGGAAGGAGTAGCGCTTGAGACCAAGGGAACCGGCGTCGTCGATCCCGGTAAAGAGCGGTTCGTAGGGAGCGAGGTCGTCGATTTCGTGGGTCAGGTCGATGAAGGTCCGGACGTCCTTGTCGACCAGTTGTTGCAGGCGGACGAGGGCGACTTCGGGTTGGGCGTGACCGGGATACTCGCCGGCAAGCAGTCCCGGTTGGACCGGGTAGTGGTGGACCTTCATGGCCGGCACCATGGCGGTGGAAAAGCAGGATGGAAATTCCATTTGCTCAGGCGGGTCATCGCGGTCATGTTCCGGCCGTCAGCAATTGGGGGCGTTCTGGTTTCGACGGGATGTTCAAAATGCTGGTTGCACGTGGAGGTTGATCGGCTGGCCTCCTAAAAAGCCGCTCAAAACAAATAAATGCAGACTCTAACGAGCTCGCACTTGCTGCTTAATTGACAGCATCGTCAGAACCCCGACGTCCGCTAGGGGGGAAGGCGCAAACTTAGCGGACTGGCCGAGGCGCCGGGGAACCGGGCACCTTGGCGAGACTCAACAGGATCCTAGGAAGGTTACCGCCGCCGGTGAGCACAGGCCTTCCGAAACACCAGATCGCCGGCTAAACGTGTAGATACCCGCGTGGATGACGTTCCGGACAGGGGTTCGACTCCCCTCGCCTCCACCAAATGGCCCCCGGCAGAAGCTGCCGGGGGCCTCCTGTTTTCCGGGATCTCCCATCTCTGAACCGAGATCGCTTTCTCATCGGTGCGGGGCAGTTCGCCGTGATTCTGACTTTCGCGGAATTAGAAGAGGCCGCGTCAACAGTCCGATGCAGTCGAGATGACACGCCCGGGGCCGGGCCCGCCTGGTGCTGGGGAGGTTCCAGGCCGACCACCGGACCCGGGCGAAACTTACTTCTGCTTCCGGTTGGTGCTGCCCTTCGGAACCACCACGCATACGCTGGCATGCGTGGCGTTCCCCGATCCGTCGGCAACCACACATCGGATCGTGTACTTGCGGCCGTCCCCGCTGCCGATGCGCTCGCTGCGCAGCGGAATCTCGCCTTCCCAGAATCCGGTTTCGGCATCGTAGCCCATGGTCACGGGCACCGGAGCACCATGGCCGTCCTGGCCGTCGATGTCGCCGGTGAAATTGCCGTCACCGGTCGAGTCGTCGGCTTCGTCACTCGTGGCGGTGCAGCTGACAAGCAGGTCCCCCGGGGTCGAGCACTCGTCGGAAATGACGAGGCGCACCAACACCGGAACCATTTCGTGATTCGGCGGCCACAGCATGTCGTGGCTCGCATCGGTGATCTGGATGACGGGCGACTCGGTATCGACGATCAACACCACGACGTTGGCGGAATCCATCGCACCGCATCCGTCGGTGACGGTCAGGGTGACGCGCGTCGATCCCAGGGGGAAACGGGCGGAAGGCGCGGGGCTGGTGGGGTCGTCGAAGTCGATGCTGTCCGCCACCCACAGGAACTGCAGGTCGTCGCCTTCGGGGTCGCCCGACGCGGTGCCGTCGAGCCGGACCACCGTGCCCTCGTGTGAATCACATTCGAGGGAAACGTCGGCACCCGCGTCGGCGAGGGGAGGGGCGTTGGTGACGGTGACCGTCTGGGTGGCGGTGCCGGCGTTTCCAGCGGCATCGAGGGCGGTCCACACGACCACGGTGGTGCCGACCGGGAAGCGCCCAGGGGCGTTGTGGGTCACCGAGACAACGCCGCAGTTATCGCTGACGGAGGACGGGAGGCCGAGGGCGATGCCGGCGGCTTCGCAGACATTCGCGTCGTGCGGGACCGTGACGTCGGCGGGCCCGATGATCACCGGAGCCTCGTCATCGACCACGGTCACGAGCTGGGTACAGGTCGCGGTGTTGCCGCCGATGTCGGTGACGGTCCAAGTCACCACGGTGGCGCCCAGTGGGAACACCGCGGGGGCGTCGTTGGCAATGGAAACGACCTCGCAGTTGTCGGAGACCGTGGGCAGGGCGAGCACGACTCCGGACGCCTCGCAGGTGCCATCGTCGGTGCCCACCGTCACGTCCGCGCTGGCCACGGCCACCGGGGCGATGGTGTCGACCACCGTCACCTTGGTTTCGGTGCGGGTCTCCTCGATGCCGTCGTGAAGGATCAGCTCGACCGTGCTCTCACCGAATTCGAAGTGTTTCGTCAGCGTGACCGGGGTGCCTGCCACCACGCTTTCCTCGGTGGCCACGGACTCGCCGTTGACAAGCCAGGTCACGGCGAGCGGGTCGGCATCCGCGTCGGCAGTGCCGGCCGCCAGGGTCACCATGGTTTCCACCGTGCCGTCCGCGTGATCGTGACACTCCACGGTCACGGGGTCCGGCACGTCCGCCACGGGCGCGTGGTTGATCACGGTGACGTTCTGGGTGCAGACCAGCGTGTTGCCAGCGGCATCCCGGGCGGTCCAGATGACTTCGTTCTCGCCGAGCTCGTAGTTGGCGGGTTCCAGCGCTTCCACCGTGACGGTGGCACCGGTGGGATCGGTGTTGTCCGCCACACCGGTGGGCGTGCCGATGACGACACCGGTTGCCCGGGTCGAGCCGGGATCGTGGGCGACCACCAGGTCGGGCGGGCAAGTCATGGTGGGCGCTTCGCGGTCGACCACGGTCACGAGCTGTTCGCAGGTCGAGACGTTGCCGCCGATGTCGGTGACCGTCCAGGTGACGATCGTTTCACCGAGGGGAAATGCGGCCGGTGCGTCGTTGGTCACGGAGGCAACCTCGCAGTTTTCGGAAATCTCCGGGGCCACCAGGGTCACGCCGGTAGCAACGCTTTGGCCGGGATCGGTATTCACCTCCACGGGGGGCTGGCAGACCAGCACGGCGGCGATCGTATCGACCACGGTGACGATCGTGCTGCAGCTTTCGGTCACCGTGCCGTCGTCCACGCTGACTTCCACCGTGCTCTCGCCGTAGGGGTAGCTGTAGGAAAAGTGAACGTGGGTGCCGCTGGCGACATCCGTGGTGGTCTGCCGCACGACACCGTCCACCTTCCACACGACGGTGAGTAGGTCGCCATCGGCATCCTCGACCGTGGTCGCAAGCTCGGCCAGCACGCCGGGTCCGCCGTCATCGGTCGTCTGGCAGGAGCACTCGAACTCATGCTCCGGTGCCGGGCAGGTGAGGGTGGGCGCCGAGTTGCCGGCTCCGATGCGGGCGATCCAGGGTTCCTGATAGGCGCGGCCATCGATCCAGTGGATGCCCTGTCCCGCCACGATTGTGCCATCGGCAGAAAGGGAGAGGGCATCGCGAAGTTCCCAATCGGACAGATCGACTCCGAAGTCGCTGGTGAGGATTTCTTCGATGTTCCGCATGCCGCCGGCTTCGGTCCACGCGAATGCCTTCTGTCCGATGACGCTCGTCCCGGAGTAGAGATTGGACAAGCCGACGACCACTCCGCCATCCGCGGAGATGCCGCGTGCGATGGAATTGCGGAAGCCATCTGATCCAGTGGAAAGCGCGCCGAGGCTCTGCAAGCCGCCGGTTTCGGTCCAGCGGAAGACTTCGCGGCCCTGATAGGTCGATCCCGAATAGAGGTTGGAATATCCGGTAACGGTGCTGCCATCCGCGGAGATGCCACTGGCGATGGCATAGCGGAAGCCATCTGATCTAGTGGAAAGCGCGCCGAGGCTCTGCATGCCGCCGGTTTCGGTCCAGCGGAAGGCTTCGGTGCCCTTCCCGACCGATCCCGAATAGATCTCGGAATAGCCAGCCACGGTGCTTCCATCCGCGGAGAGGCCGATGGTGTAGGCATAGCGGTATCCATCCGATCGGGTGGAGAGTGCACCGAGGCTCTGCATGCCGCTGGTTTCGGTCCAGCGGAAGGCCTCGCGGCCCACAGCGGCCAAACCGGAGAAGATAACGGAATCTCCGGCCACAATTAATCCATCCGCGGAGATGCCCCTGGTATGGGAATCACGATATCCATCCGAGCGGGTAGAAAGTGCGCCGAGGCTCTGCATGCCGCCGGTTTCGGTCCAGCGGAAGGCTTCGGTTCCCTGGTAGGTCAATCCCGAATAGGCGTAGGAAGATCCGGCGACGGCGCTTCCATCCGCGGAGATGCCACTGGTGACGGCAAAGCGGAAGCCGGCCGAGCCGGTGGAGAGAGAGCCGAGGCTCTGCAAGCCGCCGGTTTCAGTCCAGCGGAACGCTTCGTAACCTTGATAGGTCGATCCCGAAAAAATCTGGGAATCTCCGGCCACGTTGCTTCCATCCGCGGAAATGCCTCTGGTGATGGCATAGCCGTAGCCATTCGAGTCAGTGGAGAGAGCGCCGAGGCTCTGCATGCCGCCGGTTTCGGTCCAGCGGAAGGCTTCGTAGCCCAGATAGGTCGATCCCGAATAGACCTGGGAATATCCGGCCACGGCGCTCCCATCCGCGGAGAGGCCGCTGACCTGGGCATAGCGGGCACCACTCGAGTGGGTAGAAAGATGCCCCAGCCCTTCGAAAGCCGGGGGGGCGGCACTGGCTGCGGTGGCCGTGGAAAGGACGGCCAGAGCGATGATCCGGGCGCGCGAGCCCGGCGAGGGGGAGGGGATGTCGGGGAGGGTCATGGCTGATGGGGGTGGGGGCTGTTGGGGAGGGGCGAGTCGTGTTTCTGTTTGTCCTGGTGATCTGTTAGGTGGGCGGACTCCAGGGGCGTCTCATGAAAGTGAGGTGATTGATGAAGAGTGCGGTGGAGCTAAACTTGTCCAAACAAGAGGGAGGTATCTTTCGCTCCGTGCATCGGATGGTGCCTTGCGATGGGGAGGCTTGGGCCGAGCGACGCTCGTCGGCGAAAGGCAGAGGGTCGCGTTGCCCCATGGGCTTGCTGGAATTCCGGGGGGCACGCGTGGCAATATGGCGGATGGCCCGCATTACGAATACCCCCCTGTTTAGGGGTCAGCTTCCGTGTTTCGATGGACCGGGTGAGCGGTCTCAGCCGACGGAACCCGTCCCGCCGTTCTCCTGGGCGCGATCGCCGCCGTCGCCGTGTGAGAACCGGCTGACGAGTTCGGCATGGGAGTTTACCTTGAATTTCGCGTAGAGCTCCTTGCAGTAGCCGGAAACCGTGTGGATCGAGATCCCCAGGTGGGAGGCAATCTCCTTCCGGGACGCGCCCTGGATCAGGAGGTTCAGCACCTGCCGGAGACGGGGCCCCATCCGCAGTGGCGGTGTATCGATTCCCGGGATGTCAAAGTGCAGCCACGGGACTTCCAGTAGCACGACGTGGGCAATCCGCGATTCCCGCGGCGAGAAGGCGGGCCGGCCGAAACGGCGGTACAACGCCACGGCGCTGGCGCCCCCGTGATTGAGCGGGTGAAAGCTCAGGATCACCGGTCCCACGCCGGCCTCCTTCCAGATCGAGGCCACTTCGGAGGCATCGTAGACGGCATCGGGAATGATCTGTTCGCGACGCCGTGTCAGAGGCCGCTTGTCCGCCGCAAAGTCCGCGAAAATCGGGGCGCAAAGCCGTTGCATGTCGGGATGCTCGTTGGCCTGCAGGGCGCTGGTGAACTGCTCGTCCGAAAATCCGCCCCTCACGATGCAGGCATACTCCGGCTGGCGGCCGCTTTCGGAATGCTGGGAGACTCCCCAGATCCAGGCATCCGAGTCAATCAGTCTCGCGAGGCCCTGGAGCAACGACGTTCGCTTTTCGGCCATCGTGCCGCCGGCGACCGCGATCTCGCCGAGCAAGCGCACGATCCGTCCGACGTCCTCAAGTGGCAATGATTCGGGCTGCGGAGCAGTGAGCGGGTTCATGGGATCAGCAGGAAAGCGGTGGGCTCGGGGCGTGCTTCTGGCGGCAAGCAAGCGGCCGCCGCGAATGGAAGGCATCGATCATTCGGGAGGTCGGACATTCGCCCGATGTGGCGTGCCTCGCTGGATGGCGGGCGATGGACACGGCTTCCGGTGGGCGGCTCCAAGGTGATCCGTTCATGCGGGGACTTCCGGCTCAGTTCTTTTCCAACAGTTCCTCCGCCTCCCGGAGGAACAGGTAGGCATCATCCAGGTTGTCGCCCGCTCGCGCGTCGTACTTCGGATCATAAAGCAATTGTCTCCCCCTCGCGATGTCCCGCTTCGCCTCGGCGGGCTTGCCCAGCCGGGCGGCGGCCATTCCCCGCAGAAAGAAAATCATGCAACGGTCCAACTCGTGGACGACTTCGAGGGGCGGCGAGAGCAGCTTCCATGCTTCATCGAAGTTGCCCTCCCGGTAGGCGATCAGGGCATAGGAGATCGTCTTCGACCTCTCGCTTCCTTGGAATGCCAGGCCCTGCCGGAGGGCGCGGCACCCTTCTTCCACGAGGCCGGGGTTCCGGCGTGCGGTCGGGTAGAGCAGGAGGTATCCGATCATCCGGAGGTCGTTCGGCGTCGGGTCCTGTTGCAGATAGGGGGGCAGTAGTTTGCAGAACTCGAGGAAAGCGGCGGGGTCCTTGCGGGCGGCCAGGATCAAGGCGGATTGTCGGATGACCACGGGATCCCGTCGGTCGAGCGCTTCCCGGGCATGCTCCTCCATCGAAGGTCGTTGGAAGCTTTGGGTGGGCTCATCATGAGCTTCGATCGGCGGCTTGTCCGCATCCGGCTCGTTCCATGCCAGCAGCCGCACCCCCGCGAGCCGCAGGTCCTCGTTCCAGCAGTTGTAGTCGTGCAGGGACAGAGCCAGCACATGCTCTCCGGCGTCCAATGCAGCCGTGAGCTTGATGCGGCTGAGGCTCCCGGCCGACAAGCCGCGACATTTCGAGGGCTGGAGGGATGCATCCAGCGGGTCGGATGGGAGGTTGTCGCGGCCGACTTCCTTGCCGTCGAGGAAGATGACGACGCCGTCGTCGGCTTGTAGCTGGAGCTCCAGGCGGTTGAAAGGCCGGGTGCTGGTGAAACGGTGCCGGAAGAAGGCGAGCTGAGGGGCGCTCTTGTCCTGGGCGCGGCGGATGTCGACTTCACCGGTCCATTGACCCTCGAAGTCCTCGTAGCCGAATCCACCCAGCACCGAGTCGCGATCATTCTCCCAACCGGAGTCGTCGAAGTCGGGCATCATGAAGGTGGTGAAGAATCCGGGATCGTCAGGGCTGGGGTCCGATCCGTTTTCAGCCCGGAACCACCGCCACCTCGAGTCGGGGGCGATCAGGACCTCAGGATGGTCCGCGGTGTCCTCCAGCGCATTCCGATAGAGCCCGGCCAAGAGCTCGAGTTCGTAGTCGTGACGTGCCGCCTGTACCCTGGTGGCATCTGCCGGCCGGTCCAGGGCGCGGTAGGCGAGCGCCAACCGGGCCAGGACGCTGGCACGATCGGGCAGTGGAATGCGATCGGGGAGACGCACAAGCATGGACTCCAGCAGGACGGCCGCCTCGGACTGCGCACCTGCCTGTTGGAGCGCCTCGACGAGTTGATACTTACGAAAGAGCAACCATCCGTCATTTCCGTCGAGAACCTCGCGGCAGTCGTTCAGGATGTCCTTTGAAACTTCGATCGCCCGCCGCGGTTTTCCCAGCTCACGATAGCACCTTGCGAGACTGCCATGATAGTTGAACGGGTTGTTGAATTCCCTTGCGCCCAGATGCGGCTTCACCAGTTCAATGCCTTCCTCGAGCCGGGAGGCACCCCGTTCATAGTCGCCCAGATGCATCAGCGCGTATCCGATCCGGGCCGTGACATCGCCCTTGAATGGGAGCGGCAACTCGACGGTGGTGTTCTCCAGCCGGTCGAGGAGCTCTTCAAAATGGTCGAGGGCCCGTCGATAGCGACCGGCCCGGAGGAAACCGTTGGCGGCGTCGGCTTGAATCGTCTGGGATCGGGGGTCGTCGGGACGGTGTTGCCGCAGCCACTCCAAGCGTCGTTCGCTGCAGAGAGCGAAGTCCTCGAAGCGTCCGATATTGGCATGGACCCCGGCCAGCATGCTCAATGCGAAATAGGTCGGACCGCCGCGAGGGATGTGCTCATCCAAGCGCGGGATGAGAGATTCCAACATCAGGATCCCCTCCGCGGGGTTGCCTTGCCGAATGAACTCATCGGCCGCATCGATTTCCGAAAATAGGCTTACGAGGTGGCCTTCGGGGAGTAGCCTCGTGACGAGCTTGCGGATATGCATCTTGATGACTCGGGCATCGTCCATCCTTCCGGCTGCTTCATAGGTGTTCGCGAGGTCCTTGCATCTTCCAATGTAGTCGTCCGATGCTTCCCCGAGCATCTCCCGGGCCTTGGCGGCAAGGGTCTCCGCGAACGGTGTTGCCAGATCATATTCGCGAAGATCGATGAGCCGGTGATGAATGGCGGTGAACGAGTCGTCCAAGGTGGGAATCAGAGCGAGAGGAACCGATGCGGAAGCAGCGATCTCGGGCATTGACTGGACCGCGGCGAAATTCATCCGGCCGAGGAGATGCCGATCCTCCGGGCTGGAAGCGGGGGAACTCGGGTTTTCCGTGGGGGCGTGAACGAAGGCATCGAGGAAATCCCGGCAAGCTGCGACGAAGGTGGGGTCGTCCCCGTGCTTCAAGGCGTGACTCATCAGGTTCTTTCGGATGTCGACCACTTCGCGCGACTTCGGGGCATAGTGGTTTCCCGCAGCCGCCAAGGCCTTCGCGAGGAGGGCTTTGGACCTGGCGATTCCCTCAGCGGCGTCGCCGGATTCGCGGAGGGCGAGACGCTGGTGCAAACTCAGGCTCAGGTAATGGCCGGAGCTGGCGCGGCCGCCGGTGTCCGCTAACAATTTTCTCTCCAACACGCGAGCCTGTTCGATCTCCCCCGAGGCTTGCAGGGCAGTGGCCAAATCTCCCTCGACAAAGCTCGTTTGCATGACGTCCAACTTCCAAATGCCGGCGTTCTCGAGCATATGTCGCGCGATGTCTGCAGCTCGCTTCGGGTCTACCCCTTCTGCCAGAACGCCAACGTAATCCCGCACGCAACCAAAGTGTGATCCGGACCAGCGTTCCTCCGACGAATCGTAAGAGGCAAGGACGGCGTCGAGATGTTGGCGAGCCATCCAGTGGCGCTTGGTGCGGAAACACGCCATTCCCAGCTGCCAGCGGATGGCTCGCGCGAGGCCGGCCCGATCTCCGGAGGACTCCGTCTCGCCGATCTGCGAGTGCAGCTCGGAGAGCTCGGCATAGGCCCGTTGGTATCGCCCGCTCATCAAATCGCCGGTGGCCAGCCAGAAGCGACCCAGAAGCGCGTCGTGGCTCCGCGGGCCGCCCTCCTTGAGACCGCGTTCCATGAAGCTCCGAGCCAAGCTCGCGCGCTCCTCGAAGCGACCGGCATGGGTGTAAGAGTTGATGAGACGCCAAGTGGCATCACGCCGTGCCCCGTCGGACCGATGGGCCTGTTCGTCGAGCGCGAAGGCATCCTCCTCCACTTCGGCGGCCCCCAGGTACCTCCCGAGTTTTTGAAAGGAGTCGCTGAGGGTGCGGAGCAGCACGACTTTCCGCTCGGGTGGCATCGTTTCGTTCGCCCTCAGATCGACAAGCGCCTTGTCGAGGAGGTCGATCACCTTGACGTCCTCCCCCTGCTCCCACGGCGTGGGGCTCCTCAGCAGGTCAATGAGGAAATCGGAAATCTGCTTGGCGTTGTCCTTCGCTGTCACGGCTTCATTCCGCTGCTGGTCGGCAATGCGCTCGGCCTCACGGGCGGCGTGGCTTTCCGCCCGGGCGACCTTCAGCTGGGCGAGGCTCACCAAGGTGGCGGTGACCAGTGCCGCGACCACCATCGTCGCGGCGGCCAGAGGGCCCTTGCGGCGTTTGGCGAATTTCCGCATCCGATAGGCAAGCTCCGGCGGGCCGGCTTCGACGGGTTCTTCGTTGGCCCGCCGATCGAGGTCCTGCAAGAGCGACGAGACCGAGGGGTAGCGCCGGGCGGGATCCTTCTCGAGGCAACGGAGGGTGATCCAGTCGAGCTCGCCGCGGATGTGGCGATGCTCCTCCGAATCCTTGACGAGAGAGGAGGGCTTGGGGGGATCGATCTCGCGGATGTGGCGGCGCAGTTCGTCGAAGGGCAGCTTGGGATCGAAGGGGAGGCGGCCGGCGAGCAATTCGTAGAGCAGGACCCCGAGACCGTAGACATCGCTGCGGGCATCAAGTTCGCCCTCCCCGGCACCGGCGGCCTGCTCGGGGCTCATCGAGGCCGGGGTGCCGACGATCTCCTCGCCCCGTGTCAGGAGGGTGTGATCGGATTCGTCCAGGACACGGGCAATGCCGAAATCGATCACCTTGGCCGTTACCATGTCGCCGCTTTTGACGACCATGACGTTCGACGGCTTGAGGTCCCGGTGAATGAAGCCCTTCAGGTGAGCATGGTGGATGGCGGTGGCGATCTGGCGAAAGAGCTGGAGACGCTTGTCGAGGGAGGGTCGTGCCGCGGTGCAGAACTCGGCCAGGGAGCTGCCTTCGATCCATTCCATCGCGAAATACGGGCGACCGTCGCGCGTGGCCCCGCCATCGAAGAAACGGGCGATGTGCGGATGATCGAGGCGGGCCAGGGCCTGCTGTTCGAGTTCGAACCGCGCCCGGGCCCGCGGGGAGAAAAGCCCGGACTTGAGGACCTTGATCGCGGCGTCCCGCTGGACGGGACGATGCTGGTGCCCTTTCCATACTTCCCCGAAGCCGCCCTCGCCGCAGCGTTCGAGGAGTTCGAATGCCCCGAGGCGGGTGCCCGGCTCCAAAGTAACCGCCGGGTTCAAGGACGCGTTCGTGCGGGACCCCGATCCCGGGGGAATGAGGGAGGGGGTGAGGGTGACTTCGCCGGTCTCGAGATCGATGAAGGTCGTTCCGGGCGTGACGCTCAGGGACAAGCCTTCCGCATGGGCACGCTCCATCACGCCGGCGGTGGACGTCATGATGATTGAAAGGCGTTCGGGGAAGTTTGTCGGGCCGTGGGCGGCGAGGGCCTCCCGGAGGGTCGGGTGCTCGGGGCGGACGGTAAGGAAATAGAAGGCGCCACAGAGATCCCCGAACTCGAGGATGCTTGCCACGCCATCCATGCCGGCAGTCGCGAAACGGCGTGCCCGGTCCTCAAGCGCCGCCGCGCCTCCCGCCCGTTCGAGCGCTGTGCCGGTCAACACCTGCAGGATGGCCTGCTCCTCGCGTTCGCCATCGGGGACGGAAACGGCGAAGGTGGCTTCCTGGTCGCTCTCGTGAAGCCGGTCTTCGAGCCGCCATTGGGGAAAGACCTCCGCCCAGGTGGTCCCGGCGACGGTGGTCCCGGCGACGGGGCGCTTGCCGCGATTGCCGGATGGCGTTCGTCCTGCTTGTAGCAGGCAGGCGGGACAGAGCGGGAGGAGAAGCGAGGTGGAGCGGGCCACCACCTTGCCACAAGTCTCGCAGCGGGTGGTGGTATCGGGGGAGGGGGCATGGGGCATGGCGCAAACAAGGGTCTCTTGAGGGAGAGAAACCCGATCGGCCGCGAACGTGACGGAATGGCTAGGACATTGGCGCCGGGGTTTCGAAGATTGCGAAGAGTTCGTCGATTTCGGCATCGATGTCCTCCGAGTCCGCCACCGTGGCCGAGACCTCGCTGCGGATCAGGACGCGCAGTTTCTGACGCATCCGGAAGCCGGCCCGCCGGGCGGCATCCTCGGTGAGACCCAACAACCGGCCGGCCTCGGCAAAGCTGATCCGGGGTGCGTGTCCGGCGATCATGGGAGCAAGCACCCGGACCACTTCGGGCCGGCCGTTTTCCTGGTATTCCGCGGTCAATTGCGCCATGGCGCGTTCGAGGATGCCGCAGGCCCAGCTCCGGTCAAAGACCACGTCGGGGCTGGCCGAATCGTGGGAAGACGCCTCCAGCCAGGCTTCCCCGAGGTCACGGTCGATCGACAGATGGGGGACCCCTCCGCCCCGCTTGAGGCGATTGCGGTCCCGCCAGTCGTTGCGGAGAAAGTTGGTGAGCGACGCCAGCAACCAGCTGCGGAAGCGCCCCTTGTGGGCGGTGAGGTCTTCGAAGGCGTCCCGGGCGATGAGGGCCAGCAGGAAGTCCTGGGTGAGATCTTCGGCTTCGGCGGAGTTGTGTCCCTTGCGCCGGATGAAGCCGTAAACGGCCGGCCAGTAGTTGCGGGCAAACATCTCGAGAGCCACCTGCCGCGGCTCGGAGTCACCGCCAAGCGCTTGCACGATGGACCAGCGGGTGGTCGGCATCTCGGCCCTCGAATGGCAGGTTTCGAGAATCGGGTTGGGCATGATTCGCCGGATCATGATTCAAAGTGCGATAGCACGTTAGGAAGTTTCGCCGCGGGCTCAAGCTTGATTGACCCGTGCTCCGCGAGACGGGTCGATCATTCGGAAAGCGTCGCGGGCCGTGAAGTTTGTGAAATCATCCGCGGCAAACGTCACGGCATCTTCCGGAAAGGTTTCTCAGGTTGAACCGGAACAACTTTTCCCGGCCAGAAATCATGAAAACGAAATGGAAGATGATCGAGTTGGTGCAGGCGTCGGAGCGTGTCCTGCGATTGGGAATGGGTGCGATCTTCGCGCTTGCCTTGCCCCTTCACGCCAAGAAAGGCGGGAATCCGGGAGGCGAGGATCCTCCTCCCCCGCCTCCGGCCGAGCCGCCGATTCACTATGAGATCCGCTGGTTGACGCCGGCGGACTCTCCGGATGACACGCGGCTCTGGGATGTTGACCCGAGCGGGGTAGCCGTGGGACAGGTACGTCCCGGTGGATCCGCTGAGGATCGCTATGGCGTGGTGTCCTTTCCCGGGCGCCCCCTGATCAATCTCGAGGAGCTTGTCCGGAGTGGGACCCATGAGGGCGATGTCCTGCCGGATGGCTGGAAGCTGAACGCCGTCACCAAGATCAGCAACAGCCTGCTGGTCGGCGGCGATCTCATCCCAAGCCCGGGCAGCGACTACAACTGTGGGTGTTTTGCGGCTCAACTCGTCGATGATGGCATCAGCGTGAGCGTGGCGTGGTTCGAGATCTTTCCGGTGCCGGTTGGAGCCGTAGCGGTGCTTCTGGAGGATGCCTCCGAGAGCGGCGACTATTTCGTCGCCGAGGTGACCCGCAGCGGCAGTCCTGACGAGATCCATTGCTGGTCGCCGCGCACCACTCCCGAAGTCACCGAGATGGTGACCTTGCTCAATGGCGCGGTCTGGAGTCTCAGCGTGAACAATGCGGGGCAGATCTGCTGGTCGGAAGACGCCGATCAGGGCCAGGACTCCTACATCGCCGAACCGGGCGGAGGAATCACCGTGGTGGGACTGGGAACGCGGTTTGAGTCCTTCTATGCGAAAGACATCTCGGACAACGGAACGGTCGTTGGGGGATTCGTCAAACGGCGCTTCTCCGGCCAGCATCCCGGCATCTGGACGCCCGGCGCAGGGTGGGAAGAACTTGCCTCGCCGACCTACAGTGGCTCGGTCTGGATGATCAATGACGCCCTGCAGACCTTCGGACAGGTGGATTCCCGCTACTTCACCTACTCGCCTGCAGGAGGATTCCTTTGGATGGATGACCTGCTTGGTTCCAGCGGAGAGGCGGACGACCTGGATCGCTGGACCGCGACGGGTGGCATTAGCACCTGGTACATGAACTCGCACTCGATCAGCGATGCCAATTCAACGGGATACGGATGGATCGCTGGATTCAAGATGTTCGAGGGCGTGTGCCGGGCCTTCGTTATGCGTCCGACACCGGTCGCTCCCTGATCTGATCCATGGCGCCGTCGAAAAGCCCGCAGCTCCGGGGTGTTGCGGGCTCTTCGTGCTCGATTGAAGTTGGTCTCGACTGGTCTCGCCCGACTCTTGGGATTGTGGGGGCCGATTATGTACTCAATCATTGTCCTCATAGTGCCACTGCATGAAGCCGCGGCCGAGGGTGGAGACGGGATCGACGAAGCGGAAGTGATACCAGGCGTAGCCGGAGTCGAGGGTGGGCAGGCCGGCTGGCGTTGGCAAGGTGAGGTCCTGGATGATGGCGGGCTTGCCGGCGCCGCCGAACTGGAGGTCGGTTGAGGCCTCGATGTGGTCTTCGGAGCCGATATCCGAGATCGGGTAATGCTGGGCCCGGAGCCAGCCGTCGGCGAGCACTTCGTAGGGGGCGTCGGTGCGGCAGGCGAGGGTCAGGACGCCGTATTTCTGGCCGCCGATCTCCACGAGGTGGAACATCTGGCGCGTCTGGTTGGCGTCCGCCACCTTCGGGTTGAGGTTGCGAATAAACTCGACGCCATTCGGGAGTCCGTCGAGATCCCCGTCCAAACCGTATTCGAAGTCCACGCCGGCGGTGAGGCCGTTGGCAATCCCCCAGATCTGGTAGGGCGTCGCCGTGAAGTTGACGGTCGGCGAGGTCGCACCGTTGAGCAACGGGCTGCCATCGAGCCCCTGGATGCCTTCGATGCCAGTGAGGCCGAGCGCGAGCGTCCCACTGGTAAAGCCGTCCTGAAGGTAGCAGGTCGCTTGAAACGTGTGGGTGATCCCGTCGGTGGTGGCAAAACTATGGAAGTTGTGCCTGCCGATGTTCGAGAGGGAGAGTTCCATGTCCGCATTGCTATCGAATCCGGTGACGGCTTCCGAGAAGACGACCGAAAATTGGACGTAGGTGCCGGATGTCACGGGGCCAGTGGTGGCGGGCGTGATGCTGACGACGCGCGGCCCGGTCGGCGAGCCGATCTCGTATTGGTTGCCGTAGGGGATCCGGGTATCCAAGGAGTTGCCGGAAAGATCCTCAATATCGGAAACTTGCGTCCGCATCCGCAAAATACCATCACCGGTGAGGCCGTTAATGGTGACCGTGTATTGGGCACCCGAGCCCGAGAAGGTCACGCCTGTGTAGCTGACGGTTCCGAGGGTCTGGATGAGAAGGTCGTTGCTGTCATTGAAGTTCACGACCGGTTCGCTGAAGGTCACCAGGTAGTCGGCGGAGGTGCCGAGGACCGGATTGGGCGTGGTGGGAACGATGGAGAGCACGAAGGGCCGGACGATGTCGCCGATCTCGACGGCAGCGCTGGTCACACTGGAGGCGAGCGGATTGGTGGCGAGGTCGGTCACATTGCTGGTGGTGCTGACTCTCAGGGCAAGGGTGCCTTCCCCGCTTACACCCTCAAGGGTCACGGTGTAGGTGTCGCCCGAACCGGAGATGCTGGCATGGGTCGCCCTGGAGTCGCCCGTGGTGATCAGAACCAAATCGGCGAAGGCATTGAAACCGCTGACAGGTTCATCAAACACCACGGTGAACACGGAGTAGGAAAGCGGTGTGATCGAGATGGCGGAGGGGCCGGTGTTGTCGATCGTCGAGGGCGCGCTGGTGGCACCGGAAGAGAGCAGGTTGCCCGCGGCATCGGCCACATCGTTGCCCGTGGTGAGCACCTCCAGAGCCATCGTGCCGGTGCCGCTGATGCCGTCGACAACCAGCGAGTAGGAGCTCCCGGATCCCGTGAGGGTCGTCGAGGTGTAATTGACGTCGCCCGTCAGCACGAAGCTCAGATCGGAGGCATCGAAGCCCGTCACCGGCTCGCTGAAAAGGATGGCGAAAAGCTGATCAGTGGCTTTTGTAGGTCCGACGTTGTCCGAGAAAACCGTCGTCACCGTCGGCGCGGTGTGATCGAAGGTGGTGGTAACGCCGCTGTGACCGGTAGTGAGCAGATTGCCTGCTGCATCAACCACATCGGTGCCCGTGGGGCGCACCCCAAGCGTAATGGTGCCATCCCCGGATATGCCAGTGACAGACACTATGTAAGTGTCTCCGGATCCCGTGAGAATCGCGTCCTGGTAGGATGGAATCGCGAGTTCAAAAATCATATCGTGGCCACTCACGTTCGTCACCACTTCACTGAACGTGATCGTGAACTCGATATTGGTGGCGTTGGTGGGGCTGGTGACGTTCGGGGTGATGGAGACCACGGTCGGCGCGGTGTGGTCGATCGCCACGGCGGCGCTGGTCGGGCTGGACGCGAGGGCGTGGCCGTCGGTGGCGGTCACATCGCTCGCGGTGTTCACTTTCAGGGCGAGGGTGCCGTCGCCGCTCACGCCGGTGAGGGTGACGGTGTAGGTGTGGCCCGATCCCGAGAAGGTGGCGCCGGTGGCGGTGGCGGTTCCGGTGGTGACAAGGGTCAGGTCGCCGAAGGCATCGAACCCGATCACCGGCTGGTTGAAGGTGACTGTGAAGTCGAGCGAGCCGGCGTTGGTGGGTCCGGCCAGGGCCGGGGAGATGCCGGTGACGGATAGGGCGGTCCACTCGTAGGCGCCGATGTCGATGTCGCTGCCGTAGAGACGCGCAGCACCGAAAAGATCGGTGGCGCCGCTCAGGTCGAGCGCGCCGGAGGCATTGGTCGCCGCACCGAGAAAGCGGCCGTCGGGCAGCGAGAGGAGTGAGCTGTCGCCGTTGTCGATGACGAGGGAGCCTGCCTTCAGGCGGTAGTCGCCACCGGTGGTCGGGGCGGTGGCGGGGGCGACGGGCGCGACAAAGAAGTCTGCCGCGGTGAAGGGTCCGCCGAGCACTCCTTCGATGATCGTATGATTGAGCGTGGGATTGGTGGAGTTCTCCAGATTGAGCGAAGCTCCAGGGGCAGTCACGGAACCATTCAGGCCGTTGTTCCAGACCAGACAGTTGTCCAGCACGAGTTGGTCGGCAGAATTGAGCGCGGCGGCGATGCCTCCCGTGGCGGTCCCGTTGTTGCCGGTCACCGTGCAGTTGATCAGTCGTAGCGGCTCGCCGCTTTCAAAAAGGATCCCGCCGGCCCATCCAGTGTTTCCCGAGATCAGGGTGTTGGCGATGACGCTGGGGCCATTTTCAACGACGTAAACACCGCCAGTGCCACCGGCATTTCCGGAGATCCGGCAGCGGAGAATGTTCGTGTTGCTGAGCAGCAATCCGATGCCTCCCACCCCGCCTTCCGGCGCAAGGGTGGCGTCGTTGTCCGAAATGTCACAACCATCCACTGTGGTGACCGCGAGTCCGATGCCCAGCGGAGCCCAATATCCCGCGGCGATCTGGGCGGAGTTCCCAGAAACGACGCAGTCGGTGATGAGCGGGCCTACCAGCCCAGGCGGGTAGGTTTCACTACCGAGAGCATCTCCGAAGTTGTGGATGCTGACGACGCAGCCTCCGAGGCCGTCGTAGAAGCCTGTGTCGGCCGTAGGGAATGAACCTTGGTTGGCGAAAAGCGGGTCGGACAGATTGACGGCTTCGGTCGCGTGGTTGCCGGTGAAGCGGCAGTTCGAGATGCGCGGCGCGCTGTCGAAGAAGCAGACCAGGGCGCTGCCGAGGTAGTTCACGCCGCCGGTGACGGTGAAGCCGTCGAGGATGGCAGTCTTGTCCACGGTCTCCGCCGCGACGACGTGGGAGGAATTGGTGCCGACGGGGAGCGCGCCATCGTCATCGGCGAGGTCGCCGCTGAGGATGCTGGGCCAAGTGTCGGGGTCGCGCAGGTCCGGCGCGGGCATGCCGCCACCGGCGTAGCCGCCGTAGAGGGCGACATCATTGGCCATGCGGAAAACGGCGGCCGGATCGTTGGCGGTGACGGAGGCGCCGTCATCGGGATGGTAGGTGCCGCCCGCCACGCGGATCTCCGCGCCGGCTGCGGCGGTGGCCGCATCGAGCGCGTCCTGCAGGAAGGGAAAGGCGTTGGCCCAGCTGGAGCCGTCGCCGGTGCCGCCGCTCACGTTGGCATCCACGTAGAGCACGGGGCGGGTCTCGTAGGCCCCGGGTTCGAGCACGCCGCCCATCACGCGCGGCAGGAGGAGGAGGTCTCGGGGGTGTGTTTCAGCGGTGTAACGATCCTGGTCGAGATCCGCGTCATCGCCTCTGAGTTCATTGACGTCACCCAGACCGATCAGGGGTGAGCCGGTCGTGAGGCGCAAATCTCCCTCCGAGGTCGGCAGCGTGGCCGGGTTGACCGGACTGACAAAGCCGGGGTTGGTCGCGCCGTCGAAGTTGGTGCCGCCGAGCGTGATCCCTTCGAGGAGCGAGGAGGATGCATTGTGAGTGGTGCTGCCGAATTCGGCGAGCGCGGTTGGAGGGGCGCCCTGATTGCCCCAGACGATGGTGTTGATCGTATCGAGGGTGGAGCTGTTGTTGGTGATCCCTCCGCCGGATGACTGGCCGTGGTTGCCGGAGACCGTGCAGGAGTAGAGCCCGCAGATGCCGCCGGAGGAAAGCAACACGCCGCCTCCGCTGATGGTGGCCAGGTTGCCATAGATGGCGCAGTTCACGAAGCTCGTGTAGGCGCCAATCACGGCAATGCCCCCTCCTTCGGTGGCGGTATTGCCGGAGACCGTGCAATTGATCATGACGGGGCCGTTCGCCGCGCCTCCCAAATAGATCGCCCCACCTTGATTGAGGGCCTGATTTCCCATGAAGCGGCAGTTGGCCACGAGGACGCGGCTCGAAACAGCATAGAAGCCGCCGCCGGATACCTGCGAGGGGCCGCCAATGCCATCCGCCTGGCCGGCGGTGACGATGAATCCGTCCAGCACGGTGTTGAGCAGCAATCCGGCTCCCGCCGTGACCACATGGTAGGCATTGCCGCCCGCGATCTGGGCCGGGGTGCGGGCGATGCCGTCGGTGCCGGTGTCGTTGTTGTCCACGTCACCGCTGAGGATGGTTGGATTCGCCACCGGATCCCGCTGGCTGGCATGGAACTCGACCCCGGAGAAGCCGCCGTAGGTCTTGACGTCATTGACCAGTTGGAAGGTGGAGTCCCGTGTGGCACCGGGCAGGTAGCGGCCACGGGACACCCAGATGTGGTCGCCGGTGACCGCCGTCGACAGCGCCGATTGCAGATCGGTGTAGGCGTTGGTCCAACTGGAGCCGTCGTTGCCGCCGGTGGCGGCGAGGTCGACGTAGATCGGGCTGCGGGTCGTGATCGTGATCGTCCAGTCGCCGTATTGCCCCGCGGCATTGGAGCCTCGGAAGACCAGCGTGGCGGAAGCATTCGTCAGAGTGGAGGTGAAGTTGAGCGTCACCTTTCCGGTGGCCGGATCGATCAAGGGCGTGACCAGGCCTGTGTTGGAGTTCGACAGGAGCGTCCAGGAGGTCGATCCCGGAATGATCGCCGAGAGATCCCAGAGGTCCGTCTGCTGAGTGTCGGAATCGGGTGACAATGGGTAGCTGGAGCCACCATAGACCGGCAGCGGCTGCATGAGGAGGAGCTCGTTGCCGACATACGTCAGAACATAGCCTGAGGGGATCGCAGTGGCACTTCCATGCGGATTGGAGATGCTCGACCCGGACGCGAGAACGTAAACGGGCTCGGTTGGAGGATTGACGGCGTCGAACTCGATGATGCATCCGCTGAGGTCGAGGGCACCGCTGGCGGTGATGCGATCGGCGGTTGCACCGTCGATCTCGCAGTCATAGATGCCATGCACCTCCGAGGCGTTATTGACGGTCAGCGTGCCGGTGGAGGTCCCGGGTGAAATCTTACCAGTGGCGGTCACCACCAGCTCTCCATCGATGGAACCGGGGCCAGTTAATGTCCCCCCGGTGGCAACCACCACTTGACCGCTGCCCGTTCCCGATCCGGAGGCATTGGTCACCGCGAGCGTCCCGTCACTGACCGTCGTGCCGCCGCTGTAGGTGCTGGCTCCGGAAAGTGCGAGGGTGCCCGGACCTGTCTTGGTGAGCGCGCCGGAAGTTTGATGATCGGAGATCACCCCCGACAGGGCGAGTGTCTCGGCCGCTTGGGTGACCTTGATGGTGGCGCCGCTGTCGCCTAATTGGATGGCGCGGTTGGTCGACCCGTTGGCGGTGGAGCCGGTGAATTCCAGAGTGGCGGAGGTCGAGGAATCTCCGATCTGGAGAAGGTTCGTGGTCGCTCCGTTGCCGATGCTGCTGGTGTTTCCCGACACGGCATGGGTGACCGACGAGATGACCAGCATGCCATTTTCCACAACGGTGGAGCCCTGGTAGCCGCTGGCATCACTGAGGAGGCTGAGCGTGCCCGTGCCGGTCTTGATGAGGTTGCCAGTGCCTTGGCCTGTGTTGATCGGCACCTCGATATTGGCGGTGCCATCGACATCGAAAGTGAGGCTGACCGTGCTCGGGGTCAGGCTCGCGATGTCGCTGGTGACGGGTGCACCATCGATCTCGTGGGTGTAGGTGACGCCGCCGGGCACGATGATGCTGGAGTCTCCCGGTCCGGTCACGAAAACGCGGCCACCGAAGGCGCAGGAGTCGAGAATGGTGAGGTCGCCGCCGTTCAGATTGACCGATCCTGTTCCCGAAAGGCCGAGCACGGAATCTGCATGGCCATTCATGTTGAGCGTCCCCCCGACCACGAGCACCGAGGTGTCTGGAATGACGTTGTCCGCATCGAGTCGCAGCGTTCCACCGGAGATGCTGGTCACTCCCGTGTAGATGTTTGTTCCGCCGAGCCCGAGCGTGCCGCCGCCGGTTTTGGACAGGTTCGCGCTGCCGGACACCACCCCATTCACCGCGAGGCTGTCACCGCTGTTGACCGACCACACTCCGTTCGCACCGAGAACGACATCGCTGTGGATGGTGTGATTCCCGTCCTCGATGCCGATGGCGCCAGAGTTGAGCGTCAGCTGATACTTGGAGACAGCCGTGTCGAGGGTGTAGCCGGATGTCGCCGATTTGAACGCCAGGGAGGACACGGTCTGGTTGCCCTGGAGATCGATGGCGCGAATCGTTTGGATGAGGCTGGCATCGTCGAAGCGGGCCACGTCCGCGGTTCCCGGAACAGTCTGGTTCGACCAGTTGGTTCTGATGCTGGGAACAATCTGCGAGCCATCCCATAGGCCGTTGTTGAGTTCGGCGTCCCAGGTGATGGTGGCGGCATGGGCCGACGGTGCCGCAAGAAGCAGGCCGAGAAGCCCCCAGGGAGCCCGGCGACGGGACTGAGTGGCGGATTGGGGCCGGTGGGAGGCGGTGATTCGCATAACTGGAGATCCTTGGGTTGTGGATGGGAGATCTGGTGATTCAACGTACTTCACTCAAGGCGGGAAGACGCCGACCCGGACGAAGATCTTGGGATGGCTGGCCTTGTCGACATCCAGGAAGACTCGCTCCAGATCGGAGTCGGGATAGGTGCCTTCGACGCGGTAGAAGAGGATGCCCGGGTGACCGGGGGTGGGTTCCCCGCTGCCGTCGGCGCTGCTCAGGTGCATCCGCCACCAGAAGTCCAGGTCGAAGGAATACTCGAGGTAGGTGCCGAACTGTTCCCAGCCCTGGTTCACCTCCGGCACGAGGAAGCGGCATTCGCCGGAGGGCTCGACAATCTCCATCGTGACCGGCTGCAACGGTTCGGTGGAAAGCGGGCTGGTGTTGGTGACGAAGGACAGGGCGTTGTTCATGCCATTGCCGCTCGGGTCAGCGGCAGGCCCGATGATCGCGGGGTCGGTTTCGCCGGGGAAGAAGCCGCTCATCCAGAATTCGTAGAGGGTGTGCAGCGGTCCCTCGTAGGCGCCGATGTCCACGGTTCCGCCGAGGATGCGGGCCTCGCCGGAGACGTCCTGGGAGATGCCGGCGATCGCGGTGTTGTCCCCGGCATTGAGCACCGCCGTGTCGTGCGCCGGGCGGAATTCGCCTTCGATGGAGGGCGCGAGCGCCGGGTCGAGGGGATAGAAGAACCCGGGGTTGTTGGCACCACCGAGGCCATCGAGGTTGCCGGGACCTTCAGGTGTCAGTGCAAAGCCCTCCAAAAGGCAGTTGGAGAACTCATACCAGATCACGTTGGTGAGTGAGACTCCTCTGGCGGCGGCGTTGTTCCAGATGAGCGTGTTGGTCATCCGGGAGGAGCTGGAGCCCGTGGTGTTGGCACTGATGCCCCCGCCGGCATCGACGGCTCGGTTGCCGGTGATGGTGCAGTTCACAAACAACGTCGAACCTTTGTCCTGCGGGTCGTCGTAAATCGCCCCTCCGTCGTCCCCCGCATAGTTGCCCGAGAAGTTGCAGTTCGTGGTGGTGACGTTGCTCCACCAGAAGTAGCCGGCACCGCCACGGCCGGTGGAGCTGTTGGCGCGGAAATCGCAGCTTTCGATGTCGCAACCGCCGTTGCTGTGGACGAAGATGCCGCCGCCCTGGACCGCGGTGTTGCCGATGATGCGGCAGTTCGAAAGAGTCGGGATGCGTGCGAAGTCGGTATCGACGATGATCCCGCCGCCGCGCGAGTCGAGACCCTGGCCGACGATCGGGGCGACCAGGGCGCTGCCGCCGGTGATGGTGAAGCCGTCGATGACCGGTGCCGCGAAGGAAACCGACACCACGTTGTAAGCGTTGGTACCCGCGATGTTGGCGGGAGTGGTCGTGATGCCGTTGACCTTGCCGGTGTCGTTGCTCTGCAGGTCGCCGCTCAGCACCGTCAGGTTGGCCATCGGGTCGCGCTGGCTGGACGCCGCTTCGGTGCCGTCGAAGCCACCGAGAAGCGAGACGCCATCGGGCACGTTGAAGGTCGAATCCGGGCTGATGGGGAGATGGCCGGGGACGTAGATGCCCTCCTTCACCCAGATCTCATCACCAGGGACGGCACCGGACAGGGCGAGGTCCAGTGAGTCGAGCGCGTTTCCCCAACCCGCCCCGGTTCCTCCGGGAGCCGCGTCCCCGTCCACATGCAGGACCGTCGTCCGCTCGATGACGATGGAGTCACTGTTGTAGGTGATCCAGAAGCCCGCGCGCAGGCCGGTCACCGAGGCGAAGGGTCCCTGCACCTGCGTGGCCGTGGCGATGGTGAAGCTGGTGCCTGTCGGGAGGCCGAGCTCCCTCAGGTCCAGGGTGCCATTCCGGACATCCAGCGTTCCGGTCACCGCCAGTTGGTCGGCGGAGGCTCCGTCGAGCTCGCAGGCGTAGGTGCCGTTGAGCGTTACGCCGGAAAGGGCCGTGAGCGTGCCGATGGAGGCTCCGGGAGCGATGAAGCCGCCGGCATCGACGGTGATCGCCCCGCCGACGCGGCCGCCACCGGCGAGGGTGGCTGGCGAATTGACAGTGACCGGGCCGGTCCCGGTCGCGGAACCGGAGGTATTGGACACCCGGAGTGTCCCGAACCCCGTGATGGTGGTTCCTCCGCCGTAGGTGTTCGCATTCGTGAGGATCAGCGTTCCGCTATGCTCCTTGCGAAGCACGTTGCTGCCGCTCACGACGCCATGAACTGTGACGTCGGTGCCGGTGGCGATGTAGACCCCGAAGGTGTTGTCGCCGGAGTTGTCGTTCATCGCGACGTTGCAGTTGATGACATTCGATCGGGCGCTCGAGTCGGATGAGGCGGAAAATATGCCGTATCCGAAAAGCTCGGTCCCCTGACCAATCGTCAGGGTCTCGCCACCAACCGTGGTGCCAAGGGTGAACGAATCTCCATCTTGAAAGCCGGCACTGTCCACCGCCCGGTTTCCGTTCAGGTGGATCGTGCGGATCGGATGACTCAGGTAGGAGTCGGTGAATACGACCCCGTCGCCGGCTCCGGGAATGACGGAGCCGGTCCAGTTGGAGGAGGTGGAGGAGCCTCCACTCGACTGGGCGTTCCACAGATTGCTGTTTTCGTCCGCCGTCCAGCGGTAGAGAGCGCCTTCGCAAACCGGGGTGGCAAGAAACTGAAACCCGAGGAGAACTGCCAGCGCGGGGACCCACGCGGTGCGGCGAGGGAGGGAATGGGACAGGGCCATATCTCGATTGGATGGGTTCATGGAGGTGGAGTCGGTTCGTGCGATGAATCGGCGATCTCCGCCCGATCCGATCGCATCAGTTTTTTCCGAGCGCGTCTCAACGTGAGCGTCGCCGGCCAAGGGTAAGCCCGCCCAGGCCCAGCAGGGCCAGCGTGGTCGGTTCGGGGATCGCGGAGAAGGTCAGCGTGGTTCCGGCACTGTCCGAAATCAGCAGCGCGCCTCCGCTTGTTGCCAGCGGATTCCCGGCTTGAGACACGAAGGTGTCCGGCGGAGCCACGACCAGCGGCCCGAACGGCGAGGCGAGGTCGTAGCCGTCCAGCGCGCCGTTGAACATCAGCAGAATGTCGAACTGCACGAGATCGTTGCCGAAAGTCACCCCGTCGAAGGTATCGTTTAGATTGGTGGTCGTGGGCGTGGTGATCGTTAGCGTCTGCCCCAGCAGATCGATGGTTGCCGTGTCATTGGGCACGAAGACACCATCGGAATAGGGCGCGATGTTCACGGTGTCGGCCGTCACGGTGAGGACGAAGGACTCGCTGGTGAAGCTGCTGCCACCCAGCGAGCCGCTGAGCGAGCCCTCCCACACGTAGACGATTTGTGCCGCCGATGCGGAAACGGTGAGCATGCCAAGGGCGAAGAGACAGGTAAGTGCTTTCATCGTTTGTGGTATCGGTGGTTGGTTCTGGAATCGAGTGGGTCCGGCCGATCACGCGTCGGTCTTCCCGGAAGTGTGCCAAAAAAAGTTTCGGGCGGCCGGAAAACCGGAGGTTGCGCGCAGCAAATAGCCAACCGTGCGGAAGGCCGAGTTACTCGGCGGAGAGGGGTATGCCGGCGTCGACATCTGCCATGGGAATAGGACCTTGAGCGGGATCTACGGGGCAACGCCCGTGCCTACGGAATCCGCACGCCGAGCCGGGCAAAGAAGCGTGGGAAAAGGGTGCTGTCGACCCGCAAGGATACCTGGTCGATGCCCGCGGCGACGCCGTCGGTGGACACCACGATCTCGATGCCAGGAGCAATGGTGGTGGTCGTCGTCGGGATGTCGGCGGGTGTGAATTCGCCGAGGTCCGTCGAATATCCGATGGAGGGGAGGAAGTAGTTGGCGTCCCGGCGATGGGCGAACTCAAAGGCCAAGGTGGTGTTGTCGATCGAGACCACGGCGAGCGGAGCCGGCGACGGATCCAGCGGACTGAGGTTGAACGCGAAGCAAAGCGCGTTGCTCAGGCCGCCGGCTGAGATCGCGTCAGGCCCGATGATGGCGGGATTGGTTTCATCGGGGTAGAACGTATCGATCCATAGGTCGAATGGTTCGTCGGCAGTGTCGATCAGATCCAGTCCCAGCGTGATCGTGTTGCTGTTCAGTTGGCCGTCGGTGACCGTGACGGTGACGTTGTAGGTGCGGTCGGCATTCGCGTCGTTCGGCGACTCGAAGTCGGCGGGTGAAACGAAGTTCAGCGCGCCGGTCGCGGGGTCCACGGTGAAGGCCGCGGCGTCCGCGCCGCCCAGCACGTAGGTCAGCGAATCGCCGTCCACGTCGCTGGGGACCAACGAGATCGGATAAAGCGGATTGTCGGGGAAGAATACGGTGGCTTGGCGAACATTTTCCAGTGTTGGCAGGTTGGTGTAGGATCCGGTCAGGTCGGTGATATCGCCGAGGGTCATGGTGAGGATCGGCGCCTCGTTGACGTTCTCGATGGTGATGACGAAGGTCTCGGTGACCGATACTCCGCTGGCGGTAGCGGTGATGTCCACCGAGATGATGCCGTCAGCGAGGCTCTCGTGGTTGATGGCAGTTGTGAGGGAAAGCGTGGTGCCCGAAATCGCGAAGCGGCTGTCATTCTCCGTGAAGGTTATGGTGTCGCCGTCGATGTCCGTGGCGCTGAGCGTGCCGATCACGCCGGTGGTGTTCTCCGGGATGCTGGGGTTGCTGAGGGCGAGGTTTGCGGGACCGCCTTCATCGACATTGAGCACGGTGATGGTGAAGGCCTTCGGGGTTTGGAACGTGCCGTCGCTGGCGGTGACCGTGATCGGGATCGATGGCGTGGCCTCGCAGTCGAGAGAGAGTCCATCGACCAGCTTGAGGGTGGTGCCATCGACTTCAAAGCGGGCGTCCGAAACCGAGAAGCTCAAGCTTGGTCCGTCCGCATCAGACGCGCTGAGATTTCCTACCACGGCGCCGGGGTCGTTCTCGGCGACCTGGCTGGCTGAGAGTTGGATGTTGCTCGGGGCGACGTCGTTGACGTCGAGCACGGTGATGGGGAGCCGCACCTCGGTCCAGTTGCCAGATCCGGAATCGAAGGGCTCGTCCGAGACGATCATGCCCGTCTCGAACGAGGCCGCCACCTCATAGTCGAGCGAGACGCCGTCCTTGAGCTTCACGGTGACCCCGTCAGGCGCCAGCTCGAGGCGCAGGTCGATGTCGAAGTAGAACGTGGTGGGACCATCCGCATCGGTGATGGCGATCGTGCCGACGACCGCGCCGGGGTCGTTTTCGGTCACCGGACCCGCGCTGGTGAAGATGGTCACGGGCGGGCTGTCGTTCTCGTTGGTCAGGGTGAAGGCGATGGGGACCGTGTCAGACTCCACGCCGTCGGAGACCATCAGGTTGAAGGCGTAGTTGGGATTCCCTTCGTAGTTGAACTTGTGCGCGGTCTTGCGGTGCACGCGGTAGCCGCCCGAGCCGTTCGGGGAGATGTCGAAGCGGCTGTCATCGACCGACATGATGAGGGAGGCGGGTGGGGTATCGGCATCCGCCACGGTGAAGTTGTAGACGTCGAGGCCCGTGTTCTCCGGGATGGGATCGACCAAGGTGCCGGCGATCACCGGGCCGATGTTGCTGTTGTTGATGGTGATCTGTACGACCTGCGAGTCATTGAGGCCCTCGGAGTCGGAGGCGATGACCTGGACCACATACACGTTGTTTCCATTCGCATCCTGCGGAGTCTCGAAGCGGAGGACCGTGTTCAAGCTGATCTGCCCGGTGACCGGATGGATGCTGAAAAACGACTCGTCGCCCGAGGTGCCCAGGCTGTAGGCCAGCACGGTGTCGTCCGTGTCGTTGGCGACCGCTTGGTACACGATGCCCGTGGTCCTTTCATTGACCGTGAGGGAAACCGTTGCCGCGGCAAACGCGGGCGGATCATTCTCGTCCACAATCACCGTGCGGGTCACGGGCGTGGCGGCGTTGCCCGAGCTGTCCGATACATGGTAGGTCAGCACGTAGGTTCCAGGCGTCTGGTTGTCGATACTGCCGCTCATCACCACCGAGCCCGATAGATCTCCCTCAAGGCTGTCCGCTGCGGTGGCACCGGCGTCCGTGTAGAGGTCATCCACCTCGATGGTTACCGGGTTGTTGCCCAGCCGCGTGATCACCGGTGGGGTGGTATCGACCACGTTCACGGTGCGCGTGACCTCGGATGCCGCGGTGCCGAGCGAATCGGTCACGTTGTAGGTCACCGAGTAGCTGCCGAGCGCGTTGGGATTGACCCCATTGACCGCCACGATGGAGCTGGTGAGGTTGCCGTCCTCGACATCGCTAGCGGTGGCACCGGCGTCGGTATAGGGCGTGGCGGCCTCGTGGGTGGCCGGGTTGTTGCCGAGCAGGCTGATCACCGGCGGGTAGTTCACGTCAATGGAGATCGAGCTTTGGGCCAGAGTGAGGTTGGCCGGGACGATCTCCGAGCCTTCGCCCGCACCACCGACGGTCTTGAGCACGCTGGCGAGGGTGTTGGCGAGGTTGAAGGTGTAGGTGCCGGGCGTGGTTGGTGCGGTGAAAGTGCCGGAGGCGAGGATGGTGCCGCCGCCTTGGCCGATGCCGGTCACGACCGTGGTGCCTTGGCCCTGCGTGGCATCCGCGGGGGCGCTGCCGAGGGTGTTCTGGGCGCCGCCGATCTGGACGAGGTTCAGCGCGCCGGGGTTCCCGGACTGCTGGCCGCTGAAACCGCCAGGGCCGGTGAAACCAAGGGGGCCGGCGAAGTTTGCCATCGAGGCCGGTGCGGCGTTGCCTGCGGGCAGATCGAGGGTGTCCGGGTTGCCCGGGTCCTGCGCGAGGTCGGTGACCAGCAGGGCAAGGCCGGAGTTGTCGCCCGTGGAAACGTCAAAGGAGATCGTCCAGTCGATCACCTGCCCGGGGGCCACACTCTGTCCGTCGTGGGATGAGTCGAGGGTCAGGGTGACCGTCTCGGTGGTGGCCGTCGGCGCGGCGGGCACGGTATTCGTGGGAAGTTGGGCGACGAAGCCCTCCACCACTTGTGGTCCAAGACTACCGATGACACCGCCATTCAGCCAATGGTAGTCGTTTGCCGTGCCTGGCGGTCCGCCTCCGATGGCGGAACTGTTGAAGATGAATACGAAGTAGTCATCCTGTCCCGGGGTGAAGAAGCCACTTCCCGGAATTTGCCCGCCGGGATCCCAACCGCTCAGGGAGCCTTCGGAACCTTTGAAAAACTGGCCATTCTGCCATTTGAACGCGGTGTCCGAGCGCCACCACATCAGCCCGATCCAGCTCAAATTGGAACCACTCGCGGCCGTCACCTCCTGGAGCTGCCGGATTTGCCGGAGCTGGGGGACGCCTTGTGTCTCGAGCGTGTCGATCGAGGCGAGGTGCGTTCCGTAGATGCGCCAGGCGAGTTCACTGGCGTAGATGAAATGCCGGGGATCCGCATAGGTGCCATTGTAGCGCGGGTAAGGGTCAGCGCCATTGGTTCCCCAGTCTCCCAATTCGGGACCGCTGTACCAGTGGGTGTAATCGATCGGCATGGCCTTGTACCAAGGTTTGATGTCCAGGTCCTCCGGTCCGAAGGTGTGCGCCTTGAAGAGTTGCAACTCCTGCAGGAAGGCGGGATCGGCGGCGATTCCGGGACCGCGTGCGCCGTGCAGGATGGAGGCCATATCATGCAGGTCGATGTCGCCGTCGCCATCGACATCGCGAGCCGCGGCATCGAGGAGGTCGAAGTCATTCACGTCCACGTCTCCGTCCTCGTCGGCATCGAAGCGCGCCACCCGCAGCAGTTGACCGAAGATGTCCACCAGCGAGGGGTCGGCGATGGTGTTGGGGCTGCGGTCGATTTCGTCGGAAACACCGTCGCCGTCGGTGTCCGGCCCATTCGGATCGCCATCAGGAATGCAATCGTCGAGCCAGCCGTTGTCGTTGACGTCGCGGTCGAGCATGTAGCTGAGCCACATACCCCCGGTGGAGTAAGCGAGAAGGCCGTTCGGAGGAGTCATCGCCGCGCTGAACTCCACGGTGATGTCGATGGTTTCCGCCCCTGCGCGCAGCGCCTCCCAGGTGGCCTGCGGAATCACCAAAGTGTTTTCCCCCGGATTCTCCATGACCCGGCCGATGAAGGTGCCGTTGACATACACCAACAGGTAGTGGGCCGGATCCCAGGCTCTCACCCAGCCTTCCATGCTGGGCTGGAGGCGGAGAGTAACGTCACTGTAGGACGGTGCCGCCGGGGCGGCGACCGTGATGCCATCGACCTCGGGGGTGCCCTCGATGCGATCATGGTAAACGCTGTCGGCTTCCCATCCGAAGACGGAGAGGACCCGATCCTCCTCCAGCTGTTCCCGGTCATCGATGCCGTCGGCGTCGCAGTCGCGGAAATCGACGTTGAAAACCTCGATGGAGAAGCTGCCCTGGGCCAGCGCGACGGTGGCAGGGACGATCTCGGCTCCGTCACCCGCGCCGCCGACCGTCTTGAGCAAGCTGGCGAGGGTGTTGGCGAGGTTGAAGGAATAGTTGCCCGGCGCGTCCGGCGCGGGGAAGCTGCCGGTGGCGAGCACCGTGGTGCCGCCCTGGCCGATGCCGGTGACGACCGCGGTGGCCTGGCCTTGGGTGGTGTCGCTGGAGGCGCCGCCGAGGGTGTTTTGGGCACCGCCGATCTGGACGAGGTGGCGCTCGCCGAAGGTGCCGGAAGACTGGCCACCGTATCCGGCGGGACCGGTGAACCCGAGCGGCGCGTTGAAGTTCTGCATCGCCGCCGGAGCGGCATCGCCGGAGGGAATCTCAAAGGTGGCCGGGTTGTCGGCGTCATGGGCGAGGTCGGTGACCAGCAGGGCGAGACCGGAGTTGTCACCGGACGAGACCGTGAAGGAGATCGTCCAGTCGATCGTATCGCCCGGGAGGACCTCCTGCCCGTCGAGGGACGAGTCCAGGGTGAGGGTCACGCTCTCGGTGGTGGCCGTGGCCGCGGGCGTCACGGTGTTCGCGGGCAGTTGGGCGACGAAACCAATCGGGGTGGCTCCGGTGCCGAGGTTCCCGATCTCGCCAACGAGGCCGTCGGCATTGAGCCAGCGGTAGTCGGCTGCCGTGCCGGTGCCGGCACCCGCCTCGGCCACGGTGTCGAAGGCGGCCACGTAGTAGTCGTCCTGCCCGCCGACGAAGTAGCCGCTGTCGGGAATCGGCGAGTCCGCCCACGCGCTCACGGAGTCGGTGTCCGGCGTGAAGACCTGGCCGTTTTCCCACATGAACTGCTCATCGCCCGGGACCCACCTCAGCCCGATCCAACTGATTGGGGAACCGCTCGCAGCAACGACCTCGTGGAGCTGGTCGATCTGCTCCTGTTGGGTGAGCGTGGTGGTGGTCAGCGTCTTGTCGATCGAGGCGAGCTGCGTGCCGTAGATGGCGGCACACAGTGCGTTGCAGTTGTCGTAGGAAGACAGGCTGCTGGTCACCAGGGGCGGGGTGGACAGCGGAATGTCGTCCTCACCGAACGTGTGCGCCTTGAACAGGCGAAGGTCCTGAAGGTAGGCCGGGTCGGCGGCCTGATCGACGCCGCGTGAGCCGTGGAGGAGGGAGACGATATCGTAGAGGTCGTTGTCCCCGTCGCCATCGACATCGCGGGCCGCACCGTCGAGGAGGTCGTAGTCGCTCATGTCGAAGTCGCCATCGCCATCCGCGTCAAATCGCGCCACCCGCAGGAGCCGGCCGTAGGCGTCGACGATGGACGGATCGGGAATGCTGTTGGGATCGCGGTCGATCTCGTTGGGAACGCCGTCGCCATCGAGGTCCGGATTGGGCACGAGTTCGACGCTGGTGGCGGTGTAGGACATCAGATAGGTCGCAGGAAGATTGAGGCCGGTGGCAAAGGTGCCCGAGACGCTGGTAGCGCTGATGAGGGTGTAGGCCGATCCCGTCGGCGGGCTCAGTTCGTTGAAATCGATCGTCGCGCCGGAGAGGTTCAACGCTCCCCCGACCACGATCTGGTCGCTGGTGGCTCCGTCGATCTCGCAGGCATAAGTGCCGGCAAGGGTGAGGTCGGACCCGAGCGTGAGGGTGTCGACGGAAGTTCCCGGGGCAATCACCGAGCCCGTCTCGGCGGTCACCGCACTGCTGATGGAGGGGCTTCCGGTGAGGGTGCCGCCGCTGGCCAAGGTCACCGTCCCGCCGATCGAGCCGTTTCCAGCCAGAATGCCACTGCCGGACACCGTAACCGGGCTGGTTCCGGTGGCCGATCCGGTCACGTTGCTTGCCAGGAGTGTGCCCTCGGTGATGGTGGTGCGGCCGCTGTAGGTGTTGGCGGCGCTGAGGCTGAGGGTTCCCGGGCCCGACTTGGTCAGTTTGCCGGCACTGGTTTCGTCGGAGATGACCCCGGTGAGTGACAAGGTTTCGGAGGCCTGCGTCACCTTGATCTCGGCCCCGACGCTGCCCACCTGCACGGGGCGGTTGGTGGAGCCGCTGGCGGTGGTGCCCGCAAACTCGAGCAAGGCGAGTGTCGTGGTCCCAAACGAGCGACCACTCAGCACAAGGCGGTTGTCATGGGCCCCGTTGCCGATGCTGCTGGTGTTGTCCGCCACGGCATCGGTCACCGATGTGATGATCAGGTTGCCGCGGTTAACGACGGTGGCACCACGGTATCCACTCGCATCACTGAGCAGGCTGACCGTGCCGGTGCCGTCCACGATCAAGCCGCCGTTCCCCTGGGCCGTGCTGATGGGCACCTCGATCACGGCATGCGCATCTCCAAAGGTGACGAAGTTCAGATTCTCGGTCTCCGCCTGCATGCCGGCGATGTCGTTGTCCGCTCCGCTGCCGACGTTCCGGTGGGTGAAGACGGCGCCGGCGGCCAAACGGATCATCGAGCTTCCGCTCCCGCCGACATCGATCTGGCCGTCAAAGACGGAATCGATGTCGACAAAGTCGAGAATCCGGAGCACGCCGTCATTCAGGTTCACGGTTCCCGTTCCCGAGAGGTTGCTCATGGAGTGTTGCCACCCGTTGAGGTCGAGGGTGCCTTCGAGCGCCAGTTGTGAAGCCGATTGCAAGCGATCACTGGCCCCGATCCGCAGGGTTCCCCCGGCGATGGACAAGAGGCCCGAGTGGCTCTTCGAGGCACCGCTCAGGACAAGCGTGCCTTCGCCGGTCTTGGTCACATCGAACGCTCCCGAAAGCCCTCCTCCGATCGTGAGGCTGTCGCCGGTGCCGACTGACCAGACCCCGGCGCTGCCGAGCGTGAGGTTGCTTTCGATCGTGTGGTCACCATCCGTGACCGTGATGGCCCCGGAGTTCAGCGTCAGCGCGCGCCGGAGCGTAGCCGTGTCGAGTGTGTAGCCGGAGCCTGCGGAGTTGAAGCTGAGGCTGGATACGACTTGGCTCGTCTGGAGATCGATGGCGCGGATCGTGTTCAGCAGGCTCGCGTCGTCGAACCGGGCCTCGTCGGAGGCCCCCGGGATGCCATGGGTCGACCAGTTGCTCTTGGTGCCCGAGGACGTGTCGATCGTGTTCCATTCGCCGGTGTTCAACTCGGCGTCCCACGTGACGGTGGCGGCATGAGTCTGCAGCGCTGATAGAAATCCGGCGGTGGTCGCAATGAATGACCGGAGGAGGCTTTGTCTCTTCATGGCGTGATTCAGGAGTGGAGGGGGCGGGCAATTTGCAATGCGGATACCAAGGATGCGAGATGCGATTTCCTGGAGATCAGTGGCTGCTGGATCACGCGCCGGACGAATCCGGTTCGGGCCAAAAAAGTTCCCGGCCGGTCATTTTTCCGGCACTGGAGCCCAAATCCCCGGGGGGCGGATCACTCGGTGGCAAGCAGGTAGCCGGCGCGGGCGTCCCAGATCCAGACCGTCCCATCCTCCCCGCAGGAGGCGAGGCGGCGGCCGTCGGCGTCCCACGCGATGTCGTGCACAGGACCTTTGTGGCCGCTCAGGGTCAGAAGCGGTTCGCCGGTTTCGGGATCCCAGATCCGGACCGATCCATCGGTGCCGGCACTGGCAAAACGATCGCCGCGCGGGTGCCAGGTGAGGGCGAGGACCGGATCTCGGTGAGCCTTGATCCGTCGGATGGGGAGCTTCTCCCCAGCTTTCCACAGGGTGATGCTGCCGTCGCCATCGCCGGTGGCGAAGTGCTGGCCGTCAGGCGAGTCGACTCGAATCTCGGAATCCGGTTTTACGGCAGGCGGGGCCGGCGAATCGGATCGGTCCGCGCCGGGTGGCTCCGAAACCTTCCGGGTGGTGGTGTCGATTCGAAACGATCGGTGGTCGCCCGCGAGGCAGGAGATGGATTCACCGTCCTCGCTCCAGCGCAGGGACACGATGGGTTCGCTGTGATGGAACAACTCGACGGTCGCGGCGGGAAGGCCGTGACGGACCAACGCCACCAGACCGGAATCGGCTCCGATGGCGATGGTGTGGGCATCCGGGCTCCAGGCAAGGGTCAGCGGCCGTTGCCCGCTGCCGAATCCGCGGAGCGCCTTCCCCTTGGAGGCGACAAGGTCGAAGACGTCCACCTGATCCCCCAAAGGTTGCAGCAGGGCAATCTGGTCGCCCGCCGGATTCCAAGCGAGATCGCGGACGGGAGCCCCGCCCTTGAACTGGATCTTCGCCACCCTCTGGCCGCCGGGGACCTCCCAAATCCGGATCGCTCCCTGCTCGGTCGAAGCGGCGATCCAGTGGCCGTCCGGTTTCCAGTCGATGGCGGCCAGCGGCGAGGCCGCGCCATCGAACTTGAGCGGAGGCTGGTCGAGCGCCGAGAGGTTCCAGAGGCGGAGTGTCGCGGTGGCATCCGTGGTGGCAACGAAGGTGCCGCCCGGATTGAGGGCGATTCGACGCCACGATGCTTCACCCGTTGCCACAACCCCGATCGCTTCCGCGCTGCCACGGAGGTCAAAACGCCAGATTCGGATGCCATTGGTGTCGAGGGTGACCAGGGTATCATGTTTCCAGTCGGCATCAACGATCCCGCCGGGAAGTCCGGGCGCCGAATGGCGGTCTCCATTCCGTGGATCCCAAAGCTCGAGGTCTCCTCCCGTGCTCAGGGTGAGGAGTTTTTGCCCATCGGTGCTCCAGAAGCACTTCCGGTGTCCCCCAGGCGTCGGCAAATGACGGACCAGTGCCCCGCTCAGGGTGTTGCGGATCTCGGTTCCCCGGGTCCCGCTGACCGCGACCCATTCCCCGCTGAAATCGAAGTCGATGTGGGCCACCGCCCCCTCGATGTGGAAGGTCTTCTCGTCGCTGTGGATCCTGCTATAGTTATAGTACCATTCCCAGCCACGGAAATCACGGGCCCCTGCTTCAGGGATCCAGTTGCCGATCATGGTTTCCGAGGCCAGCGAGGAATCGCCCTGCAACTCGTGGGACAGCTGGATGTAGCGCTGGTTGGCGCTGTAGGCGAGCCGGCGGTTGGTCTCGGCCTGGTGGCGGGCCTCGGCTGCCGCGAGCTCGGCGCTTTGGCGCGCGGACTCCGCCTCGCGGGATGCGGACTCCGCGGCACCGCGGAGTTTGCCCTGCCGGACCGCGACCATCGGGCCGCCGATCCCGAGGGACAAGACGACGATTGTGGCGAGCCCGGCCAAGGTGGCATGGACCGGACGGCGGCGCGTCCATTTCGCGATCCGTTCGACCGGGCCGGGCGGCCTCGCGGCGATCGGCCGGTGGTCGAGAAACGCCTCAAGATCTTCCGCGAGCGCCCGGGCCGTGGCGTAGCGGTCGGCGGGGGACTTCTCCAGGCACTTGAGGACGATGGTTTCGAGGTCGAGTTCGACCTCCGGCACCTTCACTCGCGGGCGAACCGGTGCCTGCTCATGAACCATGCGGAGGGTCGTCAGGACCGAGCCGCCCTCGAACAAGGGATCGCCGACGAGCATCTCGTAAAGGATCGCGCCCAGGGCATAGATGTCGCTGCGGGTGGAGGCCGCTGCCGCGCTGACGGCGACTTCCGGGGCCATGTAGCGGGGGGTGCCGAGGATCTGGCCGCTCAGCGTCAGGCCGTCCTCCGCTTCCACCAGCCGTGCCAGGCCGAAGTCCGCGACCATGGGCTCGCGCTCCGGCGTGAGCAGGATGTTGTCGGGCTTCAGGTCGCGGTGGATGATGCCGTGTTCGTGTGCACTTTCCACCGCATCCACGACTGGCAGGATCAATCCAACGGCATCGCGCGGAGTGATCCGTCCGCCGTCCTTGAGCAGGCTGCCCAGGGTGCCGCCCGTGACGAGCGCCATGCTGTAGTAGTCATGCTCGTCCGCGGTCCCGATTTCGTGGATCGGTACGATGTTCGGGTGATGAAGCCGGGCCGCGGCCGCCGCCTCATGGCGGAAGCGCTGGCGCTCGTCCGGGGAGGCGAGGCCGGCATTGAGGATAATCTTCAGCGCGACCTCGCGATCGAGGCCGGCCTGGCGGGCGCGGAAGACGATGCCCATCGCCCCACGGCCCAGTTCCTCCAGCAGCTCGTAGTTTCCGAGTGACCCGCCCGCGTCGGCGAGTTGATCGAGAAAGCGTGCATCACCCGAAACCAGCGTCCTCACGGAGGAGCGTTCGCTTCCCAGCGTTGGGTAGTTCTCCGGTTCGAATCGATCCGGTGACTCCTCCAGGGCGGCGAGCAGCTTGCCGACACTCTCCCTGAGTTGAGGGTCATCTTCGCATGACTCCGCCAGGAACGCTTCCCGGCCGGCGGGATCGTCGATGTCGAGGGCCTGGAGGAAGAGTTCCTTTTCCCGGAAGGGAGGCATGGTGGAGGGTTTGCGGATAAGGTTGTCGATCGTAGCGCGTCAGGCGTCCGGGAAATGTGCCACCATTCCTGCTCATCTTCCCGGCTCGGACAATCGGCGCGCCAGCCAGGCCCGTGCATAGGCCCACTGACGGTTCAGGCTGCGCACCGGGATGCCGGTCACTTCGGACAGTTCCTGGACCGTCAGTCCGACGAAGAAACGCAGGCGCACCAGCTCGGCCGACTCCGGGTCCTCGGCGGCCAACTCATCGAGGACCTCGTGGACCGACAGGATTTCCTCGTCGTCGTGACCGCTGGGCAGGATCTCCTCGTCGAGCTCGACCCTTTCCGGATCCTGTCCCCGCTTGAGCCGCCGCTTGGCGCGGATGCGGTCGATGAGAATGCGGCGGATCATTTCCGCGGCGGCACTGAAGAACTGCCGCTCGTTCTTCCAGCGCGGACCGTCGCCCTCGGCGTTCAGCCGCAGGTAGGCCTCGTGCACCAGGGCCGTGCCCGAGATCGTCTGCCCCGGAGCCTCGTTGCGCATCCTCGCGCGCGCCAAACGGCAGAGATCATCGTAAAGCTGGGGCATCAGGGAGTCGGTCGACCGATCCCGTTCCCCGTCCTCGGTTGATCGCGTTTCCGGCATGCTCGTGCGGAGGCTAGAGATCACGCGGCCGTCCGGCAAGTTTCTCGCGCCCGTCCCCTGATGCCCGATCCGACCCGCGCGCCGATGGAACGGACAAATGGGTCGCAGTGAGATACCCATCCAGCCCCCGGTTGCGGAGGGATCAAGTCAGAGCGGAAGTCGTTCGGCACCGTCTCGCTGGCCTACTGCCATCGCATTCGATGACTCGTGAACGAAGATGGTGCGCGATGCCTGAGCCGTACTTCGCGGTCCCACCCGAGGTGGCAAGAGGAACAACCATACCGAGGAGATCTACCGAAACTACCGTTGCAGGCCCTCGGCAAGATCCGGACGCTGGCGGATGAGGGCGGACCGGAGCCGCGTGGTGTAGTCGAGAGGAAACTCCCACACCGGGAAGTCGCCGTCCCGCCGCACCAGGCCCCGTTCCGCGGGGCCGAGTTGATAGGCGAAGCTCATCAGGAGATCGCTGCTGACCCACGGGCTGCTGCGCAGGTAGCCGTGGCCATTGCCCTTGCGGGCGGAATCGACCTTGCTCACGTCCACCAGGGTCAGCTTGGGATTCCGGCGCAGGAATTCCAACGTGCCGGGCGTCAGCCGCCCGGCGTCGAGCGGTTGGCCGGTGCGGAACGAGTTCGTCAGGAAACGGGAGAACTTCAGTGCCATGTCTCCATCGCTTTGATAGATCGTCAGCCGGTCGACCACGTCGAGCAGGCCGTCGCTCAAATGGCCGGCGAGGATCCCGCGGTCGACGTCGCTGGCGAGGAGCACCGCGGTGCCGATCCGGGTCCTGCGCCCGTGGTCCGACAGGGCGAGGTCGCCGAGGGTGCGGGCGAAGACCCGGGTGCCGGCGCTGTAGGCGAGGACGTTGATCTTCCGCGCCCGCGTGTTTTCGCTCAAATAGCGGAGGAAATAGCGCAAGTTCCGCGCCGAGACATCGGCGGTTTCCGCGTCGGAGAAATAGGCGAGGGCTTTCGGGGTGGCGGGCCACGAGTAGGCGATGAAGACGCCGTCGTTCCCCATGTAGTGCCAGAGCTCGGCGGCGGTGAGGATCGGGTTCTCGAAGGAGGTGTTGTAGCCGTGGATGTAGAGGTTGATGTCGTTCGTTTGTGACCTCGCCAGCTTGTTGTTGATCTCCCGAAGATACCGCCTGGACGCGGAGTCCGCTGCCTGGCGCTCGGACTCGCCGAGATTGGAGAACGCGGTGACCGAACCCGGCAGGATGCCGTATTCGTTCACCGACTCGACCTTGATCGGGAAGTTTTCGCTGGAATGCTTGAGGAGCGCGATTTTGCGGGCGTCGGCCCAGGTCAGGTCGTCACGGCCGGGGACGATCGTTCCCGTGCCCACCCGCAGCGCCCCGCCGCGGTTGCTGTCGTAGGGCCGCATGGCCGGTGCGCCGGGGCCGGCGGGTGCGCGGTCGGTGGCGAAGAAGACCGGCTCGATCCCGCTTCTGCCGACCCGCTGGGCCAAGGCACGGTCCGCGATCGGTAGTCCGGTGTCGGTGAAGGCGGCAGGTGCCTGCATGAGATGGAGGACGCCCGGGTCGGAACCACATGAAGCGAAGAGCGCGGCGAGACCGGCGGCGAGCAGGGCGCGGAGAGTCGACGAGTTGACCTGAATCATGAGGCGTTTCCCTTGGAGAAATCCGGCCGTCCTGGAAGCTCTGCTTCAGCCGAACGTCGCCGATGATTCGTACTCGCGGGCCTTCCGCAAGATTTTCACCCGCCTGGAAGCGGATGGCGGGTCAGTGCAGATCGCGCCTTGATCCGCCTAGTTTCCGTCCAGATGCCGGAAGGTGCGGGCGATCACCTCGTCGTTGGACAGGATCGAGACGTGGTCCTCGTCGAAGCCGACCACTTCTACCGCATCCTTGACCGCGCGGGGGTCGGTTTCACTTTTCACGCTCACCGTGCCGTCGTTTTCCTTCGGCAAGGTCATGGAACGCTTGGAGTGGTGGCCGTAGAGCAGCAGGTGGTCGACCCGGCCCCGCAGCTTGTGGCGGAAGACCTCGTCTTGGAAGTCGCTTCCCGGGACCAGGTCCCGCCACGACGGGATCACCGACGGCGCGCGCTTGACGCCGGACGCGGCGAATTCCTGGCCGCCCCACGGGGTGGAGATGGTGACGTAGCGCCCGATGTAACGGTGGCCGTCGTCGAGGTTCTTGAGGATGAAGTCCCGGCTGACCAGGCCGCCCATCGAGTGGGCGACCACATGGATCTCGGGGAATCCGTAGAAGGTGCGGAGAAGCTCGACCGCATCGTTGAGGCCGGAGCCGAGTTGGGCGAGGGACCGGCCGGTCGGATAGTGGACGAACCAGGCCTGATACTTCTTGCGGTCAAGCTTCGAGAAGATGGTCCGCCAGTCCTGGGGGGAACCTGCCGCCCCGTAGACGAAGAGCACGGGAATGCGTTGCGGGTCGTAGGGCTCGAGGAAGTAGATGCCCATGCCGGTCTCCATCGGATAGGAGGCCGGCTCCCAATAGCCGCGGGCGCCGCGCTCGGAGCTGAACCTGGGGTCGTCGAGATCGGCGACGGTGCCGAGGTCGACCGGGATCGACCACCCGGTGGCGACGTCGTCCGGGCTGCGGCCGGCGACGAACTCGCGGGCGGCGGCAACGAGTTCGGGAGGCAGGATGGTCGAGGACGACAAATTGCCGGTCACCCGGGTCCGCCGGCTGTCCGCGTCGAAGTGGAGGGGAACCGGTCGGCCCTTGTCGTCGGAATGGATCCATGCGGGTTCCGACGGGTCGTAGCGCCGGTTGTGGTTCCGGTCCGCGTAGGCCATCATGTACTGGTTTTCCGGATGCTCGACGAAGAAGCCGAAGACGCCGTGCGAGGGCAGGATTTCATAGTCGCCCGACGTGACTTTCTTTCCGTCCCACTCCATCACGAAGCCCATTACATCGCCGTGGTCGCGGACGTTGCCAACCAATGCCGCCGCGGTGTAGGTGCGGTCGAGGAAGTCGAGGTCGTCGGCAAGTCGCCTGAAGTTGGCGCAGCCGGACGCGAGGAACGAAGTGGCTGCCAATGCGGTGGTGAGGAGGCGTTGGTGCTTCATCGGGGGTTCCGGAATCGGGGTATTCGGAGCCGAAGCGCTATCACGGCCCTGTGCGCTTTACCAGCTTCGCCGCCGCCCGGGCAATTGGTTTGCGCGGGAGCGGGTCCGGGGCCTAGATTCGCTCGCTATGTCCGACGTTCCGCCACCCGTGCCGCGCAAGAAGTCCTGTCTGGTTCCCGTGTTGATCGGCATCATCGCGGTGCTGGTGGTCGGCATCGGGGTCTACTGGTGGACCAATCGCCCGATCAAGCCGGTCGAGCTCAGCGCCGAGGAGAAGGCCGTGGTCGAGGAGAAGGTGGAGGCCATCCAAGGCGGCGAGGCGGTCCCGGCCGACCCGAAGTATGAGAAGGGCAAGCGGGAGATCGTGTTGACCGAGCGCGAGCTCAACGGCTTGCTCAACGAGCACACGACGCTGGGCAACTCGCTGAAATTCGAGCTGGCGACCGGTGCGGTGCACGCGCGCCTCGAAACCGACCTGGACCCCGATCTGCCGGTGGTCGGCGGCAAGAAGCTCAAGGCCCGGGCCAGGTTCCTGGTCAACACCGCGGAAGGGGTTCCCAGCCTGGTTCTGGATGACCTCACGGTGTGGGGCGTGTCGCTGCCGAACGACTGGCTCGGCCAGCTGAAGGGCAAGGAATTGCTGGGCGAGGTGCTCGGCGGGGGCAAGGGCGGGCGGATCGCCGGGGTGGAGGAGATGTCGGTCGAGAGCGGGAAGCTGATGATTCGCCTGAAAGAGTAGGGGGCGGGGCGGGGCGAAAAATCCGCCTTTGGCACTAAACGAAAACCGGGTGGTGGCTGTATGTCTTCGTGAATGGGGGATGACGGTGACAATATCGACGAGTTCGTGACGGAATTGACCCGCGTTCAGGTCGATCTCTTTTACTTCATCCGCGCGCTGACCGGGGACATGCATGCCGCGATGGACATCCGGCAGTCGGTGAACATGGTGCTGTGGAAGAAGCGGGAGAAATTCCAGCGCGGCACCAGCTTCAAGAACTGGTCGTTCCAGGTGGCCCAGCTCGAGGTGAAGAATTTCCTGCGGGCCAAGCGGCGCTCGCGGCAGGTTGCCTTCGACGAGAAGTTGCTGGATTTGCTGGCCTCCGAGTTCCACGAGGCGGGCGAAGAACTTTCCGAACGTCGTGTGGCACTTTCGAATTGCCTGACCAAGCTGACCGCGAAGGATGAGGAACTGTTGCGTCACCGCTACTGGTCGAACGCCACGCTTGACGTCCTGGCGGAACGCACCCAGCGCAGCGCCGGCACGCTCAAGGCGCGCCTTCACCAGCTCCGCGCCTCGCTCCGCCGTTGCATTGAAAGCCAACTCGAACCGGAAAGAACATGATCCCGCGCGAGGAAATCCAGGAGCTGATCCACGACATGGTGGACGGATCCATCAGCAAGGAGGACTTCGACCGGTTGCAGGCGGTGCTGCTCGACGACGCGGAGGCGCGCCGCGATTACCTGCACCTGACCACCACGGACCAGCTGCTGGTCGACAATTACAAGCACCCGGACTTGCTGGCCTCGCACGTGGAGCCGGCCGGGGATTCCTGGACGGCGAGACGGCTGCGGGGACGGGGGATGATGTGGTCGCTGGGCGCGGCGGCGGCCATCCTGCTGCTCGGCATCGGCGTGCTGCGGATGATCTCGACCCCGCTGCCGCCGGTGGTGCTTTCGCGTTCGGCGGATTGCCGGTTCCTGATCGACGGGATGGCTCCCGAGGAAAAGGTCTGGAAGCAGGGGCAGCAGTTGGAGGTCAGGAACGGGGTGACCCTCGCCCGCTTGAACCCGCAGACCGAGGCTTTCGTCAGCGGTCCCGCGAGGCTTGAATTGAACAAGGACGGGGATGTCCTGTTGAAGGAGGGGAAGGTCTTCTTCCGGGTGGCGCCGGGTGCCCCGGACTTCAAGGTCCGCGTCGCCGGGGCGACGGTGCGGCACATCGGAACCGAGTTCGGGATCCGTGCCATCGACCGCGGCTCCTGCGAGGTGCATGTGGCTTCGGGGAGCGTCGAGATCGACCGCGCCGACGGCCATCCGCCGATGGAGCTGGTGGCGGGCGAGGGGGCGGTGTGGATGAACGATCAGTTGACGGAGGTCGTCGAGGCGGACCTCCGGGACTTCCACCAAAGCATGCCGACGGAGGTGATGGTCTTCTCCGACGATTTCAGCGAGCCGAAGGGAACCCGGATTTCAGGGAAGAAGCCCGACATCGGTGAACCCTGGCGGGTTCTGGGTGAGAAGAATCCGACCACCGCTGGTGCCGGCGAGCTGGATACCTCCGGAGGCTTCCGTAACCTGACGACGAATTTCAAGATCGAGGAAGACCTCAACCACAAGCGCCGGGTGGTGGTGCTGATGTCCTTCGCGACCGCGCCGCCCCGGATCCTCTTCGACAAGGTGAAGCGCACCGGCGGAACGGAGAGCATCACGCTGTGGGACCACGATGGCCGGCCGATCTGTTCGGTGGTGGCCAGGGCCAAGGACGGTCACCGCTGGCGGCTCTGCGACCACGCGAGCAACCGCGAGTCCGAACCGACCCGCTTTTCGGCGCTCGAGACCAATGAGCTGACCCTCCGCTATGACACCTTGGCCGGGAAGATCACCCTTCATGCGGGTCCCAGCGCCCAGGCCGAGTCCGTGGCGGAGGTGTCGACCGGCAGCGACGTTGAGGCGGCCTGCCTGACCGTCGAAAACAACGACGGCGGCGATCTTGCGCTGAACCGTTTGGACGTCCAGTTCGTGAACTACGCGGAAAAGCTGCCGTCGGAGCGGTGAAGCCGCGGGCGCGGGACGTCTCAGCGATCGAGGTCCACGAAGTGGCGGCGCGACGAAAGCAGGTGCTTCCTCATCGCGTCCGCGGCCTTGTCGGGAAGGCTGGCCTCGATGGCGTCGAGGATCTCGCGGTGGCCGGAAATCACCGGGGTGACCCAGTCGCCGTCGCCACGGTTGGCCTGGGCAAAGGCGATGCAGCGCTTCTCGAGCGCCCCCAACAGGATGGCGTAGATGCCGTTGCCCGAGCCGCGGGCGATGGTGAGGTGGAAGGCGATGTCGGCCTTGCTGAATTTGTCCTTCGACACCGGCGATTTCTCCATCGCGTCGAGGATCCGGCGCAGGTCGCGGATGACCTGTTCCCCGGCATTTTTCGCCGCCAGGCGGGCGCACTCGGTTTCGATCAGGATGCGGAAGTCGATGAGTTCGAGGAAGTCGCTTTCCTCAGCGAGGACCGAGTAGCTCTCGACGGCGCTGCCCAGGGATTCGAGGCTCGGGTCCGAAATGTAGGTGCCGGAGCCCTTGATGGTCCGCAGCAGTCTGCGGCCGCGGAGCTGCTGGATGGCCTCGCGGATGACCGTCCGGCTGACGCCGAAGCGTTCGCAGAGCTTCTCCTCGGAGGGCAGCCGCTCTCCGGGCGGAAGCTTGCCGTCGAGGATTTCCTGCTCGAGTTCACCGGCGATCTGGACGCTGCGTCGTTGCACGCCGGCAAGCTAGAACGTTGTCAGAAGATTCATCCAGTGGAAACCTGACGCGATTCCCGCATGACGCGGACGGGCGGGGCTGCATGATCGGGGCATCCTCCGGCGGGTCGAGCCGGCTGTCCGGGGGCGGGATTCCGGGCAGGGAACCTGCAAACCAATGGCATCGAATCCGGAATGAAGCTCGTCATCGCAGGGGTCAGCGGCAGCGGCAAGAGCACGATCGGCAAGCTGGTCGCGGAGCGTCTTGGCTGTGAATTCGCCGATGCGGACGACTTCCATCCGCCGTCGAACATTGCCAAAATGAGCGCCGGGATCCCGCTGGACGACGACGATCGGGCGGGGTGGTTGGAGGCGATCGGTCGTCATCTCGCGGCCGGGGGCGACCAGGTGCTGGCCTGCTCGGCGCTCAAGAAGGTCTATCGCGACCGGCTCCGCGAATTGGCCGGGCCCCTGTCCTTTTTCGTGCTGACCGTGGACCGCGACGAGATCGTCCGAAGGATGGCGGGGCGCGACCACTTCATGCCGGCGAGCTTGCTCGATTCGCAGTTCGCGATCCTGGAATCCGGGGATGACGTGACGGAGGTCGTGAATTCCGCGGAACCGGTGGTGGTCGCTGCGGCAATAGTCGCCAAACTGGGATGATGGCAGGTGAAGTCGCCATCGGGGGTTGCGCTCGGGTCTCCGGGTCGCGAGGCTCGGTCCGTGCGTAGCATTCTCATCACCGGCGGGAACGGCGGGCTTGGACTGGGTATCGGGCGGTATTTTCTCGACCACGAGGAGGATGCCAAGGTCTGGCTCGGGGTCCGGGCGAACCGTGGCAATGCCGAGGCCCTGGCGGCAGAGTTCCCCGGCCGCTGTGTCTTGGTCGATCTCGAGGTGACGTCGAGGGAAAGCTGGGAGACCGCCGTGGCCACCATCGTCGAAACCGACGGTGGCATCGACGTGCTGGTGAACAATGCCGGACTCCACCGCGACCACCTGCTGGCGGCAATGCCCGACGAGGCCTGGTCGTCGGTGATTTCAACCAACCTGGATGCCGTCTTCCTCGGCAGCCGGGCGGTGATCCGGCCGATGATGACGCGGCGCTTCGGCAGGATCATCAACATCGCCTCGCTGAGCGCGATCCTGCCGCCGCTGGGCCAGACCAACTATGCCGCGGCGAAGGCGGGCGTGGTGGCCTTGACGCAGACCCTGGCCAAGGAGGTCGCGCGCGCCGGGATCACGGTCAATGCGCTCCTTCCCGGCTACATCCAGACCGAGGCGCTGTCCCACATGGACGACGAGGCGGCCAAGCGCGCGAAAGCGGGGATCCCCATGCGGCGCTTCGGGTCGCCGGCGGAAGTGGCGGTTGCGGTGCGGTTTCTCGCTTGCCAGGATGCGGGCTACGTCACAGGTTCCGCCCTGAAAATCGACGGCGGCATTTTCTAACAAGCTTACAATCATGGCACAAGGCGCGGAGCTCCGGCAATCAATCAAGGAAGTTATGGTCGAGGAACTGATGCTCGACTTCGAGGCGTCGGAGATCGGCGACGAAACGGCGATTTTCGGTGCCGGCGGGCTCGGCCTGGATTCCGTCGATGCCTTGCAGCTGGTGGTGGCCATCGAGAAGCACTTCGGCCTGAAGATCGCGGACGCGGAAAAAGCCAAGGGCGTGCTGCAGAACGTCAACACCATCGCCGAAGCGATCGAGAAGGACGCTTGATCCGCAAACTTCCGGGATCCGCACCACAGGGCGCACGATGAAGAAGTGGCTGCTCTTCCTGGCCAAGCTGGTGTTCACCGTCGTCTGCCTTTGGTGGGCGTTTTCGGGGCAGGACATTCATGAAGCCGGGGCGGCATGGCCGGATCATCCTGCATGGGGATGGGCGGTGGCGGCCGTGGTCCTTGGAGGGCTTGCGGTTTTCCTTTCCGCCCTGCGCTGGTGGTTCCTGCTGTTGGCACAAGGAATCCCGGTCAGCCTCGGGCGGACGGTACAGGTGACCTTGATCGGTTGCCTTTTCAACCTCATGGGCGTGAGCAGCGTGACGGGCGACGCGGCCAAGATCTTCCTGCTGATCCGTGATCACCGGGACCGCAAGCTGGCGGTGACGATGTCGGTGCTGGTGGATCATTTGGTCGGGCTGGCTGCCATGGCGCTGACCTTCTTCGCGGTCACTGCGGGGCATTTCCGCGAGATCGAGACGATGAGCAAGCTGGGCGCGGCGGCGATCAAGTTCGGCTGGTATTATTTCGCTGGGGGACTTGCATTCTTTCTCCTGCTGTTCGTGATGTCCTCTCCTTGGGTGAACGAGCGGATCCACCGGCGCGCGAAGAGCCCGCTGATGCAACGCATGCGCCGGGTCCCGGAGAACTTCGACGTTTATCGTAGGAACTGGCGCCAAGTGGTGGGGTCCGTCGTGACCGGGCTGGCGATGCTGCCCGTCTACTACGCGACTTTCTGGTGCGGGGTCCGCTTCCTGGGGGACACTTCGGGATTCATGCAGGTATTCGCCGCGATGCCGGTCGTGGATGCCGCCAGCGCGATGCCGGTGTCGATTTCAGGTATCGGGGTGCGCGAGGTGGTCCTGAAAATCCTGATGGGGGACTTGGCCGGGATGGATCCCGGGATCGCCGTGCTGGGTTCGTTGGTGGGCTTCGCCGCTGGCACCTTGTTCTGGGCGATTGTCGGGGGATTTGTTTTCCTGCGGCCGTCGGATCGCACGTCGATGAAGCAGATCGAGGAAACCACCCACGCGGAGGCATGAGCGGCATGCCTCCGGATGCCGGTCATGATCCGGGGCTGGCGGTTTGCCTGTCGTCGTCATTTTTCGGCTACTACGCGCATCTCGGACTGCTGAGCGGGCTCGAGGAAGCGGGACTGCGGCCGGGGCGGATTTCCGGGGCATCCGCCGGCGCACTGGCCGGCGGCCTTTGGGCGAGCGGCTTGCGCGGCGATGCGCTGGACCGCGTGATCTACGATTTCCACTTTCTCCGCGCCTTTTTCGATCTCGGGGCCTTTTACCGATGGCCGGGGATCCTCAGCGGAACCGCAGGGTCCGGTTTGCTTTCGGGTGTGAGGATTCGCCGCTACCTGGCGAAGCATCTGGGCACGAGGCGGATCGAGGAGCTGAAGGCACCGCGACTGGAGGTGGCGGTGGCCAACCTGACCCGCAAGCGCAGCGAGGTCCGTGACCACGGGCCTTTGAACGAATTCATGATCGCGAGCTGCGCGATGCCGGTTTTGTTCAAGCCGCAAAGGATTGATGGCGAGGAATTCGTCGACGGCGGGGTCGCCCACGAGACCCCCTTCGAGCATTGGCTCGACGACCCGGGCATCCACACCATCCTGGTTCACCGCATCCGCCACGCCCCGGAGACGGCGGACGGGAGTTGGCGGTCGCCGGGCGCGGTTCTGGGGGCCTGCCATACGGTTGCCGCCAGCGAGTTGCTCGGTCACCGCCGCCGGCTCGCCGGGGAGTCCGGGAAGCAGGTGATCTTCCTCGAGACGGTGCACGAGTGGCCGCGCTTGCTTCATCGGGGCAAATTCCCGGAATTCTTCGAGGCGGGCCGGGAAACGGCGCATCGCCACTGGTCCGCCGCGGCTATGGCTTCGCGCGCTTGAGGCGGCGCCGTACGAGCACCGCGAGGCAGACGAGGACGAAGGCTGCCGCGGCGTGGACGAACCACGGGATCGGCATGGCGGCACGGAAATGGGTGACGATGGGCCGGCGCAGCGCTTCGCCGAGGGTGGCCTCCCAGACGAGCGTCTTGCCGCCGTCACGGACCGAGGTGGCATTGGTTTCCCGGGGCGCCTTGGGCAGGTGGATGATGTAGGTGAGGTGGCGGTTCTTCCGGTCCTCGACCCCGACCGCCAGCGACGCGAGCCCGAGCGCCCCGCCGACATCGACGCTGCGGGTAAAGTCGACGTCGAGCCCGCGCAACTTGAAGTTGATCTCGCCCGCGATGCCTCCGGCGGATTTCGGTAATGACTGGAACTCCTCGTTGTCCTTCAGGTCGAGCAGCGAAAGCATCGAATCCGTGGAGATTCTCACGACGATCGAGGCGTCTTCGCCGATCTCGGTCACTTCCACCTGGTCGGTCCGCAGCTTTGGCTCGGAGGCAATGAGCGCGCGGATCCTGTCTTCCAGTCCGGCGCTGCCTCCCGCGAGGCGGAGCGCCGACGACGGCACATGATAGGTCAACTCCGCCCGGCCGGAACCGTTCCGGGCAATCCAGATTTCCTCCCTGACATCGAAGCAAGAACACAGTGCCAGGCAAACGATCGCGACGGCAAATCTGGCGAAGTGGGGGACAAGCTTGCGCATCGGAACAACCGGAACCACGCTCTAACCGCGATGCAGCGCGTTGTGGAGCCTGAAATGATCGATCAGTTGCCACCGGACCACCCGGACGTGGTCCGCAGCCGTGTCGACCTGAAGATGATCAATTTCCTGATGGGGAACGAACGCTGGATCGCGCGGCAGGTCGGGGTGTTCCCCGCAGCCCGCGCGAAGGGCGTGCTGGAGATTGGGGCGGGCGAGGGGACCTTGCTGAACCGGCTGGATCGGAAGTATCAAGGGATCCCGCTGCGGGCGTGCGACCTCGCACCGAGACCGGCGAAATTGGCGGAGCGGATCATCTGGGACCAACGCGATGTCTTCGAATGCCTCGCGGAGGCGGAGGGGGGCATCCTTGCGGCGAACTTGTTCCTCCATCATTTCGAAGACCCCGAGCTGGAGCGCTTTCGGGACTTGTTGGGGAAGTTCGAGGTGATTTGCATCAACGAGCCCTACCGGACGGCCCAAACGGTCATGGATGCCCGCTTCATCCTGCCTTTCGTCGGCCGGGCGACGAAGCACGACATGATGGTCAGCATCCGGGCGGGGTTCCTGCCCGGTGAATTGCCGGAGCGGCTGGGGCTCGATCGCGGGGAGTGGCACGTCCGCGAGGAAACCTCGTGGCGCGGCGGGCTGCGCGTGCTAGCTTCCCGCGCTTGAGCGGAACGGTGATCATAGCGGGAGGAGGATTGGCAGGCTTGTCCCTGGCCGCCGGTCTACGCCTGCGCGGGGTTCCGGTGAGGGTCCATGAGGCGGGCCACTACCCGCGGCACCGGGTTTGCGGTGAATTCATCTCGGGGGTCGGAGGCACGACCCTGGAGTCGCTGGGAATCGCGGGTGCGCTCGACGACGCCCGCCAGCACGATACGGTGGCCTGGTTCCGCGAGGGGCGGGAGATTTTCCGCGGTGCCTTGCCGGTACCGGCGCTGGGAATCTCACGGCAGCGCCTCGACCTGCGCCTGATGCAGCGGGTTCTGGCGCTCGGCGGCGAGATCGAGGAAGGCTCACGGATCGCCCGGGAAGCGCGTGACGGGATGGTCTGGGCCGCGGGCCGGATTGCCCGGCCGGGATCGTGGATCGGTCTCAAGTGCCATTTCGAAGGACTGGAGCTGCATGCCGATCTGGAGATGCATCTCGGCTCCGGGGGCTATCTGGGGCTGGCGGGAATTGAAGACGGCAAGGTGAACGCCTGCGGGCTTTTCAGAGTGGATGTCGCACGGCGGGCCCGTGGGGTGGACTTGCTCTACCGCTACCTGACCGCAGTTGGCAACGCGGCGCTGGTCCAGCGACTGCGCCAGGCCTGCTGCCGCGACGAGTCGTTTTCCGCGGTGGCGGGTTTTGAACTCGGCCGGCAGGTGGCGGAGCCCGGGCTTTGCACGATCGGCGACGCGGAGTGCATCATTCCTCCGTTCACCGGCAACGGCATGAGCATGGCTTTCCAGTCGGCGGAGGTTGCGATCGAGCCACTGGTGCGCTGGAGCCGGGGCGACGGTTCATGGCCGGAGTGCAGGTCGGAGATCCGCCGCGGTCTGCGGGAGCGCTTCCAACGCAGGTTGAAAGTGGCTGCAGCCCTGCATCCGGTGATACTTCGTCGCGCGGGCGGTGCCTTCATCGAGCTTCTTTCCCGGTCCGGAGCGCTTCCCTTTCACCCTCTCCTTGCCCTCGTCCGCTGATGTTCCTCGAATCCATTGCCACCGCCGTTCCTCCCCATTCCTACCGCCAGCAAGAGTGCTTGGAGGCACTCGTTGCAACTCCTTCTTTCGCACGGCTCAAGCCGCGTTCGCGGGCGATGATGGAGAAGATTCTCGGCAACGGGGTGTCCGGGATCGCGACCCGGAGCTTCTGCTTGCCGGAGATCGCACCGGTGGTGGGAAGAGACGCCCAGGAATTGAACGAGATGTTCGAGCGGGAGGCCCCTTCGCTGGCTGCGGATGCGCTGCTGCCTGCGTTGGAGCGGGCCGGATTGGGCCCGGAGGACATCGATGCCCTCTTCATCTGCACCTGTACCGGTTACCTTTGTCCGGGGATCACCAGCCATGTGGCGGAGCGGCTCGGTTTGAAAGGGAGCGCTTACTTGCAAGACCTCGTCGGACTCGGCTGCGGCGCGGCGATCCCGATGTTGCGCTCGGCGGCCGGATTCCTGGCGGCCCACCCCGGGGCCAGGGTGGCCACTGTCGCGGTCGAAGTGTGCTCGGCGGCATTCTATGCCGACGACGATCCCGGCGTGTTGGTTTCGCTGTGCCTTTTCGGCGACGGTGCAGCGGCGGCCATCTGGTCGGATGTCCCGGCAGCGGGAAAGTGGCAGGCGGGCCACTTCACGACGATTCACAAGCCGGAACAGCGCGAGAAGATTCGCTTCGTCAATGCCGGCGGGAAACTCCGCAACCAGCTCGACAAGGCGGTGCCCGGACTGGCTGCGGCTGCGGTGTCCGAGCTCTATGCCATGCGCAAGGCGGAACCGGAACGGGTGCTCGCCCACTCCGGAGGCAGGGATGTCATCGACGCACTCGAAGCCGTGCTCCCGCATGCCCTCCCGGAGACGCGCGCGGTACTGAGGGATCATGGCAACATGAGCAGCCCGTCGGTGTTGTTCGCGCTCGATCGTGCCTTTGCCAGTGCGAACGGCGACCGCCGCTGGTGGCTGACCGCCTTCGGGGCCGGCTTTGCCGCCCACGCTTGCGAGATGTGGCGTTAGGCGAAAAGAAAACGCCCGCCGCGGCGGGGCCGGGCGGGCGTGGCAATGACCGGCGGTCAGGTCAGTCCTTGATGTCGATCGCCCCGTATTCGCCGTCCTTGCGGCGATAGAGGATGGTGAGGCAGTCGCGGCGGGCGCTCTTGTAGAGCACGAACGGACGTTCCGAGAGCTCAAGCTCCATCACCGCGTCCTCCTTGTACATGGTCCGCAGGCGATACTTCTCAGGATGGACCAGGAAGGGCTCGGGATCCTGCTCGGACTCCTCGGGGTGATCGATGATCTCCTCGTTGAAATAGCGTTCGTCCAGGTGGCGGATCGAATCGTTCCGGTGCGGCCGCTTCTTTTTCAAGAGGCGCGTCTTGTGCTTGCGCATGCGGCGGGCGATCTTGTCGATCGTCTCGTCGATGGCGGCGTACATGTCCTGCCCTTCGGTGTGAGCCTCGATCGTGATGTGGTTGGCACAAAAGAGGATGATTTCGGCAATGTGCCGGTTTTTTTGGACGTCGAGAATCGCTTTGGCCTCAATGATGCGCGGGTAATCGAGGTGGAGTCCTTCGATTTTCTTGTGGGCGTATTCGCGCAGCGAGTCGGTCACGGCTTCATGTCGGACGGTGACCGTAATGGGCAGGTTCACGTTTGCAGTTTGCATTTTATACTCCTGTTAGTTTTGGGGTGAATGGATGGCGGTTTCATCCGCCTTATCCACCTAGCAGGGTGGACCATAAGTCGCGATTTGGCCACCCTGTTCTTGCGGAAATCGCGGCATCCCTTGCAGTCAAATGCTCCCCGGTTGCCCGTGTGTGGGCATTGTAATGGCCGAGCCGTCGCGGGCTCAGGAGAGCGCCGGAATGGTAGCGAGCGCGGCCACTGAGTCGACCATGAAGGCCGGCTCCGCAGCGCGCAGATCCGTTGCGTCGTGGTAGCCCCAAGTCACTGCCAATGAGGGGATTCCGGCGGCTCTTGCCGTCGCGAGATCGACGGTTGAATCGCCGATGAAGCAACACTGTGCCGGTGTTCGTTGCCATTGACGGACAATCTGTAGCGCGGCTTCCGGGTGGGGTTTCCGGGGAATCTCCGGGCGTTGGCCGAGCACCGGATCAATGGGGATTCCTGGGAACAATCGGGCGACGATCTCGGCCGTGAAGGGATGCGGTTTGTTGGACAGCACCGCGAGCGGATGACCGGCGGCGTGGAGCGCATTCAAACACTCCGGAATCCCGGGGTAAGGGGAGGTGCCGGAGGCCCAGGTGAGGGCGTAGTCGTCCTTGAAAAGGGCCTCGACGGCCGCGGCTTGATCCGCGCCATCGGGCAGGGCCCGGCGGGCCAGTTCGAGCGATCCATTTCCGATGAATCCGCGCACGGCGGATTCCTCGTGACCCGGAAATCCGAGCGCCGCCAGGGCACGGTTGAGGGAGGCGGCGATTCCGGGCAGGGAATCGACCAGGGTGCCATCGAGATCGAAAATCAGTCCGGGAAGCATCGCCCGGCGATCCAAGGCCAGCGCCGGTGCGGGTGCAAGCGCTCCCGCTCAGCGCGGCCCGACTTCGATCCGGTTGGTCCCGCGCTCGCTCTTGTCGATGGTGAAGCGCAGCGGCAGGAACTTCTCGATCACGTGGATGTTGGTCGGGACGTGGGCGTCGAGGGCCATGGTGTGCAAGCGGCCTTGGCCCGCGAGGGCGAAGGGCAGCAGCAGCTGGTCGGCAAGACAGCGGCCGACCGGGGCTCTGGAGCCGATGAAGTCCTGCATCCGCTTGGCGGCGTTGCGGCCGAGCCGTTCGGCGGTCACCCCGCGCTCGCCGAAGCTGCTGGTGATCTCCCGCAAATCGCCGAATTCCGTTTCGACCAGGCAGCACAGGCCGGCGCCGGGCCCGGGTTCGCGATTTTCCACGGTGGCGTCTTTGCAGGGCAGCAACTCGAGGGCTGAGTCGAGCATCCGGCCGGCGATCGACAGCGGCAGGTGCCGGGTCAGGACCCGGATCCGAGTACCGGTCCGCTCGCCGCGCTCGACGAGGTCCAGCGGCTGCCAGGCCTTGAGCGGCTGGATGCGGCATGCGATCGCGCCACCGCCCGCGGGGGCGAAGCCGCTGGCGAGGAGTTCGATCTCCACCTCCGCCCCCATCCGGCGCAAGACCGGGAGGTAGACCCGGTCGAGGAACTCGAAGGGCGGGGCGAGGGGATTGTGGGTGCCGCCTTCCAGGCGCAGGGTGCTGGGCCCGTCGGCCGCCAGCAGTGCCGGCAACAGGGTCTGGAACAGCAGGCCGGTGCTGCCGGCGGTGCCGATCGCGAAATGGTAGTCGCCGGCGCGCGGGGTGCCGGCGCGGAAGACCAGCTCGGTGGAGCCGATCTCCGCGCCGTCGGCGGTGCCGCCGCTGATCTCGCAGGCCGCCTTGACGCAGGTCAGGTGCTGGCGCATCAGGCCCGGCTTCGGGCGCTTGCCGCGGATCCGGGTCATGCGGAAGGGCTGGCCGGTCAGCATGGCCAGTGACAAGGCGCTGCGCAGCATCTGGCCACCGCCACCGCTACCGTCGAGTTGGAGTGATTTCATTCTAACAATCTTCACTGGTGGCCGGTCTCCCGGCACTTCCTTCAATCGTCCGCCGCCGCCGAGTCCTTGATGACGAAGCGGGCCTGCAGCTTGGCCACCGTTTCGGCCAGTCCGGCCGACTCGACGCTGCGCAGAACCTCGGGGAAGTTCTTGTAGGCATCGGGCGCCTCGTCGATCGGATACTGACGGCAGTTGCTGAGGATGTCGGAGGCGTCGAATTCGGCGTCGACCGCCTTCTGGTCGAGCGTCCGCGCCGCGTGCTTGCGGCCCATCTGGCGGCCGGCGCCGTGGTTGACCGACCAAGCGGTGCGTTCGGCGCCGCTCTTGGCCACCATCACGACCGAGCCGTCGCGCGGGTTGCCGGGCAGGAGGATCGGGTGACCGCTCTCGGCGAAGGGCGTTCCGGCCAGCGAGAAGTGCCCGCCGGGGATCGCCCGGGTCGCGCCCTTGCGGTGGACCCACGCCTTCTTGCCGTCGACCACTTCTTCCCGCGCGATGTTGTGCGAGATGAAGTAGACGAGCTTGCCGGTGGCTCCGGGGAGGATCTCCTGGAAGGCCTCAAGCACCAGCGCGTTGATCAACAGGTGGTTGACCGTCGCGAAGTTCGCGCCGAGCGACATGTCGTCGATGTAGGCGTCGGCCTCCGGCGTTCCGAGCGGCGCGTAGACCAGCTTCTTGTCGCCGGCGGGGTAGGGCGTGTTCCAGGTCTCGAACTTGCGCTCGAGGTCCTTGAACTGGCCGGTCGCCAGCAGGTTGCCGAAGCCGCGCGATCCGCAGTGGCTGAGGAAGGAGACGTGGCCGTCCTTGAGCCCGAAGACCTCGGCATTCCGCCGCATCGACGGCCGGTCGGTCACGCGCGTGATCTCGCACTCGCCGAAGTGGTTGCCGCCGCCGTAGGAACCGAGCTGGCCGATCTTGTCGGCGAAGTTGCGGATCCGTCCCTGCTCGAGGATGAACTCGAGCCGGCTACGAAGGGTATCGTAGGACCCGTCGTGGCCGCGGTGGCTCGAGTCCTCGCAGCGGTCGGCCCATTCGGGCGGGATGCCGAGGGCTTCGCAGACGCGGGCAGTGGCACCCTCGGTGACTGCCAGCACGCCGAGGTCGCGGTCGACCCGGCGCGACTTCCTGGCGGTCCGCTGGCCGCGGCCGGCACCGGTCGGGGTGCGCTCGACGATCGCGTTGATCAGCGCGCGGCGGGTCTTCTTGTCGACGATCGCGTCCTCGGGGATGTCCATCTGCAGCAGCGACATCGAGCACTTGATGTCGACCCCGACGGGGCCGGGGTAGATGTGGGTGGGCGAGACCATCACGCAGCCGATCGGCGCGCCGTAGCCGGCGTGGCCGTCGGGGTTGAGCACGACGTCGGTGACGCCGGGCGCCATCCGCGAGTTGAGCGCCTGCTGGAGGCACATCTCGTCGAAGTTGTCGCGGATCGCGTCGGTCCCGACCACGGTGATCGGCTTGCCGGCGTCGTTGGGGAGGGGGAGGAAGCCGAGGGCTTCGTCGGTTTTGTGGATGGTCATGGGAAAGATGGTGGATGGGAGATGATGGATGGTTGATTGGAAAGGACCGGCGACAAGGATTGGTGAAACGTTCCTGCTCTACCACTGAGCTACCGGGCCAGGAGCGGCCCGGGCCGGATTCGAACCGGCGACCTGGTCATGAACAATGATGTAGTTCCACCGGCATTCGCCGGAAAGAGGGTTGGAGCGCCGGCTTCAGCCGGCTTGGCTTCGAGTCCGGAGTCTGTGGGGCCGGCTGAAGCCGGCGCTCCGTTTGAAAGGAATCCGCGACAAGGGATGGAAGGACGTTTTCACTGCTCTACCAGGCTGAGCTACCCGACGGGCGGGGTCGGATTCGAACCGACGACCAATGCCTTAAATGTAGTCCTTCCTGCATTCGCGGAAGAGGGGTGCCGACAAGGGGTGGATGAGATGGATGACCGACGAGCTGCCGTTGCTCCACACCGCGCGTGGCGGAGGCGGGAGTCGAACCCCCTGCCTTCGGTTTGATGGAATCTCTCCCGCATTCGGCGATGAGGTGGGGTTGCTGGCACGATGGCGAGTGGGGGCGGGACGGTGGCCTTCCGGCCAACGAGTTGGTGCGTTGTAGTCCCGCTTGGCATCCACCGTGCCGGCAGATCTTTCATTTCATGGTGATGGTTTCACGAAGTGGTTGGGATTCGATTTCACGAATCCAGTGGTCGCTGCCATCGGCTCCGGCCGCGAAGGCGGCGATGAGATCGAAGACGCTGTCACTGAAGCCGCCGATGTTGAGGATGTCCCGGCGGTCGGGGGCCTGGGCGGTGGTGTTGGGCACGATGTCGATGCAGGCCAGCCGGGCCTTGGGGTTGCGGTTCTTGATCCGTTCCCATTCGGCCATCACCGCGGTTCCGCGATGCGCCTTGGGATCGATCCAGGATTCGTTGTCGGAAACGAAGACCACCAGGTCGGGGGTCGACTTTTCCTCGTTGAGCAGCCGCAGCGGTGCCGAGCAATTGGTTGCGCCCGGAGGCAGGCCGGCCAGCTTGGTCGCGTTGGTCATGACGCTGTCCCGCGGGTTGAGCTCCAGCCGGACCACGTCCTCCTTGAAGGGGATGACGCGGGCGTGCCGGTTCTTGCGCAGGAAGGCAGCAGCCACCAGGCCGGCGACATCGACACAGCGCACCGCGGAAGTAGCTCCCTTGCGGTAGCCGGTGACCGGGGCGTGCATCGATCCGGAGACGTCCGCACAGACCACGACCTTGCCGGCGACTTCCGGGACGTGGCCGATGGCGGTTTCCATCGCGTCCTGGAGGGCTTCCCGGAGTTCCCGCGGCACCTCCTTGCCTGCATTCATGTAGGCAGCCAGGAGCTGGTAGGGGAAGACCCGGGCGCGCCGGACCTGTTCGGGATCGGCTAGCCGCGCGGCGAGCTTCTTCACCCGGGCACGGTCACGGAACACTCCGTGGCGGGCGAAGGTGTTGAGGTTCATGCGGGTGGTCTGCCAGCTCGCCTGGTCCGCGATCGCCGACCATTCCCGCTCGCCGAGCGGGAGCGCGGTGAGCATCTGGAAGGGCACGTCGGGCACCTCGCCGCGGCGGCTTTCCTTCCACACCTCGTAGGCGCGGACGCGGTCCGGCAGCCGGGCAGGGTTGAAGGACTTGCCGACCAGCCAGGCGTAGAAGGCCTCGCGGGAGGCATCGGCCGGGCGCGGGTGGACCATCTTCACGACGTCCGCCAGCGAGGGATCGTTGCCAACCGAGGCGTTGAGCAGCTGCCGTTCGCCGGCCCGCTCGAGCCACTGGCGGACCAACCGCTTGGGCGCGGAGCCGAGGGACTTCCGTCCGGTAACGCCGGAGCGCAGGATCTGGACGAAGTTCCGCAGCATCTTGCCGTTGTCGATGACCTGGGGGAAGATCTCGGCCAGCAAGTCGAGGTCGCGGGTGGCCAGCACGGCGCAAAGCAGGGCGGGCATGTCCTTCATGTAGCCCTTGCGGCGGGCGTAGAGGGCGGTCTGGGCCACGAAGCGGGGATCGACCCGCTGTGCGAGGTCGAGCACGCGGTCGAGCTGGGCTTCGCCGGAAGCGTAGAAGGTGCGGGTCAGGCATCCGGTCGCCGCGAGCCGGGCGAGGGTGGCCGGCGGCGAAAGCTCGTAGGCCGGGGCACCCGCGTCGTTGCGGACGTTGGCCGCGGGCAGCTGGGCACCGCGGTGGGACTGGAAGAGGTTCTTGTTCGCCATGAGTGAATGTCCGTTGCGTTGGTGTGGACGGGATGAGTAATGGCAGGGTGCGTGCCAGTCTGGGGTTGGACGATGGTGTTGGGTGGTGTAACTCGCGGGTGGAGAGTGATAAAAAACTTTTGGTGCGATTTTCGATAGGCTCAAACTTCTGGGTTGATGGTGTTCAAGAATAGCGAAAAAGAGCGTGAAGTATCCAAAGGGATAAAGTGAAGTGGTGCCCATGAAGCGCGTGGTCATCGGCATGCTCGGAACCAAGCTGGACAGTGGCTTTGAGCCCCGGCGCTGGGAGGGGTGGCGGCCCAGCGTGTCCTTGTTCCAGCACGAGGAGCTATTGTTCGACCGCTTCGAGCTGCTCGCGGAGCTGCCCTTTGGAAAGCTGCGCACGAGGGTTGCGGAGGATATCCGGCAGATCTCGCCGGAAACCGAAGTGCGCGAGCACACGGTGGATTTCGGCAAGGATCCCTGGGATCTCGAGCGGGTCTACGGGGCCTTGCACGACTGGGCCCGCGCCTATCCGGTCGACACCGAGCGGGAGGAGTATTTCGTCCACATCACGACCGGCACCCACATCGCGCAGATCTCGCTGTTCCTCCTGGTGGAGGCGGGCTACCTGCCGGGCAAGCTGATCCAGACCTCGCCGCGGACGACCAAGCGCGCGGCCGATCCCGCCGGCCGCTATGCGCTGATCGACCTCGACCTGTCGAAATACGATGCCCTTAGTACGCGCTTCGCGAAGGAGGCCGAGGAGACCACCGACTTCCTCAAGAGCGGGATCAAGACCCGCAATGCCGGCTTCAACCGGCTGATCGACCGGATCGAGCAGGTCGCGCTGCGCTCGCAGGCGCCGGTGCTGCTGACCGGGCCGACCGGGGCGGGCAAGTCGCTCCTGGCGCGGCGGATCTACGAGCTGCGCCGGCAGCGCGGCGGGATGCGGGGCAATTTCGTCGAGGTCAACTGCGCGACCCTCACCGGAGACACCGCGGCCTCGGCCTTGTTCGGGCATGTGAAGGGTTCCTTCACCGGGGCCCAGAAGGACCGGCCGGGCTTGATGCGCGAGGCCGACGGCGGCCTCTTGTTCCTCGATGAGATCGGCGAGCTCGGTCTCGACGAGCAGGCGAGGCTACTGCGTGCGCTCGAGGACAAGAGCTTCCTGCCGGTCGGGGCGGACCGGCCGGTGAGCAGCGATTTCCAGTTGATCGTCGGGACCAACCGCGACTTGCGCGAGTCGGTGGCGGAGGGCCGGTTCCGCGAAGACCTGCTGGCGCGGATCCACCTGTGGACCTTCTCCTTGCCGTCGTTGGGCGAGCGGCGGGAAGACATCGCGCCGAACCTGGAATTCGAACTCGAGCGCTTCGGCCGCTCGCACGGCCGGCAGGCGAGTTTCAACAAGGAGGCGCGGCAGAGATTCCTGCGCTTTGCCGAGGCGGTGGACACGCCGTGGCGGGGAAACTTCCGTGACCTGAATGCCGCGGTCACGCGGATGGCGACCCTGGCGCCGCGCGGGCGGATCCGGACCGAGGAGGTGGAGGAAGAGATCGAGCGTTTGCGCGAAAGCTGGCAGCGGCCCGGCGCGCCGGAGGTCGCCGCGGAGAGCGCCGACCTGGAGGGCTTGCTTGAGGCTGAACTCGATCCTTTCGATCGCGTCCAGCTGGCCCACGTGGTCGCCGTTTGCCGGCGCTCGCGGACCTTGTCAGAGGCGGGGCGGGAGCTCTTCTCGATATCGCGCAAGAAGCGCGCGGTGACCAATGATGCCGACCGCTTGAAGAAGTACCTGGCGAAGTTCGGGCTCGATTTCGAGCGTTGCCGGGCCTGACGAAAATGAAAAGGACACGGCCCCGGAAGGTCGTGCCCTTTTCTCTCTCATATTGGAAATCCCGCGGGGAGTTTCAGGAGACCACGGCCAGCGGCTTGGTGGTTTTCCAGCCACCGCGGGTGAAGTCGGGGAAGTCCTGGGGCATGCCGTCTTCCTTCACTGATTTTTCACTGAGAGGAGCGACCGAGGACCAGTAGCAGCCTTCGTAGACGTTCTGGTCGAGGGGCTCGCCGTTGCGCAGGCATTCGATGATGCGGAACAGCATCAGGAAATCCATCCCGCCGTGGCCGCCCATCTTCCTGGCCATCTCGCCGACGCGCTTGAACAGCGGATGTTCGTATTTGGAGGCGATCTCCTCGAACTCTTCGCTGCTGGTCCAGGCATGGTAGTTCTTCGTGACTCCTTCGATCGCCATCCCGTTCGGGAATCCCTTGAGCGTGCCGAGCGTGCCCTGGATCAGGTTGTGACGGGAATATGGGCGCGGCGAGGTTTCATCCCACTGGACCAGCACGGTGCGGCCGAGATGGGTCTTGATGATCGAGGTGTTGATGTCGGCGCACTGGTAATCGAGCGTCTTGAACTCCGGCTTGGTGAGGTTGGTCGACTTCTGGGCGAAGAGATGGCGGCCCTTGGCCGGCGAGCCGAAGGAAACGAGGCGGCGGAAGTTGTCCTCGCCGCGCGCCAGGCTCATGTACTGCGCCACCGGGCCGAGGCCGTGGCAAGGGTAGAGGTTGCCGTTGCGCTTGGCATAGTGGTAGGTGCGCCACGAGCCGGTCGAGTCGCCGCCGTTCATCTGGCCGCGCAGTTCGTGGATGTAGGCGGCTTCGCCGTGCAGCAGCTCGCCGATCACCCCCTGGCGAACCATGTTGAGGTAGAGGAGTTCCTCGCGGCCGTAGTTGACGTTCTCCATCAACATGCAGTGGCGGCCGGTGGCCTCGGAGGTGTTCACGATGTCCCACATCTCCTCGACGGTGAGCGCGATGGGGATCTCGACGAAGGCGTGCGCGCCGGACTTCATCGCGGCGACGGCCTGCGGACCGTGAAGTTCCCACGGGGTGGCGATGAACACCGCATCGGGCTTGGTCTCGGATAGCATTTTCCGCCAGGCGTTCTCGTCGCCGGTGTAGGATTTCGGCTGGTGGCCCTTGGCGGTGACGTTGTCGACGGAGCGCTTCACCCGGCCCTCGTCGAGGTCGCAGATGCCGACGACTTCCACGCCCTCGATCACGGCGAGCTGTGAAATGTGACCGGAGCCACGGGCACCCACGCCGATGATGGCGACTTTCACCTTGTCGAGCTTGGGCGCGGCGAAGTCGCCCATGTATTTGGCGCCGGATGGACGCGACGGGGTGTCCTGGGCATGGAGGATCCCGGACATCGCGGCTCCGACACCGCCGATTGCCTTGAGAAAGTTTCGGCGTCCTTGGGTTGGAAGGGTCATTTTTTCGTCGGAATTCATGGAGTTGGTGTCGTTCTGCTACCCGTTTGTATCAGGCCGTCTTTCGCCGGGCGATTCGGATACCCGCAGGGGATTTGTGATTTTGGGTAGGGCAAAATTCGATTCGGCAGATGCCGGACTTCGGTGCAGTTTGTCGTCAGAACATGAGAATTGAAGGGATTTCAGGCTGTTACCAGAAGACCGGCGGGCTCTTTTACTTTGCCCGGATGTGTTCGAAGATCCGGCTCCATGCGGAAGAGCGCTTGCCGGAAGACTATCAAGAATTGCTCGGCAAGGGCTTCGACGGGCGGACCGTTCGTTATCTGGGCGTCAACTACGAGGAGGTCAAAGGGCAGGTTCTCGGCGGCGCCAGCAATGAGGAGGTCCTCGAATGGTGCTATTCCCACGGGCGTCGCCTCAATGCGGAGGAGATCCTCATTTTCAACAGCTTCATGAGCAAGCGCGGCTGGCGCGACGACGAAACCGACGTCTTCATTCCGGCGGCCATCAAGGAATACGGCTTGCCGGACGACGGGCGCCTGCTGACCGACTTCGATATCATCGAAATGGATGAAGGTCGCTGGCATCCGGGACTTTGGAAGGAGGCGTGGAAGTAGCAGCAAGGTATGAAGACGATCCGCTTCATTCCGGCGCTTGCCTGCGCGCTGCTGGCATGTTCCTGCCAGACTCTGACCTTTTACCGGCAGGCGGTCGGGGGGCAGCTGGAGATTCTCCGCAAGAGCCGCCCGATTCCGCCCATTGTCGAGGATCCCGCGACGGACGAGGGCCTGAGGCGCCAGCTGACATCCGTCCAGGAGATCCGGCGGTTCGCGAGCGACCACCTGACCTTGCCCGGGGACGAGAGCTACGGGAAGTATGCCGATCTCGGCAGGGATTACGTCACCTGGGTGCTGTATGCGGCGCCGGAGTTCTCGCTGGAGCCCAAGTCCTGGTGGTATCCGACGCTCGGCCGACTCGACTACCGCGGGTTCTTCAAGGAGGAGGACGCAGAGAAGCTCGCCACGAAGCTGCGGGCCGAGGGGTTCGACGTCCAGGTCGGCGGGGTGGACGCGTATTCGACGCTTGGTTGGTTCCACGATCCCGTGCTCAACACTTTTGTCAGCGCGTCGGACATCGATCTCGCGGAATTGATCTTCCACGAACTCACCCACCGGCGCCTGTTCCGCAGCGGCGACACTACCTTCAACGAGTCCTTGGCGAATGCGGTGGCCGAGGAGGGGGTGCGGCGCTGGTTGAAACACGAAGGCCGCCGGAAGGACCTGGAGAACTATGAAGCCCGGTTGGTGCGCCGGGCGGAGTTCCACCAGCGCATTGACGACACCCGCGCCGCATTGCGGATGCTCTACGCTTCAGGCATGGCGGAGGAGGTCATGCGAAAACGGAAAGCCGAGCTGTTCGGGGATCTCCGGGATCGCTTCCGTGAATTGCGCCGGCGCTGGGGCGGGCGGGGGCTGGAGGGCTGGCTGACCCGGGACATCAACAATGCCGACCTGGTTTCGCTCAGCACCTATCAGGAACAGGTCCCGGTGTTCCGGCAGCTGCTGAAGGACTGCGACGGTGACCTCGATCGCTTCTTCGAGCGGGCCGCCGATCTCCGCTTGCCCGCAAGCGATTAGGCGGGCGCCGGTCAGCCGCTCGGCTCCACCGCGGCCAGCATGGCTTTCAATCGCTGGATCTCATCGGACAGCGTGGCCATCCGCTCGGCGGATTCCCCGACCTTGATGGCGGCCTCACGCTGGGCCTCCAGGGTCGCCAGTTTGGCGACATGCTCGCGGAGGCGGTAAAGCCGGCGCTCGGTTTCTTCCGCCTTCTTGTCGTCACGGAGACGGTTCCAGGCCTCGACGTTGTGGCTGAGTGCCACCAGCTTGGCGGCGATGTCATGGCGCCCGCTGCGGACTTCCTCGATCAGGATCCTCCGGTCCTGGATCATCCGCTGTCGGGCGGCCTCCTTTTCGGGGTAGAGCCGGGTTGGTTTCGGCGGCAGCGGCTGGGTCTTCAGGGAGCGAATCCAGAAGTTCCTGACCTCCGGAACGGAGAGGACGCGGTCGGACGCGGGGACCATGGGAAACTCCGCCGCCGTCAACGGGGACAGCGCCGACAGGAAGAGGGGAATGACGCGGTGGAAGATCATACCGTTAGGACGGCTGAGGCCGCGGATTCATTCAACGCCTCCGTCTTCGCGTAATGGTGAACGCGAGGGATCCGGACGAGTCTGCGAGCATGACGGGTGGATTCGTCGTCGTCGGATTGATGCTGGTGATCGTGCCGATCCTGCTGATCGTCGCGGCTGGCCTGGGCACATCGTCGGGCTCCGCCGATGACGGCCCGGGTGCGACCGATCCCTGACCGGTGACGTGGAAGTTCGGGCTTGGAACTTTTTCCCCGGCGTCCAGCTTCCGGCGGGTGGAGAAGGTAAAACCGGACGAACGCCGCGAAGCGCCATGGCATGCCGGGCTGCGGGCCGCCCGTGCGAACATCCTGCCGGGCCTGCTGCTCCAGGGCATGATGCTCGCGTTGCTGATCGGCTACTACCTGCACCCACCGACCCGTGCGGCGATGGACCGGCTGGCGGAGATCAAAGCGGAGTGGGGCTATGCCTACAGCGCCCTGGCGGCGGTTGTGGCGGGTGCCTTCGTCCCGGAGCTGCTGCGCTTGCTGGTGTTCCAGAAAGGGAAGCCGGAGCGGAAGAATCTCACCGAGCTGCTCTTTGCCATCCCGTTCTGGGGCGGCATGGGGCTGGTGGTGGATTGGCTCTACCGGCGTCAGGCGGAATGGTTTGGCGACCAGGCCATTCCGTCGGTAGTCATCCCGCAGGTGCTGGTCGACCAGTTCGTTTACAACCCCTTGTTCGCGGCGCCGGTCACGGTCTGGCTCTATGACTGGAAGAATCGCGGCTACCGGATGAACCGCGGATTTTTCACCGCCGGCTACTACCGGGACCACGTGGTGCCCGCCTTGTTCGCCACCTGGGGCGTGTGGATTCCCGTGGTGATCGTGCTCTACACCCTGCCGGAGCCGGTGCAGATCCCGCTGTTCTCCCTGGCGCTGTCGCTGTGGGTGATGCTCTACGCCTGGATGAGTGCGGAGAAATCAGGGTAGTCGGTGGATGCGATGCGGGTTACCCTCTGTTAGCTTCGCGAAATCCGCCCCCTCATGAAATCCCTCGTCGCCGTTCTCAGCGCCTTTCTGGAGAATCGCAGCAGCCGCACCAACCTGAAGGCCTTGCTGCGCCTGTTGGTGGTTCTGTTTTCCCTGATAGCCATCTACAGCGTGCTGTTCCACGTGCTGATGGAGGCGGAAGGGCAGAAGCACAGCTGGGCGACCGGCCTCTACTGGACGCTCACGGTGATGACGACGCTGGGTTTCGGGGACATCACCTTCGAGGGCGACATCGGAAGGATGTTCTCGGTGGTGGTACTGATCAGCGGGGTGATGTTCCTGTTGGTGATCCTTCCGTTCACCTTCATCGAGTTCTTCTACTCGCCATGGATGCGGGCTCAGGCCTCCGCCCGCACACCGCGGGAACTGCCGGAAAATACCCGGAACCACGTGATCTTCACCTGCCATGACCCGGTCACGGTGGCCCTGGTGCCAATGCTCGAGAAATACGGGCATCCCTATGTCATCCTCACGCCGAATGTCGCCGAGGCGCTGGAACTCTACGAACAAGGGGTGAGGGTCGCAGTCGGCGCGCTCGACGATCCGCTGACCTACGAACGGATGCGGGTCGCCAATGCCGCGATGCTGGTCGCGACCCGATCCGATGTGATCAATGCCAACATCACCTTCACCGCCCGCGAGCTGAACGAGACGGTGCCGATCGTCGGCGCGGCGTCATCGGATCCGGCCCGCGACGTGCTGGAGCTGGCGGGTGCGACGCTGGTGTTGCGACCCGAATTGACCATGGGCCAGGCGCTGGCACGCCGGGTGGTAGGCAAGGACGCCGCGGCCCACGTGATCGGCCAGGCGAGCAGCCTGTTCATCGCCGAGGCCAATGCCGCGGGGACCGAACTCGAGGGGCTGACCCTGGCGGAGTCAGCGATCCGCCCCCGCACGGGCCTGAGTGTGATCGGTGTATGGGATCACGGGCGCCTGACCACCGTGGACGCCCACACCAGGATCGACCGGCAGTCGGTGCTGGTGCTGGCCGGGACCGATGAACAGATCGCCCGCTACAACCGGACTTTCAGCCACCAGTGCGAGGAACGCGGGCATGTCATCATCGTCGGGGGCGGCCGGGTCGGGCGGATCGCCAGCGAGGCGCTGCAGGAAGCGGGGATGCAGCCGGTGATCATCGAGAAGCTGGCCGAGCGGGTCCGCGAGCACCCCGAGGCGGTGATCGGCGACGCCACCCACATGGACGCCCTGAAGGCCGCGAAAGCGCGCGAAGCGGCCACGATGATCATCACCACCCACGACGACGACGTGAACATCTCCCTGACGATCTTCTTCCGTCGCCTGCGCGAGGACCTGCAGATCATCTCGCGCTGCACCTTGGAGCGGAATGTCCGGACCCTCCATCGCGCCGGAGCGGACCTGGTGCTGTCGTCGGCTTCGATGGGCGCGAACACGATCTTCAACCTGTTGCGCAAGACCGACAACCTGCTGCTGGCCGAGGGCGTGTGCGTTTTCCCCTCGCCGGTGCCGGATTCGATGAAGGGCCGGCGCCTGATGGATTGCGCGGTGCGCAGCGAGACCGGATGCACGATCATCGCGGTGGAAACGGACGGCGAGCGGCTGGTGAACCTGGAACCCGAGACCGAGCTTCCAGCCGACGGGACCTTGCTGCTGGTCGGCACGCTCGAGGCGGAGGAAAGGTTCCTGCTCAAGTTCAAGCCCGACCTCGCCCCGCCGGCCTTGCGTACGAGGTGGAAGCAGCGGCACGAGGGGAGGTAGCCACGATGGCCTCGCGGCGCGGGGGTTCCCTCGCGATTTCGGTGAAAGGTCGGGCTCGACAGCGTCCCGCATAACCGCTGGTCTTCCGTGCATCCAAACCGACATCCATCAGGCAACTCGGGAAGACATGTCTTCCGTTCCGGAAGATTCCCTTTTCGGGGTTCGTCGTGGGGCGACCGAGTTGATGGTGCCGTGAGAACCGACATTACCGATGCTTGCCATTTTTTCCGCCAGGAGCGCCGCGACGAAATCAACAGCTTCCGCCTTCTTCCTGCTGATCTCTCCGGGAGGCGCGGCATTGCCGCCGGTCGATCCACCGGAGTGGTCGGTCCGGGTGGACGCGGAGCAGGTCTTTGGCGGTGAGGGGAGGGATGGTTTTTACCGCATCCCGAAGTTCGCGGATGCCGACCGGAGGATGAGAGTCTTCCATCACCCCGTTCCGGGGCGCGGAGAGGTTTCGTCGGTCCTGTGTCCGCCGGGTTTCGTGGCCCACGGGGTGGCTGGCGGATGCATCTACGGCGTCATGGACGCGAATGGAGATTTGGTTCCCGATGCGTTCCAAGTCCTGCGGGAGGATACGCTGGAACTGGTCGATTCCAGTCCGGCGGGTTCTCGGATGCGCGTCGTCAGCGACGAGCATGGTTGCACCGTCGCCCCCGAAACGCTCTCCGGCAGCGCCGCCAAGCTGGCGAGATTCGATGCCGTGCGGCAGGTGATCACGCCCTTCAACGTGGATACGACTGCGCTGGGTGGCTACAGCTTCCTCAAGTTCGCCGGGGCGGGCGAGGGCTGGCTGGCATTTCATGGATCCAAATGGCTGGAGGGTCGCGACGAGATCTTCTCGGTCGAGGAAGGAAGCCACGTCAGGAAGGCGACGGCGAGCACAGGGGATGCGTGGACCTCTTCGTTCATGGCAGCCTCCGGCGCGGACACCCAGTTCTATCTTGGAACCGCCCACAAGGTGCTGGCGATGGACGTGAACACTGGAGCGTCCCTCTTCATCGGGGACGGCGTGGAAGGCGCGATCAAGGAAGCGACCTCCATTTCAGCCCGCGGGGATGAACTCTGGGTCAAGGGGTACCCTGACCCGCAGGTCTCCAACCGGTCCGAGGTGCAGATGTGGCGCAAGGAGACGGACGGATCCTGGCAGATGGCATTCCGCGGCAGGGCGGACCGCTCCGATCGATCGGGAAGCCGCTACAGGGGGCTCCTGGCGGTCGAAGGCGGATGTCTGGTGGACGGGGTGGGAGTGGTGGACTTCTACGCGCCCGCGCTCTCCCGGCCGGTGCTGGAAATCCCTGCCGGCATCAGGCTGAAAGACGGTGGCGGGAACCAGTCGGTGGAACTGAAGCTCGATCGTCCGGCTGCCGATCCCGTTTCGGTGCGGGTCCGGCACGGGGCGGGCACCGCGACCCCGGGGGATGACTACCAGCCCATCGACGAGGTGGTGACTTTTTCCGCCGGCGCGAGTTCCGCCACCTTGATGGTGGAGATCCAGGAGGACCGGGTGCCGGAGTCGAATGAGACGATCGAGCTGATCTTTTCCGAGCCCGCCGGCCTTGTCCTTCCGGCGGTGACGCGCGGCAGCATCGTGATCGAGGCCAGCGGCTTGGAATTGCAGCCGGTGAGGTTCTTCCAGGCCGATGGCCAGCCGGTGATGTCCTACCTGAAGCTCTGGATGAGGGACCCGGAAGTCACCGTCGGTGTCGGCTCCGTTTCTTCCGGCGGGCCGGACGAGGTTTGTCTCTGGGAAAACTCCAGCGGCCGCCTGCTGGGGACGATTCCCGGGATTCCGACCGAAAAGTGGTATCCGCCGTTCCCGCGCTTCCTTTCCACCCCGGAGGCGATCGACGTGTATCATGAGGACGGCTCCGAGATTGTCCTTTCCCGGGTCAGCCGGCAAAACGGTGCCATCCTCTCATCGGGCCGCTTTCCGAAACTGGCGGGCCGGATCTCGGATGTCGTCTTGCTGGGGGGAGGGAGGGTCCTGATGAACTACGACTTCGGGGGCTACCCCGGCACCCGGGTGAACCGGCTTTATGAGATCGGAGGCCCTGTGGAAGGCAGGCTGTTTCCTGTCGACCTGCCTCACCCGCCGGGGCGCCCTCCGGTGTTCGTCAGCGACGGCCGTCACCTGATCGCGACCTGGGAGGGAGAGACGAACAGTCATGGTGTGGGAGCCGGCTGCCTGATCGGGGCTTTCGATCCCGCCACCTTCGCCCCGCTGTGGCAGGTGACGTCATTGGATTTCCTGAGTGTGTCTCCTCGGGCGATCCGGGGCGACCTGCTCCTGTTCTCCGCGGAGGAAAGCGTGGTCGCCATGGACCTCACGACCCGCGAGCAGGTCTGGCGGCGGCGCGCGGAGAACGGCATGGGGGCGGTGGGAGACACCTTCTGGTACGGGGGCGGATACGATCCGGCCGCGTATGACCTGGCCACCGGCGCCCGCATCGATCACGACGAATTCCTGGCCGAAGCGCCGGATGCCATGAACCAGATCGCCGTCGAGGGCACGGGAGGTATCCTCGTTCGCAAGCAGGACGTTTTTGAGGATTCCGCGGATACCCGCGGCACGTGGTTTCACCACGTGACCAGCTACCGGAGCCGGCCGGCAGTCCAGTTGCTCAACCAATCGGCCGAGCAAGCACACGACGGCTCGTTTCTCTCGTTCCGTGTGATGGAAGTCACCGACGTGCCCGTTCGGGTCCGCGTGGGCTACTTCGATCGGGCCGAGTATGGCCAACTGCCGCAGAGGATCATCACGCCGGCCGTTTCATTGCCATCGGACGGAAGCGCTGGAACGGTGCCCTACCGGATCCGGCCGACGAGTGGTCCGCCTTCGCCGGCGGTTGTCGCCTTCAGCGTGGAGATCTCGACTTCCGGCGAACCGCCCCTCGGCGGGGGCGTCCGGCTTCCGCTGATGTCGGGCGTGCCGGTGGCTCCCGCACATCAAGCCACGGTGATTTCCTCGGCTCCCGTCGGCGGCCAGAGTAACGCGAACTACGCGGGCATGCGTCTGTCCGACGGCAAGATCCTCGCCTTCACGGGAGCAATCCAGGGGACTTCGCAAGACACGCGGCAACGGGTCGATGTGTTTGACGCCGACACCGGGGAGCTTGTCGGCAGCATCGCTGATCCCTCTCCCTCGCAGTACCGGGTTTTCGGCATCAACGTCGCGGCTCAGGGCGACAAGCTCCTCGTGATCACCCGCACGGCCGGCGGCGAGAGCGGTTCGGCTGAGATCTTCTCGATCTCCAGCGGCGCACGGCTTGCGGTGCTGCCCTACACCAAGAAGCTCCCTGATTTCGGGAAAGTGCTCGCTTCGAACCCGACCTATTTTGCCATCGCCACCCCTGGCCTCGACCGGGGGGCACCCGCCGGGTCGCAGGTGGAAGCCTACCGTTGGGCGGATTACAAGCGCGCGTTCCGCAAAGGCGGCGGGAAGAACAGCGAGTTTGGGTCGGGCATGGCCTTTGTCGGCGACACGCTCTTCGTATCGGCCACCGGAGGATGGAGAAAGGGCGGGTGGTCGAATCCCTCGGCGGGCAAGATCCAGGGGTTCCGGATCGGCGGGAAGGGCCGCGTGACCGTACCTGCCGGAACCAGCGGGGTGCTGGTCGCGGATGCCACGGATCTGGTGGTCGCCAATCCCGTCCATTTGCGGCTGTACGATACAGCCACAATGCAAATGAAGTGGGAGGTCCCCTTCGCCAGGAACCTGATGGACTACATGGGCCCCGTCGATACCGGCGAGCGCGTGGTCACCGTCCATGACTTGCGGGACCTGACCCTGCTGGACAGGGAGGACGGGAAAGTGATCGGGGCGACACGCTTCTTCACCGACATCGACAACGCCTACTATGGCAACCTCCACGAAGTGGTTCACTTCCGGGACAGTGTTTTCACCCTCACGGACGGTACCATCCGGAAATGGCCGGTCACGGCCATGGGCGATTTCGGCACGTGGCGCTGGCTGCAAGGGCTATCCGTGGCTGCCGTGCCGCCCCACGAAGACCGCGACGGGAACGGGACCGGGGATTTCGACGACTACGTGGCAAACCGCTTGGACCCCGCCCGACCTTTTGCCACCGCGTCGCATGATGCCGGCCGGGTCAAGCTCGATTCCGCGGTGAAGCCTCCGCCGGACGTGCTGGTGGTGGTGGAAGCGGAGACGCGCCCGGGGATCTGGACCGCCATCGGCTGGCGCGACGGGCATGCCGGATGGGCAAGCCGTGTCCATCCTCCCACGGACGGCCCGCTGTGGGTCGATTTGCCTGCGGACTCGCTGGCACTGCCGCGCCTTCGCCTGCGGTACCGGGTGTCCCCGTCGGTCGGCTACGGCTGGGGAACGGAGGAATGGCCACCGGCCGACCGGATCGAACCGGAATCCCCGGTCGCTCCGGCCGGTCTCGCCGGGGCTGGCAACGGATTGCCGGGATGGTTGTTGGCCCAGCTCGGGATCCAGGAAAACGAGCCACCTATCCGCGCCGAATCCGGAGCCGCGGCTGACAGCTTCAGCTATCTCCGCCCCATCGGGGGAAGCGCGGACTTCGAGGTCGAGTCCAGCGCGGATCTGGAATTCTGGATGCCGGCGAAGGACGACGAGGAAATCGAAATGATTATCCAAGCGGTCGACGGTGAGCGGGAGCGTGTGATCCTGCGGGGGAAACCGGACGTCTCTCGGCGTTACTTCCGCGTCCGGTACTGAGGACGCCCCGGGAACGCCGTGCTTGAGGATGATCTCCCTCCGGGCTATTCCCCGCGCGCCATGACGGACGCGCTGCCGCCTTTGAACTATCCCGAGAGCCTGCCGGTGGTCGGCATGCGGCGCGAGATCGTGGCCGCGATCCGGGACAATCCGGTGGTCGTGGTGGTCAGCGAGACGGGCTCGGGGAAGACGACGCAGCTTCCGAAGATGGTCGCCGAGGCGCTGGCTGGCAGCACCCGGAAGATCGGCTGCACCCAGCCACGGCGGATCGCGGCGGCCAGCGTGGCCCGGCGGGTGGCCGAAGAGCTGAAGGGGCAGATCGGCGACTTCGTCGGCTACCAGGTCCGCTTCGAGGACAAAACCTCGCGGCAGACGCGGATCAAGTTCATGACCGACGGCATCCTGCTGGCGGAAACCCAGGGCGATCCCGACTTGAAGCAGTACGATGCGCTGATTCTCGACGAGGCCCACGAGCGTTCGCTGAACATCGATTTCCTGCTCGGCTACCTCAAGCGGTTGCTGGAGCGGCGCAAGGACCTGAAGCTGGTCATTTCCTCGGCCACCTTGGACGCCGGGGCCTTCGCGAGCTTCTTCGACGGTGCCCCGGTGATCACGGCGGAGGGGCGGACCTTCCCGGTGGAGGAGTTTTTCCTGCCGCCCGACGAGGATGAGGAGCTGTCCCGGCATGTGCCGCGGGCGGTCGACTGGTTAACCGACGTCGATCCCCGTGGGGACGTCCTGGTGTTCCTCCCTGGCGAGCGCGAGATCCGCGACTGCGCCGACTCGCTGGAAGGCAGGAACTACCGAAGCACCGAGATCCTGCCCCTGTTCGCGAGGTTGGGACTGGGCGACCAGCAGCGGATTTTCACGCCGGGCCCGAAGCGCCGGATCATCCTGGCAACGAACGTCGCGGAAACGTCGCTGACCATCCCGGGAATCGTCAGCGTGGTTGACAGCGGTCTCGCCAGGGTCAGTCGCTGGAGCCCGGGGCGCGGGGTGCAGCGGCTGCAGGTCGAGGAAGTCTCGCAAGCCAGCGCCCGCCAGCGGAAAGGCCGCTGCGGCCGGGTGCGGGAGGGCGTCTGCGTGCGGCTTTACGACGAGGAGAACCTCGCGGAGCGGCCGGAATTCACCGATCCCGAGATCCGGCGGAGCTCGCTGGCCGGGGTGATCCTGCGGATGAAGTCGCTGGGCCTGCCGGACATCGAGAGTTTTCCCTTTCTCGATCCGCCGGCGCCCAAAGCAATCTCCGAGGGCTATCGTACTTTGCGCGAGGTCGGGGCGCTCGACAAGCACAAGGACCTCACCGAATCCGGGCGGACGATGGCGCGGATGCCGGTCGACCCCCGGCTGGCCAGGATGCTGTTGGAGGCCAAGCACGAGGATTGCCTCGCCGAGATCCTGCCGGTGGTTTCCGGGCTGGAGTCGAACGACCCGCGCGAGCGTCCCGCCGAGAAGACCAAGGAAGCGGACGTCGCCCACGCCCGCTGGAAGGACCCCGAGAGCGATTTCCGCGGAATGTTGCGGCTGTGGCACGACGTCCAGCGCTTCCGCAAGGGCAGGGGATGGCAGCGCAACCAGCTGCGGAAATACTGCGGCAGCGCCTTCCTCAACTACCGGCGGGTGACCGAGTGGGCGAACGTCCACGACGAGTTGCGGGAGCTGGTCGCCAGGGAGCTGCGCTGGAAAGTCAATGCCTTGGCTGAGAGCGTCGAGAAGTCGGCACCCTACGATGCCTTTCACCGCGCCTTGCTGGCGGGAGCACCGCGCCAGTTCGGTCTCTGGGACCGCGAGGAACGGGCTTATCGCAGCGCATCGGGCGGCCACTTCGCGGTGTTTCCCGGTTCGGGCCTGTTCGGGGGCAAGCGCTGGGAGTGGGTGATGGCCATGGAGCTGGTCGACACCAGCCGGCTGTGGGCGCGGCGGATCGCACGGATCGACCCCGCCTGGGTCGAGAAGGTGGCACCGCATTTGTGCACGCATCGCTACGGCGGCGGCCATTGGGATGTCGCCCACGGGGCGGTCTACGCGAAGGAAACGGTGCTGTGCGGCGGACTGCCGATTGTTGCCGGACGGCGGGTTCACTTCGGCCGCATCGACCCGGCGGCGGCGCGCACGATCTTCGTCCGCGAGGGGCTGTTGCAGGGCGGCCTGAAAGGCCGGCCGCGGGCGCTGGCCCGGCTGGCGGAACTGCGCGAGGAAATCGAGGGCATCGAGCAGAAGCTGCGGCGCCCGGGCGGGTTGTGGAGCGAGGAGGCGGTGCTGGAGTTTTTCGAAAGCCGGCTGCCGGATGGCATGTGCACCGCCAAGGCCTTCCACAAGTGGCACGACGCGAACGGCGAACGGATCATTGCCGGACGATCCGACGTGGTGCTGGAGGACTTGGATGACCTCGACCTGGACGGCTATCCGGACTGGCTGGCCCACGGTGGCGAGGAGTATGCGCTCTATTACCACGCTGCTCCCGGCGAGCGGGACGACGGCGTCACCCTCGGGGTTCACGTCGACCAGCTGCCGCGCCTGCCGGAGTGGCTGCCGGGATGGGGGGTGCCGGGTGACCTGGAATGGCGGACGGAGTGGATGATCCGCTCCTTGCCGAAGGATTTGCGCCGCGGCTGCCAGCCGGTGGCCGAGGCGGCCCGCGGTTTTGCCGGCGAATGGCGCGACCACGAGCCGGACGGTCCGCTGGAACTACGGTTGGCGCAGTATTTGTCGGGTTTCGCCGGATTCGGGATCAAGCCGGGCGACTTCGACCTCGGGCGGCTGCCCGAAGAACTGGTGACGAAGGTCTGGGTTTGCGACGACGACGAACGCGAGATCGGTTTCGGCCGGGACGTCGGGCGTCTGCGCGCGCAGCTGGGGACGGTGGTGAAGGAACGTTTCGAGGCGGCGGCGAACGCCGAGTGGGAGCGCAGCGGGATGACCTCGTGGACCGATGGGGATGTTCCGGAACGGATCGAAACCGAAGCGGGGCCGGCATTTCCGGCCTTGGTCGACGAGGGGAGTGCGGTCGGGGTGAGGGCGTTTTCCGATTCGTTCGAAGCGGCCGAGTCGCATCGTGCCGGCCAGGTGCGCTTGTTGATGTTGGCCCAGCCCGATCAGGTCGCCTACCTGCGGAAAAAGTATCCGCTCGGATTGATGGCGAAGGTCGAGTTGCCACGTCTGGATTGTCCGATGGACGACCTCATTGCCTTGGCGGGCGAAGGTGCGGCGGGGTCGCGGCGGATCGGCCGGCCGGATGACTTTGCCAGCGCCGCCAAGGATGCGCGCGGGCGCTGGTACGAAGCGGCGGCAGCGATCTCGACCTCGTTGGGTGCCTGCTTCGATGTCACCGGCGAGATCCGGGATTGGATCCACGGCAACTCGCGGGACCGCAACCACGCCGGGATTGCCGCCGACCTGGATGAGCAGCTGGGCTGGCTGCTGAGGCGGCGTTTTGTGTGGCGCAGCGGCTTCGGGCGGATCAAGGGGTATGACCGCTATTTCCGTGGAATCCGGTCGCGGTTGGGACGGATCGCCAGCCTGCCGCTGGTCAAGGACCTGGAGAAGATGGAGCGCGTGCGCTGCTACTGGGAGCCCTGGTACGCCGCGTGGGCCGAGGAACCGGAGAATCCGCGGCTTTGGGACTACGGCTGGTTGCTCGAGGAGTTCCGCCTGTCGCTGTTTGCGCCCGATGTGGGTGCCGCGGTCAAGGTCTCCGAGAAGCGGCTGGCGGAAGGGTTCTGAGTCAGACCGGCGCGAAGACCATGGCGGTCCTTGCCGGGGTGTAGATCGAGATCTTGCCGTCCTTGGACACCGGATGCTTGATGGTGGCGTCGAGCCGGTCGTGGCCGCCGAAGCAGGCGGCGTCGGTGTCGAGGATCAGGCGGTAGGCCCTTTTCCTGCCGCTTGCCGGCGGGGACGCGGGGACCGGGAACTGGTAGTCGGCGATGGAACTCTTGATCGAGAGGTTGAAGACGAAGATCAACTCGCCGCGGCGGGCGCAGATGACCTTGTTGACGTGGTCGAGGTTGAGCAGTTCCGCGCGCTCGCAGGCGGGCAGGCCGTGAGCTTTCAGGGTCTCGAGCATCGCCCGGTCGAAGGCTCCGAGGAAGCAGTACTTGAGCGCCGGGTTGTCGGCGAGCGACCACTGGCGGCGGCAGTAGTGATAGGACCAGCCGTTGCCTTCACGCGGGAAATCGAGCCATTCAGGGTGGCCGAACTCGTTGCCCATGAAGTTCAACCAGCCCTCGCCGCCGAGGGCGAAGGTGAGGAGGCGGATGATCTTGTGGAGGGCGATGCCGCGCTCGACGACCGGGTCCGGGTCGTCCTTGCCCATGTGCCAGTACATCTTCTCGTCCATCAGCCAGAAGGCGAGGGTCTTGTCGCCGACCAGGGCCTGGTCGTGGGATTCGGCGTAGGCGATGTTGGCCTCGCCGTGGCGGCGGTTGGTGAGCGTGCCCCAGATTTCTCCCATGTCCCAATTCTCGTCGCGGGAGTGCTTGAGTAGCTTGATCCAGAAGTCGGGGATGCCCATGGCGAGGCGGCCGGTGAAGCCGACGCCGCCTTCATCGACGGGCCGGCAGAGGCCGGGCATGCCGGACATGTCTTCGGCGATGAGAAGTGCCCCGGGTTTCAGGCGCTGCGCCAGGGTGGTGGCGAGCTGCAGGTAGAGGATGGCGTCATTGTCGACGTCGGAACCGAAGTAGCTGCCGTAGTCGCCGAACGATGAGGCACCACGGTGCCAGTAGAGCATGGAGGTGACGCCGTCGAAGCGGAAGCCATCGAAGCGGAACTCCTCGAGCCAATGGCGGATGTTGGAGAGCAGGAACTGCCGGACTTCGGGGCGGCCGTAGTCGAACACCTTCGAATCCCACTGTGGGTGTTCGCCGCGGCTGTCGGCGTGGAAGTAAAGGTTGCCGGAGCCATCGAGGTCGTTGAGGCCCTCGGCGAGGTTCTTCACGGCGTGGGAGTGCACGATGTCGAGCAGGACGGCGAGGCCGAGGCCATGGGCGGTATCGACAAGATACTTGAGGTCCTCCGGGGTGCCGAAGCGGGACGACGGGGCGAAGAACGACGAGACATGATAGCCGAAGGACCCGTAGTAGGGATGTTCCTGCACTGCCATCAACTGGACGACGTTGTAGCCGGCTTCCTTGATCCGGGGCAGGGTGGCGTTGGCGAACTCGCGGTACGAGTGCACACGGCCTTCCTCCCCCGACATGCCGACGTGGGCCTCGTAGATCAGCGGAACCTTGACCGAGGACGGGTCGAAGTCGTTCCGCCACGGGTAATCCGTGCCGGGTTCCCAGATCTGGCCGGAGAAGTCGTGGCTTTCGGGATCCTGCACGACGCGGAGGATGCAGGCGGGGATGCGGTCCCGTTCCGAGCCGTCGGCACCGGTGACATGGAGTTTGACCCGCTGGCCGTGGGCGAGGGTGTCCGGGTCGAGCCGCAGCTGCCAGACGCCGCCGCTGGCGGGGGCGAGCGGGTGGGTCTCGCGGTTCCAGCCGTTGAAGTCACCGACCAGTGAGACGGCCTTCGCCTTGGGCAGCCATTCGCGGACGATCCAGTGACCGTCGGCCTGGCGGTGGATGCCGGTGAGCTTGTGCCCGTTGGCGTAGGCCGCGAGGCTGCCGTGGCGCGTTTCGATGCTTGCCAACGTCGCGTCGAAGCGGTCGAGGCGGCGCGAAATCTCGGCGGCGTGGGGCTCCAGCCAAGGGTCGTCGACGACGATCCGGGGGAATTCGCTGACTGGCACTGGTTGCTCGCTCACCGGCCGAGCATGAGCGGGGATCGTGCCAGTGGGAAGCAAGGAGTGGTGACGTCTCCTTCAATCGCCCGCCCCTCCCGGGCTCATTCCTTTTCCGGTATGGGCACCTCGTTGGTGAAAAGCGTCTTGAGGTAGTCGGGGCTGAGCAACTCCGGGGTGATGAGCGGGTCCTTCCCTGGAACATAGAGGACATTGACCGGGATGGCGCTGCGGCCGAGTTCCTCGAGCTTGGCGTCAATTGCAGGATCGGGGCTGGTCTTGTCTCCCTTGAGGAGAACGATGCCGCGGGCCTCGATGAGGTCGGCGACTTCCTTGGTGTAGGCCCGCTTCTTGTTGAGCTGGCAGGTGGCGCACCATTGGGCGGTGAAGTCGACGTAGACCGGCGTGCCTTCTTCCAACAATTCGGTCACCCGGTCCTCGCTCCATTTCTCCCACACGAGGCCGGACTTCTCTGGCGGCATGGCAAGTTTCAATCCAACGGCGGCAAAGGCGACGCAGGTTGCAATCGCGATGGTGCGGGTGCGACGGCTGCGGACAGGCGAATGCCAGCGTCCGAACACCCATGCGGCGATGGCAACGGCGGTCAGGCCGATCACGACATTGAGCATGTTCTCCAGGCCGATCTGACCGGTGTAGACCCACAGCAGGAATCCGGCGGTGGCAAAGAGCAGGAAGGACATGGCCTGCTTGAAGCTTTCCATCCATGCACCGGGGCGCGGCAGGTAGTCGACCAGTGCAGGGAACAACGAGAGCAGGAGATAGGGCAGGGAAAGCCCGAGAGCCATGGCGGTGAAGGCGCTGAAAAACTGGAGCGGTGGCAACGCGATGGCCGCGCCGATGGCTGCACCGAGGAAGGGCGCGGAGCAGGGGGTGGCGACGACCGTGGCGAGGATGCCGGAGAAGAACGAACCACCGACGCCTTGTTTGGATTGGAGCTTTCCTCCCACGCCGGTGGCCGAGGCTCCGATCTCGAACACGCCGTACATCGCAAGGCCGAGAATGAACATCAGCAGCATGAGGACGAGAACCGTCCAGGGGTTCTGGAGCTGATAGCCCCAGCCGATTTCCTGGCCGGGGCCGGCGGCGGAGCGCAGCGCGAACAGCAGGCCGCTGAGGGCCCAGAAGGAGATCAACACGCCGGCCGTGAAGGCGAGGCCGTGCAGCACGATCTTGCGCCGGTCTTCGCCGGATTGTTGGACGAAGCCCATGATCTTGAGCCCGATCACCGGGAACACGCAGGGCATCAGGTTGAGGATGAGACCGCCGATGAACATGCCGCCGAGAATCGGCAGGAGGGCGGCGAGGGAGAGAGGGCGGGGCGCCGGGCGCTCGATGGTCACCTCCGGCAGCAGCAAGGCCTCGGCGCCGGTGCTGTCATCAATGACCGTGTGGGAGACGAGCATCCCGTGAAACGCGGAGCCCTGCTCGACCGGGCCGATGACCGTTTCTTTGACCCGTTTCAGGGACAGCACCCATTCATCGCCCTCCAGGGCAATCGTGCCGCCCGAACTGAGAGAAGCAATGAAGGGCTCCGACGGGATGAAATCCAGGTCGGCGGGGATTTTCAGCGGATGGGGCGGGGTGAGCCTGAGCTTGATCCCGGGGCCGTCGCTCTCCGCCCGCACCTGCCAACCACTGGCGGGCTTGGGCAGCCCGGCGCGGGCGGTCGCAAAGAGATCGGCTTGGGACGGATCGAGCTCGGCGGCCGACTTGACGGGGAGCTCGATCTTGAACTCGGCGGATTCGTTTTCGCAGCCGCTGTCGGTGCAAATCTGCCACTCGGCCTTGGCCGTTAGGGAGGTGGTCGTGTTGACGGCCAGGCTGGACGGGGGCGTGATCTCCACCAGCAGGACCGGGCTGCCGGAGTAGCTGAAGCTCTTGCCAAAAGCACCCTCGATGACGTGCGGGACCGGCCACTGGATGGGGCCGGCCGTGAAGCCGTCGGGAAGGGTCCAGTCCAAAGTGATCGACTGCTCGATGCCCCCCGAGTTCCGGTAATAGCTGTGCCAGGGATCGGGGTGTTCAAGCTTGAGCGCCAGGGTGAACGGCTTGCCGGGAGCGATGGAGGTGTTTTCTGGAACCAAGGTCGCGACCGAGACCGGCTTCGAACTTTCGCCGAAGGCCGCGAAACCCGGCATGGCTTCCTCCTGGGCCGGTGCGAAGCAGGAGAGGGCCAGGGTCAACAGGGGGACAAAGAGAAGTTGCAATGATCGCATGGTCGCAGCGGCGGAGTGTGGGTCAGGAAGAGACACGAGATGCCGGTTTCATCCGATAAAAAATGCCGGCGGGCCCGTGATGGCCCGTCCGGCATTTGAAATCAAGTGGCGGGTGGCTGCCCGTCAGTAGCCCCGGTACTCCTGGTCCTGGGCATTTCCGTAGGCCCCACCGACGACAGCGCCGCCAGCGGCTCCAATCGCGGCGCCTTCAAGGGCGCGGCCGGACTGGTTGCCGATGATGGCTCCGGCCCCGGCTCCGATCAGGGCGCCGGTGGCAGCCCCGCGGTTGGCGTTCGGTCCGTAATTCTGGCAGCTGGTGCCGAGGAAGGTGCAGCCAAGGGCGAGAAGTGTCAGTGTGGTTTTCATGGTTCGGTTGATTCAGATTGGCGCGGCAACTTCCGCCGGCATGCGGGTCGCGCAAGCGGAAAGGCACCGGGCGAGACGCAGGCCGCGAAGCGTTTATTCAACCGGCATGCCGTCGAGGGCGCGGACGCATTCCGAGACCAGGCGTGGGCCCTGATAGATGAAGGAGGAGTAGATCTGTACCAGGCTCGCGCCCGCGTTGATCTTGTTGACGGCATCCCCGGCGGAGCTGATCCCCCCGACCCCGATGATCGGGATGCGGCCGCCGAACTCACCGGCGAAGGCGCGGATGATCCCAGTGCTGCGCTGGGTCAGCGGGCGGCCGGAAAGTCCGCCGGCCTCTCCGGCCCGCGGGTGTCCCGCCACCGGGGCGCGGTCGAGCGTGGTGTTGGTCGCGATCAGGCCGTCGAGCCCGCCCTCGAGGAAGACCCTTGCCAGTGCGGCGACATGCGGCGGGTCGAGGTCGGGGGCGACCTTGAAGAGCAGGGGGACGTGCTTGCCATGTTCCTTCGACAGGGCCTCTTGCGCCTTCTTCAACTGCTCGAGCAGGCGCGCCGACGACTCCTCGCCCTGCAGGTCGCGCAGGCCGGGGGTGTTCGGCGAGGAAAGGTTCACGGCGATGTAGTCGGCGACCGGGTAGGCGGCCTTGAGGCAGGCGAGGTAGTCGTCCGCGGCATTCTCGTTGGGCGTGTCCTTGTTCTTGCCGATGTTGAAGCCGATGACCCCGCCGAAGGCCTTCGATCGGCGGACGTTTTCGACTCCGGCCTGGATCCCGGGGTTGTTGAAGCCCATGCGGTTGATGATCGCCTCGTGCTCGACCAGCCGGAACAGGCGCGGCTTGGGATTCCCGGCCTGGGGGCGCGGGGTGATGGTGCCGATCTCGACGAAGCCGAAGCCCAGCCGGCCGAGGGCGTCGATGGTGTTGCCCTCCTTGTCGAGTCCTGCGGCGAGACCGACGCGGTTGGGAAAGCGGAGGCCCATCACTTCGACCGGGGCGATGCATTCGGGAGCCGGGAAGAGCAGCTTCAGCAAGCCCGAGTTCTCCGCCATCCGGAGCCCGCGGAGGCTCAGGTGGTGCGCCGTTTCAGCGTCGAGGCGGAACAGGAGGGAGCGGGCGAGATCGTAGGCGTCGGACACGCGGCGAACGTGAACAAGGCCGGCCGGACGTCCAACACCGAACATCGGAAAGATCCCGCGAATCCACGTGGCGGCGGTGGGAAATCAGGCCAGCTCCGCCGCAATCGGGTCCACCAGCGCGGAACCCGCCACGGTGAGGGCGAGGCGCTCGCCACGGATTTCCGCAAGCCCGAGGTCCACCAGCCGTGTCGCGTCGGGGAGCTGGACCAGCGAAAGCGGTACGCCTTCATCCGTTCTCAGCATCAGCGCGAGGCGCTCGAGCCGCCGTTGCTCGGGATCGAGCGATTCGCTTTCGGAAACCGCGTTGCCCAGGCTTTTGACCATTCGGACATAGGCGGCGGTGTCGGGGATATTGCGGGTGCGGGTCCCGCCGAGGGTGGAGACGGCCGAGGGGCCGAGACCGAGGTAGTCCTCGCCCCGCCAGTAACCGCGGTTGTGGCTGGAGCGGAAGCCGGGCCGGGCGTAGTTCGAGGTCTCGTAGTGCTCGTAGCCGGCCGCCGTCAGCAAGTCGTGGGCGAGATGGAACTGGGTGGCGTCGCGGTCCTCGTCGCGGTCCAGTTGGCCGCGGTTGAGGCTTTCGAAAAACGCGGTGTCTTCCTCGTAGGTGAGGTTGTAGGCGGAAATGTGGTCGGGCTGCAGCGAGATCGCCGTGGTGAGGGTGTCCCGCCAGTCGTCGTGGGAGAGACCGGGAATGGAAAACATCAGGTCGATGTTCACCGCCGGCAGTTCCGCCTCGCGGAGGACGCGGACCGACTCCGCGGCTTGCTCCGGATCGTGCTCGCGGCCGAGCGTCTTGAGGACGTGCGGTGCGAAGGACTGGATGCCGAGCGAAACCCGGGTGACGCCGAGTTCGCGGAACAGCCGGGCTTTCGCGACGTCGAAGGTGGCCGGGTTGGCCTCCAGGGTGACCTCATCGAAGCGACCGAGATCGTGGATGTCGGACAGCCCGGTGAAGAGCTTGCGGAGGTGGGTGGGCGACAGCATCGAGGGCGTCCCGCCGCCGAGATACAGGGTGCGGGGCGGCTCCTCCAAGCCGCCGAGCCGCTGGCGGGCTTCCACCAGCAGCGTGTCGACAAACTCGCCGATCGGGGTGTCGCCCGGCGTGTGCTTGTAGAAAGAGCAGTACGGGCAGACGCGGTGGCAGAAGGGAATGTGCAGGTAGAGCAGCAAGGTCCGGAACGCTGGTCCGCGATCCGCCCGGGCGTCAATCCATCAGCCCGGGTCAGCTGCCGGTGACCGACTGGAAGCGTTCGAAGGCACCGGCCCAGGACTCGTGGTTCCGGGGCTGGTAGGAATTGAATTCGAAGGAGGTCCGGATCAGCTCGCGGCCTGCCGCCAGATCGGCAACGTGGCCGACGGCGATCATCTGGACGATCAGGTTGCCGCAGGAGGTCGCCTCGATCGGGCCGGCGACGACCTCGATGCCGAGGGCATCGGCCGTGGCCTGCGCAAGGAATTCGTTCTGGATGCCCCCACCGCCGGCATGGAGCCGGGTGAAGCGCTTGCCGGAGAGCCGGCAGAAGTTCTCGAAGACCACCCGGTATTTCAGCGCGAGCGACTCGGTGGCGACCCGCAGGATGGTGCCCTTGTCCTGCGGAACGTCCTGGCCGGTCTTGCGGCACCATTCCTGGATCTTCGCCGGCATCTCGCCGGGCGCGGCGAAGACCGGGTCATCGGGATCGATGAAGGCCGAGAAGCTCGGCGCGGCCTCCGCAAGGGCTGCCATTTCTGCGAAGGTCAGCTTGTCCCCGTCGAGCGACCACTGGCGCTTGCACTCCTGGATCAGCCACAGGCCGGCGATGTTCTTGAGGAAGCGGACGCTGCCCTCGACGCCGAGCTCGTTGCAGCAGCGGGCGGCGAAAGCTTCCGGCGAACGGATCGGCTCGCGGGTCTCGATGCCCATGATCGACCAGGTGCCGGACGAGAGCCAGAGCGGATCGTCGCCTTCCATCGGGATGCCGGCGACGGCAGAGGCGGTGTCGTGCGAGGCGCTGGCTACCACCGGGATCCCTTCCATGCCGATGTCGCGGGCAACCTCCTGGCGGATGGGACCGAGGACGGTGCCTGGAGCGACGATTCCGCCGAACATCTTGTCGGGGAGCTTGAGTGCTCCGATGACATCCCAAGCCCAGTCGCCGGTCGCCGCGTCGAGGAGTTGGGAGGTCGAGGCGATGGTGCGCTCGACGGCCTGCACGCCACACAGCCAGTAGGCGAGCAGGTCGGGAATGAAGAGCAGCTTGTCGGCCGCCGCGAGGGCGGGGGAGCCGAGCTGTTCCTCGGCCAGCAAGTGGAGGGAAGAATTGTAGAAATTCGTGGTGATACCCGTCTGGGCGTAGATTTCCGCTTCGCCCATCCGCTGGTGCATGACCGCGGGCATGCCCTCGTGACGGGCGTCGCGATACTGATGGGGCATGCCGAGCAGGCGGCCGTGGGCGTCGATCAACCCGAAGTCGCAGCCCCAGGTGTCGATGCCGATGGCGACGATGTCCTTGCCATACTCTTCAACCGCCCGGCGCAGGCCGTCGATGATGTCGCGGTAGAGGCCGACGATGTTCCAGAAGGAGCCTCCGGGCAGGTCGGTACCAGGATTGTCAAAGCGGTGGACTTCCTCGAGGCGGAAGGACTCTTGGTTGGAAATACCGGCGATGACCCGGCCGCTGCCGGCGCCGAGGTCGATGGAAAGGAATACGGGCATGGAGAGGTGGACTTGGGTTCAGCGCGCGAAGTGAATTTCGTAGGGCCGATGCTTCAACAAGGATTTTGCGTAGGCCTTCGATTCGAAGTCGGTGATGATCATCTGGATGTCGGTCGGCGTGGCGAAGAAATAGTCCGCCTTCACGCCCAGCTTCGAGTGGTCGATCAGGGCGCAGCACCACTCCGCCTGCTCGATCATCATCCGCTTGAGCCGTGCCTGTTCCGGGTTGGGTTCGCTGACGCCCTGGACGGGATCGAGCCCGGCACCGGAGAAGAAGAAGCGGTCGATCTTCAACAGCCGCAGGGCGGACTCGGTGAGCATGCCGGAGAAGCGCCGGCCCCGCGGGTCGTAGGTCCCTCCCAGCTGGATGACCTCGAGGTCGCCGCGCCCGGCCAGGCGTTCGACAACAGCCAACGAGTACGTGACGACCTTCAGCGGCAGGTTTTCGGGCAGCTGGCCGGCGAGCTGGAGCGCGGTGGTCGACGCATCCAACAGGATGGTTTCGCCGGGAGCCAGCTGGCGGACGGCATCGCGGGCAATCGCGAATTTCTGTTCGAGGTGGCGGCCCTCGCGCTCCGATTGTGAGAGTTCACCGATCGGGGCGCTGGCATCCATGGCACCGCCGTGGCTGCGGCGGACATGCCCGCGGCGGGCCAGGAAGTCGAGATCGCGGCGGATGGTCTCCTCGGTGACGGCGAGGTCCTTGGCCAGTTCAGCCGTGCGGACGTTGCCATCGCGGCGGACGCGGTCGAGAATCTGGCGTTGTCGTTCGGCGGCGAGCATGTGGGTTTATGTTGGAAATTGCTTGCTTTCGTGGGTTTTGTCCCGCACACCCCGGCCTCGTCAACCCCAAACCTCAGACCCCAATGGCCCAAGATTTCAAGCACGTGAATTTTTCCTGGGACGACGCGCACGCCGCGACGCTCGATCCCGTCGGTCGCCTCGTCTATCGCTCCAACATCCTCGGTGCCGACCAGCGCATCACCAACACCGGCGGCGGCAACACCTCGTCGAAGATCGTGGAAAAGGACCCGCTCACCGGTGGCGAAGCGGAAGTTCTGTGGGTCAAGGGTTCCGGAGGTGACCTGCGCACCAGCCAGCGCGAGAACTTCTCCTCGCTCTATCAGGACAAGCTGATCGCCATGCAGGGCCTCTACGCCGCGCGACCCGACAAGGGCCTCAAGTCGCAGGCCGAGGACGACATGGTGGCGATGTATTTCCACACCACCTTCAACCTCAACCCGCGCGCCTCGTCGATCGACACCCCGCTGCACAGCTTCCTGCCCGGCAAGCACGTCGACCACATGCACCCGAACGCGATCATCGCGATCGCCGCGTCGAAGAACTGCGAGAAGCTGACCCAGGAGATCTTCGGCGGCGAAATGGCCTACGTGCCGTGGATGCGCCCGGGCTTCGAACTCGGTCTGGCGATGCAGGAAATCGCCAAGGCCCAGCCCGACGTGAAGGCGATCATGATGGGCCAGCACGGCTTCATCTCGTGGGACGACGACGAGAAGGTCTGCTACACCCGCACGCTCGAGTTCATCGAGAAGGCGGCGGACTACATTGAGAAGAAATACGAGGCCAAGGGCGGCGACACCACGGTCTTCGGCGGTGCGAAATACCAGACGCTGCCCGAGGAGCAGCGCCATGCCACGCTCGCCGCGATCCTGCCCTGGCTGCGCGGCCAGGTTTCCCAACAGAAGCGCTTCATCGGCACGGTCCAGGACGACGAGAAGATCCTTCGCTTCGTCAACTCCGCCGATGCCGCCCGCCTGGCGGAACTCGGCACCTCGTGCCCGGACCACTTCCTGCGCACCAAGATCAAGCCGCTCTACGTCGACTGGAACCCGCAGGCCGAGGACGCCGCAGCGCTCAAGGCCAAGCTCGCCGCCGGCCTGGAGCAGTACCGCAAGGACTACGCCGCCTACTACGCCGCTTGTAAGCACGACAACAGCCCGGCGATGCGTGACCCGAATCCGACGGTCGTCCTGATCCCGGGCCTCGGCATGGTGGCTTGGGGCAAGGACAAGTCGGAATCCCGCGTGACCGCCGAGTTTTACAACTGCGCGGTCGAGGTGATGCGCGGCGCCGAGGCGATCGACGAATACATCTCGCTGCCGCAGCAGGAGGCCTTCGACATCGAATACTGGCTGCTTGAGGAGGCGAAGCTGCAGCGGATGCCCGCCGAAAAGGAACTCGCCCGCCAGATCGTGCTGGTCGTCGGCGCCGGCTCCGGCATCGGCAAGGAAACCGCCCACCGCCTGGTCAAGGAGGGTGCGCAGATCGTCTGCGTCGACCTGAACCAGGATGCGGCCGAGGCCACTGCCAAGGAGATCACCGACAAGTATGGCCTTGGCATCGGCGTCGCCGGTTCCGGGATCTCCGGCTGCGGCCCGGCGATCGGGCTGGCCGCCAACATCACCGACCGCGCCAGCATCCGCGCGATGCTCGACCAGGTCGCGCTGGCCTACGGTGGCTTCGACCACATCTGCGTCACCGCCGGCATCTTCGTGCCGAGCGATACCACCGGCCACATCCCGGACGACAAGTGGGCGCTGACCTTCGGCATCAACGTCACCGGTTCCTACTTCGTTGCCGACGAGGCGGCCAAGACCTGGAAGGAGCAGGGCCTGCGCGGCAACCTGGTGCTCACCACCAGCGCCAACGCCGCGGTGGCAAAGAAGGGCAGCCTGGCCTACGACACCTCGAAGGCCGCCGCCAATCACCTGGTCCGCGAGCTGGCGATCGAACTCAGCCCGCTGGTCCGGGTTAACGGCGTCGCCCCGGCAACGGTGGTCCAGGGCTCCGCGATGTTCCCGCGCGACCGCGTCATCGGTTCGCTGGCGAAATACGACATCCCCTACACCGAGGACGAGGAAACCGAGTCGTTGGTGAGCAAGCTGGCGCAGTTCTATGCGGATCGTACTTTGACCAAGTCGCCGATCACCCCGGCCGACCAGGCGGAGGCCTACTTCCTGCTCGTGTCGCAGCGCCTGAGCAAGACCACCGGCCAGGTCGTCACGGTCGACGGCGGCCTCCACGAGGCCTTCCTGCGCTAATCCGTTTTCAACTGTAGTTCGTTGGAAACCGGGCGGCTCTCCTCACGGGGAGCCGCCCTTCGCGTGTCTGGAGGCAGTCACCGCCTCCATCACAGTTCCCCGTGATCCAGGTGGCGCCATTCGCCGGGTCCGAGATCGGGAGGCAGCCTGAAGGGGCCGATCTGTTCGCGGTGCAGCTTCACCACCCGGTTGCCGGTGCGGTGGAACATCCGCTTGATCTGATGGTAGCGACCTTCGTGGAGGGTCAGCCTTGCCAAATTTTCGCCGAGAATTTCGAGCAAGACGGGACGGGTCACCAGGTCCTCGGTGTGGAAGTGGAAGCCTGCGGCGAAGGCGGCGACCGCATCGGGTGGGATCGGGTCGCGGGTTTCGACCAGGTAGACCTTCGGTACCTTGCGCTCCGGGTTCATGAGCTGTTTCGACCAGCGGCCGTCGTTGGTCAGGAGCATCAGCCCGGAGGTGTTGCGGTCGAGCCGGCCGACCAGGTGCAGGGTGTGCCGGTCGGGATCGTCAATCAGGTCAATGACCGTCGGATGTTCCGCATCGGAGGTGGCACTCACCACGCCGACCGGTTTGTGCAGCATGAGGTGGATTTTGCGTTCGGCGGAACGGATGACCGTGCCGCTCCATTCGACCCGCATGAAACGGTCGACCTCGTGGTCGATGCGGCGCGAGACCCGGCCATCCACCGTGACCGTGCCGGAGACGATCGCGGCCCGGGCCCGGGTCCGGCCCATCGACTCGTGCTTCGCGAGGAGGCGGTCGAGTTTCATTTCCGTTGCGCGACGATGACGACGTGGTTCTCCGGATACTGGTCGTATTCGACGTGGCGGCAGTTGCAGCCGCAGTCATCGAGGATGCGGACAAAGGCTTCGACGCCCAGGGTGCTGTATTCGAAATCGTGACCTTGGAAGGAGCCGCTGATCTCACCCGCATCGCCTCCTCCGCAGGTGAATAGCAGGACGCCGCCGGGTGTCAGGCCGGCACACAGTTTTTGCAGGACCGGCTCTTGTGAATGGAGTGGCAGATGGAAGGTGCTGTCCCAGGCGGAGATGAAGTCGAACGGTCGCGGCAGGGTCCAGTCGCAGATGTCGGCGACGTGGTAAGTGGCACCGGGGTCGCGTTGCCGGGCCAGTTCGATCATCCGGGATGAAATGTCCACGCCGTGGACTTCGAAGCCATGGGCGAGCAGTCGCCGGATGAAGCGCCCGTGGCTGCCGCAGCCGACATCGAGGGCGTGTCCCTGGGCGGGAGCGAAGCGCAGGGCGCGCTCGAGGCCGGGCATGCCGTAGTTCTCGTGGGTGTTTTCCTGCCACCACTTCGCGATCGCGTCGTAGCGGCGTCCGGTGTCGGCGGGCTCCATGGGCGGGAGCATCCCGCGATCACTCGCGGACGTCGAGACGCATGAAGCCCTGGCCGTTCGCGAAGGTGTCGAGCGAAACCTTGGCGGCGCGGGTTTCAATGGACCCGTCGGTGGAGATCAGCACGTCCGTCACGCCGGCATCCGACCACGCGCCGAGGTTCTCCGACCACCATCCGCTGACCGTGAGGTCGGTGGCGGCGAGGCTGCGGGTATAGGTCAGCACCAGGAAGCCGCCGTCGCTGGTGGCCGAAGGACGGGCGGACGGCGGGGTGGGGAGATTCGGGTCGGTGCCGAGGGCCCGTTCGATGATGTTGGACAGCGTGTCGCCGTCCGGGTCCTGGTCGTCGGCGGCATCGCCAGTGGCGAGGATGCTGCCGAACTCCTGCTGACGCCAGATTGCCGCGGGAGACGTCTCAGTGGCATTCAGGCCGGTGAAACTGGCCGTGACCACCTGCCCGGCAATGCGCGAGGTGACGGCGAGTCCGGCCAAGGGCGACGCTGCGAGCTGGATCGTGTGGGAGCCGAGGGGGATCCAATCGCCGTCCGCGGTGGGTCCGGTCGAGTAGAGGGCGGTGAAAGAGTCTCCGGCTCTGACCAACTTGAGCCAGACCGGCACGGCAATGGGAATCGTGCTGCCGGTTTGCCCGGAGGTACCGCCGCTCGTGTCGCGATGAATGAACCGCAGGCCGGCGGATTGATCGACGACGAGGCCGACGAAGGCCGAGTCCGCGGCGGTCGATTCGCGGAACATCAAACCGGCTCGAGCATTGACGGGCAGGACTGTGAGTCGGGCGACCAGGGTTTTGTCACCCGCTTGCACCGAGTTGACGAACTGGAACTGGTCGCTGGTGCCGCCGATGTCGAGGCCGCCGCCGGTGACCGTGAAAACCCCGTCGCCGGCCGCCGAGTATCCGGAGTAGCCGTCGCTCGCCGGTTGTCCGATGTCCGCGGCTGCCCACGGTGCCGGCAGTGGCTGGGCGAGAGCAGCGGCCTGGCTGTCGGACACGGCGTAGTTGAAGATCTTCAGTTCATCGATGGCGCCATCGAAGAACGAACCTCCGAAGAGCGTACTACCGACACGGATGCCGCCCGGGGCATCGCGCAGGGACGTCGACCCGGTGGCGCTGCCCTGCAGGGCTCCGTTGACGTAGAGCTTCATCGCGCCGGTGGCATTCACGCGGGTGGCGACGACGTGGTGCCAGTTGCCGTCGTTGATGTTGGTGGTCGATTCGATGGTGGTGCCGGCACCGGTGTTGCCGACGCCGAAGGCGGCGTGGTTGCCGACCAGGGAGATCCCCCAGTCGTTCGCGACGCCGGGAACATCGGCGTCCACCATCGACTTGCCGGCATACCATTGCCCGCTGCCTCCCACGGCGCTGGTTTTCACCCAATACGCGACGCTGAAGTCGGCGGTGACGGGCGCGGGGAGCTTTACGAAACTACTGGTGCCGTTCAATTGGACCGCCTGGTTGCCGACCTTGCCGGGAGCATAGGTGACACCCATTCCGTCGCCATGGTTGCCGAAGAGCGTGGCATCGCGGGTGGTGCCGTCGAAGGCATAGCTGGCGACGAGCGATTGCCCGGTGTTGGCGAGGCGGGAGATCTCCTGCGGACCGAGGACCTTGTTGTAGAGACGCGCCTCGTCGATGGAACCGTTGAGGAATCCCGTGGTGCCGTTGATGCTGCCAAGACGGAAGAAGGCGGGGGCGCTGCGAGCGCCTGCAGGACCGGTCCCGGATGCGCGGAGGATGCCATCAACATAAAGGCTCATCGCCCCGGTGTCGGTGTTGAGGGTCGCGGCGAGATGGTGCCAATTCCCGTCGTTGATTGCGTTGGACGACGTGAGGGTGAGGTCGGCGGCACCGACACCGAAGGCTGCCTTGTTGCCGACCAGGGCCAGGCCGAAGTCCCTGGCCACGCCGGGGACCTCACCGTCGATGATGCCCATGCCGTTGTACCACTGCGTGCCGCCGGCCGTGGCGGTGGTCTTCACCCAGCAGGCGAGGGAGAAGTTCCGCTCCACCATGGCCGGGACGCGGATCGAGCCGTTGCTGCCATTGAAAGTGGCCGCCAGGCCGTCGACCCGGCCGGCGGTGTAGCTCACGCCGCCGCTGGTGGTGCCGTGGAAGTTGCGGCCGCTGAAGTCGCGCGGGTTGCCCTCCAGCTTGTAGTTCGCGACCAGCCCGTCACTCATCACCCCGGGAGTAACGTCGTCGAACATCCATTCCAGGTTGAAGGCGTTCAAGTCGTCGGTGTACTGCCCGATGTTGGTGTTCGGTCCCGTCGCGTTGTTGCCGCCGTTGACGTCGATGACCATGTTGGTGGCGTTGCGATTGCCCATCTTCCAGTAGGCGGCACCACTGGCACCGGGAAAGATCCGCCACTGCTGGTTCGCGTTGTTCGGATACTCCTCCCAGGTGCCGACGTTGGCGCCGACGTCGATCGACCAGTCGATGACCTCGAGTGCCTTGCCGCTGGCGACGTTGACGAACTTCCAATAGCCGCCTTCAACGTATTTGGCGGTCCACTTCTGAAGGTCGCTGCCGTTGGCGGGGTTCTGGCGCACGTTGGCGCCCTGGCCCGGTGCGGGATTGCCGCTGTCCGCTTCCATCAGCATTTGGCTGAGGCGCGAGCGGATCTGATAGACGTGGCCGTCCTTGACCGGACAGGCCCACATCGGGTGGCTGTCGGTCCACCATTCATCGAAGTCGGAGATCCCGTCGCCATCGGTGTCGCCGCCCACCTTGAGCGCGGTGGTCCCGGACTTGTAGCGTTCCCATTCGTCGGGCATCCCGTCGCCGTCCCCGTCCTGGCCGCCCATGTCCATCCGCATTGCCCGCAGGATGCGGCCGATGCGGTAGCGGGCGTTGGGATTGTCCTCGTTGCCGTAGTTGAAGCCGTAGGGGTAGTAGTGGACGCCCGACTTGTAGATCTCCGCACGCGGGCCGTCGAAGAGCTTGACGTAGCGCTTCAGGGCAGGGCCGTTCCAGACATTGCCACCGCCGAACCGGTCTTCCCACTGGGTGGTGGTCCCGCTGCCGAGGTAGTGGGCGATTTCATGGATGGCGACCTGGGTGCTGATCGATCCGCCGAAGCCGAGCTCGCCGTTGTAGTTGGCCTGGGCGGTCGGAATGCCGGAGTGGTAGATGACGTTGATGTCGACGTCGATGTTGCTCGTAGCGTTGTAGGCGGCCACCGCCTCGTCCATGACCTGGGTGATCTGGGCGCGCTTGCCCTCATCCTCGAGGTAGCTGATATGGTAGGTCAGCGCATTTCCCGCCAGGTGGCTGCTGCACCAGATCAGCGTGGCCAGTTTGAAAGGGTTGCGGAGGGCGGTTTGGGCGGACCGGAAGATCATGATTTGTCTATGCGAACAGGTTTGCTTGGTCCGTCGCGGGCAAGCGGCTGCGCGAAGGGGGTGGCGTTCGACGCGCTTGGGTTGCCCTCAATGTCCGCTGGAAGCCGCTTGGAACAAGCGGGAAAACACCCCCGGGCGCGGGATTGGCCGCCTTGTTGCCAAATTCCGCAGCCTCCTTGAAATCGCCCATCCCAGCCCTGCCGGGAGACGCTCTATCAGCGGGGGGCGACGCGGAAACTCCTCAACCGGGGCCGCTTCGTCTTGGAGTCGACGAAGGTGACGAAGAGGTGCCGCTGGCCGCCGGCGAAACGCACCATGGTCTCGGCTGCCGTGCGCCACTTCTCTCCGCTTTGGAACTGGAAGGCGAGCCCCGCCATGTTGAAGTCGTCACGCTTGGCCGGGCGGGCAAGCGGGTAGGACTTGCCCGCCGGGAGAAGGCCCCGGTGCTCGCCGATGACGAAGCGGATGTCCTTCTGATAGAGATTCACCACCAGGCACCCGTCGTCCGGAAAGCCCTTGGGCGAGTGATCCAGCACCAGCGCGCGATAGGGCGGGGCGCCGGCTTCCTCGCCGGGGACGAAAATCAACAGGAGGTCGGACAGGCCGGAAGGGATCTTCGCGGTGACTGCGGGTGAAGGATCCCCGGCCGACGCGTAAAATCCGAGCTTCGCTCCGTCGGCGGCCAGGACCACGGGATTGGACGGGGTGTCGATCGGCAGCGGGCAATCGACAATCGCTCCGTCGGCGCCGTTTGCGACGAACTTTTCGGGCGCATCCTTGGCCCGGTTGAGGCACAGGATGCGGCAGGTCACGGTGGTGCCTTCGGCGTGAAGGTTGCCCGCCAGGAGCAGCAAAAGGAGATATGGTCGGATCATGGGTTGGGCTACCATTCAGATTTCCTCGGGCGAAAGCCAGCGGAAGGAGGTGATTTCGAATCGACGGCCGAAGGTCCGGTTCGCGTCGCGGGTGAGATCCCCCGGGTCGGTGGTGGCCTTATCGGCGACGTCGAGGAATTCGGGGAAGCGTTGCACGACGGCCTCGCACCAGGCGCGGGCCTGGACGCTGCCATCGTTCGAAAGCGCATCCCCGTAGGCGCGGATCACGAAGGTGTCCGAGCGCACCGTGGCGGCATTTCCGAGGACCCCGAGGATGTCCGCTTGGGTCAGGTAGCCGGGGGCACCCTGGGCGCTGGGACCGGCCAGGGCGTCGGGGTTGGTGAGTTCCAGTTCGGAGAGTTGACTACTATCGATATCGTAGCCGCCGATTTCGGCGTCCTCGTTGAGGTCGGCGCGATCGATCGCGACCTGCAGGGCTCCTGCCAGCGTGTTCTCGCCGGCGCTGCCGAGCTGGCGGTTGACGAATTCTCCCATCGAGAGGAAGGGACCGCGCTCCCTGACCTGGATCACGATCTCCTCGGCGAGCCGCGTCAGTTCCTTCTCGGTCAGGTCGCGCGGGCCGTGCCAGAAGGCGTCGGGTTCACCGGCCTCGGGCTGGCTGTTCGGCAGGCGGAACCTGGAAAAGCGGGCACCCTTGGCGTCATCGGCTGCCTTGAGGTCGTCGAGGGATTCGGAAACGGCATTGGAACCGCCGAGGGGGATCTGGGAGACCTCGGCTTGATCTCCGGTCATCGAAGAGAGCATCGCCTTCCAGGCCTCGACCGAGGTGGAATTGACGTTGAACGCACCTTGCTCGAGCAGATAGGCGGCGGCGTGGCGGTAACCCTTGCTGCCGGTGAGATCCGCCACCGCATCCTCCGTGTTCGCGCCGTCGGCGAGGTGGGCGACGAGCCGCGGGTCGATCAGCGGATCGGCACTTTCAAAGAAGTCACGGGAAATCGATTCGGTGGTCTCACCGTCGCCGAAGGCTCCGCCACGGGTCTGGAGACCCGAGCAGAAGTAACCGTCGAACAGCACGCTGTTGAGGAGATAGGAGTGGTCGACCAGCGTGCCGCTGGTGCCCGTCGCGACGATGGCCGAACTCGCCATCATCGGATGGGCGTAGGAGCTGCCGATCGGCGCGGTGAAACGGGGCGGATAGTAGCCCGCGGCGAGGTTGGACCCGTTGAGGGAGACCGGGCTCTGCGCGGGGCCGAGCGGGATTTCAAAAAGGGTGCCGAAGCGGCGGCCGTTGAAAACGGTGTGGCCGGTGATGAAGTTGCCGCGATCCGTTCCGGGCTGGATGTCGATGACCTCATCGGTGTGGCCGGGGAGGACGGTGAGGTTGATTTCGTGGGCGTGATGGGAGGGGTGGTCACTGACCACCTTCTGGGTGCTCACGACCCCGGTGTGGTTGTGGAAGACCCAGGGCTTCGCGGGGTAGGAACCGTCGTCTAGCGAACTGTCGAAGCCGCCGTGGGTGGTTTTCGCGTAGGCGCTGAAGAGGGCGAAGGGCTTGGGGTTGACGTAGTCCTTGAGCGGGGTGGTGGAATGGTCGTGCATCTGCATCGTGCCGACGGTGCCATCCTTGGGGTAGCGGAGGGTGCCATTGGGCCCCAGCAGGGTGGTTTGGAGGCCGTTTGTGGTTTCGTAGTCGAAGTCGGTCACCGTGGTGCGGGCCGCGGGGTCGCGGTTGAAACGCTCCAGGGTCATCTCGACCGTGAACCGCTTGTCCCTCAGCGACGGATCGGGAAGCGGGGCGAAGACGACGTGGATTTGGTCCTGGCGGCGGAGCGCGATGCAGCCGCCGCGATGGTGATCCTTGCCATTCTCTCGCTCGTAGTCGGTCACCCGGTAACCGGATGGCGCGAACCAGTCGAGGTCGTAGCCGATGCCGTCGCCGCGCCAGCCCGGCGTCGCGCGGATCTGCGAGGTATCGACGAAGGCCCCGCCGTTGCGGCCCTCGGTTTCGTTCTCGTTCCGCCAGTCGAAGAAATACGCCTGGCTGCCGGCTTCGGAGGCCCAGGTGAGGTTGGGCGGGATGTAGGGCGAGAAGACCTTCACCTCTCCCGGGAGCATCCGGATCGGCGTGCCGGTCGGGGCCCCGGAGGCGCTCTTGCCGGCCAGGGTGATGCCGAAGCGCTTGGTCTGGCCGCCTTGCTCGGTGGGTGCGAACATCCGGCCGAGAGGAACGAGGCCCCTGGACTGGGCGACGCCGTTGCGGAAGATCTGCAGCGAGAACGGGGGGTTCACGAACTCCACCTTCAGGTTCGAGAACTCGATCGCGACGTTGTACGGGTTATGCAGCGTGACCACCGGGGTGTAGAGGAGATGCAAGAGGTAGTCGTAGGAGGATCCCCGCATCGTGTCGCCCCACGGGCCGTGAAGCTGGGACGAGGTCTCGGTCGGGGATTGGCCGCGGGGATAGTTGTAGATATCCCGTGCCAACAGGCTGAAGACCATCTGGACCTTGGCGATGGCCGGCATCAGCACCGGTCCGGAGGGCGTGCGGGTCGTGGGCTCGGCGGCGCCGCGGGCGTTCGGAATCACCGCGCTCCAGTCGGTGGGTGCCGTCGCGCGCACGGTCGGGAGTCCGTCACTCGATGTCAGGTAAGGACGTCTCCGGGCGTCGTTCCGCTGATAGAGGTCGGCGAACTCGAGGAGCTGGTTCCAAGCCGGGTCCGACGGCACGTTGAGGCCGTAGGTCGACTGGTAGATGCCTTTCCTGTCGAAGGTCGATGGCAACGAAGCCATGCCGGCAAGGAGGTTGATGTCTTCCTTGAGACCGCCGGTGGTGACCCGCGTCATCAGTCCGGTGGAATGGGCGGTGACGTCGTGGAACCTCGGTCCGGTGCCACGCGGCTTGATTTCGTGGCCGAGCTCCGATTCGCCGAGGCTGACCATCCGCGCGACCAGCGACCGGCCCTCGCTGGTGTTCAGGTCGAAATCTTCCCGCGGCCGGGTTTCAAGGCCGTCGATGCGGTCGGTTCCCGGGCTTTGCCCGGCGCCCAGGGAAAAGGAGCGGGCGGCAAGGCTGTCTTCGCGGGTGGCGTGGCCGAGATTGACGCGGGCCTTCACCCCTTCGTCGAAGACCACGTAAGAAAAGCTGCCTCCCGTCGATTTCGGGGACGGCCGGTCGATCATCACCGCGCTCGCGCGAACCTCGCTCGCAGGGTTCCCGGTGGTTTCCCTCGACAGTAGCACCGGACCGTCGGGTGCCGCCGAGCGGGCGAAGTCCTGTTCTTCGGTGGCGGACGGTTCGCCGTGGGACACCAGCCATTTCCGGAAGTCTCCCGCCTTTGCAGCGTCGGTCTGGTCGGATTCGGAATCCGGCGAATTCGGATCGAGCGCCCGCGAGTTCCAGATTCCGGCGAGATGCGGCTGGGGAAGGTCTTCACCCAGGCTGCCGGACGTGGCACTGATCCTCGTGTCGGGGCCGGCGTGTTTCTGGAGGTCCCCGATGGCGAGTTGCAAGGCCAGCCGGGCATTCGTGCGGGCGGTCGCCATCGCATCCCCGTGGCGGGAGGAGCGCAATTCGATCGATGCCAAGCCAAGCAGCCCCACTGCCAGCAAGGTCAGGAGAACCATCAGTGACAGCGTGATGACGAGGGCGAAGCCGTGGCGATGACGTCGACGGGATCGACAGGGCGGGATGTTCATGGGTTTCCAAGGACTCTCCGCAAGCTGGGTCGGGCCCATATTCCGGAGATTTTCGGGGATCGGGTTTTGTCGCGTGACCGGGGACCAGGCGGACCCGCGCGATAAGATCGCGTCGAGCCCGCCGAGGAACCGGCCGGCCGGCTGTGGGCAATTGCGAGGAATGCCTTGACCAGCCTTGATGAATCTACGGTTCCGTCCCTCTCGATCATAGTCCCCAAAGCGGGGACAAGGCCGTGCGGAGGTGGGGCAAGTGGGGCTTGGGCAATCAAGGGAGCAACCCGCTAGAGGCTTGCCATTTCCCTGCCCGGGGTCCAACAAGTGGTCGCCCTCCGAGGCGATCCGGGGCCTGTAGCTCAGCGGTTAGAGCAGGGGACTCATAGTTCGCCAAATTGAGCCGCGATCGTAGGCGCACGTAGGCAATTCTCGCGCGGGTGACTCCAGTTGCAGCGTCCCAAAACGCCCAGGTAGGAGCCCCGGGTAGTCAACGCGGGTAGTCTAGCCGAAGGCGTCCATACGTTGCATGCAACGGAACCGGACGACCGCGTTCCCAATAACCTCCCTGCACTCCGGCGAGGGGTTTTTCCTCCACATCCGTTAACCATGCTAGGGACGCTCCTGTCCCGCGGTGCTGGCTTTCTGTTTCAGCAATGTGGCCACGGCTCGAGGGCCAAGCACCTCTGCGGCCTCTCGCAGAATCTGTTCCATGGCACTGGTGTCCCCGTGTTCGAGATGCGCCTGGGCTTCGGCGATCCTTTGCCATCCCGTTCGTTCCCTTCGCCCGACTTCGGCAACGTCATGAAGTACCTGCTTCCAAAGTTTCCATGCGGCGACTTGAGAAACTCCCAGTTCTCGGCCGATCTGCCGGAAGGACAAACCTTGCAGCCTCAGGCGAGTAACCGCCTTTCTCCTCAGCAGAGTCACAAAACGTTGAGCGGACCTACGCCCGCGAAGTGGTTGGGGACGTCGGTCAATCTGCCAATAGGGACCTCGATAGCCCCCGGCAACTGCCGCGACCGAACTCATCGTGATGAGACGATCGTGCCTGCTGATCTCGTTCATCAGAACCTGATCGATCTCAGGTTGAATGCCTCGCATGGAATGGTCCGATTTCATCGTGTGGCTCGTTTGAGATCCCTCTCCAGTTTAATCATGCGCGAAGACGGGGAATAGGGGCGTGGAATTGATGCAGCGGTTCGTCTCCAGTATCAGATTCCCGTCAGGGATCAGCACATGGTTCTCCCTGTTCTGAGACCCGGTGGCATTGATCTGCATATCCGCGGGAAAGGGATCGATTTTGAAGGTCGCCTCGCCGGGGATGGATCTCGGTCGTATGATGATGGCGTTGCCCGTGAACCTACAGATGCTGTTGTTCAGGGCCATTGATACCATGATTCCCACATGGGCACGTGGGCAAGGGGATGCTCCCGTTTCCCTTTCAGTGCACAAACCCGAGGCAACGGGCGTTTGTCGGCGACATGCCATAGGAGGGATTTCTTCAATTGCCCTCCCGATCTCCCGCAAACGGATTGCTGGTGGTCGGCTGCACCTGATTTGGTCGCTCCTCGGGCGATTGGGTGCCTGGAATCAGTGAGGAATCGCCTTTTCGTGATGCTCGCGGCTCAAATATCCTTCCCACGTGACCCGGCACTCGGTCACGAGCCCACTTTCATGACCCCGCAAGCCCTCTCCACCTTCCTCTGGTCCGTCGCCGATCTTTTGCGCGGTGACTACCGCCAATCCGACTACGGCAAGGTCATCTTGCCCTTCACGGTGCTCCGCCGGCTCGACTGTGTGCTGGAGCCGACGAAGGCGTCCGTACTGGCCGAGTTCGCAGCCAAGACCGCCGCGGGGTTGAATCCCGAGCCCTTCCTACTGCGGAAGTCCGGGCAGAGCTTCTACAATACCTCACCGCTGGACCTGAAGACGCTGCTCGGCGATCAGGACCATCTGCGGGAGAATCTCGATGCCTACATCCAGGCGTTCTCTGCTTCGGCGCGGGATATTTTCGAGCGCTTCGACTTCGCCACCCAGATCGAGAAGCTCCACAAGAACGGCCTCCTCTACCTGATCACCGAGAAGTTCGCCGGCATCGACCTGCATCCGGACGTGGTGCCGAACGAATCGATGGGCCACGTCTTCGAGGAACTCATTCGCAAGTTCGCCGAAATCTCCAACGAGACCGCCGGGGAGCACTTCACCCCGCGCGAGGTGATCCGCCTGATGGTCAACCTGCTCTTCATTGAGGACGACGAGGCGCTCTCGAAGCCCGGGGTGGTGCGCACCATCTACGACCCCACCGCCGGCACCGGTGGGATGCTCTCCACGGCGGAGGAATACCTCTCCGAGCACAATCCCGGCGCGCGGCTCACCATGTTCGGCCAGGAACTGAACGACGAGTCCTACGCCATCTGCAAGGCCGACATGTTGATCAAGGGCCAGGACGTGGGGAACATCGTCGCGGGCAACACGCTTTCCGACGATGGCCTGCCGGGGAAGCACTTCGACTACATGCTCTCGAATCCGCCCTTCGGCGTGGAGTGGAAGAAGATCCAGAAGGAGATCACCAAAGAGGCGACCGACCAGGGCTACAACGGCCGCTTCGGTCCCGGGCTGCCACGGGTCAGCGATGGCTCGCTGCTGTTCCTGCTCCACCTCATTTCCAAAATGCGCCCCGCCCGGGACGGCGGCAGCCGCTTCGGCATCGTGCTCAATGGCTCGCCGCTCTTCACCGGGGGCGCGGGCTCCGGCGAGAGCGAGATCCGCCGCCACGTGCTGGAGAACGACCTCGTCGAGGCGATCATCGGCCTGCCCACCGACATGTTCTACAACACCGGCATCAGCACCTACGTCTGGATCGTCAGCAACCGCAAGCCGGCGGCGAGGAAGGGCAAGGTGCAGCTCATCGACGCCTCCGGCTTCTGGCAAAAGATGCGCAAGAGCCTCGGCAGCAAGCGCAAGGAACTCGGTTCCGAGCACCTCGACGACATCACCCGGATCTTCGGTAGCTTCGAGGAAGTCACCCGTGACGGCGTGCCGATCAGCCGCATCTTTGCCAATGAGGACTTCGGCTACCGCACCATCACCGTCGAGCGTCCCCAGCGCGACGAGGCGGGGAAGATCGTGCTCGGCCAGAAAGGGAAGGCCAAGGGCAAGCCGGTGGCTGACAGCAGCCTGCGGGACACCGAGAACGTCCCCTTGCGGGACGACGTGCACGCCTATTTCGAGCGCGAGGTCCTGCCCCACGCCCCCGACGCCTGGATCAACGAGTCCAAGACCAAGGTCGGCTACGAGATCCCCTTCAACCGCCACTTCTACGTCTTCAAGCCGCCGCGCCCGCTGGCCGAGATCGACGCTGACCTCAAAGGCTGCACCGATCGCATTGTCACCATGATCGAGGGAATGTCGCAATGAGCTTCCCGCGGTACTCGAAATACAAGGACAGCGGCGTCGAGTGGCTCGGCGAGGTGCCTGAGCATTGGGAAAAGCGTTCCCTTCAATCTGTGGCCTCGACCGAAGATTCCATTTTCATTGATGGTGACTGGATTGAGAGCAAAGACATTTCAGATTTGGGTGTTAGGTATCTGACATCAGGCAATGTCGGAGCAGGATTTTACAAGGAGCAAGGACAGGGGTTTATCACTGCCGCTACTTTTGAAGCCCTCAATTGCACGGAAGTGCTTCCCGGTGACATCTTGATCTCTAGACTGAACCTTCCAATCGGAAGAGCGTGCATAGTCCCGGATCTTGAAAGCAGGATCGTGACCTGCGTTGACAACGTCATCTTTCGGCCAGGTCCGTTATTCGATAGGCGGTTTATCGTCTATCTCCTTTCTTCAAAGCATCACTTTGCAAACACTGATAACCTCGGGAGGGGGAGTACTATGCAGCGGATCAGTAGGAGCATATTGGGAAAAATTAGGTTCGCCTTTCCGCCCCTACCCGAACAAACCGCCATCGCCGCCTTCCTCGACCGGGAGACGGCGAAGATCGATGGACTGGTAGCGGAGCAGCGGCGGCTGATGGAACTGCTGAAAGAAAAACGGCAGGCTGTCATCTCCCACGCCGTCACCAAAGGCCTCAACCCCGACGCCCCCATGAAGCCTTCCGGCATCGAATGGCTCGGCAACGTGCCGGAGCATTGGGAGGTGGTGCAGAGCCGACGCTTGTTCCGGGTTCGCAACGAACCTGCTCGCGAATCGGATCAGCAGCTTACGGCCTCCCAAAAATATGGAATGTTGCCTCAGTCAGAATTCATGGAGCGGGAAGGTCGAAAGGTTGTCCTGATCATTGAAGGCAAAGATAGCCTTAGGCACGCGGAACCAAACGACTTCATTATTAGCTTGAGAAGCTTTCAGGGTGGGATCGAATGGTGCACCTTGGCGGGTTCCGTGACGTTTCATTACGTAGTCCTGATGCCGATCAAGCACGTCCACCCTCCGTTCTTTGCTCACTTGTTCAAAAGCACGGCGTACATCCAAGCACTCCGATCCACGGCAAACCTGATCCGAGATGGCCAAGACCTGCGCTTTTCACACTTTGTGCAAGTTGACCTGCCGATCGTCCCATTGGACGAGCAGGCCGCGATTGCAGATTTCCTGAATCAAGAACTTGCTAAGCTCGACACCCTCACCGCCGAAGCCCAACGCGCCATCGACCTGCTCCAGGAACGCCGCACCGCCCTGATCTCCGCCGCCGTCACCGGGCAGATCGACGTGCGCCATATTTCGGCTCCCCAAAATCCATGTGACACCGACACCAAATGAATCGTGGCGCCGATCGTTTGGAGTCTTACATGCGCCGTCTGTGAATCCTCAAGAGATCAAAGACCTATATCGCAGGGGGTTTCTCGCCGAGGTGGTCGAGGCGGCAAAGGAGGCGCAATTAGCAGACGGTGAGCTGGGGCAAGCGACCATCATTGGTGTTCAATCACTGATGGCGATGGGGCGCTTTCGAGAGGCTGCGGACCTTGGAATCTCCGCCTCCACTCGGTGCGACGGGTCCGAGGAAGCGGTTCTCAGGACCCAGGCTGCCTTTGCATGGTTGGTCTTTCATCCCTGCGAGGACGGACGCGCGAAAGTAAGGTCCGAAATGCAGAAGCTCGAGGCGCTGGATGATGCCTATTCAACAGCGATGGCGAAATACTGGGAGATTCGTCTTCTGGCCATGGAGATCGCTCTATTCGTTCGGCCCCTCACACGAATGCCAGAGGTTGTTGGTGGATTCCTGGACGCTGCCCGACTTTTTCGGGAGGCTGGCCTCTTTGCAGAGGCGCGGGGCGAGCTTCTCCGCGCGGCTGAACAGGTCCAGAAGGAACCTTCGCGCGATATTCTGAAGGCGAGGGAGATTCTGGAAGGGATTCGTGCCGAAGCTAGAACTGACCATGATCTTCCCAGCGCGGCTCGGGCCGCGTTGGCGCTGGCCGAGCTGGAATTTGATGCGACGATGGGTCGAGAAGCAGAACCCGACGACACGGCAGTAAGAATGGCTCTGGCTGGATTCGACGATGCACTGAATCAATATCTCGATGCTGGGATGGCTTCGGGAGAAGCGGAAGTTCGAGCCGCAGCCGGCCGGAAGATGTTGCAATACGGATTTGAAGCGGGTGCAGAGCATCTGCGTGCTGCGGCCGAATCGTGGGAAATGGCAGGACATCGCGGGGAGGCCGACGGCGCCTGGCGCGATCTCCATCTCTGGCACTATCGTCGTGGCAATACAGAGGAGGCAAGAGACTTAGAGGAGAGGATCGCCGCGGGACCCGCCATAGAGAGTGCTCTCACGAGCGTAACTTCTGGCATCCTGCTTTCCCAAGCGGAATTCGCTAGAGGCAACTTTGCCGATGCGGTTGAAATCTCAGCTGATTCACGAAACACGGACCTCGAACCGGGACAGCGGGCATCGCTGCTGCTGATCGAAGCCAATTCCTTGGCCTCACGTGGCGCGCTGGGAGATGCGGAGCGTGCGGCGATGGAAGCCGTGGCATTGCTGCGTGGGGCTGAACCTTGTGCGCTGCTGGGCGACGCATTGTTTCAACTGGGGTCCGTGCAGGCGGCATCAAGCGAACGGTTCCGCTTGTGGGAGGAAGCGGCGAACAATGACATTGCATGCGGGTTAAAGAAGTCCGCGGCCCAGCGCTATGCGAATATGGCAGAGTTCTTGTCACAATCTGGGAGCGCCATCCATTTGCCCGACGGTCGGAATGTTGAGGACCTTTTCCAGCAGTCAGAAAACTTGACCGGGGTCGGACGCGACCTCGAAACGATCGTTCTTCGCGGGAACATTGCTCAAAGACGAGGAATCGTCGCCTTCCGGGATGACGATATCGGAGAAACTGGAAAACACTTCACCGAAGCAGAGAGTTGCTTTCGCAGAGCCGGTCGTGCGTCTGAACTCGCCTTCACCCTTGGCCATCAGGGTCTGGTTCTTTTTCAGATTGCTCGGCGCATGCGCTCCTTGGAGAGTTTCGAGGCAGCCTCAATGAGGTTTGTTGAGGCTGCGGGTCTTTTTCTCCGGCTCGATCATCTGGGAGAGCAACACCGAATGGAGCGGCTCGCAGGCGCGGCCTCGTGGGAAGCGGGGGATTTGGCTGCCGGTACGCGACGAGATGAGCTCCTTGACGAAGCTTTCCAACATTACGAATTGGCCGGGACCATTGAATGCCTTCTGATCAAGGGGCGGATGGAGGCGGTCTTAGGTGAACGCCAAAAGAGTTTCGACGATTTTGCGAGTAAGAATGTCAGCATCCACGACGAGTATTTGAAATTATGCTTGGTTGTAAGGCCAGATCCAGCCGCAGCATTTCGATGGCTGGATCGACTGAAGGCAAGGGGTTTGCTTTCCTCGATGGTAGACCAAAGCAAGCTTCAACTGCTACCTGTCAACCTTGATAAGCGTATCTTGAGGAAGTGGTTGGTGCTGGAAGCCAAATATTCAGCAGTAGAGAAGAGGGCGGGTGAAAGAGCGGCATTGAAGAGCACGCTGTCGACCTCCAATCTCAATGGGAGCTCTAAGAAAGACGTCAGGGACAGGGAGAATACGCTCTTGGGGCAAGAGCTTCGCACACTTCAGAAAGAAGAAGAGCTTTTGTTAGAGGAGACGGCCTGTTCGTCGGAAGCCGCTTCCTTCGTTTCACTTCGTAAGAATCTGGGCGTGGATTGGGCACTGTGGCAACAGGCGTTGAAGGAGCAAAGCACTCGGCCCGAAGCCACTCAAAGAGCAGTGCTGTCCATTCATTTCGTCTGGCTCCGAAACAAGGGGGACACTTCAGGATCTATCCAGCTCATTGCGTGCTGCAGCGGCTGGGACTTGCCGAGGATAGCAAAGGTTTCGACCAAGTGCCATGACGTCGAATCGTTCATACAGCAATGTTTTGAAGGACCGGGACGTTCGTCGCTGACCACTTGGTTGAAGATGGCCGGCGGCGACGCCGCGTGGTGCCGACGCTTTGCTTCGCTGATCGCTCCACTCGCCGAATGGACTCAGCCGGGGGACATCGTGTTGCTTATTCCCCACGGTCCGCTTCATTCCGTGCCTCTTCACGCCTTGCACATCGACGGTCAGCCTTTGGCGGAGAGGAATGCAGTCTGTTTCGCTCCGAGCGCGGCCATTCTGATGGTCTGCTGGCAGCGGCAGAAAGGGCAACCAGGCGGGAAAAGTGCTGCTGTTGGCTGTTCCAATCCAGGGGCAGGTTTCCCTCGCCTGCTCCGTGCGGACCAAGAGGCAGCTTTCGTCGGGAGTCTTCTCGGGACATCACCACTCATTGCAGACGCAATTTCGCCCGAGGATTTTCGTGAGGCTATCGCCGACGCATGGGCAGTGCATTTTGCCGGTCATGCCACAGAATCGGAATCGGGCTGGGACAGTGGGCTCCAGTTGGGGGGCGGAAACGTTTTCACTGTTCGTGATTTGTTTCAGACTCGATTGAATGCGGACATATTCACTCTTTCCGGCTGCCACACGGCCCGCAGCCGCCGCCGGGATGGCGACGAGATGCTTGGGCTCATTCCAGCATTGCTCTACTCTGGGGCATCATCCGTGCTCGCCAGCCAGTGGGAGGCCGCGGATGACTCGACCGCTGAGTTGATGCAGCAGTTCTACGGTGCGCTCCACGGCCCTCAGCCCGTGGCCAAGGCCGATGCCTTCCGTTCCGCGATTGCTCAAACTCGTCGCATTTTTCCCAATTTGCCTCAATGGGCTGCCTTTACTTTGCATGGAGACTGGAAATAGTTCGGGGTATGGATCAGCCGGATGACGAACAACGTGACGACGTTTTTTCAGAGCAGCTCGAGATCGACGAAGGAGAGCTGCACGATGCCAATCACGAGCGGGGCAAAGTTCTGGAGATTAGCGACCAAATTCGCCTTCTCGCGAAGCAAAACCGGCTGAGTCTTTTCAAGAAAAGGGCCTTGAGGAAGGCAAATGACAACGTCGGATGGTTGGCAGAGGCAGAGTTGCAGTTTCAGTCACATGCGCATCCCGATTGTCGCTTTGTTCAGGTGATGCTTGGCGTTACGCTTGATATGTCGCCTGGTGCCAAGATACTCGCCGTGCAGCCGGACAGAGCCATGGTGCATCAAGTCAAGCTAACAGAGGCCCTCAAGCCAGCATTTGAGGCTACAATCCCGGGGATAGGACTCAAGACTACCCTAGGCGCTGAAACGGCCTCCGAGCAGACTTTCGATCAACCAGTTCTCACCGGCTACAATGGCGAGGACCGTGCCATTTGGACTTTTAGAATTCCGGCGAAAGGTTACGAGCTAAGTCTGAATTTGCCGTTGCACCTCAGGATGGAGTACCCCAGCACAATCGATATCCTCCGAGCTAGAGTCCAGGTTTCAGCTCGTGTTGCGGTTCGTGGGTGGGCGGATTTCATCCCGCTGATTGGGAAGAAATCGGGCAGGGGACAAACCCCGATCTACCTTGATCGCTAGAATCCCGGTCTATTCGCCTGCTGAGGTGAGATTCCGGGGAAGGCAAATGTTCGCCACCTTGGCCGGTCGAATGTGACAAGTAAAAAATCAAGTCGTGAAATAGGAATGAGTCTTCATGAAGAGGTGAAGTTCGAAGATGATATTTGCGCCCACCTCGCCGAGAATGGGTGGCTTCATGCCGACGGCGACGCCAAGGCCTACGACGTGCCACGGGCGCTGTTTCCGGCGGACGTGGTGGAGTGGGTGAAGGAAAGCCAGCCGCAGGCGTGGGAGGCACTGTTGAAGAGCCATGGTGCGGCGGCGGAAGCCGTGGTGCTGGATCGGCTGAGGAAGCAGCTCGATGTCTCCGGCACGTTGGAGGTGCTGCGCGGAGGGATCGACCTCACCGGGCTGAAAGCGAAGCTGGCGATGGCGCAGTTCAAGCCGGCGCTGGCGATGAACACCGAGCTGATGGCCAGATACGCGGCCAACCGGCTGCGGGTGGTTAGGCAGGTTCGCTACTCGGCCCACCATGGCAATTGCCTGGATCTGGTGCTCTTCCTCAATGGCATTCCGGTGGCGACCGCGGAGTTGAAGACGGACTTCACCCAATCGGTGAAGGATGCGGTGGACCAGTACCGCTTCGACCGCCACCCGAAGCCGAAGGGGCAGGCGTCGGCGGATGCCCTGCTGGAGTTCCCGAGGGGTGCACTGGTTCATTTCGCGGTGAGCAACGGGGAGGTGTGGATGACGACCAAGCTCGAAGGGGCGGAGACCCGCTTCCTGCCCTTCAACCGCGGCCACAACGGCGGAGCGGGCAATCCTCCGAACAAGGACGGCCATCCGACCTCCTACCTGTGGGAGGATGTGTGGGCGCGGGAGAGCTGGTTGGGGATTCTGGGCCGCTACCTGATGGCCGAGCTGGATGACACGAAGCAACTCAAACGGGTGCTGTTTCCCCGCTACCACCAACTCGACGTGACCCGGAAACTGGTCGCCGCGGTTCTGGCCGACGGCCCGGGCAAGCGCTACCTGGTGCAGAACTCGGCGGGCTCGGGAAAGACGAATTCCATCGCTTGGACGGCTCATTTCCTCGCCGATCTTCACGATGCCGAAAACAAGAAGGTCTTCGACACCGTGATCGTGGTGAGCGATCGCAACGTGCTGGATGGTCAACTACGGGACGCGATTTTCGGATTCCAGCGGACGCTCGGAGTGGTCGCCACGATCAGCGGGAAGTCCGGGAGCAAGAGCGGCGAGCTGGCCGAGGCTCTGGCCGGCGGCAAGAAGATCGTCGTCTGCACGATCCAGACTTTTCCCCACGCCTTCGAGGAGGTGAAGAACCTGGCGGCGACCGAAGGGAAGACCTTCGCGGTGATCGCGGACGAGGCACACAGCTCGCAGACCGGGAATGCCGCGGCGAGCTTGAAGCTGGTGCTTTCCCCGGAGGAGTTGAAGGAGATTGAAGACGGTGGAGAGGTTTCGACCGAGGACATCCTCGCCGCGCAGATGGCTGCCAAGGCAAATCCCCAGGGCATCACGTCCATTGCTTTCACCGCGACTCCCAAGCCGAAGACGATGGAGTTGTTCGGGACGCGGCCGTATCCGGATCTCCCTGCCGGCAAGAACAACATCCCGGAGCCTTTCCACGTCTACTCCATGCGGCAAGCAATCGAAGAGGGCTTCATCCTCGATGTGCTGAAGAACTTCACGTCCTACAAGCTGGCCTACAGGCTCGCCCACGACGGCAAGGATTGGACCGAGAAATCGGTGATCAAGGAGGAGGCCATGAAAGGGATCTCCAGATGGGTGCGCCTCCATCCCTACAACATCGCCCAGAAGGTGGAGGTCGTGGTGGAGCATTTCCGTGAACACGTCGCCCCGCTGCTGAACGGCAAGGCCAAGTCGATGGTGGTGCTTTCAAGCCGCGTGGAGGCAGTCCGCTGGAAGCTCGCCGTGGAGAAATACATCGCCTCGCATGGGTATCCCATCGGCACCTTGGTCGCCTTCTCCGGAGAAGTGACCGACAAGAAGTCGGGTGAGGATCCGTTCACGGAAACCGGGGAGACGCTCAATCCAGGACTGAAAGGCCGGGAAATCCGCAAGGCCTTCGATGACGAGTGTTTCCACCTGCTGCTGGTAGCGAACAAGTTTCAGACTGGCTTTGACCAGCCCTTGCTTTGCGGGATGTACGTGGACAAGCGGCTGGCGGGCATTCAGGCGGTGCAGACCCTTTCGCGTCTGAACCGAGCCCACCCGGGCAAGGACACGACCTACGTTCTGGATTTCGTCAACGACCCGCAGGAGATCCTGAAGGCCTTCAAGACCTACCACGAAACGGCCGAACTGGAGTCCACCACTGATCCCGACCAGGTGCTCGACATGCGGGCGAAGCTCGACGCCACGGGCTACTACGACGAGCCGGAGGTGGAACGGGTGGTGAAGGCGGAGTTCGATCTGCCGCAGACGCAGTCCAAGCTCACCGCCGCCATCTGGCCTGTCGCCGACCGATTGCTGAAGCGATACAAGGCTGCGCGGGAAGCCCTGAAGGCAGCCATCGACAAGAGCGACGCCGATGCTGAGAAAGCGGCCCGCGACACCGGGGAGGCACTGGTGAAGTTCAGGCACGATGCCGGCGTCTATCTTCGCCTCCACGCGTTCCTATCCCAGATCTTCGACTACGGGAACACCGACATCGAGAAGCGGGCGATTTTCTTCCGGCGGTTGATTCCGCTGCTCGAGTTCGGACGCGAACGCGAAGGGGTCGATCTTTCGAAGGTGGTGCTGACCCATCACAAACTGAAGGAGCAGGGGAAGCAGGGCCTCGACTTGAACCAGGGGGAAGCGTCGAAGCTCAAGCCGGGGTCGGAGACGGGCACAGGGAAGATCCGAGACGCCGACAAGGCCCTCTTGTCGGAGATCATCGCCAAAGTGAACGACCTCTTCGAAGGTGAGCTGAGTGACGACGACAAGCTCGTCTACGTGAATCACGTGAAGTCGAAGCTGATGGAGAGCGACCTGCTGAAGCAGCAAGCGGCGAACAACAGCAAGCAGCAGTTTGCCAATTCTCCCGACCTGCCGAATCAGTTGATGGAGGCAATCATCGGGGCCTTCGAGTCGCACGGGACGATGAGCAAACAGGCATTGAACTCCGAGAAGGTGCGCCACGGGCTGATGGACATCCTCCTCGGTCCCGCCCGGCTCTATGAGGATCTGCGGCGGCAGGACGGGGACGAGGCGGCCTGAGGGTGCCATGTCGCGGCCTCCATGGTGCAGGACTTCCTGGCAATCAAGCCGTCGCGGCAGCGACCCGGGGGCTGAACTGCGATCGGACCTTGCCTGCGGTAGGAGAGGTGCCTAGCCTGAGCCTGTGATTACCTCTATTCGTGGTGATCAGATCGACTGAAGGACCAGCTTCAGTAGGGAAGTCAAACAGAGGAGCGGTTTTCGATGTCCAATCGTGTTCGAAGAGCTTTCGGCCTGCTTGTCCCACTTACAGCGTGGGTATTGGGGACTGGGATTTCAGTCCATGCTGCTGATCCCGAGGACAAGAGTCCGGAGGTGGTTTCAGGCGCTCCTGTTGAAGCCTCGGTCAAGGATTCCGGACTCGGCATTCAGGTGCTCCGCAAGGGATCGGGAACTCGGAAGCCCGGCAACAATGACCGGGTCGAATTGCACTTCTCGTCGTGGACGAAGGATGGAAAGCTCTACGACAGTAGTTTGATTCGAAATCAGCCGGTTACTCTACTTGTCGGAGAAGTCATTCCAGGATGGTCGGAGGCCCTGAAGGACATGGTTGAGGGGGAGAAGCGTGCACTATGGGTTCCGGCAGATCTGGCCTATGGAGAGGCGGGGGGCGGAGGCAAGCCTGGAGGGCAGATGTACTTCGAATTGGAGCTGATTCGGGTCTTACCTGGACCAAAGCTTCCAGTATTGCCGGAGGATCAACGAAGTGTTCCTGGTGAGGCCCACCAAGGACAGTTGGGATTGAGTTGGGTCCGGATTGCGGGTGGGCGCGGCAAGGGCACAAGTGGATCTATGGCCCGGGTGGCTCTTCACTACGATATCTGGGATGCACAAGGTCGACTGATTGACACGTCGGCCTTGCGGGGGGAAGCCATTCTCTTTGATTTCAATGACTTGGATCCGACATGGAAACTGATGGTCGCGGATATGGCGGCTGGGGAGAAAAGACGGGTGTGGTGTAATGCCTCAGCCGCAATGCCGGATGCAAAGCCTCCATTGCCCAAAAGTCCCTGGATTGCTGATCTGACGCTCGAAAGGGTCGAACTGGCCCCCGAATGAGCCTTACCAGGGACGCTGAAGATCACTCGCGCGAGACCTCGACACGGAAGAACATCCTGGGGAGCCCCTCAATGTTCACTTCGCTTCCTGAATTCTTGATGGCAAGAGGCGCGGATTCATCGGTATTGCTTGAGGAAGCTCCTTCGATGCTTCCGACAATTCTCTCCGCCGGTACCTCCGTAAAGCCTTCCAGTGTTCCCGACCATTGGAGGCTGTAGGTGTGGCCTTCTTGCTCGTCCCATTCGATCCTGACGACTCCCTCTTGAATTGTGGTGATTGCCAGCTGGGGGACAATGAGCGGATCAGGTTCTTCCTGGTCGAATTGGAGGGGGTTTGTTCCATCAATGAACTCCTGATAATCGTTTCGGCCGTCGCCATCCCAGTCGTCTGTTCCACCGAACTCGGTTGTGCCGAGGTGATGGAACTCCCAGGAGTCGGCGATGCAATCACCGTCCCAGTCGTCAATGCAGCGAAAATTCACTTTCTGAACGGCCCCACGGGCAGCAAGGGCAGGTACTTCGTCACTGATCGGAGTGCAGCCACCGAGCGACTCGGTTTCGTATCGAACTCCGTTGTGGATGGCATAGATCTTCACCTCATCGTCCTTGCGTCCTGCGGTTGGATCGAATCGGCCAGCCAAACCGTCGTCGAGGACCGGACGCAGGATGTAGTTCACTTCGCCGTCGGGAGTGTCGATTTCGTAGATCGGAGAACGGGCGAGAACGACTTCCTCCCCGGCGGAGATCCGTATCATCACGACTTCAGCGGTGGACTCCGGGGTGAGCGGATTGCCCATGAAATCCTTGGCCAGACCGAAATAGATGTTGCCCGGGTCGGGCACCATTGCGACGCAGGGAGCCGCCAGGGCCACTGCAAGGCAGGTGGCGGCGAACTTCTGGTTTGTCGTGAATGTTGCGTTCATGATCGGCGCGGATATCAGTCGAGTTGTGAATTTGTGGAAACGCGGCGTAGGATGAAGTCGCCGGCGACCCGGAGCGGCGTGCGGTGGATGCCGGTAATGGTCTCTTTGTAACGCCCTCCGATCTCGGAGGTTCCCCATCCCGGGGTGATTCGTCCTTCAGGATGCTGGTCCGCGAACTCAAGGCTGATATTGCGGATGACGACATAGGATTCGGAGCCATCTTCACCCGGAGGAAGGGTGGACTGATAGCGGGCATCCAGATTGTCGTGTTGGGGGTGATATTGGTGGACGAAGGGGTTGAAGGGACTCGTGTGACTCAATGTAACGGTTCCCGTGAGCGGCCCTTCCCCGAATGTGCCCGAGAGGGGCTGAGGCGCGGCCAGGGGATAGGCGGCAGTACTGAGACGCTTTGGAACCTCGTCCCCCCTGCGCAGGCTGGCTCCCCGGAAGTCCGTGGCGCCCTGCTCGCTGCTGAAGAGCCGGAAACGTCCGGGGGTCTCAGGAAGGAAATAGCCTGGATTGTTCGGATCGGGGCGGTCGGATCCATCTTCCCACACCTGGAGCACCTTCTGCAGCAACCTGGCCTGCCCGGCCGAGTCGACATGAATGATCACCCGGAAAACGAACTCCGATGGTGTCGGCAGGGTCGCGTCTGGATCCAGCCCATCCGGAGGGGAGATCGGCTCGAAGGTTTCCGGGTCCTCGAAGTCGATGTTGGCCGGATTCTTGTAGAGTTGGAGTCGGTCATCATTTTGTGCTGCGGCGATGAGTTTGCGGTTGGCGACGGCCCAGCTCACTTCATTGAGGGTGGCTGACCCCACCCACAGTCCCGCGTTGTCCGGTGCCTGAATGCTCTGAGGAGCCTGTCCTCCCACTATTGCGGCGGGTTGTGGCGCGACGCTGCCGGAGCCAACGCGGACGGCGATCTTCTGGCTTGTCCCTCCGGTCTCCGTCACGGCGAGGATGCTTTGGTAACTCGCACTGCCTCCAGGAGCGCTGCCGGGCATCTCGGCGCGACGCGTTGCCAGCATGAAGCGCCGGAATTCTCCCGGTGCAAGACTCGCATTGATAGTTCCGTCGAAGGGTGTCCACTGGCCAAAAGGGTTGTCCGAGTCGGCGGTCGCAGGATCGCGATAGAACAGGAGGGCGGGCCCTGTGGGGGCTGGCGAGGTATCGGCATCGGGTGGAGGATTCAGCGAGTTCTCAAGTGCCAGACTCACCGTGCGGGCCTGGGAATCGCTCCGGTTGCGAACGACGACTTCCGCCTCTTCGAGGCTCTGGCCGAAATCGATGCCGGCTGAGCGTTCCAGTTCGACGACGACGGGCCCGGCAAAATCGGAACCACCGATAGTTCGCACCCAGTAGGCCTGACCCCGCTGGATCGTGCTCGTCTGGGCCGTGAGCACCCACTTCCCGGCGGCATCCATCCGGAATACCTGCTGGCCGGCGTGAGCCGGAGAGGAGGCGAAGTAGTTCGAGAAAGTGGGGGCCCCGGCAGTGCCGACGAAGAATCCGGTGAGATTGAATGAATCCGGAATCCAAACGCCGTCGGGACGTGCGGGGGTGCCGCGCAAGGTCCAATTGACGCTCGACGCACCGCCGACCTTGATCAGGTAGGCACGTCCGCCCTGGACATCAAAGAGATTTGCCAGGAAGCGGTTCGGGCTCGATTCGGGAAACCACGTTGCCCACTCGGGGCTACGGGGGATGAGCTGGTTCGGGTCCTGAATGAACTGGACCGACGAGCTGCGCCGGTTCCATTCCCAGACGCTCTCGACCGGCAAGTTCCCGAAAACCAGATCGGCATCCGCAGGTTGCGGCTGGACCTCGAGAAAGACGGCGTTCCAGCCGGGGTTGAGCGTGATGGTTTGATCGACCCACTGGGCGCGGGCGGTGGAGCCGATGGCGACGAACGCCACCATGGCGAGGGCGCGCCCTAGGGCGCTACGGGTCGGGACGGGGAGATTCTTCATGGATGAGAAGGCTGGGAAGCGATTCAGTTGCCGCTGTAGGAGTAGGCGTCGAAGCGGATGATGATGTCGGTGATGCCGTTGCCGTCGCGCTTGCCATTGACGAGGCGGCCGTCGATGAGTTGGCGGAGCCCGTCCGCACCGTCCGCCTTCAGCGAGGCACCCGGAACGATGAGCAGCCAGCGGTTATTCCAGACGCTGCGGCCGATCAGGCGGCTGCTGAGGACATCGCTCCCTCCGGGATTGAAGCCGCCGCTGCCATCATGGAAGGCCGGGAACTCGGGGAACTTGCGAATCCGTCCGAAGGCATTGCCCGCAAAGCTCAGGGAGTCCGCCAGCGGAAGGTAGCCGGGATCCTGGATCTCGAGGTTGCCGATCGGGAACGGCACCGGGATCATCTGGTCCATGATCTGCCAGTTCCGCACCGTGAACTGGTCGGTAGGCACACGCATCGCGTCCTCACCGACGGGCACCAGATAGACGAGCGGGGTCGCCGACAGCCCTCCAATGACCGAATCGTAGTTCGAGAATCCGACGCCGGCGGCCTTGATCTTGACCGCATAGTGGCTGGACGGGAAGGCGTGGTCACCGCCGGCCAGCGGCCAGCCGAAGTGATTGAAACCGCTGTGGATGGAGGTCTCGAAGGGGATGACCAGCGCGGGAATCGTACTCGCGGTACCGCCCTGCGGCGGGATGCAGTGCAAGCGGAACTCCGGCACGTCCCAGAGGTTGTCCACCCAGTGCTTCTTCAGCGTCTCCCGCCAGACCGTCGATGCATCCTTGGACTGGGGGTTGATTCGGAAGGCCTCGTACTTGAGCGACATGCTGGCGCTGAGGGAGGTCGGATTGTTGAAGCCGAGGCGCCCCTTGAGCACCGACCATGACCCGCTCATCCGTGCCATTGCGTCAGCGAGGCCGGGATCGCCTGTCAGCGGTCCGGTGACCGGTTGCCCTCCCTCGATCAGCCCGATCGTCCGCGAGCGCACGATCTGGTCGAGGAAGGCCACCGCGCTGCGCGAATCGGATCCGAGCAAGCCGGTCTCGTAGTCGTAGGCCTTCGCCGCCAGATAAACGTAGCGACCGGCCAAATCGAACTGGGCCCGGTATTTTTGGAGCGCCTCGTCGCGGAAAATCCGGAAGGCCATGTCGCGGTAGCGGTATTGCTGGATGTCCGAGGCGGTGTTGGCGAGGAAGGTGTTGAGTTCCTCGAGCAGGCGCTGGCCTCTCGCGAGGACCCCCAGATATCGGCTCGATGCCTGGTTCATGGCCTCCTCGGCGTTGTAGATCTCCAACTCGAGTGAGTTTTTCGAGCGGACCAGCTGGGACAGCTGGGCCCTCAGTGGTGCGAGCGATGCGTTGGCCCGGGCATCGAGCACGCCGTTGCGGGCGATCACGATGTCGAGGTTCGACTGCGCGGAGACCAGTTCCTTGGCTTGCTGATGGGCAAGTTCCTTGCCGGCCTGTTCTTGCGCCTGCTCGCTGAAAGCTTGGCCTGCTACCGCACCGCCTTGGCGAATCGCCCCGCGGATCGCTGATGTCACATCAGGAGCGAGGCCGGAGGACGTAGGAAGATATTCCGCCAAAGCATTCGCGATGAGTGTCGAGTAGGCGGCCCGATTCTGGAATGAAACCTGCTTCTTTCGGGCCTCCGTGATCATCTCGTTGAGCGTCTGCTGTTCCTGCAGGGCCGTTTGCAGGATTCTCACCTCGGCTTGAGCGGCTGCCTGATCCGCGGCGTTCAGGGCGGCCTGGGCTCCGATGACCCGGTTCTGCTCGGAGATCTGGCCAAGCAGGTTGTCATACTCCAGCAAGGCGCGCTTGTAGCGACCTAGGGATTGTAGGATTTCCCGATGGGACATCTGGATCTCCCCTTCGGCGCGCCGCGGATTCTTGTAGTTGGAGGGCTTGATGAAGCCGAAGCCCTCGGTCGAGAGGTTGAGCGTGACCTCGATTTCCGCCGGGAAGCTTCCGCCGGTCACGTTCTTCAGGTCGCGGCTCAGGAACTTGCGGGTGACGGCTCTCGCCCCTCCGCCGACCCGGCCCGGGAACAGCTCCGATGGCTCGAAATACATGAAGTTGAACAGGTCGGGCCCTTCGTAGCCCGCCGGATACAGCTTTCCGACGCCGATGTCGCCCGGGTAGGGGTAGCCGAAGACCTCAATCAGGCGGCTGGCGTAGTCCCTCCGCCGCTCCTCGACCTGGCGCTGGAAGGTGGCCACGTCGTCGTTTTGCTCGCGTAGCCGCTGCGAGGCGTTGAAGGCGAGGTTGAAGACGCGGATCGCGTTGTTCAGTCCCTCGACGGCCCGACCGTAAATCTGCTCGAAGTGGGTCTGCGGGTTCTGCCCGGTCAGCAGGTCGGGACTGATGTCGAAGGGCACGGCGTCCGAGGCCACCCCGAGAGGGTTCATGCCGGCATCGGCCATGTTCAGCTGGCCCTGAATGTCCAAATAGGACGAAGCGATCTCCGCCAGTTCGGGCACGGTGGTACGGTCGATTTTCTGGATCCCCTCGTCATGCTCGTTCGGGTCCTCGTGCGGGATGATCGCATTGCCGACCACCCAGTCGAAGAACGCGCCCTGACCAGCCCGGACGGCCCATTCGTTCACGCCCCAGTGACGGCCTTCCTTGGTGTCGTCGTAGCCCTCCCAGCTCTTGGCCGGGTCTTCGGTGTAGTCCTTGCGGTAGGTGAGATTGACGATTTCCGCACCGGTCCGCGCCTTCGCAGCCCCGATCTTGGCGAAGCGGCGCTCGTCCTCGTAATCGACCATCACCGGTGCCCCGCCCACCAGGACCGCCTCGGGCTGGGCGACCCAGCTGAAATTCGGGTTGGTCAGGAGGTTGTAGTAAACCTTGCTCGCGGAAAGGTAGTGGCCCCAGGCATCGCCATGGCCCTGCGGATACATTCGCGCCGCGTCATCGACCAAGGTGTTGTAAGAGTTTTCATCGGGCAGGAAGCGGCTCCAGGTTTCATCTTCGATTCCGTAGTTGAGAACGTAGGCGACTTCGCCGCCCCGGATGTCGCGGGTCAGGTTCCACGGCAGCCGGTTGTAGATCGGCGTGAGCCGCGTTCCGGTGACCCCGGTGTCGTCCCGACCACGCAGCAGGGCCAGTTCCTCTTCCAGAAGGTTGGGGGTCTGGTTCATGAAGCAGTGGAGGGTGGATGCCTGAGCCCCGAACTGCCCATCGCTGGTGCCGAAGGCAATGGTAGGATCGGCGGCGTCAGCATAGCCTTCGTTGCCGAGCATCATGTAAAGATCCGCGATCCTTGAAGCCGCGAGCATCAGGGCCTGGTTCGCGGGGGCGTAGTCCACCATCGGAGTGCCCCGGATGGAGAGATCCTTCCCGCGGTTCATCACCGTTTCGTAGATCTCAAGCAGCCCAAGGTCGTCGATGCCATCGAGATTCAGCGGGATATCACCCTCCCATTGCTCGCCGATCTGCTCGATGATGCTGACCGTCGTGTCGACATCGCCGCTACGATAGTTGCCCATCCGCTGCTCGAAGGGATTGATGCCGGCCATGACCCGCTTGATCCAGCCTTCTGCGAGCTGGGGGTAGGTCCAATCGCTCCACTCCCCGGCGAAGGGATGCGCTGGATCGAGGGGCTTGTAGCGTGCGATGAACCAGTTGTCGGAAAGGGTTTCGCGGGTCGCTCCTCCGATCACCACCGCGGATGGGTCGACGTCGTTCGGCTTGGTGCGTGGTGGTTCGCCCGGGGCGTGGTAGGTCGGAGTGTAGGAGGTCCAGTCGCTGGGAACGTAAGTGGCCGGCCATTGATTGACGTTGGCGACCACATCCTCCGGCAGGAATCCGGGTCGGAACTGCCATTCGACCTCGAAGAGTTGGGGTCTCCCTCCAAAGTCGGAACTGTGGCGGATCGTTAGTTTTTCATCGAACGGGCTGGGAGGGAATTGGACCCTGAGTTCGCCTGTGAACAGCCGGTCCGCCACCCGGATCACCGCCAGTGAGACGGGATCCGAAGGGTCGGTGAGAACTTCCTCGTCGTCGAACGCGAGCGTCACATAGCCGTCACCCAGCGGGTCTGCCGCCGTAAGCGCGAAACTCGAAAAATTGGGATCTCCATCTTCATCAACGAGCGGATTGGCGGTTCCGGGGCCGATCTCCCTCACCGCGGTGGCCTTGTCGCACAGGCTGTTGAGATGGGCTCGAAATGCCGAAGCCCCGGTGAACTCCGGCCTGCAGATGCTCAGGATTCGCGCACGGTCCGCCGGTGGGACGACGTTGAGCCGGAGATAGTAGGGATCACTCCCCAGAATAATGTTGGCCACTTCGCCGGTGAACACCAACCGGTTGTTGTTGGGCTCATACCAAAGGCGGGTCTGGAGGTGGGGCGGAAGGTCGAGGAAGTAAGCCTTTTCGTCGAAGAGGGTGGTTTTGACCTCGGCCGGAACCAACTGGACTCCGCCTTCCCGGTAAGTCCATGTCGGGTCGATCAGCTTCACCGATTGGCCTCCGCCGTTCTCCCTCGACTGGTCGTAGAGAATTTCGACGCTTTTCCGACCCTCACGAATTGGATTGCCATTGCTATCAATATTGAAGCCCCCGAACACCGAGGGCAGCCCCTTCTTTGCATGAACGAGACTTTCGCCAAGCAGCAATTCCGGCACAGGGCGCCAGCCAATTCCTGAACCATCGCCCACGCCATGCAGGTTCTCTCCTGCGAATGCGGCCACCACGGTGTCCCGCCATACCTGACCGGTGGCGAAATTTTCAAGTGCGCGTTCGTAGGCAAGGAGTTCTTCCGGTGTCGGGCTGCTCCAGTCCTCTGGCTCAGGAAGGCTCGGCGGGGCAGGGGGAGTGGGATAATCGGGCCAGCGGATCCGGTAGGTAATATCGATCGGCTCCCCGGATGGGTGGCCCGGGTTTCTCTCGACGGCCAGGCGGTCTAGCCAGGGAACCATTCCGTCCACCCTGGCATTGTAGCCAACGGGATAGTCGAAGCCGGCTTCAGGACGATCAATGTAGAAGTAGCGCGAAACGATCGTGCCCAGGGCAGCGGGGCCGTGAGGTTCGCCGGGGCGCCAGGTGTCTCCGCCGGCCCTCGCCCATATCTGGTTTTTCCGATCCCTGAACCACCACCTCTCGTAGCCGGGCAGGGCGTAACTCCTTTCCAGGTCGGTGAAGCTATTGAGCGGAAGCGGGGGCTGGACGGGGGTTCCTGCAGTCCCCAGGTAGCGGAAGTCGCCTGCCTCCACCCGGAAGACGAGCAGGTTCCAGGTGTCCTCCGGATCGATCGACAGTCGGTAAGGCAGGATCAGGTGAGGCTCGGAGCGGTCGGTGCCTCCAAGATCGTTGCGCAGGGCGAACGCTCCGTAGTCGTCCTGAACGGGTAACTTGAAAGCGTGTTCGTCGTTCGGATTGTAGCCGCGCTCGTCCGATTCGTTCTGATAGTAGATGTACCAGTCATTGAAGATCCCCGGATCGATCGCGCCGGTGCCCTGCTGGTCGGCGATGTCCACGATGCGCACGATCACGTTGTCCTCTTCATCACGGACCGTGAGCTCCTCGGTGGTCGGCCAGCGACTGTCGTATCGGCGGACCATGGACGGCCAGTCGATCTTGAGTCCGTCGGGCCACAGGTCGGCGCGGAAGCGGTTATGCCACCAGACTTCGAGTGTGCCGGTGTTCACGGCGAAGATCTGCCCGGGTCCGGGATTGACGAAGTTCGCAGGGTTGTTGCGGTAGATCCCGGGAAGGAAGCGGTCACCCTCGTCCTCGTAGATAAAGCCCGGGTAATCCGGAATCAGGCGAACTCCGTTGCGGAAGCCTGCGAGGTGATCCTCAGCTTCGATCTCCCGGCCAATGGGTTGGTCCACCGGCTCGAGGTCGAAGACTTCTCCATCGTTGCGGAAGGCGCTGCGGATCACCTTGAAGCCGACCCAGTTCTCAAGATTCTTATCCTCGGCGAGTTCAAGCTTGAGGATCGAGAGGCCTGCCCGGTTGGCGATGAAGGTGTTGCCGGCGCCGATCGACGCGTGCCGGTTCTGGCTCGCCTGCTCCTGATAGAACATGACCGTCGGCTCGAGGGGCGAGGGGATCTCGGTGCGATCGCCGACGGGATCGCCGGGCTCGTTGACGACGTAGGTCTGCATTTTCTCGACCTCCGGCCAGTCGGCTTGATACTGCCGGATCTCGTAGGGCCACACTGCCCGTTCGAAGCGGTCGCGGCGGGTCCAGACGACTTCCATGAGGCTGGGAGATATGATGTTCTTTTTTACGGCGAAAACCGCCCCGTCGAAGGGGCCTTCGCGGTTGTGCTGATAGATGTAGCCGCTCTCCCCGAGGGCGTTGGCGAGGCCGCGGGTCACCAGAGGGATCGCGGCGCGCAATTCGTCCTCGGGCATCGGGATCAGACCGGGTCCGTCCGGATCCTGTGTTAGCAGACCGAGCGGCTCCAGTTCGTCACCCAGGTCCGCGAGATAGGAATTCGGAAAGGGATCCTGCTGGTAAGGGCGAACGTCCACGACCTGCATGCCGACGAACGGACCGCTGGGACCATCCTGATATTCAATCACGGCGAAGCCCGTCTGCTGGCTGGCGCGCAAACGCTTGTCTTGTGCCATCCAGAGAAAGGACGATTCGTTCACCTGCGTCTGATCCTGCTCATCGAGGCCAGCGGTGATGCGCCCGTTGTAGTGGATCACGGGGTTGGGGATGTTCGACAGATTAACGGGGAGTTGGTCAGGAATGCCGGCTCCCTCGGTGTGATACACCACCATCACCTCGTTGGGATCGGGAGGCAGGATCGTGTGGACGAACTCGACATACTGGTCCGGATAGCCCGCGCCGTCCAGCTCCGGGAACCACCAGCGGATAACCTCACTGTCCCCGGGCAGACCGGTGGCATAGACCTTTTCGATCCCAGGCGCGTTCGGGATGAAGGCGAATTTCTGCCAATTCCCGACACGTACCCCTTGCGAGAGAATGAGGCCGTTCGCCGTCAAATCCGGTGCATCGACCTGGATTTCATAGGTGTCGTCATCCAGCACTTCGGTGACGACATAGTCCCCATTGATATCGTAGCTTTCTTCGTCAACCTCGACGGTATTCACACCTGAGATGAAAACAGGATCCCCAACGCTGAGACCATGTGGGGCGGAAGTGTCCAACGTTCCGACACCTTCCGCAACAACCAGTGAAGTAACTGCAACCCGGGGCGGCAATTCCGAGTTCTGATACTGGGCGCTGTTTCTCACCGGGATGCCCGGAGACAGGCTGCCGCCGAAGGAACCGAGGACCGAACCTGCAGGCCCCTGCAGGTCCTCTCCCAAAGGAGCAGTGTTTCCAATATTCGACCACTGACCCTGGGAGATGTCCCCCTGCAGCTGGCCGTTCGCGTAGCTTCGGGCCTTGATCCAGGTTGGGCTCGTCTTCACCAGCACCGGACCCACATACGGGTGCCCCTTCACGATCACTCCAGCGCTGTTGGCCTCCGGGTCCGGCGTGTCTCTTTCGCTCCTGCCAATCGTGTAGACGATTTGGGTCCCCGGCGCACTCTCCATCTCGATGAACATCAGTTCATTCGTCGTGTTGTCGTTCCCTTCTTCGGGACTGAAGGTCACGGATCCGTTTCCGACCCGGTATTGGTAGGAACCATTGGCGGGCAGGGGGTCGCTCTGGGCCCAACCACTTCGAATGCCGACCACTTTGAGGCTGGTGAAGTAGTTGATCGGGATCACTCCGTCGGTAGCCTTGGGCGAAAAACTACCGGGGGTGTCGATACCGTTGGTGGTGTAGTGGTACGAAACTCCGGGGGAATCGGAGTCCGCAATGACCGTGTAGGGATCCTCCTCCTTGTAAAACGGCGGAGGACCCGGTTGGTCGGGTAGTTTGTTCAAAGTGATCGGGGCCACCTTGAACTTGATCTCCACACTATCGGGTTCGCTCTGGTCGCGGGCACTCGAGAACGCTGCGAAAATCAATTTGGTATCTTCCGTGATTGGAATGGGGGGCGATGAGCCCGGTGTGTAAGCCGGGGATGATGAGGTGGGGTTTGTACCATTGGTGGTGTAGTGAACCTTGTATCCTGGGAAGCTCCCTTGATTTCCGTACGGCTGAAAGGATACCGTGATGGGCTGATAGTGGTAAACTCCAGTGTTGGGAGCTTCGCTCCGAGTCACCGTGGGTGGATTGAGATTGAAGAGCACAGGTAGGGGCGCGGAGATCGCGCTCGACCGCCATCCCCGCAGGCCGATGGCGATCGCCTTGATGGTAGAGTCCGTAGTAACCGGGAATTTGCCGTCGTATTTGGTCGAACTGGCCGTCGGATTTGACCCATCCGTCGTGTAGCGGATTTCCCAGAAACTTGATGGAATCTTGCTGTCGGCAGGTGTGATGGTGACCTCCCGGGAAGAGGCCGTGCTGTTACCCGAAGCGCTGATGATGGGAGCGCCAAGCGTGGTGGTAAAAGAGGTTGATCGGTAGAAGGTGCCGCTGCTGTTGTAGCTGCTGCCGGAGACAAAGGTCAGGGCGTTCGGTCCGTCCGCCCGGTGTAGCTCGAGGGCGCCTGCCTGTGCCGTGCCACGGCCACCGAGGTTGTTGAGCTGACCGTTCAAATCAATCACCGGAGCTTGCAGCTGGATTCCGCCTCCTGCGCCCGCGCCTCCGCGTCCGCCGTCGCCACCCCGGGTGGGGAAGCGGCCTTGCGCGTCCGCGCCCCCGCGGGCTCCCGCCACTGCCACGGCGTCCGTCTGGGGGGCACCGAAGTTGAATTGCGCGCCATTGCCTCCCCGGCCAAGTGCGGATCCGGAGGTCCCTCCGTCGCGACCGTCGTTGCCCGTGATGCCCAGGACCCCTCGCGTGTAGATCCTGCCGGTCGAAGCGGCCGAAATATGATACTTGGCGATCAGGATCACGGATGCACCGCCGGATCCGCCGGCGTTTCCTCCCGCGCCACCACTCCCGGTGCCATCCCCCGGGCTTCCGCCTCCGCCCCCCCC
>NZ_JACZFQ010000074.1 GCF_014904755.1 Neoluteolibacter marinus
CCCCCACCTCCGCCCGACCCGATGCTGCGAACTCCGTTCGCGCTCGCATCGGCGCCGTTGCCGCCGTTGCCGCCCCGGTCGGTCGTCCCGCGGCTTCCCCGATTCCCTCCGCCTCCTGCCAAGGACCCGTAGCCATCGCCGCCGGCGCCGCCCCGGCCGCCTCTTCCGTAGGCAGTGTAGCCCGGCATGGCATAGCTGTCGCCATCACCAGCCTCACCGCCACCGCCGGCCGCCGATCCCCCGACACCGCCCCCACCGTTGCCACCGGCACCCCGGGTTGCCACTTCCTGGTCACCGCCCCCGCCGCCACCGCCCCCACCACCGCCGCCGTAGCCCCTCCCGCTTCCTTCGATGGTGCCGCGAATATCGATGAAATCGGCCTCCATCCGGATGTAGCCTCCGCTGCTGCCGTCGTGTGCCTGGACGTAGAGCGTGGCACCGGGCTCCACCTTGAAAGTGCCGACGTTGGTGTAGGTGCCTCCCATCACCGTTGTGCTGCCCGTGATGAGGATGTTTTGACCACCCTTGTTGCCTGGGGTGATGGTGGGGGACTGAGCGGACGCCACGCCGGCGAGACCGAGGACCAGCGCAAGTGCCGCCAAGAATAAGAATTGGAGCGCAAACTGTCCGGAGCGGCTCGAAGGATTGGAATTCAGGAAATGCGAGAATTCCACATCAACGCAGCGGCTTCTCGAAGGAATCGCTGGCCCTCGGGATCCGCTGGAGTGGCGATTACGGGAGAGGCGGAGATGGGACCGGACAGGGTCCATCGAGCTCGTCGGGGAGGGGCTCATGGGCGGAAACGATTTGGGGATGGCGGGGACCTCCGCGTGATCGCCGTGAAACTGGGTAGCGGCTCCCTCTGCTGGGGCGGGAGGCCTACCGTCATTCCCGGCGAGGAAACGGGGATGAAAGATTCGATCAAGACTCCAAACCGCCCGTCTCCTTGGCAAGGCTATTCGGGACTTTGCGCAGGGCCCCTTTCATTGACAAACTCACCGGCTTCGTTTAGCGGGATCGGTTCCGGCCTTTCTCTTTGCGTAACTCGCTAGCCTTTCTAGCATTGAGTTCCATCTCCAGCCATTTATCGTTGAGATGTTTAGGTTTCCGAAGGAATGAAGATGACAGCAGCCTTGAATCTCGGATGCCGCGCGCTGTTTTACCTGTGCATCTTTGGACTTCTGCAGTTCATCCAATAGCGTTTCTAGGTTCGCTGAATCAGCTTCAAAACCATTCTCGCGCAAAACTGCTAAGACTTGATCGCCAATAAAACTACTCATGCTCAGGGTCTCCTGATTCCACCATTGAAAGCGTCGGTAATAACCTGATGTCCTCCGCCCGTTGCAGTTGGGCCGAATCCTGGGTTACCAACCTGAGAGGCAACTTTTCCCTCTAAGAGAATCTGTGGTCTTGTCAGTATCACCTGCCCTTCCACTGCTGCGGAATTTGAAGTTGGTAACGCCAGGTTTGTGATTCTCTCGGCAGGAGTCGCTCCAGCCGATCCTCGAGTAACGAACATGCCACTGGCGCTTCCGCGACTAGATTCAGTGACTGTAAAAGCGTCACCTGCTCTCCCTTGAGTCGCTGTGATTGGACCATCAAAGCTCGCCACAGTTTGACGTGCTTGTTGCTTCGTCGCACCTCTGCTTCGTAGAAGTTTTCTCGCAGAGTTATTATTGAGCGGAATTCCTGTGCCCCCTAGGCTGGGTTTAATCGAATCAGCAAGCCTATCAGCTTTCTTGCCATCAAATAGTCTGTCGGCGGCCTTGATGCCGGCCTTTGCGTCCTTGATCGAGACTGGTGACACGATCTCGCTCGCCAAGCTGGCCCCTGCAATGAGCCGTTCTCCGAGGGACGCATCACGACTGGTCAGGGTGTTGACGTCATCGATGGCTCCGGCAACGGTGGAGGCAATGTCTCCGCCCTTGATGATCACCTTCGCCACCTTCGAGATAAGGCCCCAAACCTCACCGCTTGGATCGGTCGCGACCGTCGGACGATTGCCGCTGTAGGAGTAACCGTTGAGGCGCTGAGGGTCGCCCAGCAGTTCCTCCGGCATCGAGGCCAGGATGGGGTCAACGCGGGTGAACCTCCCGAGTGCCGAAGTCACAAACCTCGCCTCGAAGTAGTGCAGGCCGCTCTCCCGATCCTGTTCCTTCTGTGTGAAGCCATAGGATTCCCTGATGCCTCCGGGTCGGTGACCCTGACGCTCGGCGCCAAAGGGATAGTTGGCGGTCTCTTCGACCAGCGCTCCATAGGCATCGGTGACGACGCTGGTGGAGCCTAGGTGGTCCTGGTGGTAGTAGCGGATGTCGAGGGCGGATTCGAGGGCGACGGGAATCGTGGCTCCGTTGGTGGCGCGGAGGAGGAGGGACTCGTCGGCGGACCAGTCGGCGGGGAGCGGATCGGAGGCGGCGGCCAGGTCGCCGACGAAGCGGGACTGCCAGGACTGGGTAGAGGGATCAAAGCGGGAGATCTCCCATGTCGCCGGAACTTCCGTCAGCGGGATGGTCTCACGGGCGGGATTGGCGGCGAAGCGGAGTTCGCCGGGGGCGAGGGTGAGTGCTGCGGGCGGAGCGCGGGGACCGGCGACCGAAAGCAGTGACGGGGCGGGGGCCCGGAGCCAGATCGGGGTGCCGGCGGCGAGCGGCTCGGAGGCCGGCAGGGTCTGCCATTCACGGGTGTCGGCATCCCACCATTTCGCCTCGTCGAGATCGGGATGGCTGGCGGGGTCGAAGGCACCGGGATCTACGGCAACATTGAGGCCGGCGAGGTTCCAGCCGGCGAGCAGGCGTAGGCGCTGGACTCGCTGCGGGGAGGAAACCGTGCCGGTGATGCGGGCGACGCGGGTGTCGCCGTTCCAGACGTATTTTACCGGCGGCTCGCCGGGGCGGATCTCGAAGTAGCGGTTGATGTAGAAGGTCGAATCCGTGACCCCGGCCCCGGGCTGGCCCGCCTCGGGCGTGACCTGCTTGGCGACCCGCCGGTCGCTGTGGTCATACACGTAACGGGCGGACATCCGCTCGTTCTCAGTGGCGACTATGCGGTCCTTGAAGTCCCAAGAGCAGGTCAGGCCATCGATGAGGGTCATGTTGCCATTGCGGTCGTAGGGGTAGCTGCGACCGCTCCCGGAGCTGACGCCGGTGAGGGCATGGGGACCGGCCGCGGAATCGCCGCGCCCGCTGCGTCCGCTCCTGCCCTCGGGACCGCCGTAGCTCATGAGGCCGTGGTCGGTGATGCTGAGGTCGTTCTCAAGGTGGAGGATGCCCGACGACTGCTCGAGCATGTTGCCGATGCGATCATAGCGGTAGGCGATCGACTGCGCTCCGCTGATGCCCGGATAGGTGACGCCGGTGAGGCGGTAGAGGGAGTCGTAGGTGAAGACCTGGGTATTGAGGCGCGGGCCGGTGACGGATCGGTTGTCGTCGATGCGGTCGATGTTGCCGACGGCATCGAGATGATAGGTGAAGTCGATCAGCGTAGCGGTTCCAGGGCCGAGCGTGTCGAGGTCGCGAAGGCGCAGGCGGGCATCGTAATCGTATGAAGTGTGGGTGCCATTTCCGTAGCCGATGGATGCGGGTGAATCCCATGGCTTGTAATCGAGGGAAGAGATGATGGTCCCGGAGGGCCCGCCGAGGATCCGCTCAAGCTGGAAGCGGTCGTTGTACTCGTGGGTGGCGTGGTCACCATCGGGATACCCGAGGGTGACGATGCGGTCGGCGGAGTCGTAGCTGTAGCGGGTGCGGTAGGAGGCCAGAAGGGACGGCAGGACCGGGTCGGGCAGGCGTTTTACCTGCCAGTCGATCCGGGCGCGGGCGTCGTAGGAGAAGTGCTCCTCACCGGAGAGATCCCAGATCGAGGCGATCTGCCCGAGAGTTTGGGTGGCGGTGCCGGTCGTCCCGTCTCCTAGGTCGAGGCCCGCCTGCGGGCTGTCGTAGAACCAGACGACATCCGGGCGGTTGGCGGCGCTGATCGGTTGCTCGGGGTCGTAGATGTGGTGACCGGAGAAGGGTGAGGCCTCGTCGAGGTAATCCTCGGTGCGCAGGCGGTTGGCGCCGTCGTAGGTATGGAGGATCTGCTGGCCCTTGTGATCGGTGGTGGCAATCACGTTTGATGCAGCGTCATACACCCAGTGCAGTTCGCCGCGGTTGGGGTCGTCCATGAAGGTTTTGCGGCCGAGAGAGTCATAGCGGAACTCCTTGAAGTTGTCCTGGCTGTCGGTGAGCGTCAGGAGCACGTCGTCGGCGCGGTAGGTGTAGGTAGTGGTCCAGGTGTTTGCGTTGCCGATTTCGTGGCCTTCATTGTCGAGGCGAACGATTTCATCGACCCGCACGAGGCGCCCCAGGCCGTCGTTGTGGTGGACCATCGGCGTGTCGAAGTGCTTGGATGCGGGATCGGAGTCGTTTTCGTCGAAGCTCCGGACGAGGAGGGGTTCATAAACCGTGGAGGCAAAGGACGCGTCCTGGTTGGTGATCCGGACGACGCGGCCGAGTGCGTCGTAGTCGGATGATGTAACCGGGCCTCCGGCTGGAAACGGCTCGTAGTCAAAGGACTCGGAGGTGTGGGGATTGAGGACTGATCGCACCCCGCGGCGGGCATTGAACGAGGAGTGCCCCTTGACGATGAAGGAGCCGGCGGCTTCGTCCTCGTGCTTGACCAGCCGCTTCCGCCCGAGACCGTCAAAGAACTCACGACTACGGAACTGGCCGCCTCCAGCAGTCTCTCGCTGCCGGATTTCAGTGAAATTCACGATCCCGCCGTCACCGTCCGGCTGAGCGAGGAAGTATTCATACTCGACGGTGGGGGAAGCCTCGGTATCGAAGGGACGCACAACGGCGACGAGGCGGCCAAGTGTATCGTAGTGGACTGTGGTTTCGTTGCTGTTGAAATCCGTAACCGAGAGCATGGTTCCCAGTCCGGGGTCGTAGCTTGCACTGGTTGCCAAGGTTGCCACCGAACCGTCGACGTGGATCGTTTCGGTGACGGGGTAGGTGTGAAAGGCCGGGTCATAGGACAATTCCCGCCAATGGCCCGCGCCGGCTTCTTCCCACAGCGGGTCGTAGAGGTGGATGGGATTGCCGAAAGTATCGAAGGTGGTGCGGCTGGCAGCGATGAACTCGTCTGCGGCCACGTTCGTCCACTGGCGGACAAGAGTTGGATTTCCGATCGATACCTCGGCTGGGTTCGTGCCGGAGAAGGTCTCGTCGTCGTAGAAGGTGCGGGAGCGGCTGATAGTCTGGCCGGACCCGTCACTAACCTCGACCTGATAGGGTAGCCGGATCAGCCACTCGTCGAAGTTGTAGGCGAAGGTGGTGGTGGTAAGGCGTTCGTCGCTGAAGGCTGTGAGATCGTCGTCTTCGACAATGCCGTAGTTGCGCTCCTCGGTGGCGTTGCCGTAGTTGTCGTAGTCATACTCGACGTAGGTGCGGCGCGGCGTGCCGCGGCCTTGCTCGAGGATGTCGGTGGTGCTGGAAACCTGATGAGCGAAGCTGACCGAACGGCCGTCGGTCCCGGGGTGGAGGGTCCGGACATCCCACTCCGTGACGGCGTCATTGAAGACCGAGCCGCTTTCGTCCTCGGTGGTGAGGCGGAGGACCTTGCCCTTGAGCGATTCCTCGACGTCGCCGATATCGAAATACGAGCGGGAGACAAGGGTGGGCGCGGTGGCATCGCCGACATCGACCTGCTCGACGCGGGCGAATCCGCGAAACTGCTTTTCGACGGGGTCGTAGTAGGCCTCGTGGTAAGCGAACTCCGAACGATACTCGGCACCGAGCGAGTCGGCGGTGCCGACCTCGCGGATCACCGTGACTGGGAAGGGTAGCGGATGGGCCCACGGGTAGGCGTAGTTCCCTTGGTCGTCCGTGCCATCCGCGAGGATGAACTCGGTGGTGGTGGTGTGGATGATCTCCTCGACGCGGCCAATGCCATTCTCGATGTGGTCGATCAGGTAGGGTCTCGGTTCGCAGCCCATCAGTCGGCCGATATCGAGAGCCTGGATTTCCTGACCTGCCGGCGCGCTGCGGTCGGCGAAAACGAGGTCCTTGGTGCCGTTGCCATTGATGTCTGCCCAGCGGCTGGTCGCGTCGGTATGGATGACACCAGGCAGGCCAGTGACGACGATGCGCGCTCCGAAGGTGCGGTTGCCGCGGTTGGGCCAGATCCAGAGATTCCCCGGGGACGGCCGGACGATGACGAGGTCGGCGAGTCCGTCACCATTGACATCCTCCAGTTCGGCCTTGGCGATGTCCGTCGAGGAGAGCGCGAAGTCGGGAATCGCGATGGTTTCCAATGGCAGGAAACTTCCGAGACCGAGGCCCATCGTGACCTCGACGACGGCGGGACGAATGCGGGCGATGTCGGTCAGGCGGTCACCGTTGAGGTCGGCGGTCTTCACGTCGGCCGCGGCAAGGTCGAATCCGTGCGATGGGGTGAAGGTGGTGCGGGTGCTGAAGCGCTGGGTGTCGAGATTGAACCAGGCCTGATAGATAAAACCGCCGCCGGAAGGCTGGGAGCGCACGATGTCCATGCGCTTGTCGAAGTCGAGGTCGAGGCTGCGGGAACTGCTGCCGCTGGCGTGGGGCGACGGGGGCGAGAAGGCTCCATCCTGGGTGATCGCGCTAACGGCTTCCCAATATGGCGCGGCTCCGGCACCCGGGCGATTGCGGTAGAAGAAGCTGTCGCCGCTGCCGGGCACCCGGACGAAGTCGGACAGGCCGTCACCATCGATGTCGGCCAGCGTGACCTGGGTGCTGGAAAGCAGTAACGATCCGGGCCCTGCGCCTTCGGTCGGGGCCGGGATAGTCACCGCGCCGGACCAGCGGATCGCGGTTCCACCCTCGCTGTCATCGCGTTCGCCCTCGTTGAAATAGACGCGGTGAGGGTTGCTGTTCGCCCGGAGGAGGTCGGGCAGGCCGTCGCCGTTCATGTCGGCGAGGTCGGTGTCGGCATTGTCGAAGCCGACCGGTGGCACGTTCAGGGAGGGGATCAGCTGGCCGGAGGCGTCGAGGGCGGTGTTGCCGTTGCAGATCGTGTATCCGTAGCGGGCGGGCGGGAGGGCGGTGGTTCCGTCGCTGCCCCGGACCGTGATGCTCTCGACCAGCGACGCGTGGGGCACCTCGTGGTAGGAAACGTCGTAACGGCGGTTGAGGGAGTCGGGGATGGTGTCGCCGTTGAAGTCGCCGGCGAGGTGGTCGAGCGGAGGGACTCCCTGGCTGCCCACATCAATGCGGGTGAGCCGCCGTCCGGTGCGCACCGGGAAGCCCGCCCGGCAGTCCTCGAACCAGTCGGCCCGTGCCTCGTAGCTGAAGCGGACGAAGTGGAACTTGCCGCCCCAGGGGGCCGCTCCCGCGCCATAGCTGACGGTTTCGAGATACTTCTGCGACAGGTTTTCCGCGCCGGCAGCGTTGGCGTAGGTGTATCGGATCTCGTTGCCGCGGGTGTCGATGCTCCTTTCCAGCAGCCAGCGGAAGACTCGCGTCGGATCATCGGGGTCCGTGATGCGGGCGGCTGGAGATTCACCAAAGACGAGACGCACGCCACCGGCGGTGCGGGCTTCCCAGTGATCGCCGGTGCGGCGGTATCGGGTGAAGGAGGATTCGTTTTCGCAGAAGTAGCTCGTAAATGTGCCATCGATGACCGGGACCAGTTCCTCGGCGGAGCCGGTGATGAAGGTGTCCAGCTCTTCCAGGTTGTCAGTCACACCGTCGAGGTCGTTGTCGATCAAGTCGGGGCCGTCAACGTACCGGGGCACGCCCTTGTCGGTCTGGCGCTGGATGTAGGTGAGCGGAAGCTGCCATCCGTAGCCGAGCACACCGTTGCCCTCGGCTCCTTCGTAGAAGATCAACAACTGGGGGGCGTGTCCCGCCGTGCCGGGAGGAACCGTGATGTTGAGCGCGTGTTTGCCGGTGCCGGTATTCAGCGAAGGCTGGAAAGACTCCCCCAGGCCCTCGATGGAGCCGGGGCCCGATGGCAGGGAGATGGCGTTCGGGGAAACACCGTTTTTGTTCGTATCCAGACCATGTGCCAGTGGAACCAAGTGAAACCAAGCGACCACCAGCAACCAAGGGATGCGGTGGTGGCCCGTGATCGCGGACGGGGAGGGGAGGCGAGTGGACACTGGGGGGCTTACTGGGGAGGGAGGGGAGTAACGTCGAGACGGAAGAACCGTGTTGGCAAACCAGGTGAGAAGGACACTGGCAGGCGGTAGAGCGTGCTTCCGGCCGAGGTCTCGATTTCGACAGGGGATCCGCCGACTGACGTCCACGGGCCCGCTAGATTGGGGCTCGACTCCACCGCAACCATGGCCGGGATCCATGCCGCTGCTCTTCGAAAATAGAAGTCAAAGTATCCTTCACCAGCTGGCACAAGTGTTGGCATCAGGTGGGTCTTGGTAGCGAGAGGATCAAGACCCATCGCCATTGCAAGAAGGTTGCTCACTCCGTCGGATGCAGGATCGTCAGCCGCGATTGGGGAAAGGGATATGAAGTGGCGCTTTTCCCAATCGTCGGGGAGTCCATCGGAGTCGGAATCGACAATCATGCGGTTGAGATCCAGGTAAACGACCTGTCTTGTCGACTCCTCCACGACCAACTGCCCGCTGACGGTCTCGGGAGCTTCCTCTCCAGGATCCGGGAAGTTGTCCCCGTCCATATCGAGGAAGAAATGCAAGGTGTCGCCCGGGAGTAGAAATGCTTCACCCTCGCCTCGATCTGCTCCGGACGCGCTGCGGGGGAACTTGAAGAAGTAGAGTCCTGAGTGGCTGTGTGCGACAGGTGTCAATTCAGCAGTCTCCGCGACGGTGATCTCACCGGAAGAACTGACATCCCGCCGAACTGCGAGTAGTTTTCCTGGAAGTGCCGGGCCTAGTTGCTGCTGGCCGTTGGTGGGGGAATAAACGCGGCCGTAAACAACCAAATCTGGCAAGGGGTGGGAGTTGGCAGGGGTCGGCAGCAAGAAGTGGAATGCAGCGAATGCGGAGGCAACGTGGGACAGTGGCCTGGCGGAACCTCTCCAGAATCTGAAGAAGGGCGAGGGGCGACGCTGTCCATCACCTTGAGGTGAAGTTTCTCGATTGGGGTAAAATGCCCTGGCGTAGAGGAGCAAGCATGGCCGTCGAGGGGCATGTGGCGAGCTGAATGGCAGTATCGCTCGAGTGGGGGGAATGCCGTCTCGCATGGAATCTCAGATCTGGAAAGTTTCGAAACAGAGGGGGACGGTCTAGTATCGATGTTCCACCCGACCATGGCCGATGGACAAAAATATCGGGATATTGGTAGGGAAAGACGCTGGTCGTGCCAAGCTTGATTTGGGCGGTAATATTGCTGTTGGCGTGCCCAGAAGGCCTTCTCGCACTTTCGTTCTAGCTGCGGCAATCAACTGATCTGCAACGAGCAGCCCCGGGATAGATTTCTACGGGGTGACAATCGAGATCGGTGCTGCCAGGTGGGTCAGGTGCATCGGGGCGGGTTGAGCCGACGAGAAACCCTCACCTGCCGGATTGTCGGGGACCCCAAGCGATGCAGCGAATTGGTAATACGCGCAAACCCCGCAAGGGAGAAGGAAGGGATGACTTCAGGGTCATCGACAATGTGACTTGCAGGTAGGAGGCGTAGCGTGCTGACTCGACGTCGTCCGGGAGACCGGACCGGGGCGTGAGAACCCCGCGCAGAGCGGTCGGCGTTGACCGAAACAACGCCGCCACCAGACCGAAAGGGTCGGGGTGGCGGCGGCGCATGTCCAAGCTGCCCCGAAAGGGATGGTGAAAGGTCGTCGCGGTCGTCTCTGTGCGACTTCTCAACACCCCGGCCACCTTGGAACTCCAGGGTGGCTGGTTTGGTTTCAGAGACATGCACCTCCCCCGATGACCGCAATCAAATGGTTTCTCTTTCTCCCCGTCGGCTTCGCGTTGATCTTCCTGGCGCAGGTCCTGGCGGGCCTGTTGATCGGCTGCACGGCTTGGTGGATCGGTCTCCCCATCCTATTCTTCTTCGGGGTCATCGTGGCCATGGCCGGCATGATTCCGGTCAAGATGGTGAGTAATCCGCCAGTCGCGGCGTCGATTTTGCTGACCCTCTTCATCGGCGTGGAGATCTTCGCGCTCTGGTCGGGGTTCGACGCCCTCGAATTGAGGGAAAAGGTGGGGCGGATCCTCGTCGACGTGCAGTTGGTGATCGGTGCCCTTCTGGGGGCCCAGCAGGAGGACGAGGGACCGGTGACGCCGTAAGGGATTTGAACAGCTTTTGCATTTAGGGGCCAAATCAAGGAGCGCAAGATGGACGACGGAATTCATCCTCTGGAATTGAACTGCGACTCTCAGGGGCATGTGCTCATTCCTCTCCAAGTGGAGGTCGAGAAATTCGGCACGGATCACCGGATCACCGATTTCGATGGGGTGGAACTGGGGGAGTTCTCCGTGATTTCCGAGGTCAGTGAAGTGGTTGTGGATGTGACCCGGCCTGCCGGCCTTGGGTTAGACGGTCCTGTCGGTCTGGCTAGGGTGAGGCTCACGAAAGGCGAGTTGCCTTGGACGACCGGTGCTCGAGTCGGCCCATCAACCTCATGCTTGGTGATTTCCACCGGATATCGTCGGGACTTGTCCACGATGATCGAAGTGCCGACCGGGCAGTTGCCTGTCGAGATTGCCGTCGGGGCTGATGGGATTCAGGTCTGCGGCCACCGGATCGGTTGGGATCACGCTGATTGGGATGAGATGCAACGGATTTTTGGACCGTTTGTTGGTTAGTTGATCGAGTTCAGATCGGCTTCGAACTGGGCCGGGGTGCGGTAGCCGAGGGA
>NZ_JACZFQ010000197.1 GCF_014904755.1 Neoluteolibacter marinus
GAGGTCAGCCAGCAGATCATCAGCGCGCGTCGAGACATCGCGTCCAAGCCGCTGAGCACGTCGATCGGCCAGGCCCTGGAAAAGTTGAGGAGAGACCAGTTCCCCGAAATCCGATTCGAACAGATAGTGGGCCAACTGGTCGACATTGCAAGCACAGTATCCGTTGATCTCATCAACGGCGATACCAAGACCGCGAGAGAACGAGAGCTCTCCGGAAAGACACGCGCTCAGCTGGCCGCCCTCAAGCGCGTTCCGAGCATCTATGTCGGCGGCGACGTGCTCGCCCGGGGAATCACTCTCGAAGGCTTGATCGTGTCCTATTTCCCCCGAGCCGCAAGCGCCGCAGACACTCTGCTTCAGATGGGCCGGTGGTTCGGATACAGGCCCGGCTACGCGGATCTCACCCGAGTCTGGATGGATGAAGAAGTCGTTGATCACTTCAGGTACATCTCGGGGATCTCGGAGGACCTGCGATTCAGCGTCACTGTCATGGGCGAGCAGAATCGCCTGCCTATCGAATTCGGTCTCAAGATCAGACGCCACCCCGAGTCCTTCAAGATCACGGCCGCGAACAAGGCCCGTCATGCCGCCGAGTTGAATGAGCCGGGCTCATTCTCGTACCGGGGAGTAGCCTTCGAGACCTGGGGCCTCACGGCAGACCGCACGGAGAACGAGAAGAACAAGGACGCCATCTCTCAGTTTCTCGACAAAGTCGATTCAGCTTCCGGAAGCGCAGCCCGAAGGTCGCTCGGCAACAAGACGGGACAGGGCTCCATTATCTGGAATTCTGTGCCGCACGAGTTGGTCGAGGGCCTCCTTTCCCATTTCAACAATCCGGGCGTGGGAGCCTACGAAGTAGTATTCGGCTTTGGTGAGGATGGGATCCCAGCGGGTATC
>NZ_JACZFQ010000198.1 GCF_014904755.1 Neoluteolibacter marinus
CCTGGAAGCAGCCAGGGGGCTCGGCCGAACCGGGTCGACACCGGGGCTCGGTACCTCGACAGAGCCGGACCGAGATCCGGGCGGGAGGTTCATGCGACGTCAGCCATGACAATCGAATCATCTACGTGGACGTCACTTCACTGACTATTCAGAAGTTGAATTTCGCCATGAGTCCGACTGGCGGAAAATATTGATATGAGAACTTTCCTAGTTTCTTGAACGCGCCAAGGATCTCCCCTGCTTTTGCAGGGCTGCTATCAGTCTGTCAAGCGACTCTGCGCTCATGCGCCCCGGGTTCTCTTCGTTGATTTTGACCACCT
>NZ_JACZFQ010000199.1 GCF_014904755.1 Neoluteolibacter marinus
CTCGCATGGTGTTCTGGAGTACTTGTCGTCGTAAGGGATCATCAGATGGTAGATCATGCGTTTCCGCGTTGTCCGCGAAGGTCTTAAGGATTGTCTCAATTTGCTCAAGTTGGTATTGTTCAGAGCGTCGCTTCCGCTCCGCGTTTTGATTGAATAGATAGGCCAGCGTTGCGCCGACGACGGTCACGGCAAAAGGTCCTAGCGCCGTTAGAAACTCCATGAAATTACCATATTCCTTTGATTCTTGTGGGGTAGGTGATGTCGTCCGAGGTTTGCGCTGACCTTAATGAATCCAGCGGACTAGCTTTAGCGCGCTCAATGTGTGCATACTCGTCGCGCTTCCTAAGTATTCTATGCGAGTCATATCTAATATACGCAAATCGGTGGTGATCTGATCCGTCTTGCGCCTCAGGAGAACGCCGATCTTCCTTTGGTGGCGGCTCTGCGTGTCGCCCCGGCACAAGGAGTGTATGTGTGCTCAAAATACGGCTACTATCTCCCGACCAGGGCTATGGG
>NZ_JACZFQ010000200.1 GCF_014904755.1 Neoluteolibacter marinus
ATTTGAATTCGGCGGTGTAGCGTCGCCGGGGCTTCGGATTCATGGATGGGGTTTCTGAAGGTTGGTGGTCCAGAAATCCAGCTCACCTCAGTTAGTCCCACCAGAAGTGGAACAAATTCTCCTGCAATACTGGTGCCAAGATTGAACTCTCGCCATCCCATTCTGACAGGTAGCGCTCGAGGCCAGCCTGCATGACTTCCTCTTCGGGGAAAAGCGCTTCGATCTGCTTTAAGTGGTCCTCCGTCACCTGCCTGGAGAACCGTAGCTTCAACCCAGCAGGGTCAGCGAAAGTTATACGGCATGGAATGATCTCCGAAATCTTGGTGGCCTTGTCTGCGACTAGATTAACGGTAGCGCCTGATTCGTAGCCGTAGCTCATCGATCCGTGTGAGCCCACCTCAAACGCCTTCACGACCTCAGCTATAGGCGTATCCGCAGGAATGGAATAAAGCCGGTGTCCGGGATCCCCCTCCATAAGTCCGTAGAACTGGATTCGCGTGGCGGCTGGGGAATCGGGAGGATCAGAATAGATTTGATCGTGCGGAACTGCGTCGCCTGCAGTCCATCCCTCGGGGAGATTACCAGAACTCATAGTTTTGTGGTTGTCGCCACAACCAACCAGCGCAGCAAAGCAAAGGATGGCGAGGGCGCGGTTCATTTTTTGGCACAACGTCTCAGTGGAGACGCGCGAACGCAAGGCCGCGCGTCGAGGAAATGGAAGCGTTCCGAATCCACGGGGCGGAACGCAACAAGGCGGCGGTTAAGCGTCGATCTCCCACGACTTGTTGAAACTGTCGAAAAACCCCACCCTGTTCCAGCCCGATTTCCTCCCGCTGGCCCGGCCACTGCTCCCCGGGACGCGAGCCATGGCA
>NZ_JACZFQ010000201.1 GCF_014904755.1 Neoluteolibacter marinus
GTCAAAGTACTGACCGACGCCGTTGAAATCGAGGACCCGCCCGTCGCGGTGTGCTGGGCGGAGCAGTTCCTTGAGGGACACGACCTTCGTGACTCCCTTCACCGCATTTGGAGCGAGCGGGAAGTCTGGCCGCTCTTGCACGACATGGCTGAGGCACTGGCAGCCTGTCATGACCTGGAGGTCGTCCACCGGGATCTGTCCCCTGCGAACGTCAGGTGCATGCCTGATGGACACTTCGTGCTTATGGACCCGGGGCTCGCGAAACACTTGGAGAAGTCGGCACTCACGGGAGGATTTCAACCGGGAACAACAGGATTCCG
>NZ_JACZFQ010000202.1 GCF_014904755.1 Neoluteolibacter marinus
CGCCGGAGCATGTACCAGGCGGAGAGCCAGTGCCCGCCAGCGACATCTTTGCCTTGGGAATCCTCGCGTTCTACGCACTTAGCGGTCATTTTCCCGTCGACCCGCATGTGAGTCAGACCGATTATGACCGCGCCCTTGTCGCGCAACAAGCACCCGGCATATTGTCGCTCGCCGCTGGGATCTCCGATGATCTCGCTAAAGTCGTGGACAGATGCCTGAGTCGCCAGCCGGCGAGACGATACCTCGACGGCGCTGAACTGATGTCGGCGCTCGACGGACTGGGAGGCAACTGATGAGCGGCGTTCTTATTCACGACGGTCGGCGGATTGGCCACCGCAAGTGGTGCGTGGAGGCGATCTCCAGGGGCACTGCCGACGGTGTCGTGCTTAGCCCCTTCGCGACTCCGCGCGTTGCCGAACCTCGCCACCCGAGCGCGTCTGAGGTTGCGCAGGCTGTGCGAGGTGTGGGCGGTGAAGTCATCTTCGATGCCATGACGCACGCCCTATTCTTACCCGGGACCAA
>NZ_JACZFQ010000203.1 GCF_014904755.1 Neoluteolibacter marinus
ATCCGCAGCATCGGCTGTCGGATCCGCAATCGTAGCCGTGCCGTTCTCGACGGCTTCCTCGACCGCGTCCTCGATGTGGCGCTCGGCGTTCCAGGCCACACCCACGATCGAGTCCTTGGGGGCAGGCTTGGCGAAGATGACGCCCATGGTGTCGCGGCCCTTGGCGGGGACCTCCGAGACCGCAGAGCGCACGACCTTGCCGGAGGCCATGACGACCATGACCTCGTCGGATTCTCCCACGATCAAGGCGCCGGCGAGCTTGCCGCGCTCATCCCCGACCTTGGCGACCTTGATGCCGAGCCCGCCTCGGCCCTGGCGCCGGTACTGCTCGATGGCCGTGCGCTTGGCGTAGCCGCCCTCGGTCACCACGAAAACGTAGCTCTCGGTGCCCTTCGCCACGACGTCGGCGGCCAGCAGCTCGTCGTCATCGCGGAACTTCATGCCGGTCACGCCGGAGGTCGCGCGGCCCATGGGTCGCAGCGCCTCGTCATCGGCCTGGAAGTGCAGGGACTGGCCGTTGCGCGAGACCAGGAAGATGTCGTCGTCGGAGTCCACGAGCTTGGCCGAGACCAGCTCGTCGCCCTCGCGCAGATTGATCGCGATCACGCCGGCGGTGCGGTTGGTGTCGTAGTCCTCGAGCCGGGACTTCTTCACCAGGCCGCTGCGCGTGGCCAGCACCAGGTACGGGGCGTCCTGGTAGGTCGACAGCTCCATGACCTGGGCGATCTGCTCGCCGGGCTGGAAGGCCATGACATTGGCGACGTGCTGGCCCTTGGCGTCGCGACCGGCCTCGAGCAGCTCGTAGGCCTTGGTGCGGTATACGCGGCCGTGGGTCGTGAAGAACAGGATCCAGTGGTGCGTGGTGGT
>NZ_JACZFQ010000204.1 GCF_014904755.1 Neoluteolibacter marinus
CCGTGGAGGAGTCCTTCGACGCCGTGCCGAAGGTCGGGGTCGTCGGGCCGCCCCACGACTACACCACGACGCTCGGGGAGGACGTCTGCGCGGACGACCACGACGTCTCCGTGCGGATGCTGTCCATGAACGCCCCGCATCCCACGATCGGGCTCACCACCGCCGTGGCCCTCGCCCTCGCCTCGACCGTCACGGATTCGGTCCTGGGCGAGGTGGGGGTCTGCGAGACCCGCCCGGTCTCCGACGGGGACCACGCGTCCCTGCAGGTGCGCACCCTCACCCTCGGCACCCTCGGGGGCCTGCTGCGCTGCGAGGTCCGCACCCGCGGAGATCACAGCGAAGTCCTCCTGCG
>NZ_JACZFQ010000205.1 GCF_014904755.1 Neoluteolibacter marinus
CCTGAGATCGTCCCTCTGATCGCGATGTTCGTGATCGCCGCGATCTTCCCGATCAACATCGGCTTCCTGGGCTTCGTCGGCGCCTTCGCCGTGGGCACCTTCTACCTGGGCTTCGACGACAAGGAGGTCCTCGAGGCCTACCCGAGCCACATCGTCCTGACCGTCACCGGCGTCACGTACTTCTTCGGCATGGCCAAGCAGAACGGGACGATCGACCTGATGGTCAATGCGTGCATCCGAGCGGTGCGCGGAAAGGTCTCGCTGACCCCTGGGTCTTCTTCCTGGTGGCCGCATTCCTGACCTCGCTGGGCACCTTCAGCCCCGCAGCCGTCGCCCTGATCGCCCCTGCAGCCATGACGTTCGCTGCCCGCAGCCGCATGAGCCCGCTGGTCATGGG
>NZ_JACZFQ010000206.1 GCF_014904755.1 Neoluteolibacter marinus
GGGCGTCGTCCAGCATCTCGGCCCAGCGGGTGCCAGCGCGGCGCTTCTTCGTCGCCGACACCGCGTTGTCCTCGTAGACCTCGACGACGTTCCAGTCCTTGGCCTCGGCCAGCGCCCTGATCTTCCTCAGCTGCGTATCGACCGTCCAGCGGTCACCCTTGCGGTCCATGGAGGCGCGGACGTACGCGGCCACCTCGTTCGTCTTCCTCAGCGCTACCAGTTCGACCATGCAACCAAGCTTACGGAACGAGTGTCACAACCGCGACATGCTCTACGAGAACCCCCTCTATCTGGCCGAGGAGCTGGGGGCGCTGGATCTGCTCAGCGATCAGCGCCTGGCCATCGGCATCAGCCGCGGATCGCCCGAGCCGGCGCTGCGCGGCTGGGAGGCCTTCGGCTACACCGGTTCCACCGACCCGCGCGGTGCAGATATCGCCCGCCCCAAGTTCGATCAGCTGATGGCGGCCGTGCGAGGGGAGACGATGGTCGACGCCGATCCCGCCCAGCACGGACGGGGCATGCGGCTGCACGTCGAGCCGCATTCGCCGGGTCTGGACGAGCGGATCTGGTGGGGCGCCGGCAGCCGTGAGACGGCCGAGTGGGCCGGGCGCGAGGGCGTGAACCTCATGAGCTCGACCCTGCTCACCGAGGCCACCGGCGCCGCATTCGCCGATCTGCAGGCCGAGCAGCTGCAGCAGTACCGGGAGGCGTGGAAGGCCGCAGGCCACAGCCGGACTCCGCGCACGAGCGTGAGCCGCAGCATCTTCCCGATCGTCACCGCCGAGGACCAGGCGCTGTACGGGCAGCTGCAGCGCGAGGGCCAGGACCAGATCGGCATCATCGACGGCTTCCGCAGCACC
>NZ_JACZFQ010000207.1 GCF_014904755.1 Neoluteolibacter marinus
TGACCGTCGTTCGCGCAGTAGAGATGGTCGTCGGTGAGCCTGATCTCGATTCTGCCCGTTGTTCCCGACTTGAAAATTGCGTCGGCAGCGTTCTGTACGAGCTCAGTCACCTGTCTGCGCGAGTAACCGCTCGTGCGGAAGGAGTTTTCCTGGCGCGCATGCTCCTCCAGGAGCAACGGGTCCTCCCGGTAGGTGCTGGAGACAGTTGCCTTCCAGCCTTCGATGAACCTGAGCAGTTCGGGGTCTGCTGCGGGCCAGGGGGAGCGCGTCATAGAGCTGTCCTTCCGGGGTCGACCCCCCGATGCTATTTGCTGGAGCAGTGAGACCTCGATGCGGGCCATGCAGTGTCAGTCATGTTGCGTAAATTTGACAGTGCGCTTGCGGACGAGCTCCGAGACGACGTCGGCTGCTGAATCCATGTCTTCGTGTTCCCAGAACCGCAGGACAGACCAGTCGAGCCGACGGAGCCGTTCGTCGGTCTCGCGGTCTCTGCGAACGTTTGTGTCCAGCTTGTTCGTCCACCAATCCCGGTTGGCTTGTGGGATGGTTGCGTGTTCTGGGCAAGAGTGCCAGAAACATCCATCGATGAAGACGGCAATCCGCTGTTTCGTGAACAGGACATCCGCTCGACGTCGTGGCATGCCTGGGAGGGGCGCGTCTACTCGGTACCTACATCCACGGGCGAACAGTGCCTTCCTCAAGGCCAGCTCGGGTTTGGTGTCGCGTCGAAGCTGTATGGACATCCGGCGGCTGGTGCGGGGGTCGACACCCTTCGTGCTGGTGCGCGAGGCGGATTCGGAGGTGGGATCGGCTGCCTCCGTCCGAGCGGAATCAGCCTTCCCCATGGAATTAGGGCCA
>NZ_JACZFQ010000208.1 GCF_014904755.1 Neoluteolibacter marinus
CCGGCGTTTTTTGCCGATTGATGAGCGCAATCACGTGATGCTGGCGCGCTCTCGCTCAGGTGGAGGATCGGTGTGGTGGAACCTCATCAACGTCGTGCGACACGATCACAACTGGTTCGGTATGGACGCTGTCCGTGAGCGTCTCCCGCCGGAGTTTGATTACATCGAACTCAAAGCCGTGCAGGTCGGGCAAGGTCTCACTGCGGTCGTCGCCGAATTTCACCTCCAAGACGAGGCGGCGCAGGCGCTTGACGTTGAGTGGCACAAGCAACACGAACCTTTGCTGCTCTGGGAACGTCCGAGACC
>NZ_JACZFQ010000209.1 GCF_014904755.1 Neoluteolibacter marinus
GTCTTGATCGGCACTGGGCAACGATTCACCAGGTGCAGCTTGCACGTCGCTCAATGCACTACGCCGCGCGCGACTGGCTTACAGCTCGTCTCCCTGGATTCTTCGCTCGGATGGAGCGCCCGCAACCATTGCTCGAGCTGATGCTCTTTGATAAACTCGACCCCACCTTACTGCCGCAACCCGCGCAGAACCGCGACCAGCGCGTTTCAGAGGACGATGCCCTGCGTGCCCTTGGCATCGAGCGCCCAGTGTTCCGCATGCTCACCTCGTCCGACATTCCGAAGCTAGTGCTCCACTGTCAGCAGCAAATCGGGAAAGACCCTCTGGGGGATGACCCGACATGGACGCTCTGGGGAAGTCGACCGGCAGTACTCAAGGCAGTCGGCCCTGAAAATTTCAGGTACATCGGTGGAAACGACAATCAGAACATCGCCCATCGGCTTGTCAACAATATGAGAAACCTGTTCCTCATGATTTCCGTGTCGGGTTA
>NZ_JACZFQ010000210.1 GCF_014904755.1 Neoluteolibacter marinus
AAGACCGTCTGACCGTGACCACAACCGGGGCGGACAAAGGCGCGAACCCAGCACCGAAACTGGCCACCCTGGTCGCAGGAATGGCTGCCGGGGCCGACTCGATCGATGACATGAACATCCTGCGCCACGGCGGCATGAAACACCTCTTCGACCGCGTTTACGCCCCTTCGACACTGGGCTCGTTCCTCCGCTCGTTCGCCTTCGGCCACGTCAGACAACTCGACGCCATCTCCTCCCGCTTCCTGACCAACCTCAACGCGCACACACCGCTGCTGCCCACGAACCAGGACAGTGCACAGGCGTCAATGATCTTCGTCGATGTCGACGACACCGTCATCGACGTTCACTCCGCGTCGAAGCAGGGAGCCGGGTTCGGCTACCAAGGCAGTCGC
>NZ_JACZFQ010000211.1 GCF_014904755.1 Neoluteolibacter marinus
GCACTATTGGCGACCGCATCGACTGCCAGTTCCGGCCAAATCATCGTCGGTCAACGCCTGCGCAAAGGCTCAACCTCCTCAGCCCGGGGTGCTGACAAATTCGTCTCCGACGCTCTGGCCACCACAACCCGGATCAACTCTGGCACTTCGGTGTTGGTGCGCGCTGATTCGGCATACTACTCATCAGGCGTCGTCAAAGCCGCCCACGACGGCGGGGCTCATGTGTCGATCACGGTACGCATGGACAAAAGGGTCAAAGCAGCGATCGGAATGATCAGCGATGACTCCTGGACTGGCATCGAATACCCCGAAGCGATCTACGACGAAGATTCCGGGGCATGGATTTCGAAGGCCGAAGTCGCTGAGATCCCATTCACCGCGTTCACCTCAAAGAAGAAGGCACTGCAAACGACGGGGCGTCTGGTGGTGAGACGCA
>NZ_JACZFQ010000075.1 GCF_014904755.1 Neoluteolibacter marinus
AGGATGGCACCTTCACCACCGCCTCGCCGCCGCCCACCGTGGTGACCGGGAATTCGACGGTATTGACGACCACCAGCGTGCGCGTCGGTGGTTCGGTGCGGGCCCGCGGCGCGACCGTCGACGTGTGGATCGACTACGGCACCGACGGCATTACCTTCGACAGCGTCCAGGCGGCGCCGGCAAGCGTGGACGGCGACCTGGTCACCGAGGTCAGCGGCGAGCTCACGGACCTCGCGCAGGGCGTGACCTATTTCTACCGGGTCCGTGCGATCGGGCCGAACGGGGTCGGAAGCGGGGAGATCAAGACCTTCGATGTCGAATCGCTCTCGGGCTTGATCCAACAGTTTCCTCCGGGGGTTCCGGAGGCGAGCCGCCAAGGCAGCGTCAACATCACCCTGAGTCCCCCCGACATGGGCACGGGGTGGCGCTTCGCGGGCGAACAGTTCTGGCGCGGGTCCGGGGTCCCGGCCACCGGCTTGACCGCCGGCGACCGGGTGGTCGAGTTCCGACCGGTGCCCGGTTACCTGCAGCCGGCGAATGAAGCGGTGGCGGTCACCAGCTCCGCGGTGCCACTCGACCTATCGCGGAGCTACACGCCGTCCGCCACCGGCGGTGACGGCAGCCTGACCGTCATCCTCAAGCCCCAGGACCTCACGGAGGACATCGCCCCGGCCCGCTGGAAATTCTACGGCGAGGGAGACGAGGACTGGAAGGAAAGCGGGACGACCGTCGACGGGCTGGTCGCGGGCAACCACGTGATCCTCAGCAAGCCGGTCGATGGACGCAGCACCCCTGCGCCGGTGACGGCCGCGGTGACCGGCGGCCAGACCACCAGCGTCACCATCACCTACTACATCGCCGAGGAACCGGTGGGCGTGCCGCCGTCGATGATCGCCTTCGAGGCGGTCTCAGGCGATACCTCGCTGCCGAATGCCTTCGTCGGCCAGCTCCGCAGCGACGCGGGCTCGGGCAGCGGCTTCGCGGTGCGGCCGCGGGTGGTCGCGACGGTCGGACACGCGGTGTTCGACGACGGCACGCTGGCCATCGCGACCGGACAGCAGTGGTTGTTCGAGCGCGACCGCAACGTGCATGACCCGGTGCCAATGGTCCCGCGCGGCCACTACCTGATGACCGGATACGCGGCGCAACGGGCGGCCGACAATTCGCCGGGGGTGTCGACCCCGGAGTCGCAGAACCTCGATGCGGCGACGATGTTTTTCCTCCAGGACGTCGGCCGCGGAGGCTTCAGCGGCTATCTCGCCAGCGACAGCTCGACCAACGAGTTCCTGGCGTCGGATGCGATGAAGACCCTGGCGGGCTACCCGGTCGACGGGATCCCGGAGGCCGATCTCGACCGGATGCACGCGACGCCGCCGATGAACGTCTCTTTCGCCAAGGCCTTCGGCCGGACCTACACGACACCCGACATCCGCGCGAGCGGCGGCGCATCCGGCGGTCCGCTCTGCGTGCTGGCGGAAAACGGCGCCTACTACCCCGCGGCGATCTACCTCGGCGGCACCGGGCAGACGGTGGTGCGGGCGATCGACAGCGAGGTGGTGCAGTTGATCGGTCTTGCGGATGCCAGCTCGGGCGATGGCGTCGGGGTCAACGGTGGCTCGCAGGCCGGCACGGTGGCCGAACCCTATCCGACAGCGGAACTTGGCGGCCTCAAGGTGGTCATCGAACCCGCCGCGGCGCGCGCCGCCGGGGCGGGCTGGCGGATCAGCAACCAATCGCCCTATTTGCCGTCGGGCGGCCAACTGGATGACCTCGATCCGGACGCCTACCAGGTCAGCTTCCCGACCCTTGTCGGCTTCGTTCCGCCGACGGCACAGCCGGTAACGCTGGAAGCCGGGTTGTTGACGACGATGACTTTCGTCTACGAGGCGGTGGTCGCGGCCCCGGTGATCACCTCGGCCGGCGCGGTGGGCGGGAACCGCGGCGAACCGCTGTCCTACCAGATCACCGCCGACAACGCCCCGGAACTCTTCACGCTGCGGGGGCTGCTGCCGCTTGGCATGACCTTCAATCCGGTGACCGGTTTGATCTCGGGCACCCCGAATGAGGCCGGTGTGTTCCCGGTCGACGTCGGTGCCAGCAACTCCGGCGGTGCGGCCAGCCGGCAGCTGGTCATCACCGTGCTGCCGGTGATCTCGAACCAAGCGCTGACCGTCCCCTATCTTGTGGCGATGAGTTATGCGATCGCTTCCAGCGAAAGCGGTGGTGGCCTCAGCTGGACGGCAAGCGGTCTGCCGACGGGGCTGTCCCTCAATCCGTCCACCGGGGTGATTTCCGGGATTCCGCAGATCCCCGGCGTTTACGAGATCCCGGTAACGGTGACCACCCGCGGGGCCACCTCGCCGGCAACCCTGGTGCTCACCGTCACCGGAATCCCGCCGGTGATCACGCTTCAACCGGTGGTGGCGCGCAGCATCCAGTATGGAACCACCACCACCCTGGCGGTTGCCGCCAGCGGCCTGCCTCAGCCCGATTTCCAGTGGTATGAGGGCCCGGCCGGAAACACCGACGCACCTGTTCCGGGAGCCACGGCTGCGGTCTTCACAACCCCGATCCTGACGGCTCCCACCAGCTACTGGGCGCGGGCTTCCAGCATCAGCGGCAGCGCGGACAGCATCGCCACGGTGATCACCATCCTGCCCTCCTCCAATGCCAACCTGATCGGCCTCTACACCAGCGACGGGCAGGTGACGCCCGCCTTTAACCTCGGCGTCACCGCGTACTTCACGACCGTGCCGAACGATGTCTCGGCGATCCAGGTGACGCCTGTCGTGGAGGTCACCCAGTCCACGGTCCGGGTTGCCGGCCTGCTGGTGCCGGTCGACGGCGCCAGTGAGCCGGTCGAGTTGGCGGTCGGGTCGAACCTGATCAACATCGAGGTGACCGCGGGTGATGGCACCACGGTGAAAAACTACTCGCTCTCGGTGACCCGGGCCTTGCCGCCGTCGGTGACCACGGGCGCGGCCACCGAGGTGACCGATGCCTCCGCCAACCTGCAGGGAACGGCTTCGCCGAACGGCGCGGGCACGGTGTTCTTCCAATACGGCGCGACCACCACCTACGGGAGTGCAACCCAAGGTCAGGAATTGTCGGGGGGATCCGGTATTCCGGTCACGGCCGCGCTCGCGGGACTGGCCCCCGACCAGACGTATCACTACCGGGTTGGTCTGACCACCGGCGCGGGCACGATCTTCGGCAGCGACATGACGTTCTCGACCTCGTCCGCGCCTCCGCTGGTTGCGACCGGCCAGGCGAGCGACATCGACGCGAGCCATGTGAAGCTGATTGGCGCGGTCGATCCGAACGGCACCGCGACCGCGGTCCACTTTGAATACGGCGAAACCACGGCCTACGGGACGACCACCCCGGTGCAGCTGGTGCCCGGGGTGACCAACGTGATCGACATCGAGTACGTGCTCGAGGGCCTCGTGCCCGGACAGGCGTATCACTACCGGCTGGTGGGTGAGAGTTCCGCCGGGATGACTTTTGGCGAGGACGTGTTGTTCGTCCCGGGCGAGGCCAACGGCGGCGCCGGAGGGCCGCTCGCGCTGCCGGAGGCGAGCACCCTCGATGCGCTCGACGTTGCATCCACCTCGGCCGTTTTCCAGGGCAGTGCCAACCCGCAGGGTGGCACGACCTTCGTCCACTTCGAATACGGGCCGACGACGGCATACGGGCGGTCCACGCCGGGCCGGGGCATCGGCAACGGGACCGATCCTGCCACCGTGATCCAGGCCGTGGACGCGCTGCTGCCGGGGACCGTCTACCATTGCCGGCTGGTGGCGACCAACAGCCTTGGAAGCGCCTACGGGGAAGATCGTACCTTCGAGACCGGTTTCCTTGCCCCGCAGGCGATCACCGGTCCGGCGAGCCCGCTGACGGTCGACAGCGTCCGGGTCACCGGTGCGGTGCGGGCGCGGGGCGCGACGGTCGACGTGTTCTTCGAATACGGGACGGACGGGGTGAACTTCCCTCACCGGATCGCCGCTGCCGGCGGCTCGGTCGGAGGTGACGCCGAGGTTCCGGTGAAGGCGGACATCAGCGGGCTGCAGGGTGGCGTGACCTATTATTACCGCGCCTTCGCCGCGCGGACCGACGATCCAGCATCGACCGGGACCGGTGAGGTGAGGACCTTCGAGAGCGATGCCCTCGTCGGCTTGTTCCAGAAGTTCCCGCGCGAGCTCGACGCGGAAGAATACCTGGGAGAAGTGCAGGTCGACCTGTTGCCGCCCGGCGTCGGCAAGTGGCGCTTTGTCGGCGACAACGTCTGGCGCAATTCCGGGACGGCGGCCACCGGCATGACCACCGGCGACCGTGAGATCGAGTTCCAGCCGGTCGCCGGCTACCACCAGCCGGCAAGGGAGCTGGTCGGCGTGATCAGCGGTGCGCCGAGACTGGTGCTGGAGCGCGAGTACTTCCAGTCGGCGTCGGTCGCGGATGCCTCGTTGCGGATTTTCCTGGAACCGGAGAGCCGGGTGGTGGCCAAGCCGACTTCCTACAAGGTGCAGTGGCGCGTGGCCGCCGCGGCGAACTCCCAGTGGTATGACTCGGGCGACGCCGCCACCGGATTGATGCCGGGCAGCTATCTGGTCGAGTTCAAGCCGGTCCAGGGCTTGGCTGCCCCGGGGCCGGCGACCCTCGTGGTCGCGCGGGGGGAGGTCCGGACCGCCAGCTTTGCCTACCGTCCCGAACTGGCCGCGCCGTCGAGCTCGATCCGCATCCTGTCCTACGAGACGATCTCGACCCCGCGCAACCTGCCCTACGCCTACGTCGGCCAGCTCCGCTCCGACGCGGGAGCCCAAAGCGGCTTCGTCGTCAAACCGCGGGTCGTCGCCACCACCGCGCAGGCGGTGTTCGACGAGGTGACGCTGGCGCAGATTCCCGGGATGCAGTGGGTGTTCCAGCGCGACCGGGAAGTCCACGAGGACAAGCCGAAGGTCCCGCGCGGTTTCTATGCCTTCGACGACTATGCGGCCTTCCGCCAGTCGGAGGACACGCCGGGTGAACCGTCGATTGCCGCCCAAGGAAGAAACGCCGCCGCCATCTACTTCCTCGGCGATGCCGGCCGCGGCGGCTATTCCGGGTTCCTGGCATCGGATTCCGGCGGTTCGCCGCTGCTCGATGAGGATGCGCTGAAGATCCTGACCGGCTTTCCCGTGGAAGGGGGCAACTCGACCTCGAACTTCGGCCGGATGCAGGCGTCGCGGCCGGCGACCGGGACCTTCACGCCGGTTTCGTCGACGGTGTTCGGCACCCCGGCGGTCAAAGGCTTGAACGGGATGCAGGGCGGTCCGCTGGCGATCCAACGGGACGGCGGCAGTTACTATCCGGCCGCGATCTATCTGGGCGGATCGAGCTCGGAGAACCTCTACCGGGCGATCGACGGAGGAGTGATCGATCTCTTCAACCGCGCCGAGATCACCGCCAACACGGGCGACAACAATACCTCGGGAGGGATCTCGCAGACCAGTTACACCGCGATTTCCACCACCTCGACCAAGGGTTCGCTCACCGTGCTCATCGAGCCGGCGGAGGCGATCGCCGCCGGGGCGCTCTGGAAGCTGGGATCAGAGGCGAGCTACGTCCTCTCCGGGGCTCGTAAGAACAACCTGAGTCCGGGGGACTACGTCGTTCAATTCAGGCCGGTGGCTGGTTTCCAGGTGCCGGCCGACCAGATCACGGCGGTATTGTCCGGCAATCTGACCACGGTCACCGTCACCTATCTGCCCGAGTTGTCGGGGCTGGCCGCGTGGCGTGACGCCAACTTCGCGACGACCGCCAACACCGGCTCGGCTGCCGACGGCGAGGATCCCGATGGCGACGGCCAGCTGAACGTCGACGAGTATTCGGCGGGAACCGATCCCATGGACCCGCGCGACTTCTTCCGGGTGCTATCGACGGGGCGGAGCGAGACGGAGTTTTCGGCGGTGGTGCCGGGCAGGACCGGCCGGCTCTACGCGCTCCAGTTCCGGGCGGATCTTGGTTCCGGGGATTGGGTGGATGTCGCGACCGCGGGACCTCTGGCCGCGGATGAGGCCCTTGTTTTGACGGACCCCGCCGCCGTGGCGACGGAGGGATTTTATCGGGTGACGGTGACGGTGGATTCGCCATGACGGGATTTCCACGGGCGATGCCAGACAATTTTCCGGAGTGGTGGGCATTGGGTATCCGAGCTGCTCTCTGTCAGGCGCTTGCAGCATGAAATCTCCCGTAACCCAAGTTCTCCACACCCTTTACGAACGATATGCATCACTCAAGGATGGAAAGGTAGCGGACTACATTCCGGAGCTCGCGAAGGCGGATCCCAACCTCTTCGGAATCTGCATCGCGACCCGCGACGGCAACCTCTATGAGGTTGGTGACACCCGCCACAAGTTCACCATCCAGTCGATTTCGAAGGCCCTTGCGTATGGCCTGGCGTTGGAAGACCGGGGCGAGGAGCACGTGCTGTCGAAGATCGGCGTCGAGCCGTCGGGTGAAGCATTCAATGCGATCAGCCTGAAGCCCCAAAGCGGTGCCCCGTTCAATCCGATGATCAATGCCGGGGCGATCGCGACCTGCGGGCAGATCCTGGCGAAGGACGGGAAGAGCCGCATCGAGCGGATCCGCGACTACCTGTCTCAATGCGCGGTCGGCCAGCTCGACATCGACCAGGAAGTCTACCGGTCGGAGAGCCAGACCGGCCACCGCAACCGGGCGATCGGCTGGATGCTGCGGAACTTCGACATCATACAGGAGGAACCGCGCGACATCCTCGAGACCTACTTCCAGCAATGCGCGCTCAAGGTCACCTGCACCGACCTTGCGGTGATGGGGGCGACCCTCGCGAACCAGGGATTCAACCCGATCTCCGGGGAACGGGCGATTGCCCACGAGTATGTCGACAACGTGCTCGGGGTGATGGCGAGCTGCGGGATGTATGATTGGTCCGGTGAGTGGATCTATCGGGTCGGCCTGCCGGCGAAGAGCGGCGTGGGCGGGGGGATTCTTGCCGTGTTGCCCGGGCAGCTCGGGATCGGCGTGTTTTCCCCGCCGCTCGATGAACAGGGCAACAGTGCGCGCGGCATCAAGGTGTGCATGGACCTCGCCCGCGAGTTGTCGCTGCACATGTTCAACCCCAGCGCGGTCCCGCAACCGGCGCTTCGCCGCAGTTACAATGCGTCGCAGGTCAACTCGCGGCGCCGCCTGCCGCCCGCGATCTTCCGCGAGCTGCGGCGTTACGGCGACCGCATCCGGGTGCTGGAACTTCAGGGTCCCTTGTTGTTCTCAACCTTCGAACCGGTGATCCGCGAGCTGGTGAAGCAGGCCGCCTATTGCCAGCACATCATCCTGAACTTCAGCAACGTCTTCTCGGTCGATGCCGTCTCCCTGCGCATGCTGCATCAGGTGTGGGAGCAGTTGCACGCCGTGGGGGTGCGCCTCACCTGTTGCCACGCCGGTCGCCACGGCCAGGCGCTGTCGGAGGCGGGACTCGGCGACGATGCCCTGTTCGCCAACGAGGATGCGGCGCTCGAGGCCTGCGAGGACGCTCTCCTGGCGCGGGTGATGCCGGACCATATCCCGCAAGCGCCGCCGGTGCCGCTATCGGGCTGCGCGTTGCTTTCCGGCTGCGATGAGGATGAGCTCCAGCTTCTCGAGGACCAGATGGAGACCCGGAGCTTCGGCGCCGGGGAGACGATCATCCAGACCGGCGGGCGGGCGGACGAACTTTTCCTCCTCACCGACGGCTGCGCGGAGGTCCGACTGCTCCTGGGCAACAACCGCTACCAGCGGCTCGACGTCTTTTCCTCCGGCATGAGTTTCGGCGAGCTGGCGTTCCTGGACGGCTCACCCCGGTCCGCCGACGTCGTTGCCATTTCCCCGGTGACCTGCCGGGTCATCGGGCGCGCCCTGTTCGACGAGGTCGGCCGGCAGCATCCGAATTTGAAAGTGAAAATCCTGAATGAAATCGCGCTCCAGGTCTGCGATCGCCTCCGCCAGGCGAACGTTGAGATCTCGGCGCTGCGGAGCTGAAGCGACCGAACCGCGCCACGAGTGATTTCCTGCTAGCAGGCGGCGGTTCGGGTCGCCATGTTAACGGTGACTCCATTATGAACTCCTCTCCCCTACCTGAGTTGCCGGCCATCGGCTTTCTTGCCGACATGGATGTTTCGCACCGGGCCTTCCTCGCCTCGTTCGGGTCCTTCGTGCGACCCCGCGCGGGTGACGTGCTGATCGATGAGGGGGATTCGCAAAAAAATCTCTACCTGGTGCTGTCCGGATTGCTGCACGTGGTCGCGGGCGCCGGCGGACGCAACCTCTTGATCGCCGCGTTGGGATCAGGGGATTCCCTCGGCGAGATCAATATCTTCGATCCGGACAAGGCCAGCGCCTCGGTGATCGCGCGCAGCGAGTGCCTCATTTGGAAAATCTCGGCCGAGGAACTCGAAGGGCTCTTCGACGGGGATCCCGTTGCGGGGGTTTCCCTGATGAAAGGCTTGCTGCGTTCCACCGGTCACCGGATCCGCGCGATGAACGCCAAGCTCGCGGAATCCGAAGAGAAGTCGGCCCTCCACAGTTTCTGGAAACCCCGCGCGTGACCATTCTCCTCCAGAGTGGTCCGCTCGCCCTGTTCTTTGCCTTCGCCATCGCGCATGCCATGGCGGACTTCCCGCTGCAGGGTGACTATCTGGCGCGGGAGAAGCAGCGGAAGCACGCCGGCAGTTCGCTGCAGTGGTTCATCGCCCTGACCGCCCACTCGCTGATTCATGCCGGCGGGGTGTGGCTGGTTTCCGGCAGCGTGGTCCTCGGCGCGGTCGAGCTGGTCTTGCACTGGCTCATCGACCTCGGCAAGGGCGAGGGGAAGTACGGCTACGCGGCCGACCAGTTGCTCCACCTCGGATGCAAGGCGGCCTACGTGGCGATCCTTGCGGCGGGAATCATCCGACCGTGACGAGCCCCGGCTGGCCCCGTATCTGCTCCATTGAGCGGGTCCGGGAACCGTTAAAGCGTTTCATGCCATGAATCCATTTCTCGACGCCGTGTCCCATCATCCGACCCTCGACCTCGCGGCAGGAGAGGTGATCCTGGAACAGGACCAGCCCTGCGAAATCCTCTACGTCCTGCTCGGCGGGGAGGTCGAGGTGATGCGGGACGATGTCCGGGTGGCGCGGACCGCTGAAGTAGGGTCTGTTTTCGGGGAAATGTCATTGCTGCTGGGCGGACCATGCACCGCCAGCGTCCGCACCTTGGTGCCGTCGCGCTTCGCTTCCATTCCCGAGCCCCGGGAATTCCTGGCTTCATCCCCGGCCGCGAGCCTGCATGTCGCCGAGCTGCTGGCTCACCGCATCGACACCCTCAACCGCTACCTGGTGGATGTGAAACACCAGTACGAGGGACACGATCACCTGGGCATGGTCGACGATGTCCTGAGCACCCTGATGCACCGGCAGAAGAAACCCACCGGAAAATCCTAGCCGGTCAGGGTGCGGGCTTCGACGCCATCGTCGGAATGCCAGCTGACTTCCTGCCGTTCGAGGTCGAACAGCAACACCGACGGGCAGCCGCCGATTTGCCGGCCGGGATTGAAGGCCCAGGTTTGTCCGAGGCGGTCGATCCAGGAGCCCTGGGCGTAGAAAGGGGCGTTGTGGATGTGGCCCGACAGGACGATGTGGGGTGAGAAGCGTTCGATCCAGCCGGACAACGTCGAGTCGCCGGCGAACTCGCGGCCGGTCCAGCTCAGCGGGCCCTCCGGCGCCGCGTGGTAAACCCAGATCCACGGGACGCCGGGAGGTGGTTGGGCGGCGATGAGTTGCTGTTCGACCTCGGCGCGGGAGACGGGACCATCCCACCACGGGCACACCGTGATGCGCATGCCCTCGACGTCGAGCGACTCGCCGTCGACGTGGAGTCGCTCGCCCTTCATCTCGCGGAGCCAGCGGGCGCGGGATTCGCCCGTCGCGTCGCGATGGTCGCCGTCGTGATTGCCGGAGCTGACGATCACCCGCGTCTGCTTGCTGAGGCGATGCAGGTATTTCTCCACCACCACGGCCTGGACGTCGATCTCCAGCCGGCCGGCGAGATCCAGCAGGTCACCGCCGATGACCAGCGCGTCGCACTCGCCGGCCCGGGCGGCGAGCCAGTCGAATTGCTTGAGCGCGTAGTGCAAGTCGGCGGCGAACAGCAGCTTCATGGGAAGAACATCCAACGGCAGATCGCGCTGCAGGTCCATCTCTCTTCATGTCCCCGCGATGGGTCGTCGCGGCGTGGCGGTCATGGAACGATTTCGTCCCGGCCCGCCAGTCGCGCCTGCTGTTTGCTGCGGAACTCCGCGACCAGCTGGTTCTCCACCGCGTCGAGCAATCCCATCAGGTCGCCGGACTCGAGCAAACGCGGGATCACCACGAAGCTCGCCCCGGCGGCGTAGAGCTCGTGAACGTCGGTGATCCGTTCAGCATGCACGATGATTTCCGCGTCCTGGTTGAGGGCGCGCAGTTGCCGCAGCATCCGCTGGTTGCTGGCGCCGCGCAGGATGCTGTCCGGCAACGAACAAATGATCACCTCGGCGTCGCCGATCCCCGCGTGTTCGAGGACGTCGCGCTGGCTGATGTCGCCGTAGACGACCGGCACGCCGCGCTCGCGGAGCTTGTGGTGGGTCTCGGGGTTGAAGTCGATGACCTTGAGGCGAGGCAGCAGCGCGGGCTTGCGGCGGGAGAGCTCTTCCAGCAGCGAGCTCGCGGTCCAGGAAAAGCCCAGCAGGAACACCGTCGGGGACTTTTCACCCATTCCCGCGTCCTGGTCTCCCCGGGGTTGGTCGGGGAAGCCGAGCTTCCGCAACCAGGGCGAGAAGCGGCGGACCAGCGTGTCGTTTCTTAGGATCGCATAGGTGGAGCCCACCGCGAGGAAGGCGAAGGCGAAGGCGGTGATGCTGATGGTCTCGTCGGAAACATCGCCGGCGGCCTTGCCGATCGCGAGCAGCACCAGCGACAGTTCGCTCAGCTGGCTCAGGTTGATCGCCGGCACCAAGCTCATCCGGTGGCCCATTCCCATCCGGAAAAGCGTCGGAAACACGGTGGCGAAGCGGGTGACCACCAGCACCGCACTGAAGGCCAGCGACCAGATCAGGTAGTCCCAGGTCGGCGCCGGGATGATCATGCCGAGCGAGACGAAGAACAGCGTGACGAAAAAGTCGCGGATGTTGGTAACCTTCGCCACCACGTCGAGGGTGTAGGGGAAGGTCGAGAGCAGGACCCCGGCGATCAGGGCGCCCATTTCCCGCGAGAGTCCCAGGGATCCGGCGAAGCCTGCCATGGCGAAGCACCACGACAGCGCGCCGACCAGCACCAGTTCCGGTTGGCTGGCCACCAGCTTGAAAACCGGAGGCAGGACGAAGCGGCTGACAACATACGCCGCCCCGACCAGCAGCAGCACCTTGCCGAGGGCGATGGCAAGCGGGGCCAGCGCCGGGTCGCGCAAGCTGGGCTGGATGGCGAGGAAGAGGATGACGAAGATGTCCTGCATCACCAGGATCCCGACCGTGATGCGGCCGGCGAGGGTCTCCAGCTCGCGCTTGTCGTGGAGCAGCTTGATGATGATCACCGTGCTGCTCATCGCGGCCGCCACCGCCAGGTAGAAGGCCTCCAGCCGGTCCATCACCGGGGCGAAGGCGGCGGAGAGCAGCCAGCACAGCGCGATGCCCCCGGAAATCTGGACCGCGGCGGTGATCGTGATCGCCCGGCCCGAGCCGAGCATTCTCTTCAGGTCCATCTCCAGCCCGATCATGAACAGCAGCAGGGCCAGGCCGATTTCCGACATCGTGCGGATCGACTCCGGATTGGTGATGAACTTCAGGCCGTGCGGCCCGATCGCGAATCCGGCCACCAGGTAGGCGATCAGCAGGGGCTGCCGGACCACGCGGCAGAACACCCCGGCGATCCAAGCCGCGATGATGCACCAGGCGATGTCCTGGACGATTCCGTGGTCCACAGTCGAGCACGCTAGCACCTCGGATGCCGGCGTCGATGCGGCAAAACATCGAGCTCGCGTCCGTCGGTCCCGTCATGGCGGCGATGGTGTATGCGGGAGAAGGAGAATGGCGCGCTCTAACAACGCCGCGATGCCACTTCTGCTCCCAGCTTTGTCCCGCACGCAAAGCCTCCATTCCGGATATGCCTGAGACAGTAGGAAGGGAATCGTGCCTCGATTCTGAGTGCCAATCCAGATTCGGGTTGTGCGCCGTTCCCGACCGGAGCGGCTTGCAGGCGGCAGCATCGGAAGTCTCCCTCTCGCTTGCGTCGGAGTGTGCCGGTTGGACGTTCAATCCTCGGTCAATTTCAAGCGCATGAATCCGGTATCCAAGTCCTCCATGGGCAGCTTGTAGATCCACTCGCGCTCTTCGAAATCGCCCAGGTTGTTGAGCTGTCTCGTGTAGATGCTGTCGGACGATCCGGGCGCATCGAGCAGGTCGGGCGAGCTGGCGGCTTGGGCGGCGAGCGTCCAACCGGTGATATTCTTCCGTACGGTGGCGGTCAGGCTGAGGTACTGTTTCGCCGGGTTCGCGCCCAACCACTCGGTGCCAGTGACCGTCTGGCGCTGGCCTTGGGGTAGCTTTCCGGGATCCGCGGCAGTCGGGTTGCCATTCAGCAGCCATTCAAGTGCGTTGCTCACTCCGTCCGGTTCAATGTCGAAGTCCGGACCGTTCTCGCCGGGTTCAAACCCTTGGTCGAGGGCCCACCCGGCGTACTGGGTGTGATCGGTCACCACGCTGAGAACGCCGGTGGAAATCGCGCTGGTGTCCCACTTCAGCCCCGGGGCAAGTGCCGGCAGGTTGTAGCTGGCGAAAGCGATCGTGCCGCCCGCGGAATCGAAGAGATCGAAGCTGTCACCCAAGACGGGAGCGGGTTGCGCGGGATCGAGCGTGACCTTGAGCGTTCCACTGGCGTTGAATGCGCCCCCAACCACGAGCTTGTCGTGGAATGCGCCGGTGGACACGTCGAGTTCGAGGGTGGACCCGGAGGCAAGGGTGAAGCTGCCTCCGACATTCAAGGTTTTCGCCAGCGGCACCGGCGGCGCGCTCGGCGAGTTCAAGGGATTGTGAGTGGCCGATCCGGCGGCGATGTAGATGTCGTCGACCTGGAGCGAAGTGGAGGAATCACCGGCGGCCATGAAGGCGAGCGCGTCGAGGGCGGTATGGGTGAAGCCATTGCGGTAGATCGTGGCCGTGCCTCCGAAGGTCCCGTGGTTGGTGCCGGTCGACCAATACACGCTGTAGGTTTCGGCGTCGTTGTTCACCACCAGCCAGACGTTGTACCAAACGTTCGTGCTCATGTTGAAGATGACGTCGCCGGGGAGCCCGGCATCGCCCATTTTGTAGGCGAGGCTGCTGCCGGCGGCGCCATTGACAAAGGGCATCACCGCGAAATCCTGCCATGCGTTGACCGTGTCGATGTTGCTCACGTCCGGGCTGAGGCCCGTCATGATGTCGTAAAACCCGGTGCCGACGGCTTTCATCCGGAAGAAGACGGTCGCGGTCTTGTCCACGTCGATTCCCGCATTCCACCGGGTGAGATCCGCTTCACCCCCGCGCCAGGCGGCCCCGCCCTTGGTTTCGAGCGCCAGACCCGAGTCGCTGGCCACGATGTTCGAGTTGCCGGTGCCGACGAACTCGCCGTTCCACACGCCACCGGTGGCCGCGGTCGTGGAGCCGGCCGGGTAGTTGTTGAAATCATCGATCGGGAAAAACGTCGTGGCCGAGACGAGCGGGAAGCCGCTGTCGCCGACACGGACCGTGGAGTTGGACGGCGCGGTCAGGTTGCCATTGATGGTTCCGCCGCCGCCAAGGGTGGTGTTGCTCGACAGGGTCATGGCCCCGCTGCCGGTGGTCCCATCCACCACCAGCGTGCCGGCGGAGAGGGTGGTCGTGCCGGAGTAGGTGTTCGGGGCTCCCAGTGTCCACGTTCCATTGCCGGCCTTCACGAGGTTCACGGTGGCGGCGCTGCCGTTTTCAATAGTGCCGTTCACCTTGCCATCGCCGTTGCCCCTGAGGGTGAAGGTGCGTGTCCCCCCTGCGTTGCTACGAATGGCGGGCCCGCCGCTGCCGAAGCCCGTTCCGCCGGTCAGCGTGAGCATGCCGGCGTCGGATTGGAGCCAATAGCGGTCACCGCCGACCTGGGAACTGACAATGCCCGTGAGCGTGTTGGTGCCGCTGTTGTTGACGATGCCGGCGGAGTCGTTGTTGCGGCCGTTCAGGAAGATCGCGTTGGGGAGAGTGGCTCCGTTTTCGAGTTCAAGCCGTGCGGTGGTGGCGTTGCCCTGCTCGCCAATCACGACCGGCCCGAACCCGAGCGCGTTCTGACTGCGGGCGCGCGCGATGCCGGGGCCCGCCGCTCCGGAGTCGATGATCGTGCCGTTGTAGGAATTGCCGTTGTTCTCGAAAACAACGGCACCGGGACCGTCAATGGTGATGCTGTCGCCACCCGCGACCGGGCCGGTCAGGAGCAGGGGATGGGCGGAGCTATTGTTGATGTTGAGCGTTCCCGCCCACTCGAGCCCGGTCCAGAATTCGTGATCGGTGGTCGTGGTGGCGGCCACGTTGATGGCGGGCTGGATGGCGCCGCCGTTGCCGCAGCCCAGCACCAGCCGGTCGGTCGGCCAACCGATCTTGTAGCGGGTGCTGCCGTCGAGATGGATGATGCTCGCGGTGCGCGGGCCATTGCCGCCTGCAATGATGTCGATCAACCGCTCCGAAATGCCGCTGAGGGTGCCGAAGTTGGCGGTCACACCGCCGAGGTTGGGCGCTCCGTTGTTCCATGAACCGCCGTTTTCCCAAGCCTTCCAGTCGGTGCTGACGCCGCTGGCATCGGTCCAGGTGGTGGAGCTGGCGGTCGCGGATTTCCACACGCGGACCCAGTCGACCTTGGTCTGGGCGGTGAAGCCGAGCGGCCATTCGGTCGTATTGGGAGTGCCCGGCCAACCGCCGACCGCGTAGTCGAGGATCAGGTACATGTTCGCCATTTCCGCGACTTCGGTCGGGTTGTTGAACGAGCTGACCTGCTGGCCGTCGAAGTAGAAGGTCACCGAGTTGTTCTGGACCCAGTTGGCACCGAACGTGTGCCACGCGCCGCTGAGGTCACCGATGCCGCCGGGATTCACCTGGCCGGCGCCGGCGGCGGCGCTGCCGCTGGGGTTCGTGTAGTGGAAGGCGGTGTGGTACTGGTCCAGCGCGTAGCCGCTGCCCGCCGCGGTATCGACGGGATACTCCATGATATCCATTTCCGGCGGCCAACCGTCGTAAAGGCCCCAGAAGGCCGGCCAGGAGCCGGGCGTGTTGGGGAGCCAGATGCGGGCTTCGATGTAGGATCCGGTGAATTTCGGTTTGGAGTAGGTGGAAACCGAACCCGACGAGAATTGAGGGTTTCCGCTCGTGGCGGTGCGCGTGGCATCGAGGACCAGGGCACCGTTCTCCAGCCGCACCTTGCTTGCCGAAGCGGTCGAAAGGCTGTTGGGCATGGTCCAGGCGGGTGAAGCAATGTCCCACTTGCTGGTGTTGACCGTGGTGCCCGAGAAGTCGTCTCCCCAGGAATACTGCCAGTTTCCCGCGGGGAGCTGGGCGTGGCAAAGAGGAGGAGCCGTCAGGCAAGCAAGGATGCCTGCCAGAACCGCGGGCCGGGAAATGGGCTCTGGTCGATTCAGGGTGGGAATGCGGCTCATGAAGCTGAACGAATCCCGCATGCGGGGCATGCCCGTGTCGCAGGCTTCGTGGGTTGGGTTTCGGGACTGCGGTCCGCGACTATAGCCCACTAGACGGGATTTCCCCGGGAAAACGGACGATCTAGCACATTTGGGGGAGTGCGAATCCCTTCCGGGTGGCGTCTCCCGGACGCCGCCGGGAGTGGCGCGCGGGGCCTTCGCCGTGCTCTCACCGGCCACCGAAAACGGTGGAGAACTGGCTGCGTGGTGTGCGCGTTCCGGATCATGAAACGCCGTCGGTGGCGCTTGGTGCTCTGGCAACCGCCGGGCACTCCGAGCGCAGTTGCCGTGAGATGGAGCGACTTTCACCACCTGGGCCGGGACAAGAGCGAGCGGTACTGGAGGCTTCGCGTGACTCTCGACAAGTGGAGGAAGCTGGTGCGCAATCAGACCACCGTGGCCCTGAAGACGGCCGATGGAGCGGTGGCGACCCGGAAGCGACGGGATCCTCAAGGGCTACCGGAAGGTCGGTCTGACGGTACGGGGGAAGGTCTAGAAGGAATGATGGGCTGGGGGGCAACCAATCCACGGAAGCCGATTCGGCTTCGATTCAGGATTCAAGTGCGCCAGATCTGGTGTTCCGATTAGCCCGGGTTCTTCCGATCCATCTGATCAGCACGCGTTCGCCTGAGGAGGTAATCAGAGCTCACAATCGCGAAGCCGACCGTCTCGATCATAGCAACTAGGAAGCATCCATTCCTACCAAGCCAGGAAATCCCAGCAGCGGCTACCAAAGCCTGAAGGCCACCTGCTACTAGTGCGGCATTGATCACTCCAGCGACGCCGTAGAGTGCCGAGAAGAGTGCTGGCTGTAGTTTCGCGATCATTGCAGGTCTGAAGGTACTTCTTGAGCGAGCGCTAGGGCGCATCCGCGGCGGAAGCGGGCACGAAATCAATGGGGTGGCTCGTGACCGTCGCCAGCAGCGCCTTGTGCACTCTTCATTCTACTTCTAATAGTCGCGACCATAGTGATCAAAGTGCCCAACAGTAAGATCCAGTGAACCGCCCATGCAATTAGCGCGACTTCACTAAAAAAGGCGCGATCAGCTGCTTCTAATGATGGGTCCCATGATCCGCTGAAGGCAACCGCAGCCCCACTTGATGCGATTCCAGCCAAATATGCGGCGACTCCCCCAAAGGCGACCTCGAAAGTTCCAATGCCTTGGATAATCACTGGACTCCATAGTGACTTCCTCTTCGACCACCAGATCGTAGCAGCAATCCATGTGAGAAAGCCTGGAGCCATGAACCACATGTAGATGCTCTCCCATGGTTCGTAGACGATGGAGGTGACTATCATTCTAATCTCTGCATAACGTTTGAGGGCGGGCGGCGCCAGTGACTTGAGGCGGCGCTACCGAGTCCTATTGGAGGCAGTGAACCACTTGACAACCCATCAGCCATATCAACGTCTCAGCGATAACGCGCGAACACAAGGCCGCGCGCCGGGGAAATGGAGGCGGGGCAAACCGCCAGCACGGCGCCCAACGGGGCGGCTGTTAAGCGTCGACAATCCCAACAACTCGCCGCGCTCCGTCCATGCAGATTTGTGGCCCTCGGCCAAGGGGGGGGCGGTCGCGAACGCTCCCTATGCATTCGCCCCCCCCAGAGGCAGTCTCGCTTCGCTCGACAGGAGTTCTCGTCCGCCAGGTTCTCCTTGGAAAAGAAAAACCCCAGCGGGGAGAACCGTTGGGGTTGATCGTGAAAGGGATGGTGCTCGAGGGGGGACTCGAACCCCCACGGATTGCTCCACTAGATCCTTAGTCTAGCGCGTCTACCAATTCCGCCACCCGAGCACGTTGGTCATTGGTGGGCCGCGGATTTATGGGGGAGGGGACGGGTTGGCAAGAGAATCTTTGCTCAAATCGGGATTTCTTTTCAGGCATGCTTCCCGCTTGCATGCTCCCGCCTCCCGGAAAGCATGGCCGCACGCCTCATGGATTCGATTCAAGCCACCTCCATCGTCAAGAAGTTCGGCAGCGTCACGGCGCTGGATGGCGTGTCCGTTGAAGTGGCCGGGGGCGAGCTGTTCTTCCTGCTCGGGGCCTCCGGCTGCGGCAAGACCACGCTGCTCCGCTGCATCGCGGGTCTCGAGACGCCGACTTCGGGGACGATTTCCTTCGGCGACAAGGACGTGACCAAGTTGCCGCCGCACAAGCGCGAGGCGGCGATGGTGTTCCAGAGCTACGCCCTGTGGCCGCACCTGAGCGTCGAGCGGAATGTTTCCTTCGGCCTCGAGGAGCGGAAAGTCGACCGTGCCGAGATCCGCAAGCGGGTGGGCGAGGCGCTGGAACTGGTGCACCTGGCGGGGATGGGCGAGCGCGGGATCGACCAGCTCTCCGGCGGCCAGCAGCAGCGGGTCGCCCTGGCCCGCGCCCTGGTGGTGCGGCCGAAATGCCTGTTGCTGGACGAGCCGCTGTCGAACCTCGACGCCAAGTTGCGGATCGAGATGCGCCGGGAAATCCGCCGCATCGTCAAGGAGGGCGGGCTGACCGCGGTTTACGTGACGCACGACCAGGAGGAGGCGCTTTCGATGGCGGACCGGATGGCCGTCCTCAACCGCGGCCGGATTGAGCAACTCGGCACCGCGGAGGATGTTTACCGGAACCCCGTCACGGCCTTCGTGGCCGGATTCATCGGCGAGACCAACTTGATCCGGGGGCGCACCCTCGAGGTGCGGGGAGGATTCGTGATGGTCGACACCCCGGGTGGTCCTCTGGTCGGCCGCCTGACCCGCGAGGGCTGGGTGCCGGGCCCCGGGGAAGAGGTCCGTTTGTCGGTCCGTCCGGAAGCCTGGCGGATCGATCCCGCCACCGGCGAAAATGGAATCACCGGGAAGATCATCGAGCGCAGCTACCTCGGGCAGCGCATCCAGTACGTGGTGCAGACCGCGATCGGATCGCAGCAGGTGGTGGAGCTCAATCCGCTGCTGGTCCGCGAACCCGGCGACGAGGTGGTGAAGATCTCTGCCCGTCATTCGGACGTTGTGGTGCTTGAAGCCTGACCTGCCATGCGACGACTGCTTCCCATCCTGGCCCTGCTGGTGTCGGTGATCGCCGCGCCGATCGTGTTGCGGAGGAATTCCGAACTGGCGCGGGTCGGCCAAGGCGACGATCAGCTGGTGATCATCACGCCTCACAACGAGACGATCCGCTCGGAGTTCGGCGAGGCCTTTGCCCGCCACTGGAAAGAAAAGACCGGGCGTTCGCTCAACATCGGTTGGCGCATCCCGGGCGGCACCTCGGACATCGCCCGGGTGCTGGAAAGCTCGTACAAAGCGGCGGATGAGATCGGTAATACTGGCGTAGGAATCGATGTGTTCTTCGGCGGCGGCGAGCCGGATTTCAAGGCCCAGGCGGAGAAGGGGCGCTTCGTGAAGCTTTCCGTCTTCGACGAGCATCCCGAATTGTTCGCGGAGGATGTCATCCCGGCAACGTTCACCGGCGAGAACTACTATGACGCGGAGCACCGCTGGGTCGGGTGCTGTCTTTCCCAGATGGGCATCTGCTACAACCGCGACGCCATCAAGCGTCTCGGGGTGCTGCCTCCCCAGCGTTGGGCGGACCTGGGCAACCCGGCCTATGCCGGCTACCTCGCGCTGGCGGATCCGACCAAGAGCGGATCGGTCGGGCGGATGTTCGAACTGATGATCCAGGAGCAGATGCAGTCGGTGATCGAGGAAAAGGGCGACTCGCCGGAAAGCCGCGAGGAGGGTTGGAAGAACGGCCTCAACCTGCTGCAGCGGCTGGCCGCGAACGCCCGCTACTTCACCGACTCCGCCAGCAAGGTGCCCCACGACGTGGCCCAGGGCGACGCCGCCGCGGGAACTTGCATCGACTTCTACGGCCGCTCCTTCACCGAGAAACTCGGCAAGCGCGGTCCATCGCGCTTGGTGTGGACGGCACCGCACGGCGGCACGTCGATTAGCGTCGATCCCGTCGCGGTGCTGCGCGGTGCGCCCAACGCGGAGATCGCCCAGGAGTTCGTTGCCTTCTGCCTCAGCCGCGAGGGCCAGTTGCTGTGGAACCTGAAGGTCGGCACGCCGGGTGGCCCGCGGGAGACCTCGCCGCGTCGCCTGCCGATCCGCCGCGACCTCTACACGACGGAATTGCTGGCGAACTTCTCCGATCCCGATGCCTTGCCCTACGAGCGCGGCGGTGGCTTCGAGTATCGCAAGGAGTTGACCGGACCGGCCTTCAAGGCCCTGGCTCAGATTTTCCGGGCGATGTGCATCGATCCGCACCAGGAGATGACCGGTGCCTGGCAGACGATGCGATTGCACCAGAGCATGGCGGTGCCGCTCGAGGAAAGTGCGGGCGGGCGGGTGTTCTTCGACGTCTCCCACGTCACCTACGATCGCCTGATGAATGAGATCGTTCCCTTGATGGCCAAGAAGGACCCGCTGGCGACCATGCGCTTGATGTCGGGCATTTCCGCGACCTTCCGCGCCAACTACCAGGAAGCGGCCGCGCTCGCCGCGAAAGGAGGACGCCTGTGAACCGGAAGGCTGCCATCACCGTCACCGCGATCGTCAGCGTCCTGTTCGCGGTGTTTTTCCTGTATCCCGCGGTCTCGGTGATCGGGGAAGCGTTCCGGCTTCCGGACGGAACCCTGACCTTCGCCTTCGTCGGCGACGTTTTCCGCAATCCGGTCTATCGGGAGGGTCTTTGGAATGCCCTCGCGCTGGGTTTGGCAAGCACGCTCGCGACCTTCCTGATCGCCTTCCCGCTGTCATTGCTTTCGCACCGCTACGACTTCGCCGGCCGCGGTGCGCTCGGGGTGATGATCCTGATCCCGCTGGTGCTGCCGCCTTTCGTCGGGGCCATCGGGATCAAGCACATGCTCGGGGTAGAGGGATCGCTGAACGCGCTGTTGATCGACGCCGGCATCATGAATCCCCTGAGCCCGGTCGACTGGCTGGCGAAGGGCAGGTTCTGGGGGATCGTCGCGATGAACGCGCTGCACCTCTATCCGATTCTCTACATGAACATCACCGCGGCGCTGTCGAACCTCGACCCGGCGATGGAGCAGGCGGCGGAAAACCTCGGCTGCCCGCCGGCGCGGCGCTTGTGGCGGGTCACCCTGCCGCTGGCGATGCCGGGGATCTTCGCGGGATCGGCGATCGTGTTTGTCTGGGCATTCACCGAACTGGGGGTGCCGCTGGTCTTCGACTACACCCGGGTGGCACCGGTGCAGGTGTTCGATGGCATCAAGGACTTGTCCGGCAATCCGGCCCCCTATGCGCTGGTGGCGATCATCCTGGTCATCTCGGCGCTGGTGTTCGGCGTCACCAAGGCGCTATTCGGCCGTCAGACATCGGGCAGCCAGCCGCGCCCGAAGGGCCGTGGCGGCGAGGTCAAACTGACCGGATTGCGCTCTCTCGGTTGCACCATGGTGTTCAGCTTCGTGTTCCTGGTGGCCGCTCTGCCGCACCTCGGCGTGGTCCTGCTTTCCCTCTCCGACGACTGGTATCAGACGGTGCTGCCGCTCGCCTTGACCTTCGAGCATTACGTCGACGCGCTGGGCGACCCCTTCGTGGTTCCGTCGATCAAGAACAGCCTGATCTACGCTTCCGGAGCCACCTTGATCGACCTGGTGCTGGGGATTGTCATCGCCTGGGTGATCGTCCGGAGCACCATCAAGGGCCGGGCCCTGCTCGATGCGCTGGTGATGCTGCCGCTTGCCGTGCCCGGGCTGGTGCTGGCCTTCGGCTACCTCGCGCTTTCCCAGGAAGGCCGGCCGCTCTACTTCCTGATCGGCAAGGACGGCAGCCCGGCAATGCTGTTGATCGTGGCTTACGCCGTCAGGCGCTTGCCGTATGTCGTGCGCTCGGCGGTGGCCGGCCTGCAGCAAAGCAACCCCGCCCTCGAAGAAGCCGCCCGTTCGCTGGGTGCCGGATGGTTCCGGACCTTGCGGAAGGTTTCGCTGCCCTTGATCGGCGCCAACCTTGCGGCGGGGGGCATCCTCGCCTTTGCCTTCGCCATGCTGGAGGTCAGCGACAGCCTGATCCTTGCCCAGCAGACCGAGCACTATCCGATCACGAAGACGATCTACATGCTGCTTTCCTCGCTCGGCGACGGCCACGAGCTCGCCGCCGCTCTCGGCGTGTGGGCGATGGTCTTCCTGGCGATCGCGATCACCGGAGCGGCCGTGTTGGCCGGAAAACGCGGCGGCTTGTTCCGGGTTTAGGTCCCGGGGAATGACCGGATCATTCGCCCGTCCCGTTGTCCTCGACTTCCACCGGGTAGTCGTCGGTTTGCGGGTCGAAGTCGGCGGGGACGAAGCCCGGCGGCGGGCTCGCCTTGGGCAGCTTGCCGGCACCTGCCGCGCTGGCAGCGGCGCCGCCGATCATCGTGACAACGATCGGGGCGAACAAGAGGGTGGCCGGGGCGACGACCAGCGAGAACAGCAAAAGCCCGATGCCGCCGCCGGTACGGCCCTTGGTCATGGCGATGACGGCCAGGACAAATCCCGCCACGATGAGGGGCGGGCCGATGATCCACGCCAGGAACCCGACGATGGGTACCAGCGCCATGACGCAGGCCCCGCCGATGAGGATCCATCCCCACAGCAGGCATTGGCCGGCGTGACGGAGCGAGGGATCGAAGCCGCCGGCGGGGTGCAGGCGGGTCGTCGGCTGGAGGCGTGTGGTGGGTGGATTCACGGGGTCATGCTACCGGGTGCAGCGGACGGAAGGAAAGCCACGAGATGGAGGATCGGGGCGGACAACTGGCGTCGCTCAGTTGCTGTTTTCGAAGAACATGCCACCGACACCCCACGCGAGGTCCTGGCGGGGGAGGATGCCGTCGCCGCCGATGTAGAAACGGCTGGCGACGAGGTAATTGTCGCGCCGGATGCCGCCCTTGCCGCCGGCCAGAAGATCGGTCACGGCGATGCCGAGGGAGCCGGCGATGCCCTGCTTTTCCCGGATGTGCTCGCGGAAGGCGGCTTCGTTCGGATTGGCGACCGCGAGGACCACGACGATGATTCCGAGGAGCAAGATCAGGCGCTTCATGGTGGCAGGCTAAGGTTCGGGCCGTGATGCGGCAAGGCCCGGCGCTGCACCATCGAATGCCGCTTTGATCGCTCGGGAAAATCGGCTATGGGTTAGGTCCCATAACATCATGATTGAACTATTCCGGAATCAGGACAAGGCGACGGTGGGCCATCTCCAGGGCCTGTTGGAGTCCGCGGGCATCGCCACGTTCGTCCGAAACGAGGACCTCTCGGCGACGGCCATCGCGATCACCGAATTCGCGCCCGCCTTGTGCGTTGTCGACGAGAGCGACGTCGAGCGGGCGGTGGAGATCATCCGCGGTTACCTGGCCAGCCGCCCCGCGGAGGTGGAGGAAGAACTCACTTGTCCAAGCTGCGGGGAAACCAGCCCGGGGACCTTCGCGGAATGTTGGAAGTGTGGCGGTCCGCTCGGTAAGTGAAGGGCTCGACGAAGGCGGCCTGTGGGACGTCGATGCAGGTGCGGGCTTCAGTGGCGTTCCGTTTGCATCCGGCACACCCCGGTGCTTGGGTTCCTTCATGCGATCCGCTTGGCTTGTCATTGGAGCTACTGCTGTTTTGGGAATGCGGCTTTCTGCCGCGGAATGGGTGGAGAGTGCGGCGGCGGCCAAGGCTTTCGAGCGCGAGGAGGTCTCGGGCACGTTCGTGGTTCTCGATGTGGGATCGGGTCAACTTTCGGGCCACGATGAGAAGCGTGCGAAGACTCGCTACGTTCCGGCATCCACTTACAAGATCCCCAACACCCTGATCGGACTGCAGGCGGGATCGGTGAAGTCGGTGGACGAGGTGCTGCCCTACGGTGGCAAGCCGCAGTCGTTCGAAGCCTGGGAGCACGACATGAGCCTGAGGGATGCCATCAAGATCTCCTGCGTCCCGATCTATCAGGAACTGGCGCGGCGGACCGGGCTGGAGGTGATGCAAGCCGGGGTGACGAAGCTGGGCTACGGGAACGGCGACATCGGCACCAAGGTCGACCGGTTCTGGTTGGATGGTCCGCTGAAGATCAGCGCGGTGGAGCAAGTCCGCTTCCTCGCGCGACTGGCGGCCGGAGAGCTGCCTTTCCCGCCCGGGTTGCAGCAGGCGACGCGCGACATTGTGAAGCTGGAGTCCGGCGAAGGTTGGGCCCTCTTCGGCAAGTCGGGCTGGGAGAATGCCCCGGACCCTGGCATCGGATGGTGGGTCGGCTGGGTGGAAAACCGGGGCAAGGTCCACGCCTTCGCCCTGAACATGGACATGAATGGCGCCGGCGACGCGGCGAAGAGGGAGGCGCTGGGACGGGAGATCCTGGCTGCGATGGGTTTGTTGGAGGCGTCCAGGGAACCGTCGTAGGGCCTGCCGGGCCGGACGCCGATCCAGCAAGAAGGGTATCACCAAGTTCCGGATCCTTGGTCTCCTGCTTGGAGCGATCGGTTAGGAGGACGATGATGCCGCGGCTGCAGCTGCTGCCGCGGCTGCGGCGACCTGAGCTTGCTGGATCTGGAGGGCCGCGGCGGTCTCGGCGGAAGTCGCCGCGTCGCTGGCAATGATGCAGTAGCCGTAGCCGAGGCCAGCCAGTTCGTTCTTCCAGAGCAGGTGGCCATCGGAGGCACGGAGACCGAAGAGATGTCCGCCGGCGTGGGCGATGACCATGTCGTCGCAGAGCACGACGGTGACGAGATGCGAGCGTTTCAGTTCGGTGCGCCAAATTTCTTCGCCGGAACGCTGGTCGATGCAGACGACGTGCTTGTGGATCCCGAGGTAAATGCGGTCTTTCATCGGGCGGACCCTAGCTGCACCGCGCTTGTCCTGCGATTCCAGTCCGCGATGCATTTCGTAGCCGCGGCGGCAGGATTTCGAAGGTGGGCCGGGAGTGGAAACCGTGTAGTCTCGCGGGGTGACCGAGATCGATCGAGAGGACTTCCGGAACCTGTTGGACGAGATTTCGCGGACGCGGATGCCCTTCGGCAAGTTCGGCCGCGAGGCATGCCCGCCCGCCGGGATGCCGATCTACGACCTGCCGATCGAGTACCTCAGCTGGTTCCATGACCGCGGGTTTCCGAAGGGGCGGCTCGGCGAGTTGATGGCGGTCGTTCTGGAGGTCAAGGCGGTGGGCATGGACAGCCTGTTCGACCCGATCCGCCAGGCGGTGGGAGGGCGGGTGACCCTGCGCAAGAAGCGCAAGCGCGAGGTGCGGTTTCCCGACGAAGGAGGAAGCGTCGGATGAAAGTGGCATTTCCGGACCTGATCGAAACTGAGCGGCTGATCGTCCGGCCGGCGCGGCCGGGCGACGGCGCCGTGTTCAACCGGGCGATCCACGAATCGCTGGATCAGTTGCGTCCGTGGCTGGGGTGGGTGAGTCCACCGCCGACTCCGGAGGAGTCGGAAGATTCGTGCCGGAGGGCTCATGAGAAGTTCCTGTCGGGCGAAGACCTGATGGCTTTCTTTTTCCTCAAGGAAGGCGGCGCCATGGTCGGAGGCTCGGGGCTTCACGATCCTGACTGGGAGCTGCGCTGTTTCGAGGTCGGTTACTGGGGGCGATCCGGCCACGGCGGGCGTGGGCTGGTCACGGAAGGCGTCCGGGCGCTGGCGGAGTTTGCCCTTTCCTCTCTTGGCGCGCGGCGGGTGTTCCTGACGACGGACCAGGAAAACCGGCGGAGCTGGCGGCTGGCCGAGAACGCGGGATTCGAACTTGAGGGAATCCTCCGCAATGAGCGTCTGAACCTGGCGGGGATGCCGCGTGATACCCGGGTCTACTCCCGGGTGCCCGCCTAGCTCGAGAAGGTCTTCCGCAGGTGCGAAGGCAGGATGCCAAGCTGCTCGCGGTACTTGGCAACGGTGCGGCGGGCGACCGGGATGCCCTGCTCCTTGAGTTGCTTGGCCAGGGCGTCGTCCGACAGCGGCTTGGCCGGATCCTCCTTGTGGACCAGGTCCTGGATCGCCTCGCGCACGCCGGCATTGGAAACCTCGGTGCCGTCGGCCGTCTGGTAGCCGGCGGCGAAGAAGGCGCGCATCTCCATCAGTCCGTGCGGCGTGAGGACGTACTTCCCGGCGACCGCGCGCGAGATGGTCGTGGCGTGGAGGTCGATCTGGTCGGCGATCTCGTTCATCGTCAGCGGCCGCAGGAAACGCGGGCCCTTGGCGAGGAAGGCCGGCTGGTGCTCGATCAGCTTTTCGGCGATCGACAGGATCGTCTCCTGGCGCAGCGACAGCGAACGGATCAGGGTGCGGCCTTCGCGGATGTTCTCGCGGAGGAAATGGCGGGCCTTACGGTCATTGGTCGTCTTGCCCAGCATGTCCTTGTAGAAATCATTGATCTTCAGCTTGGGCAGATACTCGTTGGTCAGCCGCGCGCGGAAGCCGTCGTCGACCTTCTCGATGACCACATCGGGCTGGATGTAGGGATTGCCCGTGGGGTCGAAGTCGCCGCCGGGGTTCGGGGTCAGTCTGCCGATCCGCGAGGCGGCCTCCGAGATGCGTTCGACGCTGGTGCCGAGCGTCCGGGCGATCTGCGGGTAGCGCTTGCGGGCAAGTTCCTCGAGGTGGTCACGGACGATCCGGTATTCCAGGCTGTTGCCCTCGCCGGCACGCTCGAGCTGCAACAGCAGCGACTCCTGGATGCCGGTGGCGCCGATGCCCGGGGGATCGAAGGACTGGAGGAGCTTGACCGCGGCCTCCATCGACTTCTTCGGAATGCCCAGCCGCGAGGCCAGCTCGAGGGCGGGCAGGTCGAGGAAACCGCGGGGGTCGAGGTTGCCCAGCAATTGCCGTGTCGCCTCCTTCACGTCAGGATCGACCAGCGAAAAGTCCAGCTGGTGGGACAGGTGCTGCTGGAGGGTTTCCGGCGCGACGATCGAGTTGTAGAGATGCTCGCGGCGCTCCTCGTCGTCGGTGCTGCGCGGGTTGGCGCGGCGCTCCATGATCTCGAGGTCGCGCCAGTCGTCGTCGGTCTCGTTGAGGTGGTCGAGCGAATCCGCTTCCTCGGGATCCGGGGAGTTCTCGTCGAGCGAGATCGACTCGGTGATGTCCTCGAGGACCGGGTTGATGTCGAGCGCCTGTTGGACCAGCTGCTGCAACTCCATCGAGTTGGCTTGGAGGATCTCCAAGCTGCGTCGCATCTGCGGGGCCAGCGACTGTTGCTGTCCGAGCGATTGATGGAGCGAGGCATCGGCCATGGCAAAAAATTCCGCGGATCTCGCGGACGCCGGGAATAAAGCCGAGGAGGTTCAGGATTGCAGCAATTTTTGTGCCATGGGCCAAAAATATTTTTCTTGCCGCTCTGCCCGAAGTGTGGGAGGCGAGGCGTGAAGCCCGACACGCCGGTCAGTTTCCGGCGGGCATGTCCCTCAAGCACCAGCGATGAAACAAGGAGATTTCGGACCTTTCGAGCAGAAAATGCGCGCCGCCGGCGTGATGGAGTCGGCGATTGAAGCGTTCCGCTACAATTATGACGCGCTTTGCCGCGAGGAGAGCGGCTTGATCCCTGAAGAGACGATCCAGCCTGCCGACGGACTTCCTGCCTTTGAGCCCGGTGCCGCGGAGTTCGATCCGGAGCTGCTTTCGCAATCGGTGGTGATCAAGCTGAACGGGGGGCTGGGTACCAGCATGGGCCTGCAGAAGGTGAAGAGCGTCCTTGAGGTGCGGCCGGGAGTGAATTTCCTGGATCTGATTGTGCGCCAGCTGGTGTCGCTGCGCGAGAAGAGCGGCTCGAAAGTGCGGCTGTTGCTGATGAACAGCTTCAGCACCAGCGAGGACACGCTGGAGTATCTCGGGCGTCACGCCGACGGCGGTTTTGCCGAGGCCTCGGAAGTCGAGTTGATGCAGAACCAGGTGCCGAAGATCGACGAGGCGACGCTTGCTCCGGTCGAATGGCCGGCGAATCCGTCCCTCGAGTGGTGCCCGCCGGGGCACGGTGACCTCTACCCGGCGCTGGTGGGCAGCGGTTGGCTCGACCGGCTGCTGGCGGACGGGGTGAAATACGCCTTCGTTTCGAATTCCGACAATCTCGGCGCGGTGTTGGAGCCGGGACTGCTGAAACACTTCGCCGAGTCCGGGGCGCCGTTCCTGATGGAGGTAACCCGCCGCACGCCGGCCGACCGCAAGGGCGGGCATCTGGCGGTGCGCCGCGACAATGGCCGGCTCCTGCTGCGCGAGGTGGCGCAGTGTCCGGACGGTGATCTCGACGCTTTCCAGGACATCGACAGGCACCGGTACTTCAACACCAACTCGATCTGGTTGCGGCTGGATCTCCTCAAGGAGCGCCTGGAGCAAGGCGGCGGCGTGCTGCCGCTGCCGATGATCCGCAACCGCAAGACCGTTGACCCCCGCGACAAGGCGTCGACCCCGGTGATCCAGCTGGAAGTGGCGATGGGGGCGGCGATCGAGTGCTTCGAGGGGGCGCGGGCGATCGAGGTGCCGCGCTCGCGCTTCGCGCCGGTGAAGTCGACCGCCGACCTGTTCGCGCTGCGCTCGGATGCCTATGAGATCGGCGCGGATGGCCGGGTCGAGCTGGCGGCATCGCGCCACGGGGTCCCTCCGGTGGTGAAATTGGACGACTCCTACAAGCTCGTCGATGCCATCGGGGTGCTCGGGGCTCCGTCCCTCGAGGCTTGCGAGGAGTTGAAAATCGAAGGCCCGCTGCGCTTTGCCGACGGGGTGGTGTTGAAAGGAAAAGTGGCGTTTTCGGCCTCCGGATCCGATCCGAAAACGGTGTTGGCTGGTATTTACGAGGATGGGGAATTTCCTATCTGACGGACATTTTTGATTTGCAGCCTTGTTATTCGAGGGGGGGCTGTTACCCGGACTACGCACATGGCGACCATTGGCGAAATCACACTGTCGGCGGAGGGTTTCGACGCGGTTATTTTTGACTGCGACGGGACCTTGGTGAACTCCATGCCTTATCATTTCGAGGCATGGTGTGAAGCTCTTGCCCTTTATGGGGCGGGTAATATCTTCAAGGAAGATGTGTTCTATGCGATGGGCGGGCGGCCGACCAAGGATATCGTGGTAGAACTCAATGATGAGTACGGGTTGAAACTTGATCCGGAGTCCGTCGCCTTCGCCAAGCGCGAGGCCTTCCTCACCAAGCTCGACCGGATCGAGGTCATCGATGAAGTCGCCGCTTTCGCCCAGAGCCTGCGCGGCAAGCTGCCGATGGCGATCGCGACCGGCGGCAGCCGGCTGGTGATCGAGAAGACGCTGCAGGCGGTGAATGTTTCGGACGTCTTCGATGAAGTGGTCACGGCCGACGACGTGACGGTGGGCAAGCCGGCGCCGGAGATCTTCCTCAAGGCGGCGGAATTGCTCGGGGTCGCTCCGGAGCGCTGCCTGGTTCTGGAAGACGCGCCGGCTGGCGTGATGGCGGCGCAGTTGGCGGGGATGACGGTGATTTCAATCCCGGCACCGCTCGACTTCGCCGACAAATAATCGGCCAGGCGATCTCTTTTCGGGATTCGCTCTTGCCAGCGGGTGGGCGCCTCTTTTGACTCCGCCATGGCGGATATTTCTCTCGGATTGTCGTTCGACGACGTGCTTCTCGTTCCCGCGTTGAGCGAGATCTTGCCCACGGAATCGGACATTTCGACCCACGTGACGGCCGGAATCCGGCTGAATCTTCCGGTCGTTTCGGCGGCCATGGACACCGTTTCCGAAACGGAGCTGGCGATCGCCTTGGCCCGCGAGGGCGGCATGGGGGTGATCCACCGGGCTTGCTCGATCGAAGAGCAGGCGTCGATGGTTTCGCGGGTGAAGCGCTCGGAAAGCGCGGTGATCCGCAAGCCGCTCACCGTCCGCAAGGAGCAGACCGTCCGCGAGGTCCTCGCGATCATGGCCGAACACGGGTTCTCCGGCTTCCCGGTGGTGGATGCGGAGGGCCGGCTCGAGGGCATGGTGACCGGACGCGATGTCCGCTACCTCGACCGCGCCGACGCAAAGGTGGAGGACGTGATGACCTGCCGCGACAAGCTCGTCACGGCTCCTGCCTCCACGGTGCTCGAGGAAGCCCGCCGGATCCTTTACCAGAACAGGATCGAGAAGCTGCCTCTGGTCGACGGCGACGGCAAGTTGGTCGGCCTGATCACCGGTTCCGACATCGAGAAGCGGATCACTTTCACCAACGCCGCGAAGGACCCGGCCGGGCAGCTCCGTTGCGGTGCCGCGGTCGGCGTGGGACCGGATTGCGTCGAGCGCGGCCAGGCGATGATCGATGCCGGGGCCGACGCGCTGTTCATCGACGCCGCCACCGGCCACACCTCGCGGGTGATGGAGGTGATTTCGAAACTGCGATCGCTTTCCGATGTCCCGGTTGTCGCCGGCAACGTGGTCACCGAGCAGGGTGCCAAGGATCTGGTGTCGGCGGGCGCGAGCGCGCTCAAGGTCGGCGTCGGCCCGGGATCGATCTGCACCACCCGGGTCATCGCCGGGGTCGGCATGCCGCAATTCACCGCGATCCAGAACGTCGCCGGTTACTGCCGCGAGCGCGGGGTCAAGGTGATCGCCGACGGCGGGATCCGTTACTCCGGCGACGTGGTGAAGGCGCTCGCCGCCGGGGCCGACCTGGTGATGCTGGGATCGATCCTCGCCGGCACCCGCGAGAGCCCGGGGCAAAGCGTCTACTATCAGGGCCGTCGCTTCAAAACCTACCGCGGCATGGGATCGCTCGGCGCGATGCGCAAGGGGTCCGGCGACCGCTACGGCCAGAACAGCTCGGGCAAGCTCGTTGCGGAAGGCGTGGAAGGCCGCGTCCCTTACAAGGGCCCGCTTTCCGACGTGATCTTCCAGCTGATGGGCGGGCTCCGCTCCGGCATGGGCTACGTCGGTGCTTCGAGCTTGGAGCAGTTGCGCGAGCGGGCCACCTTCACCCGCATCACCCCCGGCGGCCTGCGTGAAAGCCACGTCCACGACATCGTGATCACGGAAGAACCGACCAACTACCAGCCGCTCGCCTGAGCCCGGCATTCCCCTCGACTCCCTTTTCGGCCATGCAGGAAATCAATCACGTCGCGATCCTCGACTTCGGGTCGCAGTACACCCAGCTCATCGTCCGTCGCGTCCGCGACCTCGGTTACTTCGCCAAGCTCTACGCGCTCGAGGACTTCCCGGACATCGGCAAACCCGGTGCGATCATCTTGTCCGGCGGGCCGAAGAGCACCTCGGAAGCGGATGCCCCGGATCTCGACTTCGCCGCGCTGGAAGCCTTCGGTGTGCCGGTGCTCGGCGTGTGCTACGGGATGCAGCTGCTCAACATCAAGTTCGGCGGCAGCGTCAAGGCGAGCAACCGCCGCGAGTACGGGCCCGCCATGCTCAAGCCGGTCGAGTGCGAGGGCCTCTACGAAGGGATCTCCGCTTCGTCGCAGGTCTGGATGAGCCACTCGGACACCGTCGAGGACCTGCCGGAGAACGCCTGCGTCCTCGCCGCCAACCAGGACGGCACGCCGGTGTCGCTGAAGTGGGGCGAGCGCTTTTACGGCATCCAGTTCCACCCGGAGGTCACCCACAGCCACGAGGGCAACCGCATCCTCCACAATTTCCTGCTGACCTGCGGCGAACTCGCGCCGTTCCGGATCGACGATTTCAAGCGGGAGATCATCGAGGGCATCCGCGAGAAGGTCGGCAACAAGCAGGTCGTCTGCGGCGTTTCCGGCGGGGTCGACAGCACGGTCCTCGCGGTCCTGCTCCATGAGGCGGGCGTCAACGTCCGCGCCATCTACGTCGACCACGGGCTGATGCGGAAAAACGAGACCCAGGAGGTCCAGAACAACTTCCACCGCATGGGTGTGGCGATCGAGACCATCGACGCCTCGGAACGCTTCCTCACGGCCCTCAAGGGCGTCGCCGACCCGGAAGCGAAGCGCAAGATCATCGGCGAACTCTTCATCGACACCTTCTGGGACGCGGTCGGGGATGCCGAGATGCTCGCCCAGGGAACGCTCTATCCGGATGTCATCGAGAGCGCGTCCAATGCGAAGTCGAAGGCCTCCAAGATCAAGACCCACCACAACCGGGTCGACCGCATCCTCGAGCTGCAGGCCGAGGGCAAGGTGCTCGAGCCGCTGGCCGAACTCTTCAAGGACGAGGTTCGTGCCCTCGGGGCCCTGCTCGGGATCGCTCACGACATCCTCTGGCGTCACCCGTTCCCGGGTCCCGGCCTCGCGGTGCGCTGCCCGGGCGACATCACCGAGGAGAAACTCGAGATCATCCGCGAGTGCGACGCCATCTTCATCGGCAAGCTCAAGGAGCACGGCTGGTACGAGAAGGTCTGGCAGTCCTACGCCGCCCTGGTTCCGGTCAAGACCGTCGGCGTGAAGGGCGACGAGCGCTCCTACGAGTGGGCGACCAGCCTGCGCGCGGTGATTTCCGAAGACGCCATGACCGCCGACTGGGTGGAGCTGCCGTATCACATCCTGCGCGAGACCAGCCACAAGATCCTCAACGAGGTGAAAGGCATCAACCGCGTCCTCTACGACATCTCGACCAAGCCGCCGGCGAGCATCGAGTGGGAGTGAGGGTGTGAGATTTGCCGTAGGCAGGGAGCGCCGACTTTAGTCGGCTTGGACGGTTGGACGGTTGGATGGTTGGATGGTTGGATGGTTTGCAATCTTCCGCGGCGAGGTGCCGTTAGGATGGGTCATGATCCATTCCGCCAAACGATTCCTGCTCTCCGGGGCGATGGCCGTCATCTGGATGCTGGCCGCCTCCCTCCACGCTGCCCCGCCGAACATCGTCCTGATCATCTCCGACGACCAGGCATGGACTGACTATGGGTTCATGGGGCACGCGGAGATCGAGACGCCGCGGCTGGACAAGCTGGCGGGTGAAAGCCTGGTCTTCCCGCGCGGCTACGTCCCGTCGAGCGTCTGCTGCCCGAGCCTCGCGTCGCTGGTCACCGGGCTCTACCCGCACCAGCACAAGATCACCAGCAACGACCCGCCGCTGGGCGGCGCGAAGGGGCCGGCGCGCTACCAGACGGCCGCCTTCAAGCAGGGGCGCGAGAAGATGGCGAGCCAGCTCGAGCAGGTCGCGACCCTGCCGAAGCTGCTCGCCGGGCACGGCTACCTGAGCTTCCAGAGCGGCAAGTGGTGGCAGGGCCATTTCTCCCGCGGCGGCTTCACCCACGGCATGACCACCGGCCAGCGCCACGGTGACGCCGGCCTGGAAATCGGCCGCAAGACGATGCGGCCGATCCATGACTTCATCGCCACCGCGAAGCGCGAGGAGAAGCCCTTCCTCGTCTGGTACGCGCCCTTGATGCCGCACGACCCGCACACCCCGCCGGCCGACCTGCTGGCGAAATACCGGGAGACCACTGCATCGATCCACGTCGCCCGCTACCGCGCGATGGTCGAGTGGTTCGACCGGACCTGCGGCGAGCTGCTCGACGATCTCGACGAGCAGGGCGTGGCGGAGAACACGATCGTGGTCTATCTCTGCGACAACGGCTGGATCCAGAATCCCGGTTCGCCGCATCCGCCGCTGCGGTCGAAGATGACCCAGTACGACGCCGGCCTGCGCACGCCGATCATGATCCGCTGGCCGGGCAAGATCGAGCCGGTCCGCCGGGACAAGCCGGTCACCTCGGTCGACCTGATGCCCACCTTGCTCAAGGCCGTCGGCGTACCGGTGCCGGCGGGCTTGCCGGGGATCGATCTCACCGACGCCGCCGCGGTGGACGGGCGCGAGTTCATCCCCGGCGCGTGTTTCACCCACGACGCGGTCGACCTCGACGTGCCGGCATCGAGTCTCCGCTACCGCTGGATCACCGATGGCCGCCACAAGCTGATCGTGCCGCATGCCGCGAACGTCGCGGGCGGGAAAGTGGAGTTCTACGATGTCGTCGCCGATCCCCATGAGACGTCCAACCTCGCTCCGGAAGCCCCGCCATCGATGGCCGGGATGCGGGCGGCCCTGGACGCCTGGTGGAATCCATGAGGCGTGAAAGGGATTGACGTAAATGGCAGTAAAGCAAATCTCCTACATGAAAAAATGCGCTTTACGATATGTTTTTGGCCTGCTTCTGGCGCAAGCGCTGGGCGCGGTCGAGGTTCCGGCGTTCACGGCTTACAGCTCGCCTGATCCGAATCGCGGGGTGCGCCGGGGGGGGGACGGCGTGCTCACCCACTGGGATGAGGGGACGCGCCTGGCGTGGTACGGACACTTTTCCGAAAAGGGGGACATCGAGCTTTCGCTGAAGACCAAAGGGAAGGTGTCAAAGCAGGCGAAGCTGGGAATCACCGTTTCCTTGCAGGGAGAGAAGGCCGCTTCCTGGAAGAGGAAGGGCACGACCGGGGGAGACACCGTTTCGTTCGGAAAGTTGAGTCTTCCGAAGCCGGGCTACTACAAGTTTAGTCTTGAGGGCGACGGCCGGGAGCTGCCGGAGCTGGAAGCGCTGGTCGTCGACGGCCCGGCATCGGCGTCGGCTCATTTCTCGAACGTCGAGCGGCGGAATTCCGCGTCCGTTCATCTCGGCTACCCGGTCCCGGACCCGGTGAAGGATGAGGTCGAGTGGTTCTACCTCGAAGTCACCCCGAAGACCGAGCCGTTGTGGAGCTACTACATGGCGACCGGCTGGCACCGCGGCTACTTCGGCATGCAGGTCAACAGCCCGACCGAGAGGCGGATCATCTTTTCGGTGTGGGACGCCGGCAACGAGGCGGTCGACCGCGGCAAGGTCGGCGACGACAACCGGGTGAAACTTCTCGCCAAGGGCGACAAGGTGAACGCCGGCGACTTCGGCAACGAGGGCACGGGCGGCCACAGCCACCTCGTCTATCCGTGGAAACTCGGCGACACCGTGCACTTCCTGATGCGGGCAGAGGCCGAAGGTGACATCACAACCTACACCGGCTGGTTCCGTGACTCGAAGGCCAAGGACTGGAACCTGGTGGCCTCGTTCCGCGCGCCCAAGGATGGCAAGTACCTCCACGGCCTGTACTCCTTCAACGAGAACTTCGGCGGCCAGAACGGCGACGAGCGCCGGGTCTGCGAATTCAGCAACGGCTGGATCCGCAGCAAGGGCGGGGAATGGTTCCCGCTGACCGGGGCCCGCTTCACCCACGACGGCCACGGCAAGGAGATGCGTCTCGACCGCAGTGCCGGCGTCCACGGCAAGCGCTTCTATCTGGCGAACGGAGGATTCGTCGAGGACGACACCCCGGGCGCGGTGACCAAGGCCTACGATGCCCTCCAGATCCCCGGCCCGGAAGGTCGTCATCCCGGTGATGCGGAGCTGAAGGCACTTTCCAAGTAAGCCCTTAGTCCGGAGCGGAGCCCGGGTGCCCGCGGTTGGTCCTGAGAATGCGGGCGAAGTTCCGCACCAGCGGCGAGGGGTCGTTGTTCTTCCAGACGGCCCACATCGTGAAGTCCGGCTGCGCTTTCTCCAGGTCCAGCGGGATCGTGGTGATGCCGTGGCTTTTGCGGAGATCCAGCACCTCGGGCAGCAGCGAGACCCCTTGGTCGGCGGCGATCATGGTCAGTAAGGCTTCGAAGCCGCTGATCTTGCGCATTGCGGCCTGCTTCACGCCCTCTTCCTCGAAGATCCGTTCGATGCTGCGCCGGTGAGCGGATGAGTTCTCCTCGCCGAGGCACAGGAGCGACTGGCTGCCGAGGTCGCGCAGGGACAGCGAGGAGCGGGAGGCGAACGGGTGTTCCTTCGAAACGGAAACGCCGAAGATCGACGTGACCAGGCGCAGGCTGGCGAGGCCGGGGGACTGGTCGACCTCGCGGCCGTAAGCGAAGCCGAGGTGGATCCGGCCCTCGGCCAATGCTTTCAACTGCTCGGCGGGGGTCATCTCGACGAACAGTACCTCGACGCCGGGGAACTCCGCGCCGAAAGCCTTGAGGGCCTCGGGCAGGAAGCCGGCGGCAATCTGGCCGACGCTGCCGATCCGCAACTCCCCCTGGCGCCCGTCCTGGGCCTCGCGTGCGAGTCGGATGGTCTGCTGGACCTGGTCCAGGATTTGCCGCGCGCCCCGCAGGAAGACCGATCCCGCATCGGTCAAGGACACGCTCACCGTGTCGCGGTTCAGCAGCTTCACCCCGGTGTCCTCTTCCAAGTCCTTGATCTGCTTGCTGAGCGCGGGCCGGGTGACGTTCAGCCGCTCGGCCGCCTTGCGGAAATTCAGCTCCTCCGCCACCGCCACGAAATACCTCAGGTGCCTCAGCTCCATCGCGGGGACTGGTAACCTCAGGTTACCAGCTTGGAAACTTCAAAGTCATTCCGCCGGGCCGGATCTGGTGTTTACTAACACTCATTCGAAACAACTGTTTCATCCGGTTTCCAACCCCTTCCACCATGCGACCCATCCATTTCCTGCCCCTGACGACCCTCATGCTGCTTCCTTCGTGTAGCAAGGAGGAGGTCGCCGCCGCCCCGCAGATGCCGCCGGCCGCGGTGACCTACCAACCGGCGGTCGCCGAGACGGTGAAAATCACCCGCGAGCTCCCGGGCCGGATCGACGCGTTCCGGACTTCCGAGGTCCGCGCGCGGGTTTCCGGGATTCTCCTGGAGAAGAGCTACCGCGAGGGCAGCGATGTCGCCGCCGGTGACCTGCTGTTCAAGATCGATCCGGCCCCGCTGCAAGCCGCCCGGGAAAACGCGGCGCCCGCCCTGGCCCGGGCGGAAGCCAGCCACCAGCAGGCGCAGAGCCTGTTCTCGCGCTACCAGTCGCTGGTCGACAGCAACGCGGTCAGCAAGAAGGACTACGACAATGCCGAGTCGGCGGTGAAAGTCGCCGCGGCCGAGGAAAAGGCCGCCGCGGCCGCGCTCAAGACCGCCGAACTCAATCTCGGCTACGCCACGGTCACCGCGCCAATTTCCGGTCGCGTCGGCAAGGCCCAGGTCACCGAGGGCGCACTGGTCGGCCAGAACGAGGCGACCCGGCTCGCGGTGATCCAGCAGCTCGACCCGATCTACTTCGACTTCACCCAGTCCAGCACCGACTTGATCGCGCTGAAGCGGGCGATGAAAAGCGGTGAACTTTCGGAAATCGAACCCGGCAAGGCCGCCGCGACGCTGCTGCTGGAGGATGGCTCCGAGTATTCCTTCCCGGGCAAGATCCTCTTTTCGGAAGCGACCGTCGACGAGTCGACCGGTATGACCAGCCTGCGCGCCGAGTTTCCCAATCCCGACCGCTTGCTGCTGCCCGGCATGTTCGCCCGTGCGCGGGTCATCCAGGCGGTGAAGGAAAACGTGGTCACCGTTCCCCAGCGCGCCGTGACCCGCGTCCAGGGGGGCAAGGGCAGCGTGATGGTGGTCGACGAGTCCGACCACGCCCAGCTGCGGATGATCGAGACCGACGACGCCGTCGGCGACCGCTGGGTCGTGACCTCCGGCCTGAAAGCCGGCGACCGCGTGATCATGGAAGGTCACCTCAAGGCCCGCCCCGGCGCTCCGGTCGTGCCGGAACCATTCTCCCCCGCCGACACCGCCCGGAAAGAGACCGCCCAGCTCTCGAACAAAGGCTGAGCCCTTTCCAAGCCTCCCGCCTGCCGTGGCCCGCCGCTCCCGTTCCGGGCGCGTCCGTGGTCCCGTCTGCACCTCTCCCTAACCTCCATTCACCATGGCCCGCTTCTTCATCGACCGCCCGGTCTTCGCCTGGGTGGTTTCCATCCTGATCGCCCTGCTCGGCATCATCTCGATCACCAAGCTGCCGGTCGCGCAGTACCCGTCGGTCGCGCCGCCATCGATTTCGATCACCGCGAACTACGCCGGCGCTTCCGCGGAAACGCTCAGCGACACCGTGACCTCGGTGATCGAGCAGCAGCTCAACGGCATCGACAACCTGCTCTACATGTCGTCCGCCAGCGACGCCAACGGCACCGCCATCATCACGCTGTATTTCAAGCCGGGCACCAACCCCGACACCGCGCAGGTGCAGGTCCAGAACAAGGTCCAGCTCGCCACCCCGAGCCTGCCGCAGACCGTCCAGCAGCAGGGCGTGGTGGTCGCGAAGGCCACGCGGAACTACATGATGTTCATCGCGCTCTCGACCGATGACGGCAGCATGGACGACATCGCCCTCGGCAACTACCTCGCCGCGAACATGCTCGACCCGATCCGCCGGGTCGAAGGCGTGGGAGAGGTGATCCAGTTCGGCACCCAGTACGCGATGAGGATCTGGCTGGATCCCGACAAGCTGGTGAGCTTCAAGCTGACACCCGGCGACATTTCCGAGGCGATCCGGGCCCAGAACACCCAGGTGCCGGTAGGTCAGATCGGCCAGCTCCCCGCGGTGGAAGGCCAGCAGCTCAATATCATCCTGCAGGGCCGCGCGACGCTGCGCGAGGTCGACGAGTTCAAGGACATCGTCCTGCGCGTCAATCAAGACGGCTCCCGCATCTACCTGCGCGATGTCGCGCGGGTGGAAATGGGCGGCCAGGATTACTCGATCAAGGCGCGCATCGACGGCAAGCCGACCGCCGCCGCCGCGGTGAAGCTTTCGCCGACCGCCAACGCGCTCGACACCGCCGAGGGCGTCCGCGCCGAAGTCGACCGCCTGCAGGAGTACTTCCCGCCGGGCGTGAAGGTGATCTACCCGCTCGACACCTCGACCTTCGTGAAGATCTCGGTGGAGGAGGTGCTCAAGACCCTGGTGGAGGCGATCGTGCTGGTCTTCCTGGTGATGTATCTCTTCCTACAGAACTTCCGCGCCACGCTGATCCCCACGCTGGTGGTGCCCGTCGCGCTGCTGGGGACCTGCGGCCTGATGCTGGCCTTCGGTTTCTCGATCAACGTGCTGACCATGTTCGGCATGGTGCTGGCCATCGGCATCCTGGTGGACGACGCCATCGTGGTGGTTGAAAACGTCGAGCGCATCATGAGCGAGGAAGGCCTGCCCGCCAAGGAGGCCACACGCAAGGCGATGGGCCAGATCACTGGTGCGCTGATCGGCATCACGGTCGTGCTCACCGCGGTGTTCCTGCCGATGGCCTTCTTCGGCGGCTCGGTCGGCACCATCTACCGCCAGTTCACCATGTCGATGGTGTCCTGCATGCTGTTCTCCATCTTCCTCGCGCTGACGCTGACGCCGGCCCTGTGCGCGACCTTGCTCAAAAAGGTCGACGCCGGGCACCACCACGCCAAGCGCGGCTTCTTCGGCTGGTTCAACCGCACCTTCGACCGCATGACCGACCGCTACCAGGGCTGGGTCGGCGTGCTGCTGCGGCGCACCGCCGTGGGCATGCTCGCCCTGCTGGTTGTCGTCGGCGGCGTGGTCACGCTCTACCAGCGGATGCCGTCCGCATTCCTGCCGGAGGAAGACCAGGGCTACTTCCTCACGCTGATGTCCCTGCCGGAAGGCGCGACCGACGAGCGCACCGGCGAGGTCCTGAAAAAGGCGGAGGCGTATTTCGCGGAGCAGCCGGAGATCGAGCACTACTTCACCGTCGCCGGCTTCAGCTTCGCGGGGAAGGCGCAGAACTCCGCGCTGGCCTTCATCCGCCTCAAGCCCTGGGAAGAACGCGAGGGCAAGGCCCACAAGGTCCAGGCCGTGATCCAGCGCGCGCTCATGGGCCTCGGCGGGATCAAGGACGCCATCGTCTTCCCGCTCAATCCGCCGGCCATTCCCGAACTCGGCACCTCGTCCGGCTTCGACTTCTGGCTGCAGGATGTCGGCGGCGTCGGCCATGAAAAGCTGGAGGCCGCGAAGAACCAACTGCTCGGCATGGCCGCGCAGAATCCGAAGCTGATGCAGGTGCGTCCGCAGGGCCTGGCCGATGCCGCGCAGATGAAGATCGAGCTCGACCAGGACAAGGCCAGCGCGCTCGGCGTCTCGCTCGCCGACATCAACACCACCATGCAGACCGCCTTCGGGTCGGCCTACGTGAACAACTTCGTCAACGGCCCGCGGGTCCAGCGGGTGATCGTGCAGCTCGACGCGGCATTCCGCATGAGCCCCGAGGACATCGGCAAGGTCTACGTCCGCAACCGCGACGGCGGCATGGTGCCGCTGTCGGAGGTCACCCGCATCGAGTGGTCCTACGGCTCGCCCCAGCTCCAGCGCTACAACGGCATCCCGGCGGTGAACATCGTCGGCAGCGCCGCCCCGGGCATGAGCTCAGGCGAGGCGATGGACGAGATGGAAAAGATGGCGGCGCAATTGCCGCCCGGCCTCGGCTTCGAGTGGAGCGGCCAGTCGCTGGAGGAACGCATCTCCGGCAACCAGGCGCCGATGCTCTACGGCGTCTCCATCCTCATCGTCTTCCTCTGCCTCGCCGCGCTCTACGAGAGCTGGTCGATCCCCGTGGCGGTGATCCTGGTGGTGCCGCTCGGCATCCTCGGCGCGCTCGCCGCGGTGTCCTTCCGCGACTTGCCGAACGACGTCTATTTCAAGGTCGGCCTGCTCACCACCGTCGGCCTCTCGACCAAGAACGCCATCCTCATCATCGAGTTCGCGCTCGACCTGCAGAAGGAGGGCAGGGGCCTCGTCGCCGCCGTGCTGGAGGCGGTGAAGCTCCGGCTCCGCCCGATCCTGATGACCTCCATGGCCTTCGTCCTCGGCGTCGTCCCGCTGGTCATCAGCACCGGCGCCGGCTCCGCCAGCCAGAACGCGATCGGCACCGGCGTGGCCGGGGGAATGATCACGGGCACGGTGCTCGCGGTGTTTCTGGTGCCGGTTTTCTATGTCGTCATCCGCCGCCTGAGCGACCGCCTCGGCCGTCGCCGCGCCGCAACCCCGGAAGCTCCCTTCCTCGACGACGGGCAGACCCACCCCGCTTGAAACCCGAATCCGACCAATCCCATGAAATCTTCCCGCATCCCCGGCTTTCATCCGCTGTCCCTCGGCTTCGCGCTGACCGGTGTGGCCTTCGTCCTCGGCTCCTGCTCCCTCGATCCGGAACTCGGCACGGTTTCGTCGCCCGTTTCCGCCAACTTCCCCGGCAACAGCGGCGGCGAGGTGCCCGCCGACATCGCCTGGCAGAAGTTTTTCACCGATCCCCGGCTCGAAAAGATCGTCGCCACCGCGCTGGCGAACAACCGCGACCTTCGCGTCGCCGCGCTGAACGTCGAACAGGCCAGGGCCCAGTACGGGATCTCCCGTAGCCAGCTCTTCCCCGCGGTCGAGCTGGGCGGCAGCGGTGTCCGCCAGCGGACAGGAGGCTCGTCCGCCACCGGCGGCAAGGCGCTGGAAACCCGCGCCTACGACGTTTCGGTGGGCCTGGTCTCCTACGAGCTCGACCTGTTCGGGCGGGTCCGCAGCATGAACACCTCGGCCCTGGAGGGTTATTTCGCGACCGATGCCGCGCGCACCGGGGTCCAGATCTCGCTGGTGGCGGAGGTAGCCAACCAGTACCTCACCGAGCGGGCGCTGCAGGAGCAGATCGAACTCTCCCGGCAGACGCTCGACACCTTCAGCGAGACCTACACGCTGATGAAGGGGCGCTACGACGCCGGCGACGTGTCGGAACTCGACCTGCGCTCGGTGGAAGTCCAAGTGCAGACCGCGAAGTCGAACCTTGCCAGCTACCGGCAGCAGGTCGCCCAGGTGAACAACGCGCTCGCCTTTCTCGCCGGAGGCAGCTTGCCATCGGGGCTGCCCGCCGGCAGGTCGCTCGACCGCGCGCTGGTCGCCGACGTCCGGGCCGGGGTCTCGTCGGATCTCCTGCAGCGTCGTCCAGACATCCGCGAAGCGGAGCACCAGCTGCGGGCGGCGAACGCGAACATCGGGGCGGCCCGGGCGGCATTCTTCCCGCGCGTCACCCTGACCGCCGGCGGCGGCGTCGCGAGCGGCAGCCTTTCGAAGTTGTTCTCCGATGGCACCGGCATCTGGAGCTTCGCCCCGCAGGTGAGCGTGCCGATCTTCGACGGTGGCCGGAACAAGGCCAACCTCGAGTCGGCCGAAATCGGCAAGCGGATGGAGATCGCCCGCTACGAGAAGGCGATCCAGACCGGCTTCCGCGAGGTGGCCGACGGCCTTGCCGCGCGCCGGGGACTGGCGGAGCGGATCGAGGCGAACGCGGCATTGGTGAAGGCCCAGCAGACGCGTTTCGAGCTCGCCGACGCCCGCTACAAGGAGGGTCTGGACAGCTACTTCGAGGTGCTTTCCGCCCAGCAGGACCTCTACAACGCGCAGCAGGCGCTGATCCAGCTGCGGCTGGCGCGCGAGGTGAACTCGGTGAACCTCTACAAGGCCTTGGGCGGCGGATGGTGACCCGCGGTGCGAGGCGGTCGCGATGATCCGCAGTGGCAGGAGCGGCTTGGCCGCGGTTCTTTCTGGGAGGGGGGAACCGTGATGACAGGCCGCCCGGCTGCGGATCATCCCGGCCGCTTCCGCCGATTGCCGGGGCGGTTAGCGCGCCGCCCGGCTTTCCAGCTCGCCTTTGAAGAAATCGAGCGTCGCGGCGAGTGCCTCGCCCAGCTGGTGGCAGGGCTGCCAGCCGGCCGCCATCAACTTGGCGGCGCTGGAGCGGGAATGCTTCACATCACCGGCGCGTTCGGGACCGTGCAGGACCTTCGAGCCTGAGCCGGCTGCGTCGAGGATCCGGCCCGCGAGGTCGTTGATGGTCATCTGGCCGCCGTAGCCGGCGTTGAAGACACCGGTCACCCCGGGGGTTTCGGCGGCGAACGCGAGGGCGCCGACAATGTCCTTCACGTAGATGAAGTCGCGGGTCTGCTCGCCGTCTCCGTGGACCGTGATGTCTTCGCCGAGGAGCGCCTTTTCGATGAAGATCGGCACCGCGGCGGCATAGGCCCCCTTGGGATCCTGGCGCGGACCGAAGACGTTGAAGAAGCGGATGGCGGTGGTTTCGAGGCCGCGTTCGCGGTGGAAGAGGTCGAGGTAGTACTCGCCATCGAGCTTGGTGATGGCGTAGGGGCTCTTCGGTTCGGGCAGCATCTCCTCGACCTTGGGCACCGACGGATTGTCGCCATAGATGGCCGCGGAAGAGGCGAACACGAGCTTCTTCACCCCGGCGGCGGCCGCGAGTTCGAGGACGTTGAGCAAGCCGTGGACGTTGATGTCGACGCACTCGCCGGGCTTCGACATCGACTCCGGCACGCTGACCATCGCGGCGAGGTGGAAGATGTAGTCGACGCCTTCGACGGCCTTGGCAACGAGCTCGCGGTCGGTGATGGAACCCTCGATGAAGACGTGCTTCAGGCCGTCGAGATTCTTGCGGTAGCCGGTGCGCAGGTTGTCGAGGACGCGGATTTCCTCCGCCTTGCCCTGGTAGTGTTCGACAATGTGAGAGCCAATGAAGCCGGAGCCGCCGGTGATGAGGATTTTCACGGTGAGAGAAGTTTAGCTGACCGGGGCGACGGTCCTACGGATTCCGCGATTATGCACGGAAAAATGCATGAAAAATCTTTTTCGGATTAAAAAAGTGATGCAGGTGGCTGGCTTAGGGTGGGGTGCGATCGCTGATCGGCGAATTGATTTGATCGGCAGGGTCGGGAGCGGGGAGCCTTGGCCATGTTCCTACCGGGATTCCGCGATCTGGTCAAAGAGGGCTGGGTGAAAGTGATCGACGAACTGAAGGTGTCGGGCGGCCTGCCGGTGCCAGAGCTGTGCCGTCGTCTGGGTGGGAGCTACATGGGCATGAAGGACCAATGCGACCGTCTGGTGAAGCTGGGCTACGTCGAAAAATGGCGCCTGCCGAGGACGGAAGTGGGACGGCCCGAGATCATGTACCGCCTGACCCCGAAAGCGGACGCGCTCTTCGTCCATGCCGGTGTCGGCCTGACCCTGGAGTTGCTGGATGCCGCCCGATCCTTGTTCGGCGATACGGCCCCGGAGCGACTGCTGTTGCAGTACTTCGGCCAGTTGCGGGAGCGCTGGCAGCCGAAGCTGGCCAAGGGCAAGTCCCTGGTGGAGCGCGCCACCATGTTGTCGGGATTGCGCGAGAAGGAGGGCTGCTTCGGACGCTGCCGCTACGATGCGCAGCGCGGGTTCCGGATCGAGGAGTACCATCATCCGCTGCAGCCCGTGTTCGCGGTCTATCCCGGGGCGATCGCCCTGGAGTTGAGGATGATGGAGGAGTTGCTGGGGACCCGGATCGTCCGCAAGGAGGTGCCCGGCGGGCGTGGCGGGCCGGCGCGGGTGGACTACGAGGTGGCCACGCTGGGCGTGCGGGAGGTGACGGAAATCTGAGTTTCGCCGGGATGCGGGTGAATAGGCAGGGGTGAGGCCGGGTCAAAGGATCGTCTACCCCGCGACCTCCGATGATCCTTTTCCGCAAGCTCCGCATTCTCCCCGTCCTTTGTCTGGCCCTCGCCGCCTGCAACAAGCCGCCGTCGTCCCCGGGCGGGGCCGTCCGGCCACCGGCAGCAGATCTCGAGGCGGAGCGTGCCGCGATCGAGTACGAGCGGATGGCGGTGGAGCGCCGGCGGCTGGACGAAGCGCGGGCTGCCCTCAAAGAGGAAAAGCTGGCCTTGGAGGCGGAGCGGGAAGCCAGGCTCGCGGCGCGTGAGGAGGAGATCGGCTTCCGCGACCAATCGCTGGAGGAGCGTCAGCGTGAACTGGAAGAGCGCGAGGCGACCCTGGATGCACGCGAGGACGATCTCGCGGTGTGGTCCGAGGGCCTGAGCGAGCAGGAACTGGCCTTGGCCGGCACAGGGCCGCTCGACGACTGGACGCCCGCCCCAGTGGAGGATTTCGCGGAGCCGGTGGCGGACTACGGGGTTTTCTACGAGGACTTGCAGCCCTACGGGTCGTGGTTCGACACTCCCGACTACGGCTACGTCTACCAGCCGACCGTGGTGGTGCAGGACAACTCGTGGCGGCCCTACACGCATGGTCGTTGGGCTTGCTCGAATCTGGGGTGGACGTGGGTTTCGGAGGAGCCCTTCGGATGGGCATGCTTCCACTACGGTCGTTGGACGCGGCTCGGCCGGCACGGCTGGGTGTGGGTGCCCGGGGACCAGTGGGCGCCCTCGTGGGTTTGTTGGCGCGAAGGCGGGGACCATGTCGGCTGGGCACCCTTGCCTCCGGAATCCTTGTGCCATCGACGGGAAGGTTGGGGTAACCGCGTCGAGGAAGAGCTGGGGATCGATCCGTCGTGGTTCAATTTCGCGGAGCGGCGGAAGATGGCGGACCCATTGGGAAGTCATTGCCTGCCGGTGGAGCGCAACCGGGATCTCCTGCGCGGAACCCGCAACGTGACGAAGCTCCGTTTTCTCAGGGACCAGGTGATCGCCGGAGGACCGCGCTACGAATCGCTGCGCCGTGCGGTGGGCAAGCCGTGGCCGGTCTACCAGATCCAGATGGACCGGGTGCACGCCCTGCGACACCCGACTCTCCGCAATGCGACCGTTCAGGGTGCTTTGTTAGAGGTCTTCGCCCCGAATCCCGCAGCCCGCTGGAACGGCGTCCTGAAGCCGTCGCGGGTGCAGGGCGTCCTGGATGCCGGGCAGGGTGAACCGGAGAGAGGCACGCAGTGGTCCGGGCGCTTCCAGGAGGAACGTCGCGAGCGCAACGAGCAAGGTGTCCTGTGGAGCCGGCAGGTCGGTGATCTCGACGTTGCCCGGAAGCAGTTGGAATCGAACCGCGAGCGCGTCGCGGTTGCCCAGCGGCACTCGCAAGCCCGTTGGCATGAGCTCGCGCGGATTCGCGAGGAGCGATCCACCCGGCGGCAAGGTGCGGCAAGTCCCCGGGCGAGCCGGCCGCAGGCAGATCCGGTGGTGGCATTGCCGCGGGCGACAACGTCTTCATCGGCACACGAAGAACCACATCTACCTGCCCGCCGCGAGGCGACGGCCGGGGCTGCCGCCGCGATTCCTCGGGAAGAGACCGATGCGGGTGGCAGATCGTCTCAGGAGTTCACCGGGTTGCGTGCGAACGCAGCCGCGCATCCCGGTTCTCGCAACGCCGGCTCCATTCAAGCGGGCCGGCCTGAACGGAGGGCTCAAGTCCCTGCCACTCCGGGACGTGTTGCTTCGGTCCCGCGTGAACGCGACACCCGGACCACGATGCCGGCCGAACCGACGCGGGCCAAACCTCGGGACGTTCGTCCGGAGGTCACGCCGGAACCGGCGGTGGTCCGGAATCGGCAGGCGGAAGAGTCGGGCCGTCGACAACAAGAGATCGCCCGTCAGAACGCCGAGAATCTCAGGCTCCAGCGGCAGCAGGCTGATGAAGCGCGCCGATCCGCCATGGCGGCCCGGGAGGAAGCAACCCGCCGGCAGCAGGAAGAGAGCGCAAGGCTCCAGCGGGAAGAAAACGCCCGGCGACAGCAACAGGAGGAGGAAGGGCGCCGGGCCCGCGAGATGGCCCGCCAGCAGCAGGAGATCGCGCGTCGCCAGGAGGAGGCGAAGGCGCGCCTGCAACAGCAGATGCGCGAGCAACAGGAGCAGCGTGCCCGCGAGCAGGAAGAGCGCCGTCAACGCCAGGCCGAAGAACGCGCCCGCCAGCAGGAGCAGCAGGCGAGGGAGCAGGCCGAGCGGGCGCAACGGCAGGAAGAGGCGCGACGCCAGCAGGAGGAGAGAGCACGTCAGCAACAGGAAGAGAGAGCGCGTCAGCAACAGGAGGAGCGGGCGCGTCAGCAACAGGAGGAGCGGGCGCGTCAGCAACAGGAAGAGAGAGCGCGACGGCTGGAAGAAAGCGGCCGGCGCAAGCTCGGCCGCTAGGTCCGTGGCGCGTCGCGCGGGACGCTAGAAGGGCATCTTCACGAGGGTGGCAAGCAGCTCCTCCATCAATTCCGCGTCCTCCACGACGCCACGCACCGACCACGCGGTGGCGAGCTCTTCGAGCACGCGGACGAGCATCTCCCCCGGAGCGGCAGGTCGTGTCGCGACGACCCGAACTTCGCGCGGGTAGCGGCGCATCCGGTGGGCGAGGTCTTCCGCGGAAAGCTGCCGACCCTTCATGTGAGGTTCGGTCAGGATCATGTGACCGTCGTCGTGGTAGCGACAGAGGAAGGATTGCGGCAGGCTGATTCCCTCGACGTCGAGATCGAGCCGCCTCGCCAACAAGAGGAAAATCAGGCCGAGCCCGAGGGCGTTCGACGGTCCGCCCGCCAGCACCGCGGCGAGGTCGTAGTTGGCGGGATGATCTTCTTCGCGATGATTGGCGGTGAAGCGGCCGCTTTCGAAGAGGGCCCGGTTGATCCCGGCGGCACCCTCTACCGCGGCGACGACCTCGAGTTCCTCGGCCAGCAGGTCGAGCGCATCGCCGAGCGGCTGGCGCAAGGTGACCCCGTCGTGGAGATAGTCGGAAACCGAGCGGAGCAATGCTTCGAAGAGATCCCAGTCGTCGAGGACCGCCTCGGCCCCGCCGGCCGGTACCACCCACTCGCGGCGCAGCCGGTCGCGGCGGGACGGCAGGAGCAGGGTGGAAAGCAGTTCAAGGTCGGATTCGGCGGGGTGCGCGCCGATTTCCCCCAGTATCTCGCTCACGTCGCCGCCGAATGCGGACAAGGCCGATTCCACCGATTGCCGCACAGGCGGGGAGTCGTCGTCGAGCAGCCGCAACAGAACGGAAAGTCGCTCCGGAGAAGTGTCGGGCTCGGGGATCACGTTCAAATGGGGCGGATGGTGCGCGATACTGGGATCGAACCAGTGACCCCCTCCGTGTCAGGGAGGTGCTCTACCGCTGAGCTAACCGCGCTTGTGTCTGCCCCCGGGCGGGGGCGGGAGGATGGGGTTCGACCCGTGGGGATGCAATCCCTTTTTTCGGGAAGTCCCGCCGAATTTCGGGACGGTCCCGGGCCGGCGGTGGACAAAAAGGGCGGGGAGCCGGAGCTCCCCGCCGTCTGAGGCAATGGACTCAACGCGAACAGTCCGGATCGCCTGCGGCGGGGGGCTGTTGCGGAATGGCAGGGCAGCCTTACTTCTTGCCTTTCTTGGCAGCCTTCTTCGCCGGCTTGGCGGCTTTCTTGGCAGACTTCGCTGCTTTCTTCGCAGGAGCCTTCTTGGCGGCCTTCTTGGCGACTTTCTTCGCGGGCGCCTTCTTGGCGGCTTTCTTCGCTACCTTCTTGGCGGCCTTTTTCGCGGGTGCCTTTTTGGCAGCCTTCTTGGCCACGGTTTTCTTGGCGGCCTTCTTGGCTGTCTTCTTGGCAGACTTGGCGGCCTTCTTCTTCGCCACCTTCTTGGCGGGTGCTTTCTTGGCGACTTTCTTCGCTACTTTCTTAGCCGCCTTCTTGGCGGGCTTGGGAGCGGCCTTCTTGGCAGGCGCTTTCTTGGCAGCCTTCTTGGCGGCCTTCTTGGCGACCTTCTTGGCAGGTGCCTTCTTGGCGGCTTTCTTCGCGGCCTTTTTCGCTGTTTTCTTTGCAGCCATGGCTTTGTGTCGTTTGAGTTCGCGTTCGATGTTGGTTTTCTCTTCGGGCGTTAACGTGCCAGCTGAGAGGAGTGCGAGGATCGCCTCACCGAGACGGCCCCCGAAAGCGTTGATGAGAAAGTCGTGCGACGCACGACGGACGATGACTTCCTGGGGAAACGCGGCATCGTAAACGTGAGCCCTGCCCACACGGGTCCGCTTGACGAGCTTCTTGCGCTCGAGGCTCTGGAGCACGGATAGCACGGTGGTGTATGCCCGGTCCTTGCCGTCGGGAAGGCCTTCAAGTACGACGCTTACCGTTGAGGGGCCCTCGTGCCACAACACCGAAAGGGCCTGGAGCTCGAGGTTGGAGGGATGAGTTGCTTTTGCCATGATCAGTGGATCACCGGAGTGGTGGCACCATGAAGCTAGTAGTTCACAATTTCGTCAAGTTCAAACTATCGTATTTTTAGGATCACTTAAATAAATTGCAGGGCCTTTGGCCAACCCATTTTTCGACTACTGTAAGTATCGTAGATGTGGGGGCGCTCAGTGGCCCTCGAGCGCGGGCCGCTTGACGCCCGGGGCCATCCCCGAGAGCGCTTCCCAAAGCCGGTCTTCGGATGGGTGCCCGTTGAACATCACCTTCCCGTCCGGCGACACCAGCACCATCACCGGCACGTTCTGCACCCGGAGCATCCGTTGCATCGAGTTCTTCTCCCGGTCGATCAACCACGTGCCGGGCAGTGCCCCGTCGGCTCCGCCGATCATCTCCTTCGCGTCGGCGATGGTTTCCGGTGTTGCCTCGGCTAACAGCGACGCGACCGCGATCCCGTTTTTTTCGAGGGTGGCGGCGGTCACCTTGAAGTCGGGCATACTGGACTCGCATTCGCGGCTCCACGGCGACCAGAAGTGAAACAGCAGCGCCTTGCGATCTTTCATCAGCGAGGACAAGCGGACCGGTTCACCGGATAGAAGCGACACGAGTTCGGTCTCCGGATCGATCTTCACGTTGCGCATCGCTTCCTCGAGGCGCAGGCGGTCGATGTGGGGGGCGAACGCGCTGCCCTGGCGTGGGCTCAGCCAGAAGGCTTCCTTGATGTGTTCCTTGAAGCCGTCGCGGTCGTTCTTCTCCAGGGCGGCGATCGCCTGGACGTACTCGACGACCGCCAGCCAGTCCTCGCGGACGGCGAAGATCTCCGACTCGGCCAGCTTGAAGCGGTCCTTGCGCTCCATGAAGCGGGGGAGCATCGCGGCGATCTTGTCATCCTCTCGCCGGTCGACGTGGTAGAGGAAGCGCGCCTCGAGGATGGCCTGGTCGCTGGCGCCGAGTTCGCGTGCCTTGGCGACCGTTTCCTCGAAGGCCGCGGGCGTGCCGCGCTCGGAGAGCATCCGCTCGAGCGCGGCCCGCTTCGGTGGCAGCGAGGCGTAGGGATCGTCGTCGTCGTTGCCGGCCTTGGGATCCTGCGCGAAGCAGGTCGCGGCCGCCAGGAGCAGGGCCGCGATGGTCGATGCGGGGCCGGTCGCGAACATCGTGGTTCAGGGGATGCGGAGTTTGGTGCCGAGCACCACGACGTCGGACTTCATGCCGTTGGCCTTCTTGATGGCGTCCATGCTGACGCCATACTTGCGGCTGATGCCGGCGAGTGTGTCGCCGCGGACCACGGTGTGCGACTTGCCGCCGGCGGCGGGCTTCGCCGAGGCGACGGGACCCGATGCTCCGGGGATGACCAGGGTCTTGCCGAGGACGACGGTGTCGCTGTTCATGCCGTTGGCCTGTTTGATTGCCGTAGCGCTGACGCCGTAGCGCCGCGAGATTCCGCTGAGGGTGTCGCCCTTGACGACGGTGTGGGAAGTGCTGGATGCAGCCGGTGCGCTCGGGGCCGACGGCACGTAGGGCGCGGGCTGGGATTCCTCGTAGGCTGCCTGCGAATAGGTCGGATCGTCGGCGGGCGGGTTGATCGACTGGTAGGGCACGGCGTCCCCGGACGCGTCGCCCGGAACACCATAGGGGTTCGAGGTATCGTAGGCGTTCCCGTCGATGGTGTCGTAATCCTCGCCGCCCTTCTTGAAGGCGGAGCAGGCGGTAAAGGAAAAGGCGGCGGTGGCCAGGGCAACGTGACGGAAGTAGCTCATGGATTTGTGGTGACTTGGATTAGCAAGCGCGGGGCGGCTTGGGAAGCGCCGACGCATGGGATGAACAACGACACCGGGAATCGGGATTGTTCATCCGGATCCGGCGTTCACGGTGCGAAGCGGAAGAAGTCGCAGGCGGCATGGGTCGATGCGGCCAGGGTTTCGATCGATTCACCGCGGGCGGCGGCGAGATGCTCGGCGACATGCCGGACGAAGGCCGGCTCGTTGCGCTTGCCGCGATGGGGCACGGGCGCGAGGTAGGGCGAATCGGTTTCCAGCATGAAGCTGCCCGACGGCAATGACACCGCGGTCGCGAGCACGTCGCTGGCATTTTTGAAAGTGGCGACTCCGCCGAAGGAGACCAGCCCGCCGAGTCCAATCACCTCCATCGCGTTCTCCGCCGGGCCGATGAAGCAGTGGAAGACCGCACGCGTGCCGTTGGCGTGGCGCCGGTAGATTTCGAGGGCGTCCCGGAACGATGCGTCGCCCGACTTGTCGCGGGTATGGATGACCACGTTCAAGCCTGCGGCTGCCGCGAGCCGGAAGTGGGCGTCGAGGAAGTCGCGCTGGCGTTGACGGAAGCTTTCCTCATCCCAGCCGTCGGGCGCGGGATGATAGTAGTCGAGTCCGGTCTCGCCGATCCCGCACACCCGCGGGTCGGTGACGTGGGTGCGCAGCCGGTCGATCGCGTCGTCCGGTGCCTCGTGGACGTGGCAGGGGTGGATGCCGATGCACACCGAGACCTCGGGGTGGGCCGCGGCGATGTCGAGGTTGGGCTGCAGGTCGTCGAGGTCGGTGACCAGGCTGACCATGCGGGTCACCCCGGCGGACCGGGCGCGTTCGACCAATGTGGGGATCTCCGCGGTCTCGAATCGATGGCTGGCGAGGTGGCAGTGGGAATCGGTGAGCACTGCCACCAAGGGAACGGCGTCGCGCTAGTCCTGCAAGTAGGTTTTCGGCCGGTAGGCGATGGCGAACGGGACGAAGAGGACCGCGGTGCCGAGCATCAGCCAGGTGAAGAAGCGGAAGTACGAGGCACCCTCGAGTTTGGTCTGCCCGCCGGAGAAAGCCTCCGCGGTGTAGGTGGTCTCGACGACGGTCTCCGGGTTGGGGATTCCCAGTTCGGCCTTGCGGCGCGAGATCCAGGTTTCCTGCGGATGAAAGCGGTCGGTCCAGGACGGTGCCGGTGCTTCCCCGGGTTTGGAAATGCCGACGATGAGGCCCTGGTCCCACTTGGTGCCGGCGGTCTTGTCGGGCCCGTCGCTGATCAACTTGAAGGAACTGGCGTCGACGATCTCGTAGCGGATCGGATTTCCCCACGGGTCGTTGCCGAGCGTCCGCCCTTCGCTTTCCTCGGGCGGCAGCCGGTGGTCGTTCGCGCGGGCTTCCTTTTCGATGACCGCGGCGGCGCTGCGGTAGAGCGCCTGGCCGGGAATCTCGAGGGTGGTCGGCGCGCCGTCCTCCAGGCTCTGCTTGAAGTCGTCGTCGTTGCCGGTGATCCCGTCGTGGCCGCCCAGGAGAACCGTTCGCGGGTCCTTCTGCCAATCCGGAGGGAGGGTCGTCGCGATCGCCGCCTCGAGCTGTTCGGATGCGGCGCTGGGGATCTGGATGTAGTTGTTGATGCGGGCGGTGAACATGTTGCCGACGAACACCGAGAGCAGGTAGAGCGACATGATCATCGACTTCATGTTCTTCGGAGCCTGGGTGTAGGCGAACTCGAGGCCGACGATGGAAACCATCACCTCCGAGGCGGTGATCAGCCCGTAGGCGATGAACTGCCAGCCGATCGAGGGCGTGTTGCCGGTGTCGATCCATGTCTGGATCTTCGCGGAAAGCGCGAAGGTGGCCACCATGAGGAAGAAGCCGATGCCGATCTTGCGCAGGGGGCTCAGGGTGAAGATGCGGTTCATCATCGGGTAGGCGATGAAGGTGAACAGCGGGATGAAGGTGAGGATCAGGATCGGGTTGATCGCCTGGATCTGCGAGGGGAGCCAGGTGATGCCGAGGAAATCGCGGTTCATCTGGTCGGCCTGGAAAACCCACGACGACCCGGTCTGGTCGTAGAGTGCCCAGAAGGCGGCGATGAAGAGGAACAAAGGCACCAGCTTGGCGAGGGCGAAGAGACCTTCACGGGAGAACAGTTCGTTGAAGAACTTCATGCCGCCGGCCGGGACGTGGACGAATTTGTTTCGTCCCATCCAGAAGAGCACGGTGGCGATCGCCATCAGCACGCCGGGCACACCGAAGGCCCAGTGCGGGCCATACCATTCCAGCAGCCAGGGGGTGAGCAGGGTCGAGACGAAGGAGCCGAGGTTGATCGAGAAGTAGAACCAGTTGTAGATCCGGGTCAGGAGGTGCGAGTTCTTCGATCCGAACTGGTCGCCGACATGGGCGGAGACGCAGGGTTTGATGCCGCCGGAGCCGAGACAGATCAGCAGCAGGCCGGCGAAGAGCCAGTGGCTCGAGTCGCCGAAGAGGCCCATGCAGGCGAGCGCGGCGTGGCCGAGGCAGTAAACGATCGAGAGCAGGATGATCGTGCGGTACTTGCCAAGGAAGACATCGCTGAGGAAGGCACCGAGCAAGGGGGTGAAATAAACCCAGGCGACGAAATCGTGGTAATGCTCGGTGGCCTGGGTGCTGCTCATGGCCGAGCCGCCCTTGCCGTCCATCAGCCAGAGATACTTCGCCATGAAGACCACCAGGATGGTCCGCATGCCGTAGAACGAAAACCGCTCCGCCGCCTCGTTGGAGATGATGTAGGGGATGCCGGGTGGCATCCGTTCGGTATCGACGGGAGCGGTGCGGTGGGACATGGAGGTATCAGTTGCCGTGGTCTAACGGGAGCAAACCCGGCAACACGCGGCGTGCCAAGCTCCGCGATTACCACCTCACGGCGGCGGCGGCCCAGGTGAGGCCGGCGCCGAAGACGACCATCACGATGTGGTCGCCGCGCTTGATGGCGCCGGCGCGGTGCGCCTCGTCGAGGGCAATCGCCACTGCTGCGGCGGAAGTGTTGCCGTATTTCTGGAGGTTCACGAACACGCGTTCGGTCGGCACGGCAAGGCGGTCGGCGATGGCGTCGATGATCCGCAGGTTCGCCTGATGGGGGACCACCAGCGCGATGTCCTCGGGCTGGAGGCCGGAACGCTCGATCACCAGCTCGGCGGACTCCTTCATGCGGTTGACCGCGTGCTTGAAGACTTCCTTGCCCATCATCGCCAGGCTGGCGAGGTGCTGGCCGGCATTTTCCGGGGTGATCGGGCAGGCCGAGCCGCCGCCGGGGATGTTGAGCAAATGGGTGAGGCGCCCGTCGGTGCCCATCTCGGTGGCGAGGATCGAGCCTTCCTCCGGTGCGGCGCGGCGGAGGACGGCGGCGCCGGCACCGTCGCCGAAAAGGACGCAGGTGGTGCGGTCCTTCCAGTTGATGAACGATGAAAGCTTTTCCGCGCCGATGATCAGGGCGTTGGTGAAGGCGCCGTCGGAAATCAGCCGCTTGGCGATCTTCATCGCGTAGAGGAATCCCGAGCAGGCGGCCGAGATGTCGAAGGCCACGGCCCCCATCGCGCCGAGCTGCTGCTGGACGTAGCAGGCGGTGGCGGGGGTCAGGGTGTCCGGCGTGATGGTGGCGACGATGATCAGCTCGACCTCGTCGGGAGAAAGTCCGGCCTGCTCGAGCGCCTTTTGCCCGGCCTTGGCCGCCATGTGGGAGGTGAATTCCCCCTCCGCCGCGACCCGCCGTTCGCGGATGCCGGTGCGGGTGAAGATCCACTCGTCGGAGGTCTCGACGAACTTCTCGAGATCGGCGTTGGTCAGGACTTTCTCGGGGAGGTAGCTGCCGGTGCCGGCGATGCAGACCTGGTGCTGCGAGGAAGTGGCGTCGCTCATGGGCAGGCGGACTTTGGGAAGCGGGCGCGGGGGTGGCAAGTGAGAAGCCTCCCCGCGCCGTGATGATCAGAGCCGGGCGAGGATCGCATCGGCCATGCCGGCGGTGCCGACCTTGGTCTCGCCGGCGGCGCCGGTGGCGATGTCGCCGGTGCGGAAGCCGTCGTCGATGGCCTTGGCCACGGCGGCCTCGATCGCCGCGGCGGCCTCGCTTTCGCCGAGCGAGAAGCGCAGCAGCATGGCGGCGGAGAGGATCTGGGCGATCGGGTTGGCAATGCCCTGGCCGGCGATGTCCGGGGCGGAGCCGCCGGAGGGTTCATACATGCCGAAGTAGAGGTCGGTGCCTTCCTTCTTCGAACCGAGCGAGGCGCTGGGCAGCATGCCGAGGGAGCCGGAGATCATCGCCATCTCGTCGGAAAGGATGTCGCCGAAGAGGTTTTCGGTGACCAGCACGTCGAAGGAGTCCGGCCGGCGGACGAGCTGCATCGCGGCGTTGTCGACGTAGAGGTGGCTGAGTTCGACTTCCGGGAAGTCCTTGGCGACCTCGACGGCGGTTTCACGCCAGAGGACGGAGGAGGCGAGCACGTTGGCCTTGTCGACCGAGACCAGCTTTTTGCCGCGGCCCATGGCGGCGGTGAAGGCGACGCGCAGGATGCGGTCGATCTCGCTCTTCTTGTAGACCATGGTGTCGAAGGCGACCGGTTCGCCGTCGCGCTCCTCGCGGCCTTTCGGCTGGCCGAAATAGACGCCGCCGGTGAGCTCGCGGACGCAGAGCACGTCGAAGCCGTTCGGGATGAGCTCGTTCTTGACCGGCGAGGCGTGGGTCAGCGATGGCAGGCAGACGCCGGGGCGGAGGTTGGCGAAGAGGCCGAAGTGCTTGCGCAGCGGCAGCAGCGCGCCGCGCTCCGGCTGGATGTCCGGCGGCAGGCTTTCCCACTTCGGGCCGCCGACCGAGCCGAAGAGGATGCCGTCGGCCTGCTCGCAGGAGGCGATCGTTTCCGCGGGAAGAGGCGTGGTATTGTCCGTGGCATCGAGGGCCGCGCCGCCGACGAGGCAGGTGTCGCGGGTGGTGGTGAAGCCGAACTTCGCCTCCACGGCGTCGAGCACGCGGAGCGATTCGGTCATGACTTCAGGGCCGATGCCGTCGCCGGCGAGGACTGCGATGCGGTAGGTGCGGGACATGGGCGGGACGCTAGGAGTGGATTTCGCGGGAGCCAAGAGCGGAGTGGCGCGGACGTGTCAGCCGCTTACGGGCTGATCTCGAAGGCCTGGTTGACGGGGATCAGGTTGTACGGGGCCGGTTGCAGGCTCGTCTTGGCGTTCCCTTCGACCCAGCCTGAAGTGGGTGTGTGGAAGGAAAGGGGGATATCGGTGAACGAAAGCCAGCCGTCCACGCCGGCTGGCGCGTCGAAGGTGGCGGAAAGGTATCCAAGCGGGATGTCCACGCTACTCTTGAGGAAGTTGAAGCCGGTGCTTCCGGCCGCGTCCTTCCAGACCACGCCGCCAAGTGTGCCGGAGGAGGCGTCGGATGAGGTCCAGGTCCCCGTGCTGCCGCCGTCGAAAACCAATTCAACCCACTGACCCGAGCGGTTGGTGATCCTGAGCTGGGTTCCGGCGGCCGCGATTGAGGCCGGGGCATTGGTGAGAGGTGAATAATCGACCTCCACGAGGCGGGTGAAGAACCTTGGGAAATTGACGCCGGTAATGGTGAGCTCGGTGGCTGGTTCCGAGTCGAGGCTGATACTGTTTTGGAGCGAATACCAATTCCTCAGGTCGAAGGAGTATCTGGTGAGGTACGCGCATTGGGAGGCACGGTCGAAGGTGAGAGTGAAGGTTTTGGCGGAACTGTTGCGCGAAGGAGTCACCCGCGGAGCCGAAATGCGGGGGAGCTCCAGCGCCGGGTCATCCGGTTCGAATCCCTCGAGGTCCGGGCCGGAGAGTGTCACGCTTTCAATGACGATCGGCGTGACCGGCCGGTCGAAGTAGCCGGGGGCGCCGGGCGCTGCTCCCGCTGCCGAGCGGTCGGTGGGATAGGCCATGGGGTCGGCGAAGCCGTCGATGACATCCTTGCCCGAAATGACTTCACCGAAGACGGAGTGCTTGTCGTCGAGGTGGGGCGTCGCGGCCAGGGTGATGAAGAACTGCGAGCCCCCGGTGTTCGGCAGGCCCGACTTGGCCATCGAAAGGACGTAGCGACCCGTATGGCGGAGGTCGGGATGATACTCGTCCTGGATCACGTAGCCGGGCCCGTCGGTTCCCTGGCCGTTCGGCGATCCGGCCTGGGCGACGAAATCGTGGATCAGGCGGTGGAAGGTCAGCCCGTCGTAGAACGGGGTGTTCTCGACGATCCGGCCACGGGTCACATCGATCCAAGGCCGGCGCCCGGTGGCGAGCCCGATGAAGTTGGCGCAAGTGCGCGGAGCCTTTTCATGCGCCAGCAACACCCGGAAGACCTTGGGCGGATCCTCGCCGTGCGACACGGTGAAGTCGGCGTGGATCTGGGCGCCGAGCGGGGCGGCGAGGGCAAGCAGGAGGGCCGGAAATCGGGGCACGCGATGCATGCCGCCATGTCCGCGGGCCTTCGGCAAGCCCGGTGTCACGCCTCCAGCTCGGACGGCTGCCATTCCTCCGGGCCGTCGTCGTCATCCTCGGGGCCGGCACCTTCCTTCATCCGGCGGTCCCAGATGTAGCGGCGGAAGAGCACCTTCACCGCGGCGGTGAGGGGGACGGCGAGCAGGGCGCCGACGAAGCCGCCGAGGATCAGCGACCAGAACAACATCGAGAAAATGACGGTCATCGGGTGCAGTCCGACCGAGTCGCCGACGATTTTCGGCGCGGTGAGCAGCGAGTTGATCTGCTGGACGATCACGAAGATTGCGACCACGCCGACGACGTACGACCACGGGTTGGTGCCGAGCAGGTGCTGGTTTTCCGGAACGCTGAAGTGGAAGTAGGCGAGGACGCAGGCCGGGACCAGCGTGATGATGTTGCCGATGTAGGGGATGATTCCCAGGAAGGCCATGAGGATGCCGATCAGCAGGCCGAGCGGCAACCGGAACGCCGTGAGCGCGATGCCGACCAGGATGCCATCGATGAACGCCACCAGCACCTGGCCGCGGAAGAAGGAGATCAGGTAGCCGTTGACCTCGGTGAGCGTTTCCACCAGCTCGGTTTTGAAGCGGGAGGCCTTGAGCGGGACGTACTCATGCCAGTGCTCCTTGATCGCGGCGCTCTCGTTGAGGAAGTAGTAGAGGTAGATCGGCACCATCAGGAAGCCGAGGGCGAGGCCGAGGAAGCCGAGGATCTTCCCCGCACCGCCCTTGATCCAGCCGCCGATCTCGTCGAGGTAGCTCTTGCCGGTGGCCCACAGCTCGGTGTTGGCGAGCACGATGGGCGGGTCGAGTTGGGGCCGGTTCGGGTCGGCCGCATAGGCTTCGTCGAGCGCGGCGGTGAGGCTAGCTTTCGGGATGTCGGAATCCGGATCGCCCGGCGGGCCGAGCAAGGGGTCGATGAAGGGCTTCGACCACTCGTTCTTGTTGCGGGTGTCGATCAGGATATCGACGACCTTCTCGTCGAAGGGCTTGTTGGTGGCGGCCGGATTTTCGGCGGTGGCCTCCTGCTCGGTGGCCTCCTGCTCGGTGGCCTCCTGCTCGGTGGCCGTCGGAACCGGCAGGGCGGCGGCGATTTCCTCGCGTTGTTGCTGGAACTTGTGGATCTGGCCGCCGACCAGCGGGATCATGATTGCGACCAGTCCGGCGGCGATCAGGGTGAAGCCGGCGAACACCGTGACCACCGACCAGCGGCGGGAAAAGCCGCGCTTCTGGAAAATCCGCACGACCGGGTCGAGCAGGTAGGCGACGATCGCCGAGACCGCGAGCGGCACGAGCACCGGCTGCAGGAAGCTGAAGACCTGGCCCATCAGCCAGACCAGTCCGACGATCAGGGCTCCGAGCACCAGGATCGAAAATCCGGTGGCCGCATTCCAAAGGGTGCGGAGCTGGAAACGGGTGGGGTATCGCGCCATCGGAGGCAGGGTCTAGCAGATCCAAGGCCGCGGCGGGATGGGAAAATCGCGCCGGGATCGGAACCGGCACCCGCCGGGCGGAAGTTCAGGGCTCGACCTGTTCCTGCGGGGCGGCCTCGCCCTTGGCCAGCTTGTCGAGCACGCCGTTGACGAAGCGGCCCGAGTCGGTGGTGCCGAAGCGTTTCGCCAGCTCGATCGCCTCGTTGATCGCCACCGGGGCGGGGACCTTGGCGTCGTGGAGGATTTCCCAGGTCGCCAGGCGGAGGATCGCGCGATCGACGGGATCGATCCGTTCCGGGGCGAAGTTCTCGACCACGGCGGCAAGGCGCTCGTCGAGCTGATCCTTTTCCGCGAGCACCGCGTCGGTCAGCGCGTTGGTCTCGCGCAGCAGCTTGGCGAGGGAGTTCTTGCTGTCGCGGAGCTTGGCGAGGTCGACCTGGTCGGGGAATTTCTCCGGTTCCTCGACCATCCGGACGCGCTCGGAAATGCGGGCCAGGCGGCGGATGCTGCCGGCGACGGGATCGAACTGGGCGCGCAGGCCCGGGATGTCCTCGAGTGCCTCGAGGAAGCGCCGGCGGCTGAGGGTGAGATCGCGATCGGTGCGGAAGAAGGCGGCGAGCGCCGGTTCGAACCGCGAGCTGAAGCTGTCGTCGTTGTCGTCACGCGGGATCCGGGACAGGGCGATCATGTCCGCGGTCCAGCGGTTCTCAAGGTCGGAGACCTGCTGGAGCGCGATGGCGGTGCGCTCGAGATCGGGCCGGGCCTTGAGGGTGGCGAAAGCGGCGGGCAGGCGCTGCTGGAACTCCGTCAGGCGCGCCTCGCGGCCGAGGCTGAGATGATGGAGCGTTTTCCAGGTTGCCTGCAGCAGGGCGCGGCGGTCGGACTCCGTGACGAACTGCCAGAAGGCTTCGCGGAGTGATGCGGGGTCGGCCCCGCCTTCGAGATCGGCGCAGTAAAGGAACTGGACCACCGCCTCGCGGATTTGGCGGCGACTAGGCATTGCGGGAAATAACGCGGGGCATGGAGCGGTCGATTTCGCTGAAGATGTCGACCATCGACGCGGCGATCCGGGCGGCCTCGCGGCCGCGGTTGAGATTGGAGCCGATGCAGCGGGCATAGGCTTGTTTTTCGTCCTCGACCAGCAGCACCTCGTGGATGACGGGCACCTTGTATTTCACGGCGAGCGACATCAGCGAGTCGGTGATGGAAGCCGCGATGAGGTCGGCGTGGCCGGTGGAGCCTTTCAGGATGACGCCGAGGGCGATGACGCAGGCCGGCGGGTTTTCCCCGCGGTCGAGCACGTTGGCGACGGTCACGGGGATTTCGAAGGCGCCGGGCACGCGGACGATGTCGACGCGGGTCTGGGGCATCAGCTCGCTGAGTTCCTCGACGGTGTTGTCGACCAGCGCGTCGGAAAATTGTTCGTTGTACTTCGACGCGACGATGCAGACCCGCACGCGGGGTCCGATGATTCGTGGTTTGGGCGGGAGCGCCGAGGACATGGCCGGGGTATGGAGGGACGGGGAGGAAAAGTCAACCGGTGGGGATGGCGAAGGTGCCGGTGCCGGATTTCAGGCACGGAGCCGCAGTATCAAGGACTTGGCCGGCCCTGCACCGGGTGAGTCATTCGACATTCTGGACCTGCTCGCGGATCTTTTCCAGCTCGGTCTTCGCTTCGACGACGTGCTGGGCGATCGCGGCGTCGGAGGCCTTCGAGCCGATGGTGTTGAATTCGCGGTGGATTTCCTGGCAGAGGAAATCGAGCGGCCGGCCGGCGGGTTCCCTGCCGGCCATGTAGTCGCGGAACTTGCGGAAGTGGGAGTCCAGGCGGGTGACTTCCTCCGAGATGTCGCAGCGATCCGCGAAGACCGCCAGCTCGCGCAGCACCCGTTCGTCCTGCAGGTCGAGATCGAGCCCGGCATCGCGCAGCCGCTTGGTCAGCAGCTCGCGGTAGCGTTCCGGCCGTGCCGGGGCGAGGCGGGCGATCGCGGCGGCGGTGCCTTCGAGTTGGTCGAGCCGGCCGGCCAGGTCGCGGGCCAGGTCGTCGCCCTCCGCGGAGCGCATGGCGAGCACCTGCTCGATCGCGACCTCCAGGGCGCGTTCGATGACTCCCCACGCGGCGTCCGGGGTGACCCCGCTGTCCTCGATCCGGATGATGCCGGGCGCGCGCAGGAAATCGGCGGCTTCGAGAAGGACATTGCGCCCGCAGCGGTCGGAAATCTGCTCGAAGGCGCCCTCAAGCCCGTCCACCAGCCGCAGGTCGACCTTCACCGGCGCCGCGGCATTGGCGGGGCTGTCGAACTGGATGCTGACCTGGATGCGGCCGCGTGAGATCGTGTTGAGCACCGCCTTGCGGATCTTCGGCTCGAGCTCGGTCAGTTCGCGCGGTGCCTGGATCACGACTTCGGCCTGCTTGCGGTTCACGCAGGCGATTTCCACCGTGGCGGATCCTTCGTCAGCCGTGGCCGAGCCGCGGCCGAATCCCGTCATTGAATGCATGCGTCGTGAGGTCGTGGGTGGGTGGAAAAAGGCCGCAGGGCCGGTGGTTCAATGGCCGGGGGACTTGTCGGGCTCGTCGTCCGCGGACTCGTTCAGGTTCTTGCCTTCCTGCCAGCCTTCTTCCGAAGCCGACGGATCCCAAGAATTGCCGCGGTCCTCGGTCTCGCCGGGTTCCTGGTCGTCCATCAGCAGGCGCTCCATGCGCTCGCGTTCTTCCGCTTCCTCCTGGCGGCGTGCCTTGCGGTTGTCGAAATAGGCCAGCCAGATGCAGAGCTCATAGAGCAGGATCATCGGCGCGGCCATGAGGCAGAGGGTGAAGGCGTCCGGCGTCGGTGTGATGATCGCGGCCACCACGACGATCGCGAGGATGGCGTAGGAACGGGTGCGGCTCATCGCCTCGTAGGTCAACAGGCCCAGCTTGACGAAAACCATGACGACGACCGGCAGTTCGAAGGACAGGCCGAACAGGAGCGTGAACTGGGTTGCGAAGGTGATGTATTCGCCGATCCGCCAGTCGTTGGAGACGCCCAGCTTGAGGCTCCACTCGTAGAAGAAGGCCAGCGCCCGCGGCAGCACCAGGAAGTAGGCGAAGAACACACCTCCGAGGAACAGGCCGAAGCCGACCGCCATCGCCGGCCACAGCACCTTGGTCTCGTGCTTGTGCAGGCCCGGAAGCACGAACTGGAGGATGTACATCAGCAGCAGCGGGAACGACACCACGATGCCGGCGAAGAACGAGAGCTTCATCGAGAGCATGAAGGTCTCGGTCGGCTTCAGCGCCGACATCAGCTGGAGGTTGCCGCGCGAGTCGATGTCGGGGTTGGCACCCTTCTCCAGTAGCTCGGTGACGACCCCGGCCTGCGGTTCATCGGCCTTGGCCCGGGCGAGGAAATCCGTGCGCTTGTCTTCCGGCAGCACCGCGACCGCGCGCAACAGGCGCACCAGGTCCACCAGCTGGCGGGTGTCGCCGTCGTACTGATCGAGGAGGTAACCGGCCAGCTCCGGGTCGAGTCCGGCGGCGGCGCGCTCGATCTTCTTGGCGGTTTCCCACGATTCGGGCGAGATCTTGGACGGCAGCTGGCTGCTCGAGTGGACCAGTCGAACCTCGTCCACCGGGCGTCGCAGCAGCGACATCAGGTTGTCCTGGAAGGCGAAGCAGACCACCATCGAGATCAACAGGGTGAACACGATCCGGGTCACCATGACCCTCAGGTCCTCGAGGTGATCCAGGAACGGCTTTTCGTGTTCCGGGTTCGCCTTGTCCCGGAGTTGGAAGACCTTCTTGAGCAGAAACATTGCCGTTCGCGGCGGATTCAAGGGCTGGGTCGCCCGGGTGGCAAGGGATCATTCCCGACCACGGTGACATCGCCAACACGCCGGGGCCGGCGGCGGGATTTCAGGGAATCGCGGGATCGATGAAAATAATTCCAAGGATTTCCCCGGAGCCGTGTCATTCATAGCGAGAACGATGAGCCCTTGTCCCGCCCCGCATGGAATCCGCCCCACAGTCCAGGGTTGAAGCCCCGGAGCTGCTTCCTTTCGCCACGATGACCCAGGAGAAACCGACACTCCGGCAAGTCTTCGAGGCCGAGGAAAGCCCGCTCCTCCGCTTCGCCCACGGCATGGTCGGCCGCCGCGAATGCGCGGAGGACCTGGTGCAGGAGGCTTTCCTCCGGCTCCATGCCCACTGGGACGAGGTCGCCAACCCCAAGGCCTGGCTCTACCGCTCCGTCCGCAACCTGGCCCTGAATTTCCTGCGCGACCACAAGCGCGAAACCCTCGTCGATCAGCCCTCCGAGTGGGATGCCGCCGCCGACCACCGCGACCCGATCGGTCGCCTCGAGGCCGCCGGCGCCGTCCGACTCCTGCTCGCCGAACTCCGCGACGACGACCGCGCCCTGCTCCAGCTGAAATACCACGACGATCTCAAATACGACCAGATCAGCGCGAAGACCGGCCTCAGCGTCGGCAACGTCGGCTACAAGCTGCACCACCTCCTGAAGTCGCTCGGCGAAAGCCTGCGGCGGATGGGCATCGAAAGCGCCGAGGGATGACCCTCCACCCAATTTCCGACCACCATGAATGACGAACCGGACATGCCCCTGAACCCCGTCGGGGACGACGCGCTCGAAGCGCGGATCGTCGCCTGGGTGCTCGGCGAGGCCTCGGCGTTCGAGGCGTCCGAGCTCGAGAAACTCTGCGCCGAGGATCCCGCCCTGCGCCTGTTCGAGCGGCGGTTGCGGGTGCTGCACGGCTTCATTGCCGACGATCAAAAGTCCGGCCCCGACCAGGAGTGGCAGCTTTCCGCGGAGCGGCGGGCGAAGATCGAGGTCCTGCTGGAACCTCCGGCGGAGGCCGAACCCGTCGGCGAAAAGAAGCGGATTGTCGCCCTCCGCA
>NZ_JACZFQ010000076.1 GCF_014904755.1 Neoluteolibacter marinus
CGCCGGGCCTTGCTCGCGCTGGCGGCCTGCACCGTCATCGGCGTGGCCACCTGGGCGGTGATGTACGACGGGCCGATGGGTGGAGGCGGGGTGGTCGCCTATCAGATTCCGGCGTCCACCCCGGTCGCATCCGAATTCAAGGTTCAGCAGGACCGCGAATCCGAGTCTCTCGGGAGGTCCCTTGAAAGCCGGCGCTATTCCGGAGGTGTCCGGCAGGAAGTGTCGGGGAAGGCTCCCGACGAGAGCCTCGCGATGAACGAAAAGTCGAAGGGTGCCGTGCCGGCGAAGAAGAACGTGAATTCGTATTCCAACCTCTGGACGGATTCTCCGATGACCTCGAAGCCCCCGCCGGCTGCCGCGGCTGCCGGACCGGAGGCGGAATCCCGCCTCAGGGCGGGTCGCGGCATCGCCTTGGAGCAACGACCGGAAATCGCGGCTCAGCAGCCGCCCGTCACGGCGGCACCCGCCGCGAAACAGTTGGCACCGGACGCGCTGGCTGCGGCCGATGAGCCCGCCATCCGCTCGCGCTCGGCGATCCGGCGGAAGGATATGTCGCTGGATTTGGGCTTGCAGCCGCCGGCCGAATCGCCCGCGGAAGCCGCGGACGGCCTGTCATCCCTGGCCAAGCGGACGAGCGGAGATTTCATCTCGCCCGGAGAGGGCGGGGTGGCCGGGGACGTGGATGCCTCGACAATCGTGACCGGAGGTCTCCGCAGCGGGGACGGCGCGATTACGAGGAATGATATCGATGCGATCCTGAATAACCCGGATCGGAGACCGGAGCTGAAGGCGAAAGACGGGATCTCATCATTTACTGGAGTCTTTTTCCAAGACGAGGGCCTTAAAAGAGGTCCCAGGGATCCCGGACCAGCCATGTTGCGAGTGAATTCAGGCGGGGGGGGCTACCACCAACCCAGGAATGAGAGCCGATCTGGCGAATTCCTGGAAATGGGTGAGGTGGCAAAGGATCTCGGAGATTCGCGGTTTGGGGATGATTCTGTCGTCATGGCAGGCGGGCCGAGATGGTTTGCCGACTATGGATATACTTCTGAATCTACCGATTCGGCTACGAGCGACTCGAACGGGATACGCATGTTGAATGGGAGAGGGGTGGCTGAATTGAGTCAGGCTAGCGACGCATTTGAAGGGTCGAAGGATCGTTCATGGTTCGGTCGTCAAGCAGGTGAGGCGAGCCAATTCGGAATGAAATCGACACTCGATGGATTCTCCAATGAGTCCGCTGCGACGGAAAATGAAAGCGATCTCCGAGTTCCACAGGTCATGGATGTGCCTGTAGAATCAGGATTGGTCGTGCCGGATCATGTTGCACTTCCGTGGGGGGCCAGCATCGATTCGGTGGGTGAAACGGCATTTGCCATCAATCCAACCGGCAGAATTCTCGACGCCACTGCGGGTTCATCCGGCTCGGGCGCACCGCCTCTTCAGCAAGAGAAGGAAGATCAGATCCGCAACAACCCTGCCGTTGTTTATCCGGTTGAAAATCAGGTGGATGAAGTAAGGCGAAAGCTCTACCTCGCCGAGGGCAACTACGATCTCGGCAAGTTCGACGAAGCGCACAAGGCATATCAGGAGACCCTTCAGATCGATCCTTACAACAAGGCCGCGCGCCGCGGATTGGAGAAGGTGGAGACTGCAAGGGCCGACTATTACCGTGCCGCTTACGACCATACCCGGGCGGAGTTGCTGGCACAGGTGGATAAAGCCTGGGAACTGAGCGTTCCGCCTCTTGTGGACGAAGGGAAGGACTCGTCCAGCCCGATGACGGCTGAGGGCGTCACACCACCGACCGAACTTGCGGCACTGCTCGATTTCACCGGGGCTTCGCCTGAGACAGAGCAACAGGGCGATTCGGGTTCGGCGCAGAAGGAATCCTTGAGACGGCAGAATGCCGTCGCGGAGTCTGACCGGCTCCGTGATGAAGGCCGCGCGGCGTATGCGGACGGGAAGTATCCCGAAGCTTACCGGAGGTATGTCGAGGCGATTCAATTGCTACCCGAGACCGAAGCACTCGATGACCGGCGCGAGTTCATGAAGTTGTCCCTCAAGGATGCCTCCGAGGCCTTGTCCATCAAAGCCGAACGACTCGGAGAAAAGGAACTATCGTCGAAGTGGAAGGCGAAGGGCCAGGAGTGGGCACCAGAAAAGGAGGTTGTGGTTGAGCCGATGGCCGAAACCGAAACCGCCACCGAACCCTTCTCGACCTTCTCGCTCCACGTCAGCGACGCATCCTTCAAGCTGGCCACGGCGGCAATGGAGCGCGGCGAGGTGCCGGCGGCGGAAAGCATCCGGCCGGAGGAATTCTACAATGCCTTCGACTACGGCGACGCGGCCCCGGCGAACGGCGAACCGGTGGTTTGCGCGGTCGAGCAGTCGGCCCATCCGGCCTTTCCCCGGCGCAACCTGCTGCGAATCGGCGTGCGCACCGGCTCGCAGGGGCGCGGGCAGTCGACGCCGCTCAACCTGACGCTTTTGTTAGATAACTCGGGCTCGATGGAGCGCGACGATCGCCAGGCCGGCCTGACGATGGCGGTGCAGCAGCTTTCCGGCCTGCTGCAGGCGGGCGACACCGTCAGCGTCGTCGGTTTCTCGCGGCAACCGCACCTGCTGGTCGACCGGCTGCCCGGCGACCGGGCGCAGGAGTTGAACCGGCTGGTCGCGCAAACGCCATCGGAAGGTGGCACCAACCTTGAGGAGGGCCTGAAGCTCGGCGGCGAACTTGCCCTGCGGCAGTTCGATCCGGCGGCACAGAACCGCGTGGTGCTGTTCACCGACGGGGCCGCGAACCTCGGCGATGCCGAACCGGAGACCCTGCAGAAGAAGATCGAGGAACTGCGCCAGCAGGGTGTCGCCTTCGACGCCGCGGGCTTCGGGGCGGACGGCTTGAACGACCGCCTGCTGGAACGGCTGACCCGCAACGGCAACGGCCGCTACTACGTCGTCGACCAACCCGGCGACGCCGACGCCAACTTCGCCAAGCAGCTGGCCGGCGCGTTCCGCCCGGCGGCCGAGAACGTGAAGGTGCAGGTGCGCTTCAACCCGGCACGGGTCGGCAAGTACAAGCTGATCGGCTTCGAGGAGCACCGGCTCAACAAGGAGGATTTCCGCAATGATGCCGTGGATGCCGCCGAGATGGCGGCGGAGGAAGCGGGCAACGCGCTCTATCAGATCGAGGTCCTGCCCGACGGCGAGGGCGAGGTCGGCGAGGTCAGCGTACGCTTCCGCGACGTCGCCAGCGGTCAAATGGTCGAGCGGACCTGGACGATCCCCTACGAGGCGCAGGCTCCGGCTTTCGACCAGGCGGCGCCGTCGATCCAGCTCGCCGGGCTCGCGGCCTTCGCGGCCGAAAAGCTGCGCGGAGCGCCGATGGCGGACGCGGTGGATTTCCAACAACTCGGCGAGAGCCTGGCCAAGGTGAAAGCCCGCTATCCGAACAGCCGGCCGGTCGCCGACCTGGCGACGATGATGGGCAAGCTGAAGTAGCGCCAATTTACCGACCCTTTACCGAGTTCCGCCCGGACGGCGGCGTTAGACATCCCGTGAACCTTCCCATTAAAACCATGACGACCGAGCCCGCTTCGAGCCGATCCCGCGCCGCGGGAAGTAGCGCAACTTTGCAAGTTGCGAAAGGGGTGTGCCCGAAGCAGGAGATCGGGGAAGTCTCTGGATTGAGGTCACGGGCATGTTCGCAACTTGCAAAGTTGCGCTACTTCGCCGCCGCCGCGCTGCTCGGGCTGTGCCCCGCCCAGGACGAGAAGATCGTGCTGGTCCCGGTCGACAAGGAGAAGCCGGTGCCGCTGTTCTTCTCGGCGGAAACCGGCACGGTCATCCAGGCCGGCACAGGGCGGGTCGATGAAACCATCACCGCAAAATTGCGGGTGCACCAGGGACGGCCGGAGGTGATGAGCCTGGGGCTGACCGGCGAGGGCGAGGTCACCGGCGTCACGGGCGAGGGGCTCAAGACCTGGACGGTGCGCCGCGAGGCGGATGGCCGCCGTTTCCTCGACCTGAAACCGGCGCTGCCGGAGGACCTGAAGGCCGAGGTGCCGAAGGAATTCACCTTCACCATCACCGGCCTCATCGAGGAGCCGGAGCAAGCCCTCGACCTGCTCCTGCCGGCTCCCGGGGATGCCGTCGGATTCTCGTCCGACATCACCCTCGAGGGCATCGGCGATGCGGTGGCACGGGTGCTGGCCGCCGAGGGCCTGGCCGCGGTGAAAGGGACGCAAGGATCGGATCGCTTCAATGGCAGCGGCACGGCGCGCCTCAACGTGAAGGTCGAGCTCAAGGGCGCCTCGCCGCGGGCGGTGGATCTGGGCAAGGCAGAGCTGGAAGGCCGTGTCTTCGAAGACGGGAACAGCATTTCATTTGTCCTCAAGGGCGAGGTCCAGGTCGTGAAGGCAGGCGAGGCGGTGGACCTGTTGGAGGGAGTGGCGCTCAGCGGCGAGGCCTCCGGCGACGGTTGGTTCACGCGGCTGAAGAAGGTCGGTGATCAGTACGTCCACGAGCTGGTCGGCGAGCGGGAGGGCTACTTCCCGATCGCTCTCGCGTTCGAGGCCCCGCTCGGCCGCCAGGGCGACTGGCGGCGGGTCGACTTCAGGCTTCATGGTGGCGCGGTGGTGCCGGTCACCCTCGCGGGGCTCGACGGCTCGGTTTCGTTCAAGGCCGACGAAGCGGTGGTGCCGGAGCGGCGGGGCGACGGCTGGACGGGATTCCTTCCCGCGACCGGCCGGGCGAGCCTTGCCTGGAAGAGCGGCCGCAAGGAGGGCGATGGCGCGCTGTTCTTTTCCAGCAGCGAGGTCGCGGAGCTGAGGGTCGGCGCCGGACTGGCCCGGCGCTATTCGAAGATCGGCTTCCGGGTGCTGCAGGGGAAACTGGAGGACCTGAAGATCCGGGTCGACGGTGACGGCGAGATTCTCGCGGTCAAGGGACCGCAGGTGCTGGCCTGGAGCGTATCGGAAGACAACGGCGCGAGGATGCTGGACGTGCGGCTGAGCCGGCCGATCGAAGGCGACGGCGAGATCGAGATCGAGGCGCAGGCCGCCTTGGGGTCCTTTCCCGCGAAGCTCAGCCCGCCGCGTTTTTCGCCGCAAGGCACCTTGCGCCACAGCGGTTACCTGAGGGTCGCCAACGACGGGGCGGTGCGAATCGAGGTGGGAGCCACCGAGGGCTTGATGCAGCTGTCGCCGGCGCAATTCCCCTGGGTGAAGAAAGAGGACAGCTTCCGCCAGGTGTTCGTCTATCGCTTCCCCTCGGCGGAGCACGCCTACGAGATCGCCGCGGACCAGGTGCTGCCGGAGGTTTCGGTCAACGAGGTGACGATCCATGAACTGGGTGAGACCGACCGGCGGATCCTCGCCGACCTCGAGCTCGACATCCGCGAGGCCCCGTTGCGCGAGTGGAGCGTGCTGGTCCCCGCCGACTTTGCGGTGGCCTCGGTGGAGGGTCAGGGAGTGGCCGACTACAGCCTCGCCAGCGACGCGGCAAATGGCGCGCGCGAGCTCAAGGTCTTGTTCGACCAGGCCATGATCGGCCGCCGACTGATCAGCCTGAAGCTGGAAAAGAATCTCGCGGCCGCGGCCGGGGATTGGGAACTGCCGGTGCTGGGCCATCCGGAAGCGAAGTCGTCGCGGGGCTTCGTCGGCGTGGTCGTGGCGCCGGGCTTCCGGGCCGTTCCCGGCGCGACCGAGGGCTTGGCGGAGACACCGCCAGACTACTTCCCGAAGAAGCAGCCGGGCCTGCAGCAGGCATTCCGGATCCGCGACGGGAAATGGAGCGCGACGATGAAGGTCGAGGCTCTCGGGCAGAGCGTGCAGGCCGACGTCTTTCACCTCTATTCGCTCAAGGAAGGCGCAGTGACCGGCAGCGTGCTGGTGAACTATTTCGTGGTGGGAGCGCCTGCCAGCCAGTGGCGGATCCGGGTGCCGGAGACGCTCGGCAACGTCGAGGTGACCGGTCAGAGCGTCGGTCGCGACTGGCGCCGCGAGGGTGATGTCCTGATCATCCCGCTGGCGCGTCCGGTGCTGGGGGCGGGGACGGTGCTGGTCACCTTCGAGCAACCGATGAGCGCCCGCGGCGGCGAGCTTTCGCCGGGGGAGGTCCGGCCGCTCGACGTCCAGTCGGAGCGCGGCCACGTCCAGGTGATCAGCCCGCTGCAGGTGAACTACGAGGTCACCCGTAGCGAGGGCGCGGTGCTGAAACTGGACGCCTCCGAACTTCCCACCGAATACCGCCTGCTAAGCAGCGCGCCGACGCTGGCGGCCTGGCAGTACACCGCCGGCGACGTCTCGATCGGGATGAAGATCGACTGGTATGAGCCCGGCGAGACGGTCGGGCAGGTGGTGGATTTCGCCAAGCTGGCGAGCCGCATCTCCCGCGACGGCCAGGTGGTGACCGACGCCCGCTTCTTCGTGAAGTCGCGCGGGCGGTCGGTGCTCCGCCTCGACCTGCCGGAGGGGGCGGTCTTGTGGGAGACGAAGGTGGGCGGTGAGTCCGCGAATGCCCGCCAGGATGGCAATCAGACACTGGTCCCGCTGCCGGCGAAGGCGGATCCCAATGAGCCGGTCGAGGTGGTCCTGCGGTACGGGATGCAAGGCGGCAAGGCGAACTCGCCCGAGCTGGCGGCGCCGGTGCTGGCGGCACCGACCGTCATCGGCGAATGGACCGTGCGGGGCGACGAGGGGCGGCGTCTGGTGCCGCGCGGTGCCGCGAAACCGGTGCGCCCGGTGATGACCGAAACCGGGCTCGAGTGGATCTCGTCGCGGGGGCGGGTGGTCACCCTGCTGTTGCTGCTGGGGGTGGCGCTGGGCGCATTTGTCGGGCGATTTGCCAAGCTGCGGGGGCTTTCCGTGCTGCTCTTCCTGGCAGCCGGGTGCGGTGCCTGTGTGATGGCGCTCAAGGCGATGGAAAACCGACGGGTGAACATCGCGACGCTGGAATACAACACGCCGGTGGTGCCGCCGGGGGAGAAGGTGGTGCTGGAAATCGGCAACGTCGCGCCGTGGCAGGCGATGGTGAATGGTTTCGGCGTGTTCCTGATGGTGGCGGGAGGAGCGTTGCTGGTGACCCGAGCCGTCACGCGTTTGCAGCGCGGGCCGTCGAAGTTGCCCGATGGTGTCGGCCCCTACCTCAAGTATGCCGGGGTGGCCGGCGTGGCCCTGCTGTCGGTCGGCATCCTGGCCCAGCGCATGGGCGCGGTGGTGTTCTTCGGTGCCCTCGGGGTGGTTTTGTTAGGCCGGGCCTTGCCGGGTATCGTGGCGCTTTCCCGCAAGTCCGCTCCGGTGGCGGCCACCGCGCTGGTTTTCCTGGCGGCGGCGGGAATGGCGCGCGGCGAGATCCTGCCGGCGGAGTCGATGGTCCATAGCTGGCGGATTGCCGACGGGCGGCTCAACGGGGAGCTGGAAATCCAGGCTCGGGGTGAGGTGGACGACCGCGTGCTGCTGTTGACCGCGCCCGGGGTGCTGAGCTCGTTCCATGGCGACGGATGGAAGGTGGTGAAGGCGCCCTTCGGTGACCAGGAGGCGTATTATCTGGTGGCGACGGAGCCGGGGCCGAAGTCGGGGCATGCCACGTTCGAAATGCCGCTGCCGGCACCCCAGAACGGCTGGGAGTTGCCCTCGGGCCCGGCCGCCGTCCAGCGGGTGCGGGTGACCTGGAACCAGGAAGGATGGGAGTTCGTCTCGCCGCGGGCGGCGAAGATCACCCCGGTGCTGGTGCAGGGCGGCAGCGGTGCCGAGCTGGTGCTCGGGCCCGCCGACCGAATCCAGCTTCAGGCGCGGCCGATGCGACGCGATGCCTCGGACGAGGAGACCCAGTTCTACGTCGAGACCTCGGATCTCTACCTGCCGGGTCCCGGCGTGGTCGGCGGCCGTCATCTCGTGTCGGTCCGGCCGTCGCGCGGGGTGGTGCGGGAACTGGTGGTGGCGATCCCGGAGGGCTTCACCGTCGGCGAGGTCGGAGACGGGCCGGTCGGAAGCTGGCGTTTCAATCCCGAGACGCGCGAGCTGAAGGTCGCGGTCGAGCCCGCCCAGGAGCAGCCGTTTGCATTTTCGATCGGCACCCAGCGCGGGACCGCGACCTTGCCGGTGGATCTGAAGCTGTCGCCGCTGGTGGTCCGGGGCGCGGCGGGATCGGTGGGGCTGCTGGGGCTGGCATTCGGCGACGAGGCCCAGGCGGAGGCGGTGACGGCAGCCGGCATGAGCGTGGTCAACCTCGACGACTTCACCGCGAAGCTGCTGCCCCGCGATCGCGAGGGCAGGCCGCTGGCGGTGCTGCACCGGGCCTACCGTCATGGCGACGGAGAGGCTTCGCTGAGCCTCAAGGTGGCACCGGTCGCCGCGGAATTGCGGGCGGAAACCAAGCAAACCTTGTCCCTCGGCGACGACCGGATGGTGCTGGCGGTGGACCTGACCGCGTCGATCACCCGGGCGGGCTTGTTCAAGCTGGCGCTCGAGGTCCCGGCGGATTTCGAGATCGAATCGGTCACCGGTCCCGCGCTGGCGCACTGGGCGGAGTCCACGGAAGAGGGTGTGCGGCTGCTGAACCTGCACCTCAACGGCAAGACCCTGGGCGAGCAAGCGTTCGCGATCACCCTCGCCGCTCCCGCGCCGGGTGCCCAGGCATCGTGGTCGGTTCCGCGGGTGCTGCTGCGCGGCGCGACCCGCCAGACCGGCACCCTGACGGTGGTTCCCGACCGCGGCTTGCAGGTGCGCTCGGTGTCGCGGGCGAAGGTTTCTCAGCTCGATCCCCGCGAGGCGGGGGTGCCTCGGCCCGGGGCGCTCGCGTTCAAGCTGTTGCAGTCCGACTGGTCGCTGGCGCTGGCGATCGCGAAGCTGGACCCGTGGGTGACGGCCCAGGTCCTGCACGAGGTGACCTTGCGCGAAGGGCAGACCCTGAGCCGGGTGCGGCTCGCCTACCGGATCGAGAACGCGGCGATGAAGACCCTGAGGGTCAGGATCCCTGGACTCGACGAGGCAGCCGCGGGCACGCTGCGGGCCAGTGGTCCGGCGGTCGGCGACTTCGTGCCGGTCACCGGCGAGGAGGGCCTCTGGGAGATCCGCTTCCAACGTGGCATCGCGGGGGCGACGACGGTCGACGTCGAGTTCCAGCAGGCGGCCGAGTCGAAGGTCCAGGTGACCCCGCTCGAACCGGTGGAAGTACGGCAGGCTTCGTATTTCGTCACGCTGCGGACCGGCGGACGGCTGGAGATCGGTGCGAGCGACTTGCCGCGTGGCTGGCAGCGCAGCGACTGGGGCGTGGTTCCGCAGGCTCTCCGCGAGTCGCCTTCGGCGCAGGCACCGGCCGCGGTGTTCCGGGTGGCGGAGGCCGAGGGACCGCTCGGGGTGGAGTTGAAGCGCCACGACCTGGCCAACGCCCTGCAACTGCGGGTCGAGGAGGGGACGCTGACGACCCTGGTGTCACCGGACGGCGCGGCGCTGACGGCGGTGGACCTGAAGGTCCGGGTGGTTGAGAAGGGCACGCTGCGCCTGACCCTGCCGGCCGGGGCTTCGCTCTACAACGTGATCGTCAACGAGGACGGGGTGGCGCTGGTGCGCGAGGGCGAGGACTGGTTGTTTCATGTCCACCCGGCCCCCGAGGGCGACCGGCCGGCCTCGGTGCGTTTCGTCTATGCGACCGGCGCGGCCAGCGACACCGTCCTCGACGGGCCGATGCTGGATGTTCCGCTGGAGAACCTCTCGTGGCATGTGATCCTTCCGGAGGGATGGAAGCTGGCCGACCACCGCGGCGACTTCGAGCTGGAGGAGCAGGAGGCCGGCGCCGCCGTCGAGGACTACAGCAGCTTCGTCTCCCGGAAGCGGGCAGCTGGCAAGCAGGAGGCGGTCGCATTGCTCGACCAGGCGAACAAGTGGTTGAGCGCCGGCGAGCAGGACAAGGCGGGCCAGGCGCTGAGCAAGGCCGCCCGCAACGGCTTGCTCGACGAGGCGTCGAACGAAGACGCGCGGGTGCAACTGCGCAACCTGAAGACCCAGCAGGCGACACTGGCGCTGAACACTCGGCGCCAGAGACTCTACCTGGACAACCGCTTCGAGTTGCCGGGAGGCAATGCCCAGCTGGAACAAGCGGCGGAGGAAAATCCCCTGCTTCAGGGGAACCTGAACTACGATCCGAAGCAGTTCGACCGGCTGCTCGAAGGCAACAGCATCGACGAGAACGCGGCGATGAAAGCCATCGCGAACCGGATCGTCAGCCAGCAGCTGGCCGCGGATCCCGCCCCTGCCGCACTGGACGTGACGCTGGCGGAGCGCGGCACCGTGCTGAATTTCAAGCGCAGCGTGCAGGTCGACGGCGACAAGCCGATGCGTTTGGTGCTGGAAATCGAGCCCGAGCAGCCGAAGGGCTGGATCTTCGGGCTGATCGTCAGCCTCCTGCTGGCGGGGCTGTTGTCGCAACTGTTCCGGGTGCGGGCGGCCTGAACCGATCCGCTCGCCTTGCAATCGTCCCGGAGCGCACCGTTCAAGTCGCGGTGCGCCGGGGCGATCCGCCCGGCTATTCGTAGGGTTCGAGCTCCTTGTTGAGGACCTTGTTGAGATCGACCTTGGTCAGGCGCTCGGCCTTGGCGGGTTCGTTTTCGAGCATCGAGCGGAGGGCGGGATCGGAGGTCTTGGCGTGGAGCACATTGCCCGCTTCATCCATGAGTACCAACAGATAACCATCGTATTGGAATCCGCCGATGTTGCCGGAACCCTTCTTGTCGGAGTCGAAGCTTGTCTTGAATCCGGCCACGGCCACTTCAAACAAACCGCGGGCGGCGATCTGGCAGTCGAAGGTTTTCCGGGCCATCACCTTGTATTCGTCCGGGCTGCTGCGGTCGCGGCCGAAGTAGGTCATGTAACCCTTCGACTTGGGAAGATCGCGCATCCCGAGATTGCGGATGGAGACCTTGGTCGAGACGGTCTGGTCGACCATGTAGTAGCCCTTCTTGTCGCGCTTCTTCGAGACGGACACGGTGACGTCGAGCTTCGGCGGCCGGGGCTTCAGGTCCTTTGCCTCCTCGAGGATCTTGGCCTGGGAGTCGGCGTCGAACTTGCCGATCGCCAGGCTGTGCTCCTTGCCGCCTTTTTCACCGGTGGTGGCGAAGGTGACCACGTCGTCGGCGACTTCGAGAAGTTCAATGTGCAAGGCGCGGCCCTGCTCGTTCTTCACCTCGAAGGTGGGTCCGGCAAGCAGGGCACATGTGGAAAGCAATCCAAGGGAGAGGACATGGAACGGACTTTTCATTGCGGCATTCCCCTATCTCAGAATGTCGACAGGAAGAAGTGCAAAATGGACGTCCGATTGGAAGCGGACGTATCAGCCGCGTTTCCAGCGGCCGATCTCCGCGGTGACATTTTCGACCGACGGCGCGCCGGGGTTGGTGCGGGCGGCGAGGGCGCGCTGCAGGTCGAAGACGCTGGCGGCATCGGCGGTGTAGGCCGGGTCGATGGCAGGCAGGTCGAGCTGGTCGAGCGGGGTGCCGGTCTTCACGGATTCGGCGACGGCCTTGCCGACGAGCTCGTGGGCGTGGCGGAAGGGAACGCCCTGCTTGACCAGCCAGTCGGCGAGGTCGGTGGCGAGCAGCATCGGGTCCGAGGCGGCGGCGAGGCAACGATCCTCGCGGACCTCCATGGCGGCGATCATCTCGGTGTTGACGGCGAGCACCAGCTTGAGGGTGTCGATCGAGTCGAACAGCGGCGGCTTGTCCTCCTGCAGGTCGCGGTTGTAGGTGAGCGGCAGGCCCTTCACGGCGACCAGCAGGTTCATCAGGTTGCCGACCAGGCGGCCGGTCTTGCCGCGGGTGAGCTCGCAGACGTCGGGGTTCTTCTTCTGCGGCATCAGCGAGGAGCCGGTGGTGTGGGCGTCGGAAAAGACGACGAAGCCGAACTCGGCGCTGCACCAGAGGATGAGATCCTCGCTGAGGCGCGACAGGTGGACGCCGCAGAGGCCGGTGGCGAAGAGGGTCTCGGCGATGTAGTCGCGGTCGGCGATGGCGTCCATCGAGTTGGTGGTGACGCCGTCGAAGCCGAGTTCCGCGGCGATGGCGCGGCGGTCGAGGTTGATGGTCGATCCGGCGAGGGCACCGGAGCCGAGCGGGGAGACGTTGAGGCGCTTGCGGGCGTCGGCGAGACGGCCCTTGTCGCGCTCCAGCATCTCGACGTAGGCGAGCAGGTGGTGGCCGACGGTGACCGGCTGGCCGCGCTGGAGGTGGGTGTAGCCGGGGATCACGGTGCCGGCGTACTTTTCAGCGCGGTCGAGGAGGGCGGCCTGAAGGCCGGAGAGGTCGGCGATCAGGCCGTCGATCTCGGTGCGGCAGTAGAGGCGGGTGTCGGTGGCGACCTGGTCGTTGCGGGAGCGGGCGGTGTGGAGCTTGGCCCCGGCGGCGCCGATGCGCTTGGTGAGCTCGGCCTCGATGTTCATGTGGATGTCCTCGAGCGAGGTTTTGAACTCGAAGCGGCCGGCCTCGATGTCGCCTTTGATTTCGAGCAGGCCCTTCTCGATGGCCGAGAATTCGTCGGCGGTCAGCAGGCCGGCGTTCAGCTGCGCCCGGGCGTGGGCGATCGAGCCGGCGATGTCGTGCGGGAAGAGGCGCCAGTCGTAGCTGATCGACTCACCGAACTGTTGGACGAGGGACGAGGTTTCCTGGGCAAAGCGGCCTTTCCACATGACGGCGGAGCTAGCGGCGGGCGGGCCCGGCTAGCAAGGGAAAAGGGTGCGCCGGATCACAGGCTTTCGGGGTACCAGACGGTAACGAAGACGGCGCTGGCGTTGTCGCCGGAGGAGGCCGAGCCGTTGCTGATCGAGACAATCTCGATGCCCGGGTGGCTGTTCATCCAGGCTTCGGCCTTGCGATGGGCATCCTCGATCTGCTCGAGCAGCAGTTTCGGGCCGGCGAGGCGGATCCCGCCGGCGAACTGGCCGATGAAGATCGCGTGGCGGATGCCGGAGACCGCGGGGAGGGGAGGCGGGGTGGCCATGGGGCTAGCGCTTGCGGGCGGGCAGCCGCTTGCCGGTGACCCGGGCCTTGATCAGGTTCGGGCAGACGCCCTTGGTGCGGAGTTGTTCACAGCAGGCCTCGATCTTGATCGACTGGCGGACCGGGCGGAAGCCCATGCGGCGGCTGAGGCAGTCGTTGAGCAGCTCGAGATGGGAGTCGGAGAACTCGACGACCTTGCCGCAGTCGATGCAGACCAAATGGTTGTGGCTCGGCTTGTCGAAGAAGTTCGGGTCGTAGGTCTTGAGGTCGCCGCCGAGGTCGATCTCGTGCAGCAGCCCGGCTTCGACCAGCAGCGAGATGGTGCGGTAAACGGTGGCGCGGGAGACTCCGGCGTTGGCCTTGCGCGCGCGCTCGAAGAGTTCCTCGGACGTGAAGTGCTCGTCGCTGGCGAAGGCGGTACGCACGATGGCGTCGCGCTGGGGGGTGCGCCGCAGGCCTTTTTTGCGGATGAACGCGTCGAGTTTGTCGAGAATGGCCTGATCCACGCGGCGAAACTAACGGCCCGGAGGGCGCTCGGGGAAGAACGAAGCGATGATGTCGGATTTTACGGGTTGGCAAGGGGCGGCGGCTTGATTGAATGCGGCTGATGAAGCTTTCGAAGGCGTGCGCCTTGTTCCTGCCTCTGACGTCCTTGCTTTCCTGCAGTTCGCCGCAGGTGCTGGACGTGCGCCCCTTCCACTTGCGCGAGATAACGGCGGAGGACGGGGAGGACCCGATGATCGTCGGCGAGCAGCGGCGACGCCTTCACGGCGCGATCGGGGTCAACGAGCAGGCACAAAAGCTCGGATACTATTACACCGTGCTGTGGGACGACTCCGGAAGTGGTCCCGGGGAGATCGTGTTCGAGTACCAGCAGGGTTCCACGGGCAGCAGGGTCAAGAAGCTGAGTCACCGGATCGAGGCCGGCCAGTCGTCCGGGCGTGCGGAATTCTCGGTGACCGGCGGCGAGTACCTGCGGGACGGCAAGCCGGACCGGGTCCTGGCATGGCGTTGCCGCTTGATCCGCGACGGGCGCGAGGTGGCCAGCAGGCACTCGTATTTGTGGCAATAGTGCCGATTTCGCGGCGATGCGCGGTTGACCGGCGGCGTTAGTGGAATCTAAGGTTACGCGGTCGCGAGGAACATCGATTTCACCGTGTGAGTTCGGAAAACGCTATTTTGGTCGGAGTCTTCGACGGGTTCACTTGGATTCGCTGCGAGGGGAAAGGATCATTCGTGATCAGTCCGATCATGAAGGAATGCGCGGAGTCGCGGATCTCGGCGGGCGAGCGTTGCCTGGTGGTGGACCTCGAGGCCTGCAGCGGGATGGACTCCACCTTCATGGGCCAACTGGCGAGTTTTTCGACCCGCTTGTCGAAGCTGGGTGCGCCCGACGGCATGCAGGTCGCCGGGGCGGGCGAGCGGAATCGCGCGTCGCTCGAGGATCTGGGGCTGGATTGCCTGCTAGAGATCGATCCGCCCGAGGCGGTGTGGCGGGGGCGCGAGGCCGAGATTCGGTCCGGCCTGGAGCCGTATCAGCCGGGGCATCAGCCGGACGTCAAGGAGCGCGCGAAGCACATCCTGGAGGCGCACAAGACCTTGGCCGGCGCGAGCGAGGAGAATGCCCGGAAGTTTGCCGGGGTGGTGGGGATTCTCGAGAAAGAGGTGGCCGAGAACGAACGCAAAGCCGACTGAGCGGTCGGCGAGTCGAATGGAACATCTGGTCCCCTACTCCCTGCTGGTCATCGTGGTCGTCGGTCTCGGGGTCGCCTTCATCCGGTTGAGGCGGGAACTGAGTTCGAAGTCGGCGGAGTTCTTCGCGGTCGAGGGCGAGGAGCAGCGGATGTTCGCCTTCCTGCACGAGTTGGGGTCGGCGATCGGCAGCGACACCACGATGATCGGGCTCTACCGCTTGATCGTCGACGGGGTGAACCGGGTGGTCGCCGCCCGCGGCGGGGCGCTTTACCTGTTGGACGACGCCGGGGCGAACCTGCAGCCGAAGTACTTGTCCGAGGAATGTCCGCCGCTGGTCGGGGTGCCGACCGAGGTCAAGAAGAAGGCCGAGCGGGACCCGCGGGCGCTGGAGAGCCACCTGCGGCTGGCCCAGGTGCCGGTCGACGAGGGAATGCTCGGCGCGATCCTGTCGTCCGGTGAGGCCCAGGCCGTTCAGGAGGTCAAGGGGCACGAGGCATTCCGCGACGGTTTCACCCATTTCGGTACGGATGCCTCGGCGCTGGTGGCGCCGCTCCGTCACGGCGGGAAGGATCTGGGGATCCTCGCGGTGGCGCGCATCAAGGAGGACGGGCCTTTCACCGCCAACGACTTCGCCGTCTTCCGCACCATCGCCGAGCAGTCGGCGTTCGCGATCGGCAACGCGCTGGTCCACCGCGAGGCGAGCGAAAAGCGCCAGATCGAAGGCGAGTTGCGCAATGCCCGGGAAGTCCAGCGCGTGCTGTTGCCCCAGGGGGAACCGGTGATCCCGGGCTACCGGGTCAGCGGCACCAACGTCCCCGCCCGGATCATCAGCGGCGACTATTACGACTACTTCGACCTCGGCGAAGGGCGTCACGGCGTGGTCATCGCCGACGTTTCAGGGAAGGGCGTGGCGGCGGGACTGCTGATGGCGATGTGCCGCAGCGTGTTGCGCTCGATGGCCGAGGAGCACCACGACCCCTCGGTGGCGCTGGCGTTGGTCAACCGCCAGCTGTTCCCGGACATCCGCGAGGACATGTTCATCAGCTTGTTTTACGCGGTCATCGAGGGCGGGGGCGGCGTGGTCAAGGTGGCGCGGGCCGGGCACGACGCGGCCCTGCTCTATCGTGCGAAGGAGCGCACGGTCTCGCTGGTCAAGCCGCCGGGCTTGGCGCTGGGGATCGATGACGGCGATGTCTTCGAGCGGGTGACCAAGGTCCACGAGATCTTCATGAGTCCGGGCGACTGCCTGCTGTTCCACACCGACGGGGTGAAGGAAGCGATCGATGCCGACGGCACGGAATTCGGGATGGACCGCCTGCGCGATACCTTCCGCGACGGGGCCCCGCTCGGGGCCGAGGCGACGATCCTGGCGGTCGAGCGGGAGCTGGCGAGATTTGCCGGCGAGGCGCCGCAGATGGACGACGTGACGCTGGTCGCGATCGAGAAGAGGTAAGTCAACCGGGACCGCGGGGGTTGACGCGGGCGGCGGGGAGTGGCAGTAAGCCGCGCATGAATCCCGAGGACGAAAAGGATCCGGCGGACGCCGTCGAGACCATGGATCAGGTGAGCCCCGATGCCGTGGAAACCGAGGCTGATCCGCTGGCGGATCTCGAGGCCGACGTGATGAAGTGGCGTGAGCTGGCGGTCCGGACCGCGGCCGACCTCGACAATTTCCGCAAGCGCTCCGCCCGCGAGCGCGAGGATGCGATCCGCTACGCGAACCAGAGCTTGCTGGAAGAACTGCTGCCGGTGATCGATAACTTCGAGATGGGCATGCAGGCGGCGTCCCAGGACAAGAGCTCGATGATCTATGTCGGCATGGACATGGTCCGCCGCCAGTTGAATGACTTTCTCGGTTCGCAAGGCGTCACCGAAATCGCCGCGGACGGCCAGATGTTCGACCCCAACGTCCACGAGGCGGTCTCCCAGGAAGAGAGCGCCGGGGCCGACGAAGGGCGCGTGCTGCGGGTTCATCGCCGCGGCTTCATGCTGCGCGACCGGCTGCTCCGGCCTGCCACGGTGGTGGTGGCCAAGGCGGCGGACGGCAACGACGGGGAGGAAGGGTAATGATGGCGGCGAAGCGCGACTATTACGAGATTCTCGGCGTCTCCCGCGAGGCGACGCAGGAAGAGATCAAGAAGTCCTACCGCAAGCTCGCGGTGAAGTTTCACCCGGACAAAAACCCGGGTGACCACGAGGCGGAGGACAAGTTCAAGGAGCTCGGCGAGGCCTACGAGGCCTTGAGCGATCCCGACAAGCGTGCGGCCTATGACCGCTACGGCCACCAGGCATTCGCCGGCGGTGGTGGCGGCGGTGGCGGGTTCCACGATCCGATGGATCTGTTTTCCCAGGTCTTCGGCGGCGCCTTCGGTGGCGGATTCGAGGAGTTTTTCGGCGGTGGCCGCCGCCAGCGCAGCGGCAAGCAGCGGGGCAGCGACCTGCGCTACGATCTGGAAATCACCCTCGAGGAGGCTGCCCGCGGTTCCGAGAAGGAACTGGAGATCGAGCACTTCGGTCCCTGCGGGACCTGCAATTCATCCGGCTCGAAAAGCAGCGGCGGCACCAAGTCGTGCAGCAGCTGCGGCGGCCGCGGCGTGGTGGCCCGCCAGGCCGGGATCTTCATCCAGCAAACGACCTGCCCCGAGTGCCGCGGCGCCGGGGAGGTGGTCAGCGACCCGTGTTCCTCCTGCGGGGGCGACGGCCGGATGCACAAGACCAGCCGGATCAAGATCCGCATCCCGGCGGGCGTCGAGGACGGCACCCGGCTGAGGTCCACGGGCAACGGCGATGCCGGGGTCCGCGGCGGCGCGGCGGGCGATCTCTACGTCTTCCTCCACGTCAAGGAACACGACGTTTTCGAGCGCGAGGGCAGCAACCTCTTCTGCGAGGTGCCGATGCCGTTCAGCGTGGCCACCCTCGGCGGCGAGCTGGAGGTGCCGACCCTTGACGGCCGCGCGTCGATCAAGATCCCGGCGGGAACCCAGGGCGGCACGATGTTCCGCCTGCGCGAGCGCGGGGTTCCGACGCTTTCGGGCGGGCGCAAGGGCGACCTGCATGTCCGCGTGCAGGTGGAAGTTCCGACGCGTCTCAATTCCGACCAGGAGGAGAAGTTGAGGACTTTCGCCGAATCGATCGGCGACCACAACTCGCCGATGCAGGAGTCCTTCTTCCAGAAGGCCCGGCGCTTCTTCGATCTCTGATTCCCAAGGCCATGGCGCGCTTCTTCCTGGGTCCGGAGGCTTGGGACGGAAATGCCGTCCTGACCGGTGACGAGGCGAAGCACGCCGCCCAGGTGATGCGCGTCCGCAAGGGCGAGCGGATCGTGGTCTTCGACGGCCGGGGTCGCTCCGCGCCGGCGGAGATTCTCGAGGTCTCGCGGTCGGAGATCCGGCTCGCGCTCGGCGAGATCGTCCGTCGTCCGCCTCCGTCGCCGAGGATCCGGCTGGCGCAAGCGGTGCCGAAGGGCAAGACGATGGACCTGATCGTTCAAAAGGCGGTCGAGCTCGGGGCCACCGCGATCCAGCCTTTGATCACCCGCAACACGGTCGTGCAGATCGACGGGGACGACGCGGCGCGGAAGTCGGGGAAGTGGCAGAGGGTGGCGCTCGAAGCCTGCAAACAGTGCGGTCAGGATGTGCTGCCGGAAGTCGCGGAGGTGAAGGATTTCGATCGCTGGATCGGCGATTCCGGGGGCGGGTTGAAGGTGATCGCGTCGCTGTTTCCCGGCGCCCGGCCCTTGCGGGACATCTTGCGGAATGCCGGGAACGTGGAGGAAATCACGCTCCTGGTCGGGCCTGAAGGGGATTTCACCGGTGCGGAGGGCGAAGCGGCCCTCGCGGCGGGATTTCAGCCGGCGAGCCTCGGCTCCATCGTGCTGCGGGCCGAGACCGCGGCGTTTTTTGCAATTTCGGCGACGAGATATGAGTTTTCGTGAAGGGGTGTCGATTTGACGAGGTTGTTTGTAAAAAATAACCTTTAATTGTTAGGTTTTATGAAATATCGGGGGCGCGTGTTCCCCCTTCGCTCCAGAGGCTTCTGGCTGCTGTCGCTTCTCCCCGCAACCTGCAGCGCCTGGCTCCCGGGAATCGCCGCCCCGTCGCCGACGCGTGGGTTCGTGGTGAATACCGCGGACCGCGGGGAGGTGGTCTCCTTTTATCACGCCGTCTACATGGCGTCGGAGGGCTACCAGGACCGGATCGATTGGACCGGGGTCTACAATTCCACGGCGGCGGGTGCCGAAGGTACCGTCTCCGCGGAGTTCGTGGCCGATGTCGAACGCCGCCTCAACTACTACCGCGCGATGTGCGGGGTGGCGGCCGATGTGAGCGTGAACTCCGGAGCGGTGGTCCGGATCGATTCCGGGGACACTCACAAGCCGGAAGCGACGACCACCAAGGCGGAGGCGGCCCAGCGCGCGGCGCTGATGTTCCAAAAGGGAGCTCCTAGCCACAATCCCGCGGAATCGACATTCGCTTGGACCATAGCGGCCTGGAATGCCTGCCACAACGGAAACCTGGCCAGAGGGTTCTTCGGTCCCGGCGCGATGGATGTCTATTTCAAGGAAGACGTGGACGGGGTTTCCGGTTGGAACGTGAACGTTGGTCACCGCCGCTGGTTGCTGTGCCAGTCATCGACCGATTTCGCGACGGGAGACACGCCAGGTAGTTTCGCCGGTGGCACACCGCAACCGCCGACCAACGTGATGTACGTGGTGCCGAGGAACGAGGAGTTGGATTTCTCCCGACCACGGGTGTTCGCGGCCTATCCTCCGGCGGGGTATTTTCCGGCGGGGCTGAACTCGCCCCTCTGGTCCTTGTCTTTTCCCGGTGGGGACTTTTCGGCTGCCACGGTCACCCTCCGCGATGCCGCTCAGGAAGTGGTGCCGGTCAGCATCGTTTCGCGCCAGGTCGGATACGGCAACAACAGCTTGGTTTGGCAGGTGCCGGAGGGGGCCAGCGATACTTCGGTGGAGGAAGACCAGATCTGGAATGTGACGGTGTCGAACATCCAGGGCGCCGGGGTTCCTTCCGAATATTCCTATCAGGTGCGCCTGATCGACCCCCTGCGCTTGAACGAGGAGCCGGTTGTCAGTGGCGATTCCTCGCCGACGGAAGCAGGCGGGGTTTACGAGGTCGCCGGGGTTTCCGGGGCGGACGAGATGGAAGCGGGCATGTTCCTGCGCCGCTCGTCGCCGTGGACCGAGGGCGCGGAACCCAGCCCGGTACCGCAAGTGGTCGCAAACACCGGAGGCAGCTACGAGTTCCTGGCCAGCACTCCGGGTTATGTTCACTCCGGGGAGAGATCCTTTCGCCTGACCTTTCCCACCGTCTATGATCCTTTGATTGGAGGTGTTCCCGAGCAGTCGTTCGAGCTTCTTCGGGAAATCATTCCAGGGGAGGGAGGTTCCCTGGATTTCGTTTACCGGCGTGGTCCGATGACTTCGGCATCCAAGCTGGTGGTCGAGAGTTCCGTGGACAACGGGCGTTCATGGGTGGCTCTGGATGGTGACGAAATCGAAGGAGCGGGCGCTGGAGGCGACTCTACATTTAAGGCGGCGTCGTTTCCCCTGACTGCAGGAAACTCGCCACTGCGCGTGCGCTTCCGCTACTACTACCTGGCAACTCCCGGCGCGCGGATATACTCCGACGAGGACTACCCGTCGCATGCCACGGGCATCTACATCGATGCGATCTCCGCGAGCGGCTGCGATTGGCTTGAACCCGGAGGCTCGATCCGTGACGCGGGACTGGAGTCATTCACCTTCGATTCGAGCACGGCCGGCGAGGAGATCGCAGGCGGCCAGGAGTGGTGGCTGCGCGCCCGGGCGGTGTTCGGCGGGCACGCCTTTCCGTTTGGTCCTCCGTTGGTGGTGAAGCCGGTCGGGGTGCTGCAGTTGATCGGCACCGCGGAACCTCCGGTCAGCGGGGCGAACTATGCGTTTATCCCGGAGCCCGGCTCGGATCGCCATGAGTTCGAGGTGATGAGGATGGAAGCTGCAGCCTGGCAGGAAGGCGCGGAGGTCCTGCCATCGGTCACGATCACCGATCTTTCCGACGCATCCTATGCGCTGGGTGATGCGCTGCCCGGCTATGTGAAAAGCGGTCTGCTGGCATTCCGGCTCGGGCTTTCCAACGCCGCGGATAACGAGGATGCTTTCGTGATCGAGCGGGCCGTGATCCCGTCCGCCGCGAGCACGCTCAGCTTCTGGGCCCGCCGTGGGAAGATGAGCAAAACGAATCTCCTGCACGCCGAGATTTCCGCCGACGACGGGGCGCACTGGACCTCGCTGTGGAGCATCGAGGGCAAGGGGAATCTCAGCACCGACAGCGACATCCTGCCTTATGAGATCCCGCTCGCGGCCTGGGCAGATCAGACGGTGAAATTCCGCTTCGCCATCCGCAAGGCGGAGGGGGGTTCCAACACGACCTGGAACACCACCAAGTCGGGTGTCTGGATCGACGACATTGCCGTGAGTTCCGCGGTTGAAGCCGGCGCGGCGAATGTGACAGCGGTGGACGCCGGGGCCAGATATGCCCGTCTCGACGGCAGCTCCGCCGGACAGGCCTTGGCGCCGGGAACGATGTATCGGCTGCGCTTGCGTGCGGTGAGCGGAGCCATCCCCGGCGAGTGGGGCCCGGACCTCTTCGTGACGACCACCGCGGTGCCGCTGACGGGCTTCGCGGCCTGGCAAGCCTACGACCACCCCGGATCCCCGCTCGGCTTCGAGGAAGACGCCGATGGCGACGGATTTGCGAATGGGATCGAATACGCCTTTTCGCTGGATCCCCGCGACGGGCGCGGAGTTCCGGATGACCTGGCATTCCCTCCCGGCCGGATGGAAATCTCCCGCGAGCTGCCGGTCCTGCGTGCGGACGTGATCCATGGCGCGGAGTGGTCGGACGACCTGGACTCCTGGTCCGGTGCCGGGGTCGAGATCGTCATCGCGGCGGGTCGGATCACCGCCAGCGCACCGAAGGGAACGCCGGCGCGGTTCATGCGATGGACGGTCACCGCGAACTGAAGGCGGGCGGTTACTTCTGGCACTTCGGGCACCAGTAGGTGGACCGCTGGCCCATCACCGCGTGGCGGATGGGGCTGCCGCAGATGCGGCACGGTTCGCCCTTGCGATCGTAGACGAACAAGCGCTGGCGGAAGTAGCCGGGCTCGCCGTCGGAGTTGGTGAAGTCGCGCAGGGTCGTGCCACCTTGCTCGATGGATTCGGTGAGCACGCGGCGAATGGCGTCCACGAGCTTGGCGAGACGGGGTTTTGAAATCCGGCAGGCGGGCATCGACGGGCGGATGCCGGCGCGGAACAGCGCCTCGCTGGCGTAGATGTTGCCGACCCCGACGACCAGCTTGGCGTCCATGATGACGCTCTTGATGGCCGCCTTGCGGCCCGCGCATCCGGTGGCGAGATGGGCGGGGGTGAAGCCCTCGCCCAAGGGTTCGGGCCCCAGGTCGCGGAGCAAGGGGTGCTGCAAGGGATCGCCCTCCGGCAAATGCAGGAAGATCCCGAAGCGCCGCGGGTCGTGAAAACGGAGCTGCTTGCCGCTGTCGAGGGCCAGGGCGATGTGGTCGTGCTTCTTGAATGCGGCGGATGGCTCGGCGATGCGGAGGCTCCCGGACATCCCGAGGTGAACCAGCAGGTGGCCGTTTCGTTCCAGCGCCATGATGAGGTACTTCGAGCGCCGGTCGATGCGGGTGAAGCGGTCACCGGTGATGGACTCCAGCGACTCCGGGACCGGTAGTCTGAGGCCGCGGTGCCGGACGATCACCTCGCGGACCTGCCTGCCAAGCAGATGAGGTTCGATCCCGCGGCGGGTGGTTTCGACTTCCGGCAGTTCGGGCATGGCGAATCAACGGTGGCCGGCCCGCTCAAGGAAGGATGTAGACCGCGGTCGCGACGACATGGCAGGCGCTGCCGGCCAGCACGAACAGGTGCCAGATCGCGTGGTTGAAACGCAGCGACCGCCAAGCGAAGAAGATCACCCCCAGCGTGTAGCAAAGGCCGCCCGCCACCATCCAGGCGACGCCGGCCGGCGACAGCGCGCGGAGCATGGGGCCGAAAGCGAACACGGCCAGCCATCCCATCACGATGTAGAGGGCGGTCGACCACCAGGTGTCGCGTTTGCCGCGGCAGAGGGTCTTCAGCAGCACGCCGCCGAGGGCCAACGACCACACCGCGCCGAACAGCGACCAGCCCCAAGGACCGCGCAGGGCGACCAGCGACAGCGGGGTGTAGGAACCGGCGATCAGCAGGTAGATGCAGGCGTGATCGAAGGCCTGCATCATCGGCTTGCGCCTCGGGCAGGAGGTCGCGTGGTAGAGCGTCGAGGAAAGGTAGAGCATCACCAGCGAACCGCCGAACACGCTGGCGGAAACGACCCGGAAGGCGTCGCCCCCGGCGAGGACCACCATCATGACCAGCGCGGCGATGGCCAGGGCGGTGCCCACGGCGTGGGTCGCCATGCTGGCCATCTCTTCCGCGTGGCTTTCGCAGAGCGGTGAGCGCGGTTTTGCAACGGGTGCGTCCATGCCGGGAGTTTCGCCGCTCCGGCGGGCCGGCGCAATGACACAAGTGGGTGCGGTGCGCCGGATGCAATTTCAGCTTCGATGCAAGCCGGCGAGGATCCGTTCGATCTGCACCCGGTGGATGCCGAGGTGCAGCGCCGCGATGCCGTGCCAGCCGTAGGCATCAAGTTCGCCGAACCACGGATGGCGGAAGGTCGTCTTCGTCTTGAGTTCAGCCACCGAGGCGACTGCTTGCAGCAGGGCATCGCAGGAGGCCTCATAGTCGGCGACCGCGCTGGCATCTGCCCCGGGGCTGGGTTTCACCGCCGCCGTGCTGGCCTGGCCGGGTGGCTTGGTTCCCTGGCCGAGCGCCGTGATGACGCGGGCGAACGCCTGGTGGATGATCCGCAGGTGATCCAGGGTCATCCAGACCGACCAGTAGCGGCTGCTGTCTTCCAAGCCGATCGGTCGCGGGATCAGCACCCGTGCGGCCAACCGGGAGTCCTCGCAGGAGGTCACGAGGCCGCGGATCCTCTCGCGCTCGCGGGCAAAGCGGTCATTGAACCTTTCCCGGCTCCCTGCCCATCGCTGGAGGCGGAACAGGAGTCTCGCGGCGTAAAGTTCCGGCAGCGGCAGGCCGGCACCCGGCGCGGCGAGTTGGGGTTCGGAGGGCCGATCCATGGCGGAACCATGAATCATCGCTTGCAAAATGAAAGCAAAATACTTGTGGAATGCAAGTGATGGGAGGGGCAGTCTTGCGGGGTGAAGCCCGCCGACCGTCGCTCGCCCTGCCCGGTGTCGTGTTCCCTCGACATCCTGGGGGATCGCTGGACCTTGCTGGTGGTGCGCGACCTGATGCTCGGGCGCTCCCGTTTCAAGGATTTCGTGGCGTCCCCGGAAGGCATCCCGACAAACATTCTCAGCGATCGCCTCGAGCGGCTGGTGACGAACGGGATCGCCGAACAGGTGCCGCTTGCGGATGGCGCGAAGCGGTTCGGCTACCGGCTGACCGACAAGGGCCGGGCCCTGCGTCCGGTGTTGGAGTCGGTCCGCGACTGGGGCTTGGCGTGGGAGCCGGGGACGCGGGTTTTGATGAAGCCGGGGGATGCCTGATGCCGTCCTGCGGCTTGCGGGGGCCGGCGACCTTGCTAGAAGTTGCCCATGCGTACCCTCGTCCGTGACCTGCTTTGTTCGACCGCTCCCGACGGCCGGGTGAGGACGCTCCGGGATTCGAGGGCGTTTTCGTTTTTGGAAATCAGTGGAGGGTTACGTGGGGGGAATCTCCAGATCACGGTCGTCACGTTGGCGGTTTTCGCGCTGCTTTCGCCGTCACGCGGTGCCCAGGTGGATCTCGCCGGCCCCGCGGGCAGCGGGGCTTTCGGGACGGCGGTGACCGTCTTGCCGAACGGGAATTTCGTGGTGACGGATCCCGGCTACGATCTCCCCGGTGGCGCGTCCAATGTCGGCGCGGTCTATCTATACGATCCCAATGGCAACCGGATCAGCAGCCTTACCGGGACGACGAATTCGGACGCGGTTGGCTCGGGCGGGATCTTTTTGGTCGGCTCGGGAAACTTTGTGATCCGCAGCCCGGACTGGTCCGCGGGGTCTGGCAAACACGATGCCGGAGCGGTGACATGGGTCAGCGGCAGCACAGGTCTGTCCGGGGTCGTTTCCGTGGCGAACTCGCTGGTCGGCAGCAAGGCCAATGACCAGGTCGGCTCTGCGGGAACTTCGATGGGCGGGATCACGGTTCTCGCCAACGGCAACTATGTCGTCAGCAGCCACAACTGGGGAAATGGCAGCGCCGACAGGGTGGGGGCGGTCACTTGGGGCAGCGGAGATTCCGGCGTGACCGGCGAAGTCTCCGCCGCGAATTCGCTGGTTGGAAGCACCCTCAATGACCAGATCGGCCGCTACCGGGTGGAGTCGTTGAAGAACGGCAACTACGTCGTCCGGAGCCCGCAGTGGGACCATGGCGCACTCGCGGATGCGGGTGCGGTGACTTGGGGAAGTGGCAACGGCGGCACGGTGGGGATCGTCGGGCCGTCGATCTCTCTGGTCGGGGGAAGTGCGGGCGATCAGGTCGGTTTCGACGATGACTACCGCGGCGGCGTTACCTTGCTTGGAAATGGCAGCTATGTGGTGTGGTCGCCCTTTTGGGACAACAGCGGTGCTGCCGATGCGGGGGCGGTGACTTGGGGCGACGGCACGACCGGCCGCTCGGGAGTGATTTCTGCCGCGAACTCCGTGGTCGGAATGACGGCGGAGGATTTCTTGTCGTGGGTCGAGGTGACCGAATTGGCGAACGGGAACTTCGTGCTCGCGCTGCCGGGTTGGGACAACGGTGGCGCGGTGAATGCCGGCGCGGCGATGTGGTGCGACGGTGCGCTCGGCCGCAGCGGCGCTGTGTCATCCGCGAATGCCTTGGTCGGCAATGCCGCCAATGCGTTGGTCGCCTACAAAGAGGGTGCGGTGACGCCGCTGGCGAACGGCAACTACGTGGTCGCCAGTACCTATTGGCATAATGGCGCGGCGGTCAACGCGGGCGCGGTGACCTGGTGCGATGGCAGCACGGGTCGCACGGGTGTCGTCTCCACGTCGAACTCGCTGGTCGGCACCGGGTCGTCGAACAACATCGGCTCCGGCGGTGTGGTCGCCTTGCCAAACGGCCACTATGTCGTGTGCAGTCCCTACGCCCAGGTCGGCTCGCTCGGCCAGGCGGGTGCCGCCACCTGGTGCGACGGCACGAGCGGCCGGACCGGCACGATTTCCGCCGCCAATTCCCTGGTGGGGGCGCAGGCCGGCGACCAGGTCGGCCTGGACGGTGCGGTCGTGCTCACGAATGGCAACTACGTGGTCACCAGCTTCTATGCCCGCAACGGGGCGCTCACCACGGCCGGCGCGGTGACCTGGTGTCCCGGGGCGACCGGCCGGGCGGGGGCCATCTCGCTTGCGAATTCGCTGATGGGCGGCACGGCGGGCGACCGGGTCGGCGTCGGCGGGGTGACGCCGCTCGCGAACGGCCACTACGTCGTCCAGAGCGGCACTTGGAAGAATCCATCGGGAGCCTCTGTGGGAGCGGTCACGTGGGGCAACGGGGTCAGCGGGACTTCCGGCACCGTCACCGCGGCGAACTCGCTGACGGGCGCGACTGCCGGTGACAATGCCGGATATCCTGGCGTGATCGCTCTGCCGAATGGGCACTACGTGGTGCCGTCGTGGTACTGGGACAACGGGGCCGCCGCCGATGCCGGGGCCGTCACTTGGGGAGATGGCGAGGGCGGAACGACGGGAGTGATTTCCGCGGCCAATTCACTGGTCGGCAGCTCCGCCAGCGATCAGATCGGCTACGGCGGTCTCGTGGTCTTGCCGAGCGGTGACTACGTGGTCCGCAGCTACCTGTGGGACAATGGGCCGGCCACCAATGCCGGGGCGGTCACCCGCGGGAGCGCTGCCGCAGGTGTGAGCGGCATCGTTTCCGCCGCGAATTCTTTGGTCGGCACGGTGGCCAATGACCGCGTCGGCGAAGGGCCGGATCTCGCCACGGCGGACGGCGCGTATCTCTTCTCCAGCCCGAAGTGGAATCACGGCGAGCTGTCCGATGCCGGGTCGGTGATGCTGCTCCCTCCCGGGGGAGGGATCGTGGGCGGGGAAATATCCGCCGCTGCCGGTGTTCTGGGAGTGGTTGCGACGCGGGGCAGCAGCCACTCGTTCGGCTTCGATGAAAGTCGTTGTCGCATGGTCGCCGGGCGCCCTTATTCCAATGTCGTGAGTCTCTATTCCGACGGCGAAGTCTTCTCGCCTGCCGAGAAATATGAACGCTGGGCCACCGCCGCGAATCTGACGGGAGAGTCGGCACTCCCCTCGAGCGTTCCGTTCGACGACGGGATCGCGAATCTCCTCAAATACGCCTTCAACCTGAGCGCGACGGGCCCCGATGTGAGGGTGCTCGTCCCCGGCGCCGGCCTGGCGGGACTCCCGTGCTTCGCGCTGGTCGAAGGGGAAGATGGACCGCTGTTTCGATTGGAGTATCTTCGGCGGAGTGACAGCGGATTGATCTATCAGCCGATGATTTCGCCGAGCCTTGCCGCGGAATCCTTCGGCCCGATGACAGGTCTGGAGATTGTGACGGGGATCGACGACTTTTGGGAGCGGGTGGTGATCGAGGAGTCAGTCGACCTTTCCGTCACGCCGCGGCTTTTCGGAAGGATCGCCGTGGAGTTGCCCTGAGCCACATGGACCGCTTGCAGCCATTCCTCCGGCTGCTAGAAGTCGCCCATGCGTACCCTCGTCCGTGACCTGCTTCGTTCGACCGCTCCCGCCGACCTCGTCCACGCCGCCGGCTGGGTGAGGACACGCCGGGATTCGAAGGCCTTCTCGTTCCTTGAAATCAACGACGGGTCCTGCCTCGGCAATCTCCAGATCATCGCGGACGCCGGGATTCCGGGTACGGAGAAACTCCAGAAGATGAGCACCGGGGCCTCGGTCGCCGTGGAGGGGAAACTGGTCGCTTCCCAGGGTGGCAACCAGGCGTGGGAGATCCAGGCGAGCTCGATCCGCTTGCTCGGCGAGGCGCCCGAGGACTTTCCGCTGCAGAAGAAGGGGCACTCGCCGGAATTCCTGCGCAGCATCGCCCACCTGCGGCCGCGGACGAATCTCTACGGTGCGATGTTCCGGCTGCGCAGCCGGATGAGCCAGGCCGTGCACCGCTTCTTCGCGGAGCGTGATTTCTATCACGTCCACACCCCGATCATCACCGCCAGCGACTGCGAGGGCGCGGGGGAGATGTTCCGGGTGACGACGCTCGATCCGACCTCGGGCAAGCCGCAGTCCTTCGATCGTGACTTTTTCGAGAAGGCGACCCACCTGACGGTTTCCGGGCAGCTCGAGGGCGAAACCTTCGCCTGTGCGCTCGGCAACATCTACACCTTCGGGCCGACTTTCCGGGCCGAGAACTCGAACACCACCCGCCACGCGGCGGAGTTCTGGATGATCGAGCCGGAGATGGCCTTCTGCGACCTGCAGGGCGACATGGACCTGGCCGAGGCGATGGTGAAGTTCCTTGTCCGCGAGGCCCTCGAGGGCCAGGACGGCGATCTCGAGATTTTCGCCAAGTTCGTCGACAAGGGCCTGCGCGAGCGCCTTGAGTTTGTCGCCAACAATCCTTTTGAGCGGGTCTCGTACACCGAGGCGGTGGAGATCCTGAAGAAGTCCGGCAAGGGCTTCGAGTATCCGGTCGAGTATGGATTGAACCTGCAGAGCGAGCACGAGCGCTGGCTGACCGAGGAGCATTTCAAGAAACCGACCACGGTCTTCAACTACCCGAAGGAGATCAAACCGTTCTACATGCGGCTCAATGACGACGACAAGACGGTGACCGCGATGGACCTGCTGGTGCCGGGGATCGGGGAGATCGTTGGCGGCAGCCAGCGCGAGGAACGGCTCGACGTGCTGTTGGCCAACATGGAGCGGCACGGCCTGTCGACCGAAGACTACAGCTGGTACATCGACACCCGGAAATACGGCAGCGTCCCGCATGCCGGCTTCGGGATGGGCTTTGAGCGGATGCTGATGTTTGTCACCGGAATGCAGAATATCCGGGACGTGATCCCCTTCGCACGGACGCCGGGGCACTGCGAATTCTGACACCAGGCATCTTTTTTGCTCCTACCCCGAAAAGGGAGTTGTAGGACAGCTTTCGGGTGTTGTATTTACATTTGGAAACCCAAGTTGTCCGAATGAAAAACCCGATTGGCCGTTTTCCGGCGAAAACCCCGCAGCTGATGTCGAAGTGGCGTCGGCGTCACGGATTTGCCCTCGTGATCACGCTGTCGCTGATGGTCCTGCTGGTGATGCTCGGCGTCGGGCTTTTGTCGCTGGCCAGCAAGTCCCTCTCGATTTCCGGCCGGCAGTCGGAGCTGGCGGAAGCGCGGGCGAATGCCCGGCTGGCCTTGTCGCTGGCGATCGCACAGCTCCAGAAGCAGACCGGCCCGGACCAACGGATCACCGTGACCGCGGACCAGCTGTCGAGCGGCGCGGATGGCGGGGATTCCTCGGCAGCGGAGGGTCGCAAGCACTGGACCGGCGTCTACGACGCTTGGGCGAGCACGGCGGAGTCGCGGCCGTCGCCGGATTTCCGGACCTGGCTGGTTTCGGGTGAAACCACGGACCTTTCGGGAATCTCCACGGCCAAGACGAGCACCGGCGAGGAGATCGAGCTGGTTGGCGCCGGGACCGTCGGGGATCTCGCGGACGGCGCGGTGAAAGTTCCGGTCATCGAGATCGAGCAGCCCGGGGGCGAACCGGCGCGGCTTGCGTGGTGGACCGGCGACCAAGGGGTCAAGGCGGCCATCGCCACGCCGACGGTGCCGGAAGACGATTCGCTGGCCGCGGTCCGCGCCGGCCTCCAATCGGCACCACGAAATGCCATCGAGTTCGCCCAAAGCGACAACGGACAGCCGTTTGCCGACCTGGACACGGCGGAACCGCGGCTGATGGCCGTGACCGGATGGAAACAGTCGGGCTTCCTGGCGAGCGAGCCGGATGCGCCCCGTGGCTTGTTCCACGACCTCGCGGCTTCGTCGACGGGATTGCTGACCAACGTCCGCGAAGGAGGATTCCGCAAGGACCTGTCGATGCAGCTGGAACGACCCGTGTCGAGCGCCCGCAGCATGGCGCTTTACACCGTCAACCGCGAGACGGGGATCAATTTCCAGGAACTGCGGGGCTACTATCAGCTCTACAAGGAGCTGCAGAGCCGCGGCGGCGCGTCCTACACGACCGGCGGGCGGATCGGTTCCAACACGCCGTTCCTCCAGCTCGAGGCCTCGGCCGCGGCGTGCCGCAACGACGATAATTTCTTTTTCAAGCAACCGGTCATCATCAGCTACCAGATGGTGCTGTCGTTCGAGACCCGGGTGGTGTCCGGCAGGCCCCGGCTGCACGTGGTCGCCGATCCGGTGGTGACCTTCTGGAACCCGCTCGACGTGCCGGTGGTGGTGCCGCGCTCGACGTTCTTTTCAATCAAGTACTGGCAGATCCCGTATGACCTCTACCTCGGCATCGATGGCGGCGGCGTGCGCAAGTACCCGCTCGCGGCGTCCTTGTCGGGGGCCTTCTCGGGCTCCAACGGTGACGGCAACTACCTCAGTCTCCAGGCCGGAGCCCTGCAGCAGCTGGTGTTCAAGCCGGGTGAAGTCATCAAGGTGTCGCAGAGCGGCACGGCCTTTGTCGGCAATCCGGGAGAACACAAGCTGGCGGGGAGGGCCGGCTTCAACTACGGCGGCGGGGTTTCACTGCCGGTGCGCGACACCTCCGGCGGCTACGTCGACCTGCGTCCGACCTCGACGATCACCTACGAGGTCCGGGCCAACAACCTGACCGCCGGGAAAAAGAACGGCAGCGGCAATTCGGTCACCGGTGCGGACGCCCATACCCGTCATTTCTCGCTCACCCACCACGAGTGCTACGTCGGGGAGGACCGCGGGTCCAACAGCCTCGGCTACGGCGGGATGTACATCGACTGGGACTTCGGCAACCGCCGCCTGCGGGCCGGCGAGGTCCGCGGAGAAACCCAGCCGGGCACCAAGTCGCGCGGCGAGCGTCTTTATGCCGATCGGAATCCCCAGGTCTTCAAGCCGATCGTCAGCCAGGACACGCGGCCGCTCACCGTGGCCGAACTCGGCGGCCGCAAGGCGCCATTCATGATGGTTTCGTACAACGCGAAGACCGAGATGGGATCCGACCTCGGCACCCGCTACCTGTCCCGTTTCAACCCGCGGGCCCTGCATGTCGACTTCTACGACCTCTCGGAAACCGAGCGCGACATGCTCCCCTACGAATTCTCCGTCGAGCCGCTCGTCAGCTGGAAGAACCGCAGCCTTGAGGTCAGCACCAATGGCAACGCCTACTTCGGCGGCGGGATGAACGCGGAATTCGGCAACAGCTTCGTGTCGACCCATTCGATCCCGCGCGAGCCGATCGTTTCGATCGCGGCGTTCCAGCACTCGTGTGCCAACGGCTTCGAGGTGCAAAGGCCGACCTACGGCTACGCCACCCTCAACGGCCGCGAACCGCTGCTGCCGCAGATTTCCCATGCGATCGGCAACTCGATGGCGCCCTCCATGATGGAGAAAAACCAGACCGAGGGTTCGCTTCCCGGCGGCCGCCCGATGGCCGACCACTCCTACCTCGCGAACCAGGGCTTGTGGGACGAGTGGTTTTTCTCCGGCATCGCGCCGCAGCTCGCCACCACCTTCGGCAAGCGGCGCGCCCAGCGTCAGGTCGGCGAGGAGTTCCTCGATGGAAGCGGCCAGTTGCCGGTGGTCCGCTACCTGCCCGACACCGCGGGGGTCGAAGTGGACTCGATCTTTTCCAGCTTCTTCTCGGGCTCGACCCCGAACGACAAGGGCATCTCCACCATCGCCAGCCTGATCCGGGTCGACGGCCTCTTCAACGTGAACTCGACCTCGGTCGAAGCCTGGAAGGCCATGCTCGGCGGTCTCAACGACCGGCCGGTGGTCGTGCGCGACGAAACCGGGGCGGAGTCCCTCGAGCAAGGCAACGGCGAGGTGCCGGTTGCCAACCTCCACGGGCCGCGGAACGCGGTGATCGATGCCGATGGCAATCTCGACGTGAAGGAGTCCAGCCAGTGGGTCGGGCGTCGCACGCTTTCGGAAGAAGAGATCGACGAACTCGCGCGGGAGATCGTGAAGGAAGTCCGGCGACGCGGTCCCTTCCTCTCGTTGGCGGACTTTGTCAACCGGCGGCTCGGCAGCGACGATGAGTTGGCCCGCTCCGGTGCCATCCAGTCCGCCCTCGATTCCGACGATGTCTCGATCAACGCCGCGTTCCGTTCGAGTGGTCGTGCGGTCGCGGGTGGCACCGCAGGGCGCTTCGCCTTCCCGGAGGCCGAGGAAGGTCCGGCCGGCTTCGGCAGCCCGGGCGTCGTCAAGCAGGCCGACATCCTGACGCCGATCGCGCCGGTGCTTTCCGTCCGCTCCGACAGCTTCATCGTGCGCGCCTATGGCGAGTCGGTGGACCGCGAAGGCAAGGTTGTCGCCCGCGCCTGGTGCGAGGCGACGGTCGAGCGCGACAAGAACTTCATCGATCCCGCGGACAATCCGGAGACGGCGATTGCCGGTCTCAGCAAGCCCGTCAACGAGACCTTCGGCCGCCGCTATCAGGTCGTCTCGTTCCGCTGGATGCACCCCGACGAAATCTGATCCACCCATGTTGCGAATCCTTGTCCTAGTGTTTCTCTCCGTCGCCGGCCTTGCCCGGGGCCAGCAGCCATCCGGAGGGAAGGTGAATGTCCGTTTCCTCGCCGAGCGCGTCCCGGCCGAACTCGGCCAGGTGATGATTGCGGCGGAGAAGGCGACGTCGGTCGCCTTCGACCTGCCGGTGAGCCACCTGTCGGTTCCGGTGCCGGCACCTGCCCGCGCCTTCACGGTCCGGTCGGAGTCGAAGGGCGTCACCCTGGCCAGCGTGCAACTTCCGGAGGACGGGAAGTCCTTCGTCGTCCTGCTGATCCCGGCGGAGAAGTCGGGCTACAAGCCGGTGGTGATTTCCGCCAACGATCCGAAGTTCAAACCGGGCGACGTCTATTTCTACAACCACGCCGACCGGCCGGTGCTCGGCTATGTCGGCACCGCGAAGTTCGTGCTCGGGCCGGCGAAGGGAACAACCTTGCGGCCCGCCGGGGCGAAACCCGAAGGCTACTACGACGTCGGCTTCGGGGTGCGCGAGAAGGAAGGCGACCGTGCGCTGAGCACCACGCGCTGGCCGGTGGATGCCCAGATCCGCTCCTATGTCTTCTTCTTCGTCAACCCGAAGACCAAGCGGCTCGACTTCCGGGCGGTCGATGAATTCGTCGCCCCGGAGAAGCCGGCGACCTGAGCGCAGCTTGGACTGCAAGGAGCGCAGGATTGCCGCGTAAAGGGGTTTGTCATGAACCCGAAATCGTCTCTTTCCGACCGCCGTGCCTTCCTGAAAGCCGGAACCCTCGCCGCCGCCTCCACCTTGCCTTCGATCGTGCATGCACAGGTGGAAGGGAAGTCGGAGATCAGGATTGCACTCGTCGGTTGCGGCGGGCGGGGCAGCGGGGCGGCCTCGCAATCGCTCCAGGTCGCGGGAACCAAGCTGGTCGCGATGGCCGACGCCTTTCCTGACAATGTCGAGGCGGCCCACAAGGCGCTGAAGGATCAATTCGGCGACCGCGTCGATGTCCCGCAGGAGCGCCGCTTTTCGGGCTTCGACGCCTACAAGCACGCCATCGACTCCGCCGATGTGGTGCTGCTTTGCACCCCGCCGGGCTTCCGGCCCGCCCACTTCGAGTATGCGGTGCAGCAGGGCAAGCACGTCTTCATGGAGAAGCCGGTGGCCGTCGACGGTCCCGGCATCCGCAAGGTGATCGAGGCCGCCAAGGTCGCCGATCAGAAGAACCTCAAGGTGGTCTGCGGCCTGCAGCGCCGCTACCAGAACAGCTACCTGGAGACCCTGGAGCAGGTGCGGGAAGGGGTCATCGGCGATTTCGTCTCGTCGCAGGTCTACTGGGTCAGCGGCGGCGTCTGGGTGCGCGACCGCCAGCCGGGCATGACCGAGATGGAATACCAGATGCGGAATTGGTACTACTTCAACTGGATCTGCGGCGACCACATCACGGAACAGCACGTCCACAACCTGGACGTCGGCAACTGGTTCAAGGGTGCCTTGCCGGTGAAGGCGGTTGGCATGGGCGGCCGGACCAAGCGGGTCGGCCCCAACTTCGGCGAGATCTTCGACCACTTCTTCGTCGAATACACCTACCCCGACGGCAGCGTGATGAACTCGCAGTGCCGCCATTGGGACGGCGGCTGGACGAAGGTCAGCGAAACCATCGAGGGCACCTTCGGAACCGCCACTCCCGGCATGATCAAGGATCGCTCGGGGAAGATCGTCTGGCGCTTCCGCGGCAACGACAACAATCCCTACCAGACGGAGCACGACGTGCTTTACGACCACATCCGCCAGGACAAGGCGATCAACGACGCGGTCCGCACCGCCGAGAGCACGCTGACCTCGATCCTCGGGCGCATGGCCGCCTACAGCGGCAATGAAGTGAGCTGGGAACAGGCGTTGAACTCGGACCTCGCCACGATGCCGTCGGAACTCTCCTGGAATGCCGATCCCGGACCGAAGGCCGGCGCCGATGGCATGTACCCGTGTCCGGTGGCGGGCGCGGGGAAATACGTGTGATCGGCTACAGCACCTCGCTCACGAACAGCGGCGGGTCGTCGAGGCTGTCGCCGGTGTGAAGGCCGAGCAGCTTCTGGTAGAGGGCACTGGCCGGGGTCAGGAGGGTGATCTCGCGTCCCTCGTGATCAAGCGTCACGCCGCCGGCCGCCGGGGCAAGCAGGAACCACTGGGGCTCGTCGTTGAGATCCACCTCGACGAGGGCCCCGGCGTCGATGGCGTCCTCGATGCCGATTTCCGGCAAGGTCGCACTTTCGAAGATCTCGATGTCGCGGGCGAGGTCCTCGACTTGCTTGGCCTGCCCGGCGGCCAGGTAGGATGCCTCGAGACTGCGGGTGTCGTACTTGCTTTCCGCCTTGCTGCCGGGATCCGTTGCGGCGGCGTGGGCCTCGCGGGCGGCCTTGGTCAGGCGGTCGAAGCGTGCACGGAGTTCAGAGCGGATGGCTGCAAGCAGTCGGTCTTTCATCGGGCGGGCCCGCAGCCTTGCGCGATGGGGCGGGGGAGGCAAGATCGGGGCATGATTTCCGTGTATGCATACAAGGGCTGCGATACCTGCCGCAAGGCGCTGAAATGGCTCGCGGCGGAAGGGATCGAACACGAGGTGAAGGCGATCCGGGAAACCCCGCCGACGGTGGCGGAACTGAAGCGCGCGCTGGCCGCGTCCGGGGGCGAGCTGCGGCCGCTGTTCAACGTCTCGGGAGGCGACTACCGCGAGCTGGGGCTCAAGGACAAGCTCGGCGGGATGACGCCGGAGGAAGCGATCTCGCTGTTGAACGGCAACGGGAACCTGGTGAAGCGGCCATTTGTGAGCGGCGACGGGGTGACCCTGGTGGGGTTCAAGGAAGACGAGTGGCGGAAAGCGCTCTCGCCCTGAGTGCCGGGTAGGCTTCGCATGTCGTTGCATTCGCCGCTTGCGGAAGGTTCGGAGCGACGAAGGAAGCGAACAGTTGTAGATTTTTGCCGCGGGGTGTGATCTGATGATCCTCCTCCCATGTACCGGAACCAACCACGCACGTTGGTGGTGTTCCTTTGGCTCGCAGCCACGGCCGTCGCCCCGGGAGACCCGAGTGTCGCACGGCAGTGGAACGAGGAAAACCTCGCCGCGATCCGGATCGACACGCCGCATCCGCCGGTGCACGCGCGCAACCTCTTCCACGTGGCGGCCGGCATGTACGACGCCTGGGCGGCCTACGACACGACGGCGATCGGTTACATCCACCACGAGCGGGCGACGGCGGTCGACGTGGATGCAGCGCGCAACGAAGCGATCAGCTATGCCGCTTTCCGCATCCTGAGGTCGCGGTTCATCAATTCGGCCAGCGCCACGTCCACCCGGATCAAACTCGAAGCCCGGATGGCGGCGCTCGGGTATGACAAGGCGATCACGACCACCGATGGCCCGAGTCCGGCGGCGGTGGGCAACCGGATCGCGGCGTCGATCCTCGCGTGGGGGCTGGACGACGGCTCCGGCCAGGCGCAGGGCTACGCGGATCCGGATTACGTCAACGACCAGCCCGAGTTCAAGGTGCTCGACAGCGGCGTCCCCCTCGGCGGCTATCCCGAAGGCTCGGATCCGGACCGCTGGCATCCGCTTTCGTTCGACCAAGGCTTCACCCAGAACGGGATCGGACCGATTCTCCTGCAGCCTTTCGTCGGGGTGACCTGGATCCACACCCGGCCCTTCAACTTGCGCCGGACCGATGCCGCTGAGCCTTGGTATGACTCCGGCGGGCCGCCGAGATTGCGTGGCGGGCAGGCGGAGGAATTCCGGGCGCTGGCGGTCGAACTCCTGTGGAAGAGCCAGGGGCTGGGTGCGATGGATCTGATCGACATTTCCCCGGCCAGCCGGGGCAACAACTCGCTGGGAGCGGAGGACGGAGGTGGCCACAGCCTGAATCCCGTCACCGGTGAACCCTACGCCCCGCATTGGGTGCCACGGGGAGACTACGGACGGGTGCTCGCCGAGTTCTGGGCCGACGGACCGGATTCGGAAACGCCGCCCGGGCACTGGCACACGATCGCCAACGCGGTGAGCGAAGCCATCACGGTCAAGCGCATCGGCGGCACCGGCCCGGTGGTGAGCGACCTGGAATGGGATGTGAAACTCTACTTCGCCCTCGCCGCCGCGACTCACGACGCCGCCTGTGCCGCCTGGTCGCTCAAGATCAAGTATGAGTCGCCGCGGCCGATCACGATGATCCGCTTCCTGTCGTTGCAGGGGCAATGCTCCGATCCCGCATTGCCCGGCTATCACCCCGAAGGCTTGCCGCTGGTGCCGGGCCTGACGGACGTGGTGACCGCGGAGTCCCTGGAGGCGGGTGGCGTCCACGAGGACAGCGGCTTCGCCGAAGGGGATGTGGTGGTGCTCACCTGGCCCGGCAGCCCGGCGATTCCGGCCGTGGAGCGCAGCTTGCCGAGGTGGATCCGGGGCATCGATTGGTTTCCCTACCAACGCAAGACCTTCGTTTCGCCGGCCTTCCCGGGATACATCTCCGGGCACAGCGCCTTCAGCCGGGCGGCCGCCGAGGTGCTCGCGAAGTTCACCGGCAGCGAGTTTTTCCCGGGCGGACTTGGCGGCTATACCGCGCCCGCGGGGACTTATTTGAAGTTTGAATACGGTCCGTCGGTGGACGTGAACTTGGAGTGGGCGACCTATTTCGATGCGGCCGATGAAGCCGGGGCATCGAGACGGTGGGGCGGGATCCACCCGTGGGTCGACGACTTCCCCGGGAGGATCATCGGTTCGCAGGTGGGCCTGCGGGTTTGGGACCTGGCGCCGAAGTACTGGGACGCGAGCATCATTGACTCGGCGATGGTCCCCGCCATCTCCCGGCCGGACGCCACCCGCGCGGTCTTGGAGTGGAACTCGCAGCCGGGACTTTGGTACCGGATCGAGCGCTGCGAAGGACTCAACGGTTGGCAAGAGATTGCCGGACCGATCCAGGCGACCGAACCCACGAGCCGATGGACGGACTCCGCGGCGACGGGGCCCTGTCTCTTTTACCGGATCGTCCAGGAACCCGCGCCCTGAGATCGCCGGGCGTCGCGTCCTTGCGTCGCCGGAATTCCTCGCTCATGTTCGCCAGCGGTGAAAAGCGATTGGTCCCGGCGTGAATTCCTCTCCACGGCTGCCTTGGGCGGCGGTCTGCTGGCAGGGTTGCCGCGGGTGTCTGCCGCCGAGGCGAAGCTCGATCCGGAGATGGTCCGCTTCCGGCCGGAGATCGAGCCGCTGGTGCGCCTGCTGGAGGACACGTCGCGTGAGCGCTTGCTGGAGGAGGTTGCGGCGCGCATTCGTGGCGGTACGACGCACCGGGAGGTCCTCGCCGCCTTGTTGCTGGCGGGAATCCGCAACATCCAGCCGCGGCCGGTCGGGTTCAAATTCCACGCGGTGCTGGTGGTGAATTCCGCGCACTTGGCGAGCCTGAACTCCCCCGACGCCGACCGCTGGCTGCCGGTTTTCTGGGCGCTGGACCAATTCAAATCGTCCCAGGCCCGCGACCGGGAGCAGGGCGACTGGACGATGGAGGCGGTCTACGAGCCCGCGGTGCCGCCGGTGGAACGATCGAAGGCCGCGTTCTCGATGGGCATGGATGCCTGGGACACCAGGTGTGCCGATGCGGCGGCCGCGGCCATGGCCCGGGGGCTCGGAGCGCAGGAGGCGTTCGATGTTTTCTGCCGCTACGGGGCCCGCGACTACCGTGATATCGGCCACAAGGCGATCTATGTCGCGAACAGCTGGCGCTTGCTGCAGACAATCGGCTGGCATCACGCGGAGCCGGTGCTGCGCTCGCTTTCCTACGCCCTGCTCGCCTATGACGGGAAGAATCCCGCGGAAGACGACGCGATCGCCGACCGGCCCGGACGCAAGAACCTGGAGCGCCTGCGCGAACTGCGGGCGACCTGGAACGGCGGCGAGAACCGGCCGGAGGCGGTCGCTGAAATGCTGGCGGTGCTGCGCGGCGGGAGCTGGGACGACTGCGCCGCGAAGGTGGTCGAGCTCATCAACGGTGGCTGCAGCCCGCAGCCCCTGTGGGATGCGATGTTCCAGGCGGCGGCGGAGTTGCTGATGCGGCGGCCGGGGATCGTGTCGCTGCATGCCTGCACCACCACCAACGCGCTCCACTACTCCTTCGTCCACGCGGCGGACGATGAAACGCGGCGCTTCCTCATGCTCCAGAATGCCTCCTTCCTGCCGATGTTCCGCACCGATGCGTCGGCGGGTGACGGCGTCGAGATCGACCGCTTCGAGCCACTCGACCGCGGGCCGGAGCTCGAGCAGATCTTCGCCGACGTCGGCGGCGACCGGATGAAGGCGGCGCGTGGAGCGCTGGCCTACCTCGACGGCGGCGGGGATCCGAAAACCTTCACCGATGCCGCCCAGCGCTTGATCTACCTCAAGGGCACCGACTCGCACGACTACAAGTTCAGCAGCGCGATCATCGAGGACTGGCACGCGCTGTCGCCGGCCTACCGCCACCGCTTCCTCGCGGCGAGCACCTACTGGCTGAAGGGATCGACCGCGCCCGACTCGCCGCTGGTGGCGAGGAGCCGGGCTGCCTTGGGATGAGGTTCCGCGGTGCGGTTGGGAGCGCCGGTCCGTCCAAACCGACTGGAAGTCGGCGCTCCATTCCGGTCGCTTCGCTCAGAGCGAAAAGCTGTCCTCGGCCGGTGTCTTGCCAAGGGCCACCTGCACCTCGCGGTTCGAGGACAGGTGCATCAGGCAGTGGTAGACATCCTCGGCGTCGGCATCGACCTCGAAGGCGATCTGTTCCGCCGTTTTCGCTTCGGAGACCATCCGGCTGCGGACGGCGCCGAGCAGCTCGAGGAAATTCGCGGCGGCCTTCTTGCCGGCTTCCACTCCGGGCTGGTGGTAGGCGTTGATGTTCACCAGCGACGCGTAGAAGGTCACGGTGCGCTCGAAGAGGGCGATCAGCGAGCCGAGCTGGAACGGCGTGACCTCGGGGATCGAAATGGTGATCGACTTGCGGCCGGATTCGTAGAGCGCCTTGCGGGTGCCGCGGAGGAAACCCTGGAGGTAGTCGGCGGAGCTGTTGCCCGGCTCCACCTCGATCGAGTCGCCGCAGCGGCCCTTGCGGACCTCGATGAAGGTCGCGAAGAAATTGGCCACGCCGTCGCGGAGCTGCTGGACGTAGGCGTGCTGGTCGGTCGAGCCCTTGTTGCCGTAGACCGCGATGCCCTGGTTGACGACCTTGCCGTCGAGATCGAGCTCCTTGCCGAGGGATTCCATCACGAGCTGCTGGAGGTACTTCGAGAACAGTACCAGCGAGTCCTTGTAAGGCAGGACGACCATGTCCTTCTCGCCCTTGCCGTTGCCGGAGGCGTACCAGGCCAAGGCGAGGCGCATGGCGGCGTTGTCCGCGCCCGGCTTTCGGGTTTCCTCGTCCATCGCGGCGGCGCCGGCGAGGAACTGGTCGATGTCGATGCCCTGCAGGGCGGCGGGCACAAGGCCGACGGTGGACATCACCGAGGTGCGGCCGCCGACCCAGTCTTCCATCGGGAAGCGGACGAGGAAGCCCTCCTTTTCGGCGAACTGGTCGAGCTTCGAGCCGGTGCCGGTGACCGCCACCGCGTGCTTGCCGAAGGCGAGGCCGGCGGCGTCGTAGGCGGCCTTGGCCTCGATCATGCCATTGCGGGTCTCAGCGGTGCCGCCGGACTTCGAAATGACCACGACGAGGGTGGTGGCGAGGCCCTTGGTGCCGATGTCGGAGAGCACCCGGTCGAATCCGGCCGGATCGGTGTTGTCGAAGAAATGGATCGGCAGGCGCGCGCCGTGGCCGATGGCCTGGTCGACGAGCTGCGGGCCGAGGGCCGAGCCGCCGATGCCGATCAGCAGGACGCGCTCGAAGATGCCGCCTTCCGGGGGCTTGACCTGGCCGGTGTGGACTTGCTCGGCGAACTCCTTGAGCGCGGCGAGCGGCTTGGTGATGGAGTCACGGAGCTCCTGGGTCGGGGCCAGGGCGGCGTTGCGCAGCCAGTAGTGGCCGACCATGCGGCCTTCGTCGGGGTTGACGATCTCGCCGGACTCGAGGGCGGCGTTGGCGGCAAAGGCCTTCTCGACCTTGGGGGCCATTTCGGCGAGGAAGGCCTCGTCGAGGTCCATCAGCGAGGTGTCGAGCGAGAACCCGAATTTCGGGTAGCGGATCAGCGAGGAAGAGTAGGTGGACCAGGACATGGCAGGTAGAATGGCGAATGAGGAATTCCCGAATGACGGACGGGGAACTCCCGATAGCGCCTGCCGGGCGGGAGGGCAAGCGGTGGGACTGTCAGGGGACCGGCGGCGGATTCATCCGCGCCATGGGCCGGGCTAATCGTAGTTGAGGATCGACTCGATGCGGTAGCCGCCGAGCATTTTCCGGCCGCCGAGGAAGCCGAGTTCGATCAGGAAGCTGACCGCCACGACTTTCGCCCCGAGCTGGTCGAGCAGCTCCAGCGCCGCGCCCGCGGTGCCCCCGGTGGCGAGCAGGTCGTCGACCAGCAGGATGGACTCGCCCGGCTTGACGGCATCCTCGTGGAGTTCCACCACCGATTCGCCGTACTCCAGCGCGTAGGCCATCTCGCGGGTTTTCCACGGCAGCTTGCCCTTCTTCCGCACCGGCACAAAGCCGGCGCCCAAGCGGTCGGCCACCGCGGCGGCGAAAATGAAGCCGCGGGCGTCGATGCCGACAACCTTGTCGACCGGCTGGCCCTGGGCGGTGTCGCAGAGCAGCGTGATGGAATCGCGGAACAGGACCGGGTCGGCGAGGATCGGGGTGATGTCCTTGAAGACGATGCCGGCTTTCGGGAAATCGACCACATCACGGACAGCGGCGCGCAGGGAATCTGGGGAAGGCATGGCGTCGTTGCTAAGCCAGGGCACGGGTTCCCGCAAGGCGGCAGTCCCGGCGGGATACAGACGCAAGCGGGGCTGGACGGAGAATGGCAATCACTTGAAATGACGCCCGCGATGAAAACCATTCATGCTTCCCTTCCGCGGGCGCTCGCCGTGCTGGCCGCGATGACGCTCCCTGCCGCCGCGCAAGAATCCGCCCCGGCGCTGCCGGACACCGGTGATACCGCATGGATGCTGACATCCACGGTGCTGGTCCTGCTGATGACCTTGCCGGGCTTGGCCCTCTTCTACGGGGGCTTGGTGCGCGGCAAGAACGTGCTGAGCATCCTGGTCCAGTGCTTCGCGATGGCGGCGCTGATGAGCGTGATCTGGATCGTTTTCGGCGCGAGCTTTGCCACCGGCAGCTCCGACAACGCCTTCATCGGCGACAGCTCGAAGGTGATGCTCAAGCACCTGACGCCCGAACTGCTCAACGGAACCATCCCGGAGAGCGTCTGGCTGACCTTCCAGATGACCTTCATCATCATCACCCCCGCGCTGATCGTCGGGGCCTTCGCGGAGCGGATGAAGTTCTCCGCGATGCTGATCTTCACCACGATCTGGACGATCCTTTCCTACCTGCCGATCTGGCACATGGCCTGGGGCGGCGGGCTGTTCCACCACTGGAACGTCCTGGATTTCGCCGGTGGCACCGTGGTCCACATCAATGCCGGGATCGCCGGCCTGGTTGCCTGCATCATGCTGGGCAAGCGCCGCGGCTTCCCCGGGGCCGGCCTGGTTCCCCACAACGTGCCGTTCGCGGTGATGGGCGCGGGCCTGCTGTGGGTCGGCTGGTTCGGCTTCAATGCCGGTTCCGCCCTTGGAGCAAACGCCAGCGCGGGGATGGCGATGATCAGCACCCACGCGGCTTGCGCGATGGCGGCGCTGGTGTGGATGTTCGTGGAATGGCTCGTCCACGGCAAACCGACCGCCGTGGGCATCGCCACCGGCGCGGTGGCCGGCCTGGTGGCGATCACTCCCGCGGCGGGGTCCACCACGGTGGCCGGCGCGCTGGTGATCGGCGCCATTTCCAGCGGCGTCTGCTATTTCACCGCGACCAAGATGAAGAACGCGCTGGGCTACGACGATTCGCTGGATGTCTTCGGCGTGCACGGCGTGGGCGGCATCGTCGGGGCGATCCTGACCGGGGTCTTCATCCGCCCGGACGCCCTGCCGGAAGGCATGACGGTGGCGACCCAGACCTGGGCGCAAACCAAGAGCGTGATCGTGACCATTGCCTGGAGCGCGGTGGCATCGGTGGTGGCCTTGATGATCGCGAAGGTCACGGTCGGCCTGCGGGTCCCCGAGGAGGAGGAAACCGGCGGCCTGGACCGCAGTTCCCACGGGGAAGAGGCTTACAACACCGAAAGCTGAAAGAACCCGGCCGGGGCAGGCGTGCGGGTTCGCGGCAGACTGCGGGCTTGCGCGTCTCCCGTTTGGGCGGCAAGGGAGGGGGGTGGACCGCTGGTTTTTGATCGCCGCAACCGCCCTCGCAGCCGTGGGCGGCGTGATCGGCATGTGGTCGGTGCACAAGGGCACCCGCAATCGCTGGACGGTGATCTGGATGATCGCGGTGTTCGCGGCGCAGCTCGGGTTCCTCTCCGTTCGCGGGGAAGCGCGGGCGGCCTGCCCGCTGGTGGGCCTGGGCGAGATCCTGGTCTTCCTCGCCTGGTCCCTGACGCTTTTCTACCTGGTGGTGGGGCCGACGTACCGGCTGTCCTTGCTGGGCGTATTCACTGCCCCGGTGGTGGTCGTGTTCCAGGCGGTGGCGCTGCTCCCCGGGGTGCTCGATCCTGATCCCCAGCGGGTCACGGGGTCCGACCCATGGCGCGAGACCCACGCGGCGATGTCGGTGCTGTCCTACGGTTCGCTGGCGCTGGCCGCGGTGGCCGGGGTCATGTTCCTGGTGCTGGACCGCCAGTTGAAGGACCATCACCTGCAATCCGGTTTGTTCCGTAACCTGCCGCCGGTCAGGGAGTTGTTGAAATCGATGGTGAGGCTGTTGTGGATCGGGGTGGCTCTGCTGAGCATCGGGATCATTGCCGGCTTCCTGATGCCCCGGCAAAGCGGGGGCGGTCATCTGGTGGCCGCGCTGGCGGTGTGGACCGGCTACGCGGGATTGCTTTCCGTGCGCCTGGTGAGGGGACTGACCGGGCGCCGGACCGCGACGGTCGCGGTGCTGTTGTTCGTGGTCTCCCTGTCGGTTTTCGCGTTGGTCTGATGGAACTCGTCTGTGTCGGTCTCAATCACCGCACCGCGCCCGTCGAGGTCCGCGAGCGCTTCGCCGTGCCGGCGGGCAAACTCGGCGAATCGGCGAAGCAGCTGCTGGAGATCGAGGGCCTGGGCGAAAGCGTCGTCCTCTCGACCTGCAACCGCACCGAATTCTACCTCGCCGGCGACCATGCCGAGGATGCGGCGGCCACGCTGCGGCGGAAGCTGGCGGAGTCCCACGGCGCGGACTCCGACCCGCACTGGTACGAGCACCACCGGCTGTCGGCCGCCAAGCACCTGTGCCGGGTGGTCTGCGGGCTGGACTCGATGGTGCTCGGCGAGACCGAGATTTTCGGCCAGGCGAAGGAGGCTTACCGTCAGGCGCTCGACGCCGGGGCGACCTCCGGCGTGCTCAACCGCTTGTTCCAGCGGGCCTTCGGCGTCGGCAAGAAGGTCCGCACTGACACCCGCATCCAGGAGGGCGCGACTTCGGTCGCCGGGGCTTCGGTGGAACTCGCGGAGAAGATTTTCGGCAAGTTGGCCGGCTGCCGGGTGATTGTCATCGGCGCCGGCGAAATGAGCCGCCAGACCGCCCAGGCGTTGGTTTCGCGGGGCGCCTCCAGTGTCTTTGTCACCAACCGCTCCTTCGACAAGGCGGAGGCGCTGGCGGCGGAGATGGGCGGGCGGGCCGTGAAGTTCGACGAATGGCAACCGGTGCTCGCCGGCGTCGACGTCGTGATTTCCTCGACCAGCGCGCCGCATCCGGTCGTCCTGCCGCATCACATCGAGTCGGTCCGGCGGGTGCGCAAGTTCCGCCCGCTGTTCCTGATCGACATCGCCGTCCCCCGCGACATTGATCCGGCCTGCGGCGACATCGAGGAGGTCTACCTTTACGACATCGACACCCTCGAGCAACTCGCCGACGAGGCGCGCACGCGGCGGCAGCGGCAGATCGCCGAATGCGACCGCATCATCGAAGAAGAACTCAGAAAGTTGAATCTACCCGGCACGTGAACGAAGAGACCCGACAGACGATCATCGGAACCCGCGGCAGCGACCTCGCGCTGGTCCAGGCGGCGGCGGTGGAGCGCACGCTATCGCGCGCCTTTCCCGACCTCCTCATCAGCCGCAACGTGATCCGCACCACCGGCGACCGCCGCACCGACGTCGCCCTGGCGGACGTGGCGAAGGCGGAGGGGACCGACAAGGGGATCTTCACCAAGGAACTCGAGATCGCGCTGGCGGCGGGGGAGATCGACATCGCCGTGCATTCGCTCAAGGACGTGCCGACGGTGATCGACGACGTGTTCGAGATCGCCGGGACCCTGCAACGCGCGCCGGTGCGGGATGTGATCGTTTCCCGTCACGCCGGTGGCCTGAAGGACCTGCCGGCGGGAGCCGTGGTCGGCACCAGCAGCGTGCGGCGCGCGCGCCAGCTCGAGTGGCTGCGGCCGGATCTCAAGATTGTCGATTTGCGCGGCAACGTCCCGACCCGCTTGCAGAAGCTCGCGGACGGGAACTGCGACGCGATCATGCTGGCGGAGGCCGGCCTGGTCCGGCTCGGCCACCGGATGCTCCGTCCGGCGGTGGTCGGCGGGGTCATGCTGCACTTCGACCCGCTGGCCGAGGACGAGTTCTTCCCGGCGGCGGGGCAGGGTGCGATCGGCCTGGAAATCCGCGCCGGCGACGAGGCCGCGGCCGCCTTGGTGGCGGGGATCCGCGACGAGGAAACTTTCACCCGCGTCCGTGCCGAACGCGAATTCCTGCGGCTGTTGGAAGGCGGCTGCAGCACCCCGGTCGGCGTCTACACCCTGCTGGAGGACGGTGTCCTGCAAATGAACGCCCGGGTGTTCCCCGACGCGGGCGGCGAACCTGCCCGCGGCTCCGCCACCGGCTCCGACCCGCTGCTGGTCGCCCGTCAACTTTTCGACTCCCTCGCATGAGCAATCCCGGAATCTGTTACCTCGTCGGCGCCGGTCCCGGCGACCTCGGCCTCGTCACCCTGCGTGCCAAGGAGTGTGTGGAGATGGCCGACGTCCTTGTTTACGACGCGCTTAGTAGCCCGGAGATCCTCCGCTGGGCGAAGAAGGACTGCGAGAAGATCCACGTCGGCAAGCGGGCGAAGGACCACGCGCTGTCGCAGGACGGGATCAACGCGCTGATCGTCGAGAAGACGCTCGAGGGCAAGAAGGTCGTGCGCCTGAAGGGCGGGGACCCGATGATCTTCGGCCGCGGCGGCGAGGAAGCGGCGGAGCTGGCCGCGGCGGGCGTGCCGTTCGAGATCGTGCCCGGCATCAGCTCGACCATCGGCGGGCCGGCCTACGCTGGGATTCCCGTGACACATCGCGACCATTGTTCGCAGCTGACGATCTTCACCGGGCACGAGGACCCGACCAAGGGCGGGAGCTCGATCGACTACGCGCACCTCGCCAAGACCCCGGGCACCAAGGTGTTCGTGATGGGCGTGGCGCGCCTGCGCGAGATCACGGCGTCGCTGGTCGAGGGCGGGGCGGATCCGGCGACGCCGATCGCGCTCACCCGCTGGGCCACCACCGGATCCCAGAAGACCATCACCGGCACCCTGGCCGACATCGCCGAAACCGCGGAGCGGGAGAACTTCGGCTCGCCCGCCGTCGCGGTGATCGGCGGCGTGGTCGCCGAGCGGGAGAAGATCAACTGGTTCGAGCAGCTGCCGCTCTTCGGCAAGCGCATCGTGGTCACCCGCACCCGCGCGCAGGCCGGCGGGCTGAGCCGCGAATTGGCAGGGCTCGGCGCCGACGTGGTCGAGTTGCCGACGATCCGGATCGAGTTGCCCGACGACAAGGCCGGTTTCGCCGAGGGCGTGACCCATGCCCACGAATACGACTGGCTGGTCTTCTCCAGCCCGAACGGCGTGGAGAAGTTCTTCGACGCCTTTTTCGCGACCTACGAGGACGCCCGTAGCCTGGGCAACCCGCGGATCGCGGTGATCGGCGAGGGCACGGCCAGGAAGATGCGCGAGTACCGCTTCGGCGTCGACCTGATCCCCGAGCGCTTCGTGGCGGAAGGGCTGGTCGAGGCGTTTTCCAACGAGTCGATCGAGAACCTCACGGTCCTCTGGGTGCGGGCGGACGAGGCGCGCGACGTCATCTACCACGGGCTCGTGGCGCTGGGTGGCATCGTCGACGAGTGTGTCGCCTACAAGACCGTGCCGGAAACGGAGGATCCGACCGGAGCCGCGGCCCGCTTGAAGGAGGAAGGCGCGGATCTGGTCACCTTCACCTCCGCGTCCACCGTGGACAATTTCTTCAAGCTCGGGATCCCGTGGCCGGACGGTTGCGCGGCCGGCAGCATCGGCCCGGTGACCAGCGAGGCGCTCAGGAAGCACGGCGTCGAGCCGGCGTTCGAAGCCGCGCAGCACGATATCCCGGGGCTCGTCGCGGCCATCCGCGTCTGGGCCGGACAGTAAGGTGGAAGGGAGCGCCGGCTTCAGCCGGCTTGGTGGTGGGGGATCGTCCCAAGCCGGCTGATGTCGGCGCTCCCTCCCGGGCGGGAGGGGAAAACTACCAGCCCTCGCGGTTGTTGCGCTTCACGAATTGCGCCGCGTCCGGGCAGTTGGGGGATTTCATGTTGGGGCCGTCCCATTCCATCTTCACGCCTTCTCCGACGCGCAAGGCGATGCAGCCGAGCAGGATGATCTCGGTGAGGTAGGCCGAGATGTCGAAATTCGAGTAGGCCGGGGTGCCGTCCTTCATCATGTCGAACCACTCCTGGTTGTGGCCGGGGGAGCGCGGGATCGACTGCGGCACCGCCTTGGCGGCCTCGTGGTCGTCGCCCTTGGTGAAGCCCTTCTCGCCCTTCAATTGGAGGAAGAACTGCGAGCCGTAGTCGTCCGGCGAGAACAGGCTGCCCTTCTCGCCGATGATCAGGCAGCCGCTCGCCGGCATGTTCCCGTTCAGCGCGACCACGTCCTTGACGATCTCGGGGTAGGGCCGCAGCGGCTTGAAGTCACCGCCGGGGGAACCGTCATACCACCAGAACTTCAGCGGCGGCAGGCCTTCGCGCTCGGGGAACTCGAAGCGGATCCGCGAGGACAGGGGGTAGGTCTCCGAGTAGATGCGCGAGGCCATCTCGCACTCAACCACCGTCGGGTAGCCGAGCTTCAGGGCCCGGAACGGCATGTTGACGGTGTGGCAGGCCATGTCGCCGAGCGCGCCGGTGCCGAAGTCGGTCCAGCCGCGCCATTTGAAATCGTGGTAGACGCCGTCGAGGTAGGGCCGCTTCGCCGCGGTGCCGAGCCACAGGTTCCAGTCGAGGTAGTCGGGCACCTTGTTCTCGCCTTCGGGCCGGGGCATCCCCTGGGGCCAGATCGGGCGGTTGCTCCAGACGTGGAGTTCGAGCGGCTTGCCGATCACGCCGGCTTCAACCACCTCGACCGCCCGCCGCAGGCCGTCGGCGGCGCTGCCCTGGTTGCCCATCTGGGTGGCGAGCTTCTTCTCGGCGGCCAGCCGGCGCAGCTCGCGGGCCTCGAAGACCGTCTGGGTGAGCGGCTTCTGGCAGTAGATGTGCTTGCCCATTTTCAGCGCCATCTCGGCGGCCGGGCCGTGCATGTGGTCGGGTCCGGAGATGGTCACGGCGTCGATCGACGAGCCGAGCTCGGAGAGCATCTTGCGGTAGTCGGCGAACTTCTTCGCTTCCGGGAATTTCTCCGCCTTGCGGTTGAGGAAGCGGGAATCGACGTCGCACAGGCCGACAATGTTGCCGCCGCACTTGGCCGCGTCGTTGACGTCGCTGTCGCCCTTGCCGCCGACGCCGATGCAGGCGACGTTGATCCGGCTGTTGAGGTTCTGGCCGCGAACGATGGCGGGGAAGCCCATCAGGATGCCGCCGGCCCCGAGACCGGTTCGCTGGAGGAAGTGACGACGCTTGAGAGTGGACATGGAGTGCTTTCGGTTGGGTTGCGGATGCCGGCGGGCCCCTTCGTCCGGGGCTCCGCGCAAGTGCTGCATACCGGGGCGGGGGGATGGCTCTTTCGTTGGATGCACTTTCCTGAAATCATCGACGATCCCCGTGAAGGCGGCTAGATGGTTCCATGCAAAGTCCCGTGGGGAATCACCGGCCGCTCGAAGCGGTGGAACTCGACGAGGGGCTGGTCGCCTGGCGCTGTCCCGAGTCGGGAGGGCTGTGGATCCCCGCGGAAAACTACTGGAAGTGGCGCGGATCGCTCCCGCCGGAGGCGCTCGGGGACGCGCCGGAGCCGCTTGAATACCCGGTGAGCGAGTATGACGATGCGGTGAAACTCTGCCCCGAGTCGGGCACCTTGATGTCCCGGTTCCGGGTCGGGCATGGCCTGAGTTTCCGCGTCGACCGCTCGAACACCGGCGGGATCTGGCTGGACGGTGGGGAGTGGGAGACACTGAGGTCCGGGAACCTCCATCGCTCGATCCATCGGATCTTCACCTCGCCGTGGCAGCGGGCGATCCGCCACGAGGAACGGGACGCGAGCTACCACCGGCAGTTGGTCCGGCGGCTCGGGGAGGACCTGTTCTCGAGGGTGCAATCCCTGCGCGACGAACTGGAGAACCATCCCAACCGGGCGATCGCGCTGGCGTATCTCAATGCCATTTCTTCACCCGGCGGAAACCGGCCGAGGTGGTGAAGAGCGGAGCCCGGGCGAAATGCCCGGGGAGTGACTGGGCGGTTGACGGCTTTCGAGACGGCCGCCAGTGGTGGTCCGTCCGATTTTCCATGACCTCCTTGCCGCCATCCGATCCGAATCCCTACGCGCCGCCGTCCGCGGCCGGTAGTCTCCCGTCCTTGACCGCGGGGGTGTCGGCGTTCCGCGACGGGAAGTTCCTGATGGTGAGCGACGGGGCGCTGCTTCCCGAGTGTTGCCTGGTGACCAACCGGAGCACCGGACAGGAAGACTGGCGAAAGCAGGTCAAGATCTCGTGGTACCCGACCTGGATTCTCATCACGATCATCGTGCACCTGTTGCTTGCACTTGTCCTGATGTTGATTTTCCAGAAGAAGGCCAAGGTCACCTACAGCTTGAGCAAGGAGACGCGGGGGAAAATCGTGAAGAAACGCCTGCTTGGATTCGGGCTCATGGTCCCGTCGGTGGTCCTCATGTCGGCAGGGATTGCCTACTCGGACCGCATTGAGGGAGCGGGTGCCGCGATCCTGGGCGGGATTCTGGCATTGATCTTCGGGCTGATCGCCCTGGTGGTCGCCAATCCGGTGAAAGTGACCGGACATCGCAATGGATGGTTCAAGATCAAGGGCTGCTCCCCGGAATTCCTCGAGACCCTGCCGGTCTTTCGGGGGCCGTTCTGATTCCGGATGGCCGGGGCCGGCACAAGATGCTTGGGTCGGCGGACGATCCGTGAGAGGCTCCGGAAATGCTGCCCGTTCCGGGCATGGGTCGTTTGCTTTGGCGGTTGAAGGAAATTTTGGTCGTTGCGAGTTGAAGCGCTGTGTCGCGGTGGAGTCCCGGGCGGAATGAAACACCATGATGAAACTGTTTATCGGCAACCTCTCCTACGACACCACTGAAGAACAAATCCGCGAGGCCCTGGAGGGACTCGGAACGATCCTCGACTATCAGCGTCCGGTAGATTTCCAAACCGGCAAGCCGCGCGGATTTGCCTTTGTGACCTTCGAAACACGTGAGGAGGCTGAAGCGGCGATGGAGGCGCTGAACCGGAAAAAAATCGACGGCCGTGAACTCAAGGTGAACGAGGCCGAGGAGCGCCGCGGCGGCCATCCCGCGGATCGTCCGAAGTGGGTGTCGATGAAGGTGGAGAAGATGCGTCCGGTCGACGATCGCCCGGTGGGGCCCGACGGCAAGAAGATCCGCTACAAGTCGATCTGAGCGGAGAAAGGGAAAAAGCTGGCCTTTCCCGTCCCTTCCCGCCGCCATCGGGGCGTGCAAGAGGATTGCTTCCTTGAGATCCGCGGCGCGACGGTGTGGCGCGGCGAGACCCCGGCCCTGCGAGACTTTTCGCTGCAGCTCCGTCATGGCGAGAGCGTGGCCATCCTGGGGCCGAACGGTGCGGGCAAGAGTACCCTGCTGAAACTGTTGACCGGGGAGGTCCGGCCCGAGGCCAGCCCGGGGACCGTGTGCCGCTTGTTCGGCGAAGCCCTGTGGTCGCTGGAGGAACTGCGGCACCGGATCGGGGTCGTGATGCCGGAGGACGTCGCGAGATTCCATCCGGAGGAGCTTGCCCGCGACGTGGTGTTGTCGTCGCTACGGGGCGCCTTCGGCCGCACCCGCGACATGCGCTTCAGCAAGGCGGAAAAGGACGCGGCGGACCGGGCGATGGCGCGGCTGGGCGTGCTGGGCCTGGCGGGCCGGGATTTCGGCACGCTGTCTTCGGGTGAGCGGCGGCGCTTCCTGATCGCCCGCGCGCTGGTCCACGATCCGCCGGTGCTGGTGCTGGACGAACCTTCCACCGCGCTCGATTTCTCCGCCGGGATGGGGCTCACCGCGGTGATGCGTGAACTCGCGGACCATGGGCACACCCTGGTGCTGGTGACCCACCACCCCGGCGAGATCCCGCCGGAGATCGGCCGGGTGATCCTGCTGGAGCGGGGGCGGATCCGCGCCGACGGGCACAAGCGGAAGGTGCTTGCGCCCGCCGTCCTCTCTGACCTGTTCGGCCTGCCGCTGCGGGTGGCCTGGAGCCGCGGATGGTGCGAGGTGAGGCCCGCGGGGTAGTGTGGAGGACGGAGCGCCGACTTCAGCCGGCTTGGACGGACCGGAGGAAAAAGCCCCGGCCCTTCCAGGGCGACGGAAGACGATCCGCAAGGGATTTTCTCCAAGGCGTTGCAGAACAGTTCCTCAGGATGCCGGCGCTCCCCATGTCTGTCCAAGCCGACTGAAGTCGGCGCTCCCTTGGGATGTTCCCGCGGGTATTGCTCCCGCGTTCAGCCGAGCGCCTGGTCGAGATCGGCGAGGATGTCGTCGATGTGCTCGATGCCGATCGACAGCCGGACCAGCTCCGGGGTGATGCCGCCGGCCCGTTGTTGTTCCTCGGTGAGCTGGCTGTGGGTGGTGCTGGCGGGGTGGATGGCCAGCGACTTCGCGTCGCCGAGGTTGGCGAGGTGGGAGACGAGCTTCAGCGAATCGATGAACTTCGCGCCGGCCGCGGCGCCACCCTTGATCCCGAAGACGACGACCGAACCGCCCTTGCCCGCGAGGTAGGTACGATTCTTGTCGTATTCCGGGTCGTCCTCGAGCCCGGGGAAGCGCACCCAGTCGACCTTCGGGTGTTGCTTGAGGTGCCGGGCGACGGCGAGGGAATTCCCGCAGTGGCGGTCCATCCGCAGCGGCAGCGTTTCGATCCCTTGCAGCAGGAACCACGAGTTGTCCGGGGCGATGCAGGCGCCGAGGTTGCGCAGCGGCACCGTGCGCATGCGCAGGATGTAGGCGAGCGGGGCGAGCGGCGCGGGCAGGTCATGGCCCCAGCGCAGCCCGTGGTAGGAGTGGTCGGGGTTGTCGAAGAGCGGGTGGCGGCCGCCGGCCCAGTTGAATTTCCCGGAGTCGACGACGATCCCGCCGATGCCGGCGCCGTGGCCGCCGAACCACTTGGTCAGCGAGTGGACGACGATGTCCGCGCCGTGGTCGATCGGGCGGGTGAGGTAGGGCGTCGAGCAGGTGGCATCGACGATCAGCGGCAAGCCCTTGCCGTGGGCGATGTCGGCGACCGCCTTGAGGTCGGTGATCTCGAGGGCCGGATTGGAAACGGTTTCGCAGAAGTAGGCGCGGGTCTTGTCGTCGGTGGCCTTGGCGAAGTTTTCCGGGTCGTTCGAGTCGATCAGGCGGACCTCGATGCCGAGGGCGGGGAGGATGTCGTTGAACTGGGTGTAGGTGCCGCCGTAGAGGTTGCGCGCCGAGACGATGTTGTCGCCGGCGGCAGCGAGGTTGACGATGGAATTGAAGATCGCCGCGGTGCCGGAAGCGTGGCCGAGGCCGCCCATTTCGGGTGCGCCCTCGAGAAGGGCCACGCGCTTCTCCAGCACATCGGTGGTCGGGTTCTGGAGACGGGTGTAGATGTTGCCGAGTTCCTTGAGGGCGAAAAGATTCGCGGCGTGTTCGGTGCTGTCGAAGACGTAGGCGGAAGTGCGATAGATCGGGACGGCCCGCGAGTGCGTGGCGGAATCGGGCGTGTGCCCGCCGTGGAGGCAAAGGGTCTCAAGTTTCATGATGGGTCATGAATCAAGGCCGGGGATGCGGTGATGGGAATTCCAAAGTTCATTGCCCCGCAAACTACGCGAAAGGGAATCGGCAAAACCTGCAGGAATCCCGGGAAATCAATCGGTTTTTAGACTGGAGACTCGGGTTCCGTCGTTTAGCAAGTCAGCTGTGAAAACGATCCCAGTACTGTGCGGTTTGGCCGCCATCCTCCTTTCGTCGGCCGAGGCCGGTGACACCCGAATCTGGACTTCCCGCAAGGGGAGTACCATCGAGGCGGAGTTTCTCAGCTTGGACGGCGAGAGCGCGACGCTCCTCGGTCCGGAGTCGAAGCAACTCGTCCTCAAGGTCAACGACCTCAGCCTGGCCGACCGGCAGTACCTGGTCGAGGTCGGCGGCGCCGACCCGAAGATCCTGATCACCGGCGAACTCGGCGAGCCCGAGAAGCAGGTGCGCATCGACTCGAAGACCTTCAAGTCGATCAAGGACAAGACCCTCGATTTCGGCACCGCCAAGGAAGGGAAGTTCGAGCTGATGGAGAGCGAGCACTTCCTGCTGGCGAGCGCGGGCAAGGTACGCGCCCAGGCGGTCGCCGAGACCGCCGAGCGCTTGTGGCACGGCATGGCCTTCCAGCACATGAACTTCCGCCGCGACTGGGGTGACAAGAAGATGCTGGTGATCCTCGCCGAAGACCGCACCGCCCACGCGGCGGTGGGATCCTGGTACCAGGAGCACCTGAAATCGCTGGGCAAGGATGCGATTGCGGTCGATGTGGGGATGACCTGGGACAAGGGGGCGGGAACCTCGATCAACCTTTCCGAGGAAATGACGGAGGAGTACAATGTTTTTCCGACGGCAATGTACTACAACATCACGCAGCCCCAGCTCTTCAAGAAGGCGATGGCACCGTTCGTGATCCACACCTTCGCGAAGTCGCTGCTTTCGAAACAGCTCGGCGGGGTGAGCAGCTTCGGCGCCCAGGGCTATTTCGCGGTCCTGACCGGACACGGCTACTTCAAGGAAATGTCGCTGGCGGGCAAGAGCGAGACCCAACTGATTGCGGTCACCGAAACCTCCAAGGAGTTCTCGGAGAAGAAGGGCTTCGAGGACGGTACCTCGTGGAGCCGCACGCTCAAGGGACTGGTCCGGAAGGGCAAGGTCAAGACCGAGCTCGAGCCGATGTTCCAATGGAAGACCGAGGACCTCACGCCCGAGCGCCTCGTGCTGATCTATTCCTTCGCCTGCTACATGCAGAGCAACCCGCAGCGTCTCAACAGCTTTGCCGCCATGGTCCGCCGGATCGAGTCGTCCAACCAGATTCCCGCCACGATCGAGATCGCCCGGCTCTTCGGTTTCGAATCGGTGGAGGCCCTCGAGGCCGACTGGACGAACTTTATCAAGGAAGGCGACTTCAAGTAACCGAATCCACCACCTCATCATGAAACCATCCCTATTTGCCGCCGCCTTTCTGGCCTTGGCCTCTCTCAGCCCGGGCCTGGAATCCGGCGACATCGAATACCGCGACTTCACCGGTCCCGACGGCAAGGCGATCCCCGCCGTCCTCGTCGACAAGGACGACAAGGAGGTCAAGCTGCTGTTGAGCACCGGCAAGCGCATCACCGTGCCGCTCGATCGCTTGAACGAGGACGACACCGCGTACGTTAAGTCCTGGAACAAGGAGAAGGCCGTTTTCCTGCAAAATTGCAGCCGCCTGACCATCCGCCAGCTGCTTGAGCTGCGCGGTTACGAGTCCTTCGTCTTCCGCTTCGAGAACAACTCGATCTTCATCGACGGCAAGCTCAACGGCAAGCAGGGCAAGTTCCTCATCGACACGGGTGCCGGCACCAGCCTGCTGCACATCCCTTTCGCCAATGACGCGAACTGCGAGGTCGGTCCGCTCGACGAGGTCATTCACGGGGTGGCCGGTGACGCCCCGGCCGGCTGGTGCGATGTCCCGACCATTTCCTTCGGGTCTTCGATCTTCAAGGGCCGCAAGATCCTCGCCACCGACCTTGCCAACGGCTTGCCGGAAGGCGTCAAGGTGGGCAAGGACGCGATCCTCGGCGCGGACATCATGGGCCAGCTCGATGCTGTCATCTCGTACCCCGAGCGGCGCATCTTCATGCGTCCCGACAAGTCCGACGAAGAGGTGGTGGAGGGCGGTGCCGATGCCGTCGAGGGCGACAAGGAAATGTCCTACCGCGTCTTCAAGACGAAGGACAACAAGACCTACCGCGGCGAGGTGGCGTCGAAGACCCCGACGGTGGTGACCCTCAAGCTGGTCAACGGCAAGGAGCTCAAGCTGCCGGTTTCAAGGCTCATCGAGGCGGATGCACGCTACGTTTCCGACTGGAGCGAAGCCGGTGCTTTCTTCCTCAAACACTGCCAGAGCCTGACGATCCAGGAGCTGCTCGAGCTGCGGAAATACCAGTCGTTCGAATACGAGCGGCGTGGCACCCACATTTTCGTCGACGGCACGCTCAATGACAATGACGTGACCTACATGATCGACACTGGAGCGGACGGCACCTGCCTGCACCTGCCGGCGGCCAAGAAATACGGCTGCCAGGTCGGCAATCTTGACGTGTGGGTCTACGGCATCGGTGGCAAGGCCCCCGCGGCGGTGACCATCATCCCGAAGCTGACCATGGGCGACGCCGTCCTCACCAACCGCAAGATCCTTTCCACGGATCTCAATCGCGGCCGTGAGGGCGATCTCGACCACGTCGGCTTGTTCGGTGCCGACTTCATGCGCGAGCTCGACGCGGTCATCACCTACCGCGAAAACCGGATCTTCCTGATCCAGCGGAAGATGCCGGTGGCAGCTCCCGACGAGAAGAAGTGATCTGACCCCTTCAGCTGCCGATCGCGGTTTTCACTGCGGTCGGCAGTTTTGCGTACACGAGGTCGTAGGAGTGGTCGATCAGCTCGCGAACAAGCGGCGGAGGCAAGGTTCCGTCGAGCGTGACGGTGTTCCAGTGCCGCTTGTTCATGTGGTAGCCGGGGTTGATCGCGGCGTGCTCCTCGCGCAGCTCCACCGCGCGCCCGGGTTCGCACTTGAGGTTCATCTTCGGCGGGAAGTCGTCCGGCGATGTCAGTGCGAACATCTTGCCTCCGACCTTGTAGACGAGGACGTCCGGGCCGAAAGGCGTGGTCTCTTGAACGCCGGGCTTGGCGAGGCAGCGGGCGATGGCATCGGGGAGGTCCATGTCGCGGAGTCTTCCCGATGCCGGCTGCCTCGCCAAGCGTTGTCGCGGCGCTGGCAGGGTGTCGGTCAGAAGAGTCCAAGGACCTTGAGCACGACGACAATGACGACAATGACACCGATGATGTAGAAGATGGAGTGATTCATGGAACGTGTTAGGGATTTTCGCCCGGGTCGGCAGGATCGCCTCGCCGGACGGAACACGTTCTCGCAGTCCCGGTGCCAAACGGTTTTATCGCATCCGCGGGCTGTTAGGTCCCCTGTTCGGTGCAAAATGCCCGGTCCGGAAGCCTCAATGCAACGCCCGGAGGCTCAACGTTCGGCGGCGCGTGCTTTTTCGATCGTTTCCAGGATCAGGGGGGCGTGCAGCGCCTTGCTCAGGCCCATCGGGGTTTCGATCTTCCGCGACTCGCGTTCGCTCTTGATGGTTTCGACGTGATTGATCCGCTCGATCACGAGGCCGACGATCCGCGGCTTGCCCGTGCCATCGTCGCGGAAGACGGGCCCCCCGCTGTCGCCGTCCCATGAGTTGATGTCGAGGACGAAGACCGGGTCGTCGGCGACCGGGGCTGCCGGGAAGCTGGCGACGACCCCGTGGCGGGCGATCGGAAAGCCGGCGCCATTGGCTTCCACCCGGGCCGGGTAGGTCAGGACCATCACCGGATCGCCCAATCCGGGCATTGCCCCGGCCTGGACCGCGGCAAGCGGCAGGGTGGCGTCGGCAGCGAGTTTCAGGTTCACCGCGAGAACCGCGAGGTCGCGGGCAGGATGCTTCGTCCACAGCGCCCGCTCGCCCTCGCGGATCGGGATCGTGACGTCCTTGCGCACCGTGGTTCCATTCTCCCCCGGTTCCCGCAGCACGATGATCGACGTTTCCCCGCTGGCCTTCTCGAGGGTGTGGGCCGCGGTGACGAGGAAGACCTGGTCCTGGTCGCGCAGCAGGAAACAGGTGGCGGTCGAGTCCTTGTTGAAGAGCTTGAAGGTCGCGTGCATCATCGCCTCGGCGTAGGCGGCGGCGCGGGCCGCGGGCAGGGCAAGGGTCAGGAAGGCGGCGGTGGCCAGGAGGAGATTCTTCACCCGGGAACCATGGAATCCGGCCCCCTTCCCGGGAAGCCCAATGATCCGCCTGTTCCCGCAGCATGACGGGCGCCCGGGCGGGAAGATATCTTTCTTGGATTCCCGGAGTCCCGGGGCCATCAACTTGTTGAACCCCGTCGAACGATGAACATCCAAGAAATCTCCTTCTCCTGCTATCCGGTCACCGACATGGCGCGCGCCCGCCTGTTCTACGAGGGGGTGCTCGGGCTGACCGCGACCATGGATCACGAAATGGAGGGCGGCCATTGGGTGGAGTACGACATCGGCGCCGGGACGCTCGCGATCGGCGTGGCGCCGGGCATGAACCCGAGCCGCGACGGGTGCAGCGTCGCCTTGGAAGTGGAGGACTTCGACGGCGCCATCGCCGAGCTGAAAGCCGCGGGGGTGGAGTTCAACTTCGGCCCGATCGAGACGCCCGTGTGCCACATGGCCTTTGTCCGCGACCCGGACGGCAATTCCGTGGGCATCCACCGGCGCAAGCCGGGGCATTGAGCGGGTGGCGTTTGACGACGGCCTGAAGCCGGTCAGGCCAGGGTGCCCTCGGTGACGCCGAGTTTTTCGAGCGCCTTGACGTTGTCGAGCAAGGTGACCGCGTCGGTCTTGCCGGCGATGAAATCCTGGTAGGCGGTGATGGTGCGCAGCGCGCCGAGGTCGTCCTCGTCGAGAAGCTCGATGCGGAATTTCGCGAGGCCTGTGTCGCGGAGCTCGTCGTAGAAGCGGGCACCGGTCTGGGCGCGGCCGTTGAAAAGGGTGTTGCGGCAGCCGACGTCCGCCATCAGCCGGTGCATCTGGCCGACCCGGTCGCGGAGGTGGACGACGTGGCTTTCGCAGGGCCGGCCGCAGTCCTTGTAGGTGGTGCCCTTGCTCAGGAAGGTGCAGAACACGCAGTGCTCCATGTGAAACATCGGCATGTGCTGGTGGAGCGTGAGCTCAAACCATTCCGGCGGGGCGCCATGGAGCAGGTCGAGGACCTGGCCGATGTTGAGGTCGTAGGAGACGGTGAGGCGGTCGAGCTTCGCGTGCTCCCTGAGGAGGCGGGCGGTGATCGGGTTGGCGACGTTGAGCGAGAAGTCGCCGGTCTTGAGGAGTTCGCCACGATCCTTGTAGTAGTCGAGCGCCGCGAGGTTGCGGAGCAGCACGCCGCCGGGTTCGGCGCGCTCGATCAACTTGAGGTAGCCGTTTTCCCCGGGCTTGAGGATCCGCGGCGTGGCGAGGGACATCGTGGACGGCGACGACGCGGCGAGGGCAACGGCTTCCTTGTAGCGGCGGGGGTCCTCGAAGTCGCAGTGAATGACGGCGACCCCGCGGTCGAGGGCGGCCTCGACCTGCGGCAGGGTGCGGCAGAGGACGGACAATTGCGGATCTTCGACCGGGGGGGCGGGAACGGGGGGAAGGAGATCCGTGACGGTGACGCGGCTGGCACCGCGGTTCGCGGCCGGAGCCGGCGCTTCTTCCTGCAGGAGGTCGACCAGGGCGCGGCGCAGCCGGTTGAGTTCGGACAGGGCGAGGTGACATTCGCCCTCGACCCGGAAGTCGATGGCGCCGAGTTCGAACGGCGTGTCGCCGAGCCGGCCGAACTGGGCGCGCAGGGTTTCCTCCGAAAGCGCGTGCTTCGAGGCCGGGGCCAGCGGCGTTTCGCTGCGCACCTCGCAACCGCAGGTGGCCACCACCAGCGCTTCGCCGGGATTGCCGGTGACGGTGAGATCGAGCCGTTGCTTGAGCTCCCGGAGCTTGGCGGTTTGCCAGAAGCGGCGGATGTCCGACTCGAGCCTTTCGTCGGAGGTCTTGTAGATCGTGTGGCCGGGTTTGATCCGGGAGAAGTTGATGCCGCTGTAGGTGCGGTGGAAGACGATGCGCTCGCCCTCGATTTTCCAGATTTTGGCGCCCTGCTCGAGGTCGCGGTTTTCGCCGGCGTCGAAGACCACGCCGTCGCCGGGCTTGAGCGGGACCTCGGTGCGGCCGGTGAGTTCGATCCAGGTGCCGCCACAGGCGGCGATGGTGCCGAGCAGGGGGCCGCGCTTCTTGCCGAAGCGGCCGTGGGTGAGATAGGGGTGATTGGTTCCCCCGAGCCAGCCGGTGGTGAGGCCGCGGGAGAAGGTCATCTCCAGCTCGTAGCGGTCGGACGAGGTGACGGGGTCGGTGCCCTTGCCGGTCGCGGCGTCGAGAGCCTTGCGGTAGACGCGGGTAACCGCGGCGACGTATTCGGGAGTCTTGAGCCGGCCCTCGATCTTGAACGATTTCACGCCCGCCTCGACGAGGCCGGGGATCATGTCGACGGCGGCGAGGTCCTGCGGGCTGAGCAGGTAGCGGTGCTCGCCGAGGTCCTGGATTTCTCCGTCGACGACGATCTCGTAGGGCATGCGGCAGGCCTGGGCGCACTCACCGCGGTTGGCGGAGCGCTGGCCGAGCGACTCGCTGGTCAGGCACTGGCCGGAATAAGCGACGCAGAGGGCACCGTGGACGAAGACCTCGAGGGGCGTGTGCGGGTCGGCAAGCGATTGGAACCTCCCGATCTCCTTCAGCGAGAGCTCGCGGGCGAGGACGGCGCGTTCGAGGGGGAAGAGGGACTCGATGAAGCGCAGGCCCTCGGGGGAGGTGATGGTCATCTGCGTCGAGGCGTGGAGCTCGACTCCCGGGGCGATTTCGCGGGCCATCTTCGCCAGTCCGAGGTCCTGGATGATGAGGGCGTCGACACCGGCGGCGGCGATGTTCCTAAGCTGCTGCGCGGCCGCTTCGAGCTCGCCGGTGAAGATCAGGGTGTTCATCGCCACGAAGCCCTTCACGCCGTGCTTGTGGAGGAATTCCATCAGCTCCGGCAGATCGTCCTCGGTGAAGTTGTCGGCGCGCAGGCGGGCGTTGAATTTCGGCATGCCGAAGTAGATCGCGTCGGCTCCCGCGGCGACGGCGGCACGGGCGCAGTCCCAGTTGCCGGCGGGGCTGAGAAGTTCGGGCGTGAGGTCGGTGGCCATGCGGATGGGGACGGATGCCACGAATTTCCGGCTTTGGGAAGGGCGGGGATGGGGGTGGTAAGCCGGGGCTATGAAGATTTCACCGCGGAGGCGCGGAGGTCGCGGAGGGACGCGGAGAGGATTGTGATGACGGAAGGTGGCGCGGGCGGGGTTTCCGGGAAGACGGCGATGAAGAGATCTACTTTCAGATGGTTGGCGGGGGTTTCGATCGGAGCGCCCATGGTGTTCGCGGGGGGCTGGGTGATGCTCCGTCCTACAAGCACCGAGCACTTGAAATCGCATCGAGTGGAGGCGGATTTTCATGCGCTCGGGTCCGCGCTTAAGTCCTACGTGATCAACGCGAAAGTGCCACCCACGACCGAACAGGGACTCCAGGCCCTTGTCACGAAGCCGACAGCGGCTCCGGTTCCAAAGAGCTGGATGCAGATGATGAAGAACGTTCCGCAGGACCCATGGATGAAGGAATACCGCTACCTGAGATTTTCCGCGACGCTCGCGCACTATCGATTCGAGCTGCGAAGCGCGGGTCCGGACGGACTGTTTGGGAATGCGGACGACCTCGCCAAGTTGTTCGAGCGGTAGTCGTAATGCCAGGAAGCCGAGCCGGAGGAAACCGCTCGACACCCGCGAGGCGGCTTTCGTTGCATGGTTGACGATGAAAAGAACCCAAGTCGTGCGGTCGCTGGCCGCGCTCATCGCTTGTGCCGGTCTGGCGGGATGCGGAGGAAAGAAGAAGGATGCGCTGTCGCTGGCCTTCGTGACCAATGGCGTCGCGTCGTTCTGGGACATCGCCAAGGCCGGGGCGGAAAAGGCGGGCGAGGAGATCGGCGCGGAGGTGACGGTGCTGATGCCGTCGAAGGGCGTGGTCGAGCAGAAGCAGATGATCGAGGACCTGCTGATCCGCGGGATCGACGGCCTGGCGGTGAGCCCGATCGATGCCGACAACCAGGTCGAGGTGCTCGACAAGGCCGCGGACACCACGAAGTTCATGACGGTTGATTCCGACGCGCCGAAGTCGAAGCGCCGGCTCTACCTGGGGATGGACAACTACAAGGCCGGGCGGATGTGCGGGCAGCTGGTGAAGGAGGCCCTGCCGGACGGTGGCACGGTGATGATTTTCGTCGGCCGGCTGGAACAGGACAATGCCAAGGGCCGCCGCCAGGGGGTGATCGACGAGCTGATGGGCCGCAGCGAGGATTCCAGCCGCTTCGATCCGCCGGGCGAGGTGGTGAAGAACGACAAGTATCAGATCCTCGGCACCTTGACCGACCAGTTCGACCGCGCGCAGGGCAAGGCGCTGGTCGACGACACGCTGTCCCGCTACCCCGACCTCGGCTGTGCGGTCGGGTTGTTCGTCTACAATCCGCCGCTGATCCTCGAGTCGCTGGAGCGAGCGGGCAAGCTGGGCCAGGTCAAGGTGGTGGGCTTCGACGAGGCGGAGGAAACCTTGCAGGCGATCACCGAGGGCACGGTGCAGGGCACGGTGGTGCAGAATCCCTTCGAGTACGGCTACCGGTCGATCCAGATCCTTTCCAAGTGGGCGAAGGGCGACGAGTCGGTGATCCCGGCGGACGGGTTCATCGACATCCCGGCGCGGATCATCCGCAAGGACGACGCGGCGGCCTTCGCCGCGGACCTGAAGGCGAAGCTCGGGCGTTGATCCATGCGGCTGCTGGAGGCATCGGGCATCGGCAAGCGCTACTCCGGGGTGAGGGCGCTGGGCGGCGTCGATCTCACGCTGGAGCGCGGCGAGGTGCTGGCGCTGATCGGTGAGAACGGGGCCGGCAAGAGCACCTTGATGAAGATCCTCGCCGGGGTGCAGGAGGCCGACGAGGGGGAGATCCGGATCGACGGAAAGCCGGTGCGCTTCCGCTCGGTGGCGGACGCGATGGACGCGGGGATCGCGCTGATCCACCAGGAGTTGAACCTGGCGCCGAACCTCGACGCGGCATCGAACATCTTCCTCGGCCGCGAGCCGCGGAAGTTCGGCCTCATCGATGAAACCCGGATGCGCCGGGAGGCGGCGGGCTTCCTGGAGATGGCGGGGCTGGCGATGGATCCGGCGGCCGGGCTGGAAGGGCTTTCGACGGGGAAGCTGCAGCAGGTGGAGATCGCCAAGGCGCTGTCGGTCGACGCGCGGATCCTGATCATGGACGAGCCGACCTCGTCCTTGTCACAGGCGGAGACCGAGGTGCTGTTCGGCGTGATCCGCTCTCTGAAGTCCCGCGGGGTGGCGGTGATCTACATTTCCCACCGCCTCGGCGAGGTGACGGAGCTGGCGGACCGGGTCAGCGTGTTGCGCGACGGGGCGAATGCGGGCGAGCTCGCGCGCGGCGAGGTCGACCGCGAGCGGATGATCCGGCTGATGGTCGGCCGCGACCTGTCGGAATTCTATCCGGGCCATGCCGGGGTGCCCGGCGAAGTGCTGCTGGAGGTGGAAAAACTAAGAACCTCGTACTGGCCGGACCACGAGGTCAGTTTCCGGGTGCGGGCCGGGGAGGTGGTCGGGGTGGCAGGGCTGGTCGGCGCGGGCCGCAGCGAGTTGCTGCGGTGCCTGTTCGGGATCGACCGGCCGCTGGCAGGCGTGATCCGGGTGCGCGGGGTGGAATTCGAACCGGAGAACCCGCGGCGGGCGATCGCGGCCGGGCTGGCGCTGGTGCCGGAGGACCGCAAGACCCAGGGACTGGTGCTGGAAATGGGCGTGCCGGACAACCTGGCGCTGGCGTCGTTGTGGCGCGACCGGCGGCGCGGCGGGTGGGTCAACGAAGCGGCCGTCGATGAGCTCGAGCGGCGGATGGGCGAGGCGATGCGGATCAAGGCGGCGCCGGGGCAGGCGGTGGGACTGCTTTCCGGGGGCAACCAGCAGAAGGTCGCCTTCGGCAAGTGGCTGGCGATGGAGCCGGCGGTGCTGTTGCTGGACGAACCGACCCGCGGCGTCGACGTCGGCGCCAAGCGCGAGATCCACACCCTGATGGCGGGGCTGGCGGAACGGGGCAAGGCGGTGCTTTTCGTCTCCAGCGACCTGGAGGAAGTCCTCGGCATGGCCGACCGGGTGCTGGTGATGCACGAAGGGCGGCTGGCGGGCGAACTGGACCGCGGCGAGGCGAGCGAGGAATCGGTGATGCGGTTGGCGACGGGCACGAAAGACTTTGAAGCGGCATGAAGAAGACCCTGGGAATCCTGCTGTTGTTGATTCTGACCTGCGTGGTCACGGCGCTGTCGAGCGATGCGTTCCTGAACGGCGCGAACGTCGAGAACCTGATCCGGCGGATCGGGCTCTACGGCCTGCTGGGGGTCGCGGTTTCCTTCGTGATCGTCACCGGCGGGATCGACCTGTCGATCGGGTCGATTGTCTGCCTGACCGGCTGCGGCCTGCCGTGGCTGGTGGCGAAGGTGGGCTGGGATCCGGCGCTGGCGCTGCCGCTGTTGCTGGGTGGTGCGGTGGTGATCGGGCTGATCCACGGGCTGCTGGTGACGAAGCTGAAACTGCAACCTTTCGTGGTCACACTGTGCGGCCTGCTCGTCTACCGGGGAATGATGCGCGGCCTGACCGGCGACCAGTCGCTGGGTTTCGGCAACGGCTTCAAGGCGCTGCGCTTCGCGGGAGCGGGCAAGCTCGAGCTGGCCGGAGGCTTCGGGATCCCGATGCCCTTCGTGATCCTGATGGTGGTGGCGGTGCTGGCGGCGGTGTTTTTCAATAAGACCGTGTGGGGCCGGCACCTGCGTGCGCTCGGAAACAACGAGGAGGCGGCGCGTTTCAGCGGGGTGGCGACCGACCGCCTGGTGATCGCGTCGTACGTGATCTGTTCGCTGCTTTCCGCGGTGGCCGGGATGTTGTTCGTGATGGACGTGAACTCCGCGCAACCGAGCGACTTCGGCAGCTTTTACGAGCTCTACGCCATCGCCGCGGCGGTGCTGGGCGGTTGCAGCCTGCGCGGCGGCCGGGCCGCGGTGGCGGGCGTGCTGGTCGGGGCGGCGCTGATGCAGGTGCTGAGGAACATGATCGTGCTGGTCTTCCCGCGGCAGCAGAACCTGGAGTATGCGGTGATCGGGCTGGTGATTCTCGCGGGGGTGATCGCCGACGAGCTGATCAACCGCCGGCGTGAGCGGCGGCGCCTGCGGGCCTGAGGGCCGTCACTTGATGACGATGCGGTAGAACATCCGGTCATTCCCGGCGGGGGATCCGAGATCGTAGGTCGTGGCGTTGCCCGCGCCGGCCGGAACGTCGTCGGCGACCTCGTCCCAGGGCGAGGCATCCATGACCGCCGACGATTCGATGCGGTAGAGAGCGCCGGGTTTCGAGGGCCAGCTGATGAGCAGGCTGCCGGCGACCGCGGCGGGGGTCGCACGGAAGAAGCTGGTCGCGTCGAGCGGATCGGTGCCGGTGCGGGTCTCGTCGCCGTCGTTGGTGGCGTCGCCGTCCGTGTTGTCGTTGTCGGGGTCGGTCTCGCCGGAATCGACCAGACCGTCGAGGTCGGGGTCTTCGAGGACGTCCGCGAGGCCGTCGTCATCGCTGTCGACGGAAGGATTGTCGGGGATCGAGACCACGTTGCCATTGGGAGCTGTGGTGGCCACGGTCGGGATCAAGGGGCCGCGTTCACCCCAGGTGGCGGCGAGATCCCGGGCAAGCCGGCGGGCGAGGCGGGTGACGGTCTCGGGTCGGGCCGCGGCGAGGTCGTTGCTCTCGGTGGGATCGGCGGCGAGGTCGTAGAGCTGGTGGGTGTTGGACTGGTAGTTGTAGATCAGCTTCAGGTTCTCCTGGCGGATCCACGAGAAGTAGTTGCTGCGATGGACGTGGGGGTAGTGGACGGTGATCTCCTGCGGGCGGTGGAAGCCGGGCGTCGCGGCGAGGTAGCCGGACAGGTCGTGGCCGTCCTCGCCGAAGCCGGGGGCGGCAGGCAGTCCGGAGGCTGCGAGCAGGGTGACCGGGACGTCCCAGCTGGTGACGATGTCGGTTTCGACGCTGTTGGCGGGAATCGGCAGAGCCTGCTGGAACGGGTTGGAGGGATCGGGGGCAGCCCAGGCGGCGATCATCGGCACCCGGCAACCGCCTTCCCACTTCGAGCCCTTTTTCCCGCGCAGCGGATAGTCGCCGAAGGTGCCGGAGGGCAGGCCGTCGACGGTCACGGCGGGGCTGTCGCTGCCGTTGTCGCCGAGGAAGACGATGAGGGTGTTTTCGGCCACGCCGAGATCGACCAGTTTCTGGCGGATCGCGCCGATGGCCAGGTCCATGCCTTCCGTCATGGTGGCGAACGCGCGGTGGCCGGCGCTGATGCCGGCGCTGTAGTCGCCGGTCGCATCGGGGTTGGTGGTGAAGGGCGCGTGCGTGGCGTAGAAGGACATGTTGAGGAAGAAGGGCCGGCCTTCGGCGACCGCGCTGTCGAGGGCCTTGTTGGCCTCAATCCCGAGCGCGCGGGTCAGGAAGATCGAGCCGTCGTAGTCCTGCATGCCGGGCATGCCGCCGTAGGCGGGAGAGCCGATGTAGCCGCTGTGCGGGTGGCCCCAGTGGAAGCCGGCGACATTGACGTCGAAGCCGAGGTCGGTGACGGGGGTCGCGGCGTTCGAGAAGTGGGCCTTGCCGATGTGGATGGTGCGGTAGCCGCCGGCCTTGAGGAGCTTGGGCAAGGTCTCGTCGGAGCCGTTGATCCCGGTGGTGCGCCAGTTGGCGGGCGAACCGGCGCCGCCGCCGCCGACCCAGTCGGTCACCGCGTGGCGCGCGCTGTTGCGGCCGGTCATCAGGCCGCAGCGGGTGGGGCTGCAGACGGACTGGGCGTAGGCCGAGGTGAAGCGCATGCCGTTGGCGGCGAGGGCCTCGAGATGGGGCGTCTGGTAGAAGGCGTTGAAGTTGTAGCCGACCGGGTTGCCGCCGGAGTCGAGGCAGAAGGGCACGGCGATGTCCTGCGGGCCGTAGTCGTCGGCGAGGAAGACCACCAGGTTGGGCCGCGGCGGGCCCGAGGCCACCTCGACCGTGCGGGTGGAGCTGCCGCCGGGTCCGTTGGCGGTGAGGGTGTAGGTGGTGGTACCTTCGACGGTGACCTGGGCCGTGCCGTCGCCGTCCGCCGACGAAGCGGTGACGTCTCCCGGCGCGGGGGAGATCGCCAGGCTGTCCGCACCCTCCGTTTGCCAACTGAGGGCGACACTGCCGCCGGCGGTCACGTAGGTCTTGCTGGCGGTGAACGAGGCGATGGCCGGGGGCAGCGGCGCGCCGTTGTTGCCCTCGAGGGTAATGCCGTCGAAGATGGCGTAGGCGCCGCCTTCGGTCATGTTCGTCTGATAGACCGAAAGCGTGTAGCTGCCCGGCCCGAGGGTGGTGCCCGCCAGGTCGAAGGGGACGGTGTGATAAGTACTGCCGGTGCCGTAGTTTTCGCGGACGCTGGAACTCACTGGGCTGGCGAGCGATCCACCGCTGAGGGTGAACACGAGATCCGAACTGTACGACTGGTCCTGGGTTGCACTGTTGTTGGTGTGGCCCGACAGCACCGTGAGGGTGCCGAGGTCCCAGGTGTCGCCGAGCGTGAAGCCGAGGCTGAAGCCGCGCCGCGACGTGGTCCGGTTGGTGTCCTGGTTGAGGTTTCGGCTCAGGAACACGTTGTTCCCGTCGGCGAAGGCGCCGGTGCCGCCCTGCGTCCGGGCGAAGCCACCGAGGGTGCCGCTGTCCCCGGTGCTGATCGCGGTCAGGCCGGTCAGCCCGGTCACCGAGGCATGGGAGTTCCAGGTCACGCCGAGGGTGGACGATCCCGAGGTATTGTCGGTGTCTTTCGTGAAGACGTGGGCCCCGGTGTTGCCGTCGAAGTCGGAGGAGAAGAGCGTGAACTGTCCGTGGGCGGCTGCGATGCCGGCGGCGAGGATGGCGAAGGTGCGAATCAAGGTATCGGGAATTGCAGGTTGAAAAATCAGGCTCACGGGGCCTCTTCGACCCGGTAGAAGGCGCGGCCTCCGGCGGGCGAGGGATCGGTGAAGGTGGCGGTGATGTCGGCGGGCGCGACCGGCGGGCCGATGCGTGCCGGGTAGCCGTCGGTCAGATCGGCCGAGCGCTTGAGGAGGTAGCGCTTCGAGGGATCGAGGCCGGTGACGGTCATCTCGAAGGCCGCGCCGTTGAAGCCGCTGCCGGTCACCAGGATCGGCGCGGGTGCGATGGCGGCGGTGTCGAGCCGGAGGCCGTCGAAGATGGCGTAGGCGCCTCCTTCGTACATCCGTGTCTGGTAGACGGTGAGCGTGTAGGTGCCGGTCCCGAGGGTGGTGCCGGCGAGGCTGAACTTGATGTCGAAGTAGGCCGGGCCGGTGTTGTAGTCGACGCTGCGGACCGACGACAGCGGCTGGGCCAGGGTGCCGCCTTCGAGGATGAACACCAGGTTGGAGGTGTAAGCCTGGTCCTGGAGCGCGGAGTTGTTGGTGTGGCCGCTGCGGATGGTCAGCAGGCCGGCATCGACCGGGTTGTTGATTTCGAAGTCGAGGCTGAATCCCCGCTTCGAGGTGGTGCGGTCGCTGTCCAGGTTGTGGTTGCGGCTGAGGTAGAGGTTGTCGGCATTGGCGTAGGGCGCGGTGCCGCCCTGCAGTTGCGCGAAGCCACCGAGGGTGCCGCTGTCGCCGGTGCTGACGGCGCTCAGGTCGGACACCGTGCCGACGGCGGCGTCCTTGGTCCAGGTCACGCCCAGCGATGTCGCGCCGGAGGTATTGTCGGTGACGCCCCCGAGGACCACCGCGCCGGTGTTGCCGTCGAAGTTGGAAGTGAGGATCGAGTACGACGGCACGGACGAGGGCTCGAGCGGGTCGCTGCCGTCGGTGGCCTCGGCGCCGTCGGCGTAGAGGTCGCCGTCGCTGTCGGGATTCATCGGATCGGTCTCATCGAAGTCGACGAAGCCGTCTTCGTTGGCGTCTTCTTCGCCGTCCTTGAGCCCGTCGCCATCGCTGTCCGGGTTGAGCGGGTCGGTGGTGGTGCCCAGTTCGAGGCCGTCGTCCAGGCCGTCGCCGTCGGTGTCGAGGAGCGTGGGGTCGGTGCCTTCCTGCTGTTCCTCCCAGTTCTCGACGAAGTCGTTGTCGGGGTCGTCGTACTCGCCGTCGGGCGATGCGGTGCTGGTGGGATCGAGCCCGTAGCGGACTTCCCAGCCGTCGATCAAGGTGTCGCCGTCGCTGTCATGGTAGAGAGGATCGGTGCCGGTGTCGGCGGCCGAAACGAAGGTGCCGGTGAAAGTTTCAACCCCGTCCTCGAGCCCGTCGTCGTCGCTGTCGTCGTCGAGCGGATCGGTGCCGGTGTCAGTGGCGGAGACGAAGACCCCGGTGTCGGTTTCAACGCGGTCGTTGAGGCCGTCATCGTCGGTGTCGGCCTTGTTCGGATCGGTACCCCGGGCGGCTTCCTCGGCGTTGGTCAGGCCGTCGTTGTCGAGCAGCAGGTCGCCGGTGCCGTCCTGGGCCCCGATGCTGCCGAAGTGGAGGATTTCCCAGTCGTCGGCGAGACCGTCCTGGTCCTCGTCGAGCGCGCCGGCGAGCGTGATGCCGTCGTAGATCGCGTAGGCACCGCCGCCGGTCATGTTGGTCTGATAGACCTCGAGGGTGTAGGTGCCGGCGTCGAGTGAGGTCCCGGACAGGTCGAGGGGAACGGTGTGGTAGGCGGGCGCGGCGCCGTAGTCCTGGACCGATTCGACGCTCACCGGTGCGGGCAAGGTGCCGCCGCTCAGCGAACAAACGAGCGTCGAGACCAGGGCCTGGTCCTGGTTGCCCGTGTTGGTGGTGTGGCCCGAGACGAGGGTGAGGGTGGTCAGCGACCAGGTCTCGTCGAGGGTGAAGGTCAGGCTGAAGCCGCGCTTCGAGGTGGTGCGGAGGGTGTCGAGGTTGTGGTTGCGGCTGAGGTAGAGGTTGTTGGGCCCGGCGAAGGCGGCGGTTCCACCCTGGAGCTGGGCGAAGCCGCCGCTCGTGCCGCTGTCGCCGGTGGAGATCGCGGTCAGGGCCGAAAGCGAGGTGACCGAGGGATGGTTGCTCCAGTCGGTGAGGTTCAGGCTGGCGCTGCCGCTGGTATTGTCGGTGTTGCCGCCGAGCGTGACGGAGCCGGTGTGGCCGTTGAAGCCGGAGCTGAAAATCGTCTCGGCGGAGGCAGCGCCGGAAAGCAGCAGGAGGAAAGCTGCGGCGGGGATGGCGGGATCCAATGAAAGTTGGGTTTTCATGAGGTCTAGTCTGCGGGGTTTTGGGTTTTTTGGCGGGAAAGAAGGGCGGCTCAGCGCTTGTGGCGGAGCAGCCCGAGCAGGCCGAGGCCGCCGAGCAGGGCGATCGACGGCTCGGGGACGGCGACGAGGTTGATGCCGTCGTAGATGGCGTAGGAGCCACCGGTGGCGTTGGTCTGGTAGACTTCGAGCGTGTAGGTGCCGGCGCCCAGCGAGGTGCCGTTGAGATCGAAGACGACCGGGTGATAGGCGGGGCCGCTGTCGTAGGACTCGGTGATGCTGGCGGTGACCGCGCTGCCGAGGGTTCCGCCGGCGAGCGAGAAGACGAGGTCAGACGAATAGGCCTGGTCCTGGATGCCGGTGTTGTTGGTGTGGCCGGAGAGCACCGTCAGCGAGAGCAGGTCCTGGGCGCTGTCGAGGGTGAAGGTCAGGCTGAAGCCGCGCTGGCGCGGGGCGGTGCCCTGGTTGAACGAGTTGCGGCTGAGGTAGAGGTTGTCCTCGTTCGCATAGGCCGCGGTTCCTCCCTGGAGCTGGGCGAAGCCACCGGCGGTGATGCCGTTGTCGGTGGAGATGGCGGTGAGCGCCGAGATGCCGGTGACGGCGCTGTCGAGGTACCAGTCGGTGATCGTCACCGTGGCGCTGCCGCTGGTGTTGTCGGTATTGCCCGCCAACTCCGTGGCACCCACGTTGGCGTCGAAGGCGGAGTTGAACAGCGAGATGGCGCCGGGGCAGGAGCAGGTCAGCAGGCCGGCGATGGCGAAGGACGAGAGGGCGGTGGTTTTGAACATGGAGCGCAGGAATTCGGTGATTACCGGTTGTCCGGTGCTGAATCACCCGCTGCGCGCCGCGAATCTTAACGCCCGACCGCGAACTTTTTTCGGCGGTGGCTGCCTTTACTGGCCTTGCCCGTCCGCGTAGAGCCGCTGGACGGCTTGCTCCGACAAGGCTCCGGCATGGATCCGCAGCTCGTCGATCAGGCCCGGAAAACTTCCCGGCCGCGGGTCCACGCTCAGCCCGATCAGCAGGGGCCGCGACGCGTTGCTCACGGTGACGGTGTCGGGCCGATCCTTTTCGTCCGGTGCATCGATGGGGGCGAACTGGCGCCGCTTGAGCGGTTCGCGGCGGCCGTCGATGTAAATGGCGAAGTTTTCCTCCAGTCCCTCCGCGCCGGAGAAGACCGCGACGAAGTGATGCCACTGGCCGTCGTCGAGGTGGGTGGCGCCATCGTACGAGACGACGCCGAGGGAGATGCGCGCCACCACCGGCTGGTCGGGCGTTTCCTGGGCGAGCATGACCTTCCACTTGGTGAAGGCGCCTCTTGGTTCCCCCCAGTTGGCGACGGCCGGCATGTGGGTGAACGGGGTGCCGGGAGCGACCTTGGTCCAGAAGCTCACCGAGCGGGGCAGATCGCCGTCGATGCCCTGCCAGTCGGTCTCGACGAAATCGCCGTCGCCTTTCAAGGACAGCGCCGAGCCGACCTTGCCCGGCACCAGGGTCGGCGGAGTGACGTTCCCGGTGCCGTTGCGGTAGCTGGCCTTGATCCTGGCGGCCTTCGGCAGGGTGCCGGACACCGGGATGGCGCTGCCCGGGGCCGGCTCGAAACCGAAGTGAAGCTCGGGCAGGGCGGGCGGCAGCTCGGTCAGGAACGCCGCGGGATCGGGCGGGATCAGCTGCAGCTGTCCAACAGCGTTGGCATCGCGGGCCTGGCCGGCCTCGAGCTCCTCGCTCATCGTCTTGCCGCCGAAGGTGGTCACGCTGACCTTGCCCTTGAGAACGTGGACTTCGTGGTTGGCGTCGTTGCCGGCGTGGATGCCGAATTCAGTGCCGAGATCGGTGACCTTGAAGGCGCGGGTGGTCACGGTGAAGCCGTGGTCGGCGGGGACGATGTGGAAGAAGGCCGAGCCGTGGTCAAGGCGGAGGTCCTGCGGCGACGCCAGGCTGAAGCGGGCGGGCGCCTGGATCATGGCCCGCGATCCGGTCGCCAGCGACACCTCGAGGGTGCCTTGGGTCAGGGTGACGATGGTGTCTTCGTCGAGCCGGGCACGATCGGCGGGTTCGTCGCCGCGGGCGTCGAGCGTGTAAATCGTGCCGGGTGCCTCGTTCAAGTGGGCCAGGGCGGCCGGCGTCTCGGTCATGACGGCGCGCAGGATGAAGGCGGCCACCAGCACCGCGGCGGCGGCGGTGACCAGCGAGAGCTGGACGCTGCGCCGGCGCTGGCGGTGTAATCCTGCCTCGACGGCCGTGCTCTGGGTGCGCGAACCGGAGCCGCGCGAAAGCCGGTAGCCGAGCGCCTGGTGGAGGGCGACGCAGTCGTAGTAAAGCTCCCGGGCGGCGGGGTCGTCGCCGAGGGTTCGGTAGAGCGCGGCGACCCGCTCCGGCGGGAGATCGCCGTCGATCAAGAGCTGGATCTCGCGCTCCATCTCGTCGCCGCTCATGGGGTGCCTTCGTTCGGTTGGAGCTGGTTGGCGACGCATTTGCGCAGCGCGGTCCGCAAGCGGAACAGGGTGACCGAAAGGGCGGAAACGCTGCGGCCGCTGGCACGGGAGAACGATTCGAGGTTGTTGCCTTTCTGGTAGCGGTGCTCCAGGAGCTTGCGGTCCTGGGGCCGGAGCTTGGCCAGGCAGCCTTCCAGGGCGGCGAGGCGCGGCTGGCGGGCGGCAAGCCGGTCGGGCATTTCCTGGGCGATGGTATCGGCCAGTTGTTCGTTCATCGGGACCCAGTCGTCGCGCCGCCGCGAGCGCAGGTGATGAAGCATTTCGTAGCGCGCGACCTTGAAGGCCCAGGCGCGGAAGTCGCTGCCGGGGCGGAACTGCGACTGCTTTTTCCAGAGCACGATGTTGGTTTGCTGGAGGACGTCGCCGACATCCGGATGGCCGGGCATCAGGGAGATGAGGAAAGCCCACAGGTCGGCCTGGTGCATCGTCAGCAAGCTGACGAAGTCCGCGAAGGCATCGGGTCTGGACGACGGTTCGGGCATGCGGGTCGCAGGAGGTACGACAAGGACTGCCGGGATCTTAACCTCGTGATCGGAAAAAACATGAAATTCCGGTTCCGGTGCCGGACCGGGGGTGACGGGATTCCGGCTCGATGAAGGGGTCGCGCTTGCTAGCCTGGCGCGGATGAAATCGTCGGAGTCAGCGAAATGAGCGCCGCGGTGCGGGTCGACAAGTGGCTGTGGGCGGTGCGGCTATTCAAAACCCGCGGGCTGGCGGCGAAGGCGTGTGAAAGTGGTCGCGTGAAGGCCGGGGAGCGGATCCTGAAGGCCTCGTCGGAGGTTCGCGGCGGTGAACTCCTGGAGCTGCCCTTCGCCGAAGGCCCCGGAACCCGGGTGGTGCGGGTGATCGGCCTGCTCGACAAACGGGTCGGCGCACCGGAGGCACGGCTGGCCTGTGAGGACATCACGCCGGCCGACGTGATCGAGTCGCGGCGGGTCTGGCAGGAGAACCGTTCGCACCGGCTGGAGGGTGAGCAGGGCCGGCCGACCAAGCGCAACCGCCGCCGCATGGAGCAGGAGCGCGGATTCTTCGAATGAAAAGCGGCCGCCCCCCGGAAGCGGGAGACGGCCGTGGGGAATGCCGGGGGTTCAGGGGATGTCGATCCGCAGGCGGGCGAAGATCTTGTCGCCCGTGGCCAGGGCCCGGGGAATGCGCACGGTCACGCGATCGACGCCGGCCCCGAAGTCGTCGTTGACCTCGTCGATGATCACCGGGTTCAGGACCGGCTCGCCGGGGACCGCGGTGGTCCAACCGCTGAGGTCGGAACCGTACTGGACGTACGGGCCGTAAGGTGCCGATTCGTCGGTCCGGCGGAACACGAAGTTCAGGTAAGTGGCGTCGGTGGTGGCGGGAACCAGCAACCCGTTCGAATCCGAGCCCGGACCGGAGGGATCGCCGCCGATGACGAACTCGATGCCGTTTTCAATGCCGTCGAGGTCCGAATCGGCATCGGCACCTGCACCGGCGATGCCGTTGGCACCTTCCCACGACAGGTAGGCGTCGCCGTCGCTGGTCACGCTGAGCATGCCGTCGCCGGTGAAGTGAACGTCATCGACATTGGTGGCGCCGGAAGCCGACGATCCGTAGGTCCCGCTGGGCAGTCCGATGCCGTCGATGACCAGCATGTCGACCACGTCGGTTGCCCCGTGGATGAGGTCGAGGACCCCGGTGCCGGAGATCGAGACGGTGGAGCTGTCCGACAGGGTTTCGAAGCCGAGCGACAGGGTGCCGGCGCTGACGGTGGTGTTGCCGGTGTACTGGGGATCGGCGAGATAGGCGACGGCGCCGCCGGTCTTGGTCAGCGAGAAGGCCCCGGTGACCGCCCCGAAGATCTGGATCTCGGTGCCGGCCTCGATGGTGGCGTCGCCCTCGAGCGTCACGTCACCGTCCCAGGTGCCGACACCGCCGCCCTGGTTGTGCAGGGTGGCACCGGCCTCGAGGAAGACCGGGGTGGCGATGGTCAGCGCGCCGTAGGTGCCGCCCTTGGCGCCGGCCTTGACCCGCAGGGTGCCGGTGGCGCCGCCCCAGGCATTGTTGGTGTTTTCCGCCCAGGCCAAGCCGCCGGCGACGACGAAGTCGATCGGGGTGGCGCTGGCGTCGGCGCGGTAGCCGATGGAGCTGCCACCGACCTTGGTCAGCGTGTGGCCGTTGCCGGTGATGGTCGGGTTGAATCCGGGCACGCCGATGTCGAAGCGGCCGGCGTTGCCGCCCACCGAGGCGTCGGCGGTGAGGACGAGCGAGTTGATGCCGGCTCCCTGGTTGGGGCTGGTGCCGTTGCTGTTGGTGATGGCGCCGTTGCCGTCGGGGCCGCTGCCGGCGATGGTGTAGGTGTAGCGGCGACCGGTGTTATTGGCGAAGTTGCCGTTGATGTCGACCTGGGCACCGTTGGCAATGGTGACCCCGGACGAGAAGCCGAAGGCCTGGTAGTGGGTGCCATATTTCAGGATACCGGCATTGACCGCGATGGGACCAGTGAAGGTACTGGTCTCGCCGTAGAGGTTGAGGGTGCCGCTGCCATTCTTGGTGATCCCGGCCGGACCGGCGATGCCGGCGCCGGTTCCGAGGAGGGTGTAGTCGGAGCTATGGTCGAAGCTCACGCCGGACGGAAGGAGGCTGCCGACCATGGTCACGGTCTTGGTGGCGGCCGCTTCGGTGAAGCTGACCTGGTCGCCGTTGAAGAAGCTGGTGGCCCCGCCGTCGTCGAAGTTGAGGTCGGCGTTGCGTGTCCAATTGGCGTTGGTGGCGCCGGTCCAGGTCAGGTTGCCGGGGGTATAGCTGACAATGACCCGCGAATTGACGGCGTCGTCACTGGCCACCCCGCCGCGCAGGCCGGTGGCGGTCAGATTGCCGACCGGGCCGACCAGCGTTCCGTAGGTGAAGGCGGTGAAGGACGTGGCCGGGGAGGCGGGCAGGTTGCTGACGCTGATATTGGTCGTGCCGGCCGAGAGGTCGACTTGCCCGGCGACCGCCAGGGCGGCGGGGGTGTTCCCGTCGGCGATCAGGCCCGAAGCTATCGCACCGCCCATGGTGAGATTTCCCGCGATGCTGCCTTCGCCGCCGAGGTTGGCTTCCTGCGAAACCGTGACATTGCCGCCGAGGTCACTGTTCAGGTTGAGCCGGCCGGTGGTCACGGTCACGGGTCCGGTCATGCCCGCGCCGGAGCCGTTGAGGATGAGGGTGCCGCTGCGGGCGGTGCCGTCGCCGGTGAGCCCGAGTTCGAGGGCATCGCTGCCGGAGAGGGTGCCCGACAGCGTCCCGGTGTTGGCCGTGTTGATGGCGATGCGGGATGCCCCGGTGAGGGTGATGTTGCCGTTGACGGTGGCGTTCGCCTCCAGGCGCATGGCACCGCGTTTCAATGCTCCCTCCGACCAGCCGAGGCCGGCGAGTTCGAAGTTGTAGTTGAAGGTGCCGGTCGCCGCCAGGCAGGCCTGGGCGTTGGTGCCACTGACCTTCACCGTGCCGCCCGCGGCGCCGTAGGCGGAAACATTGGTGGCGCGGAGGCGGCCGTTGTTGACCCAGGTGCCGCCGGTGTAGGTGTTGGCCGCGGTGATCCCGAGGTGGTCGCCGCCGGTCTTCACCAGGCGCAGCGGGGTTGATTCATCGAAGTCCTTGGCGACGATCCCGTTGAGCTGGTAGTCGGTGCCGCCGCCGTTGGTGACGATCACGAGCTGGCCCGAGGACGAGGTGACGAAGCCGGAGCCAGTGCCGACTTTGACCCAGTGGTTGGCGTTGTGGTACATCAGCCCGCCGAGGGCGATGTTGAGCGTGGAGCCGTTGCTGATCAGGAAATCGCGGGTGGTTTCGACCAGGCCGATCGTCTGATCGGTGGCCAGGGTGGTGGCGGCCATTCCGTCGTAGTAGTCCGATGCGGCGGTGGCGGAGGCGAGGTTGGCGGCTCCGACCACCTTTTCGCCGGCCGGGATGGCGACGACATTGGCGCCATCGTATTTCACGAAGTCCCAGAAGGTGAATCCCCAGCCGGGCAGGAAGCCGGTGGCCGGCGTCACCGTGTTCACCGTGGCCAGGGGGACGGGATTGTTGGTGTTGCCGGAATCGAACGAAACCGTGTCGCCGGGTCCAACCGTGATGTCGGTGGTCCCCGGGGGATTGAGGGTTTGTTCCGCGGCATCGGCGGCCGCGATCGCCGTGAGCATTGCCAGCCGGACGAGACCGGTTCTAACAGAAATGCCGATGGAATACTTGGGTTGGGTCGGGTTCATGGATTTGGGTTTTTGCGGATCTCGAGAATAAATCTTCACGAGTCACTAAACCCTATATCCGTCTGCTTTTCCGGTCGTCAAGATGTCACTTAGGGTCCGGGAAACTGCGTGATGGTGCAAAATGCAGCAATTACGTAAATACAGCTGTTTGAGGGAGAAACGGGCGCTCCATCGCGACCCGGCCCGGGCCCGTTCCCGTTGGGATCACCCCGCCAGCGCGCGGGTGATTTCGAACCATTCGGCTTCCAGCGGGGCGTCCGCCGCCGGTGCCGGTTTGTGGGCGCGGGCGTACCAGTAGCAGGCGTTGCTGTAATCTCCCTCCTCGCGGTGGAGCCAGGCGTGGATCCAGGCGCCCGCATTCCCGGGGACGTCTTGGCAGAGGTCGTGGGCCGCGTCCCAGCGGCCCTTGCGCGCCAGCCAGAGCGCGCGCAGGGCGGGATTCAGGGAGGCTGGCGGCTCGTCGTGTTCCGCGACCGAGAGGGCGATTGCGTCGGCATCCATTGAAAACGACTCGCAAACCGGCGCTCTCGCGTCTTTCCTGATGTCTGTCATGAAAATCTCCCCCTCGCTTGTCTTCCTGCTACCGATGCTGTCCAGCGCCCTGGCCGATGAATTGCCGCTGCTCAGCAAGCAGCCGTGGCTCGGGGTCTACGCCGGCTACGAGCGACGGAGCTTCCATTTCTCCGTCAATAGCAAGGGCGAGGGGGATCTGCGCCCGATGGGGGACAAGAAGCAGCTGGTCAGCTCCAAGTATTCGATCCGCTTGCAGCCGATGGTCGAAGATGTTCTGCCCAACGGCAAGGTCGTCTCGAAGTATGCCGTCAAGGATGGCTGGGAAACCAGCACCCCCGCTTCGGTCGATCCGGAAAAGCTGGTCTACCGTGGCACGGTTGCCGGTGACGCGAAGTTCGAGGTCACCCTTGAGTTTGCCGGCGACCAGATCCGCGCCGGAGGCAGGTTGATTGAGAAAGGGTCCCTCAAGAACCCGCGCTTCGTCATCCGGGTGCAGGTCCCGAACGTCTATTACTACGAAAAAGACGACGAGAAGCGTGAGCAGAAGGCCAAGCGCGACCGGATCGATCTGGTGCGGACCGACGGGAAGAAGCTGAAGCTCGACTCCCAGACGCCCTTGGATGCCGAAACCGCCGCTTACAGCGGGCCGGGCATCACGGAAGCCCGGATCGACCTGAGCGGTTACAAGGGCCACCGGATCGAGCTGGAAGCCGGGGATCACGCGGCCTTCGAGTTTTGGAACCGCGGCGAAGAGGCGCTCTACAAGGGATTCACCTTGGGCTGGAAGCCCGACGCGGCGAAGGATCCGGAGGGCAAGGCCAGGCTCCTGCTGGAGCTGCGTTGAGGGGGCGGAAAGGTCCGGGAGTACACCGGAGCACACCGGGAGGCTTGAAAATACACCGGAGAGGTGGATTTCGCCTCACTTGTCCTCAGTGACTGATTTTCAATGGCGATTTTTGCAAAAAAACAGCCGTGCAAACGTTTGAAAGCCGTCCATTGAGTCACGATCCGGACGGTTTGAAAAATCGCAACCCATTGGTTATCAGCGTATAAATATTTTACTAAAGGAAAACTGAATTTGATTTGACGATCTGAGTGTACTTTGGTGTAGTTCGGGGCACTTCAGCGGCCTTTCCGCTCCCCATGTCTTCCCTCGCCAAAGTTTACGAGAGTCATTTCGACTACAAGATGGACCCGAAGTATCGGGTTTCCATCCCGGTCGATTGGCGCCCGGAGACGGAGGAGACCCCGGTGCGGTTGCAGCTTTCGAAGGAGCACGACCTGCCGGTGATCAAGGTTTTCACCGAAGAGGAGTTTGAGAAGAAGTTCGTCCAGGTTGCCGAGAGCAGCCTGACGCCGGCCAAGAAGCAGCAGATCGTCGGGCACCTGCGGATGATGTCGAAGAAGGCCACCATCAGCAGTCAGGGCAAACTCACCGTCCCGAAGGACTGGAGCGAGAAGGTTGGGCTGAAGGCCGAAGGCCAGGTCATCCTCGGCGGCCGCGACAACCACTATCTGATCTGCCCGCAAGACACTTTCGACAAGATCACCGAGCTCGAGTTCGGCATGGACGACGGCGACCTCGGGGTCGTCTGAGCAACACCAATTTCACCCACCCACACCTAGTAGCGACAACATGCTGTTCGCCCATCCAACCCCTGTATCCGGACAATCCGCCGCCGCGACACCCATCGCGGCGCCCGGACGGTTGCGGGGGTTGGGCTTCATTTTCCCATCCGAACGGACCGGCGCACTCGGGACAGCGTGCCTCTCCGTTCACTCAACAACGACCGTCCGCCCTGCATTCCATGGCTGGTTGGCAGGACGGCGGTCGGTGACTTTCCTGGCTGGGCGGAAAGGATTACTCGGGACAGTATCCTTTTCGCTTTTTGAACCGGTAATCCGCGCGGCTTCTGGCTGGTTGTCCGCGCGGCTTGCCGGCGACTTTCCATCCGGACGGACCGGCGCACTCGGGACAGCGTGCCGCTCCATCCACTCCGAAACGGGCGTCCGACCTGCATTCCATGGCTGGTTGGCAGGTCGGCGCCCGTCGATTTTCCTGGCTGGGCGGAAGAGGTTGCTCGGGACAGTGCCTCTTTCGCTTTTCAATCCTGTGACCCGCGCGGCTTCTGGCTGGTTGTCCGCGCGGGCCACCGGAGATTTTCCATCCGAACGGACCGGCGCACTCGGGACAGCGTGCCTCTCCGTTCACTCCAAGACGACCGTCCGGCCTGCATTCCATGGCTGGTTGGCAGGACGGCGGTCGTTGGATACTTTCCACGCCCATGCCGCGCCGGACGATCTGCCCGGCTATCATCTCTCCGTGCTCCCCGACGAGGTGAGCGAGTGGATGAACGCGCGCGAGGGCATGCAGATCATCGATGGGACGCTCGGTGGCGGTGGCCACAGCGAATCTTTGTTGAAAGCAGGTGCGTCGGTGCTCGGGGTCGACCGCGACCCCGAAGCACTCGCCTACGCGACCCGGCGGTTGGCCGCCTACGGCGACCGCTTCCGCACCTGGCAGGGAAACTTTGCCGATCTCCGGGACATCCCCGAGGTCCGGGGGGAAAGGTGGGCCGATGGCTTGCTTTTGGACCTCGGGGTCTCGTCCCGGCAACTCGACGCCGCGGAACGGGGGTTCTCGTTCCGCGGCGTTGGTCCTCTCGACATGCGGATGGGACCTTCCTGCGCCTTCGATGCTGCGGAGGTGGTCAACACCTGGCCGGAAGCGGAACTGGTGCGGATCTTCCGCGAATTCGGCGAGGAGCCCCGCGCCCGCCGCATCGCCGCCGCGATCGTCAAACGCCGCGAGATGCGCGCCTTCGACACCACCACCGATCTCGCCGACCTGATCGAGAGGATGGTCGGCCGCAGTGGTCGGATCCATCCCGCCACCAAGGCCTTCCAGGCGATCCGGATGGCGGTGAACGACGAGCTCGGCTCGCTGGAGCGTGCGCTGGAAGCCTCGGTCGAGGTGCTGAAACCGGGGGGGCGACTGCTCGTCATCACCTTCCACAGCCTCGAGGACCGCATGGTGAAACGCTTCATGCAGCACCGCGCCAAACCTTTCATTGACCGCAAGGATTGGCCTGAACCGAGGCCGAATCCCGATTGGTGCTTCCGGTTGCCCGTCCGCAAGGCGATCGCCGCAAGCGACCAAGAGATCCGAATCAATCCCCGGGCCCGCAGTGCGAAACTGCGGGTCGCCGAGTGTCTGGACCCTGCCACCACACCCCGATGAACCGCCGCCGCAACGAGCCGAAGACCCACCCGTCCGTCTTCATCACGCTGATCCTCGCCGCCCTGGTGGTGGTGACCGGAGGCGTCATGCACGCGGTCTACAAGAATTCCCAGGTGAAGACCGAGCGCCTGATCGACCAGGCCGAGACACGGATCGACCAGACCCGCGTGAAAATCCGCATGATCGAGGTCAACATGGACAAGATGCTCGACCGCTTTGAAATGAAGGACCGCCTCTATGCCGCCGGCTCGACGCTGGAGCCGATCACCCCCGCCGACATCGTGGTGGTCGGGCCGCCGCGGCCGGCTCCCGAAGTCGCCGCCGTCCGCGAATAGGTCATGAGCTCCCGTGCTTTCCAGTCCCGCTGCCTCTTGCTGTGCTCGGTTTTGGTGACCGGGCTCAGTTTGCTTTCGGTCCGGCTGATCCGGATCCAGCTGTGGGACCGGAAACACTACGCCGACAAGGCCCGGCTGACCTTCGAGCGGCGCGAGGTCCTGCCCGGCCTGCGCGGCAAGATCGTCGACCGCAACGAGGAGGTGCTGGCGAAGAGCATGCCGGTGGGGACCATCTGGGTGAATGTCCGGCACCTCACCGATCCGCTGGTCATTTCCTACCCGCTCGCCCACGAGCGCGTCAGCACCGATCCCGGCTGGGACGAACTCGATTCGTCCGCCCGCAAGCGCCGCATCCTCGCCGAACGCAGCGTGATCCTGAAGGAATTCGAGGAGATGCCGCCGGGAGCCATGGTGGAAAAGGCGATCGCCCAGGCGGTCAGCATCCTCGCCCGCCCGCTCGGCCTCAAGCGCGAGGACATGCGCGGCAAGATCAAGAAGGCGATCGATCGCGGAACCGGGGAATTCGCCCTGGCGAAAGACCTGCCGGCCGACGCCGCCGAGGGGGTGCGTGAGCTGATTTCCAAGCATTGGCTCGAGGGCTTCTTCCTGCGCGAGTCCTTCAAGCGCTGGTACACCTCCCCGGACCTCGCTGCCCACGTCATCGGCTACACCGGTGAGACCGTCATCACCGATGAGGCGGGTGACAAGCTGTTCGTCCAGACCGGCAAGTTCGGCGTGGAGGCGGCCACCGAGGGCTTCCTCGCCGGCCGCGACGGCTGGCAGGAGCATCGCCGCGCCCCGAACGGCGCGCGCATTCCCGGTGACTCGTCGAGCCTGATGCCGCCGCGCGCGGGGCTCAACGTCCAGCTCACCCTCGACATGGGCGTGCAGTCGATCATCGAGGAGGAGCTCGATGCCGGCCTCAAGGAATACAAGAGCGAGCGCGGCTGCGTCATCGTGATGGATCCGAAGACCGGCGAGATCCTCGGCATGGTCAGCCGGCCGGCTTTCAACCTCAACCAGCTCGAGAATCTCGACACGGGCGCCGCGAACTTCGCCCTGCAAGCCATCTACGAACCGGGTAGTACGATCAAGATCGTCGCCGCCGGTGCCGCGCTCAATGAGCGCCTGGTCGGTCCGCAGACCTCGGTGTTCTGCCATAATGGCTACTACCGGCAGGGCAAGGTCGAGGTGGAGGACCACGCGCCGTACGGCTATCTCACCGTCGAGGGCGTGCTCCAGAAATCGAGCAACATCGGGGCCTACAAGCTCGGCCAGCAGCTCGGGACGACCCGCTTCTACGAGTATCTCTCGAAATGGGGCTACGGTCACAAAACCGGCATCCTGCTCAGCGGGGAAAGCAAGGGGATCGTCCGGGACACGGAAAACGCGGTCGACTTCTCCCGAGCCACCTTTGGCTATGCACTCGCGGTCACCCCGCTGCAGGTCGCCTCGGCCTACTGTGTCGTCGCCGGCGATGGCAAGCTGCGCAAGCCCCACATCGTCAAATCGGTGATCGCCAACGACGGCACCGTCGTCGAGCGCTATGAGCCCGAGGTGGTGAACACCGTCCTGCGGCCCGAAGTGGCAAAGTCGATGCGCAAGGCGCTGGAGAAGGTGGTCGACGTCAAGGGCACCGCGGTCCAGGCATCGGTTCCCGGCTACCGCGTTGCGGGCAAGACGGGTACTGCACGGCGGATCAAGGACGGCTGCTACCAGGACGGCCACTATACCGTTTCTTTCGCCGGCATGTTGCCCGCCGAAAATCCGGCTTTTGTCTGCGTGGTGGTGATCGATGATCCGCGCGCCGAGGGAATCAGCCTCTACGGCGGGACCATTGCCGCGCCCATCTTTTCGAAGATCGGAACCCGCCTCGCGGGGCACATGAATATTCCCCCCACCGAACCGGTGGACGAAGACAAGCTTGCTGGAAACCAATAACCGTGACTCTACGCGATCTCATCGCCTCCCTTGACCGCCCGCTGATCGCGGGACCGCTCGACGTCGAAATCAAAGCCGTCACCGCCGATTCGCGGCTGGTCGGGCCGGGCTCCGCCTTTGTCGCGGTGCGCGGTGGCAGCCAGGACGGCCGCCAGTTCATCCCGATGGCCCTGGAGCAGGGCGCGGCGGCCATCATCGCCGACTCCGCGCCGGAAACTGGCCACCCGCCGGAGGTTCCCTACGTACAGGTCAGCGACGTCCGCCGGGCCCTGTCCCGCTTCGCCGCCGCGCTGGCGGGCGACCCGTCGAAGCAGCTCAAGCTCGCCGGCGTCACCGGCACCAACGGCAAGACCACCACCGCCTACCTGCTGCATCACCTGATGAAGCGGGTCTGGCACCGCGCCGGCCTGCTCGGCACGGTGCTGGTCGACGACGGCGAGGAAGCGAAGCCCGCCGCCTTCACCACCCCGGGTCCGGTCCAGCTCAATGAACTGCTGGGGCGGATGGTCGACCACGGCTGCCGCGGTGCCGCGATGGAGGTGTCGTCCCACGGCATCGACCAGAAGCGCGTCGATGCCATCGCCTTCGATGCCGCGATCTTCACCAATCTCACCCAGGATCACCTCGACTACCACGGCACCCTCGACGCCTACGCGGAGACCAAGTTCTCGTGGTTCGAGACGCTTGCTGCCGATCCGATGGGCAAGAAGCCCGTCGCCGTGGTCAATCTCGACGACGCCCACGGCGAGAAGCTGGTCGACCTGCTCGGCGACCGCCTGCCGGTGATCCGCTACGGCTTCAACGTCCACTGCGATTTCCGCGCGAACAACTTCAAGCAGAGTGCCCGCGGCATGGAGTTCGAGCTCACCGCGAAGGGCAAATCGTTCCTGGTGCGGGCGCCTTTGATCGGCCGCTTCAATGTCTACAACCTTCTCGCCGCCCTGGCTGCGGCCAGCGCCGTGAAGATCCCGCTCCGCGAGGCGGTGGCCGCGCTGGCCGATGCCCCGCAGGTGCCCGGCCGGATGGAACATTGCGGCACCCGTGGCGGTGTCAGCGTGTTCGTCGACTACGGCCACACGCCGGATGCTCTGGAGAATGCCTGCCGCACCTTGAAAGAGCTGAACCCCCGCCGCCTGATCACCGTCTTCGGATGCGGCGGCGACCGCGACAAGGGCAAGCGCCCGCTGATGGCGAAGGCGGCAGGCAATCACAGCGACGCCTGCATCATCACCTCCGACAATCCGCGCAGCGAAGATCCGGAGGCGATCATCCGGGCGATCGAAGCCGGCATGGGCGGAGCCCGCTTCAAGTCGGTGGTCGACCGCGCCGAGGCGATCCGCATCGCCGTCCACGCCGCGGGCAAGGACGACATCGTCCTGATCGCCGGCAAGGGCCACGAGACCTATCAGCAGTTCGCCGACCGCACGATCGACTTCGACGACCGCCGCGAGGCGCGCCGTGCCCTGGAGGCACGCCCCGACGAGCACGACCGCAGATGAACTCCATCGACGCACGCACCCTGGCCGATCACATCGGCGGCGATCTAGCCGCCGGCGACGGTGGCGTGCGGGCGGATGCGGTTTCCACCGATACCCGGACCATCCCGCAGGGCTCGGTCTTCTTCGCCCTGCGCGGCGAGCGCTTCGATGCCAACGATTTCGCGCCGCAAGCCTTCGCGGCGGGAGCTTCCATCGTCGTGGTCGAACGTTGGAGCGGGGACGTATCCGGCGACGCGGCGGTGATCGTGGTGCCCGACGGCCTGGCGGCCTTGCAGCGCTTTGCCGCCTGGTATCGCCGCCAGCGCGAGATCCCGGTGGTCGGGATCACCGGATCGAACGGCAAGACCAGCACCAAGGACTTCACCGCGGCGGTGCTGGGGCGGAACTTCAACGTCTGCGCCACGCGGGGGAACCTCAACAACCACATCGGCGTGCCGCTCAGCGTGCTGGCGATGGAGGCGGACCACACCGCGGCGATCTTCGAGATGGGCATGAACCATCCCGGTGAGATCGCACCGCTGTGCGAGATCGCACGGCCGAACCTCGGCATCATCACCAACATCGGCACCGCCCACATCGAGTACATGGGGAGCCGGGATTCGATCGCGGAGGAAAAGGGGGCACTCGCCCGCAGCCTGCCGGAAGACGGCGCGCTGTTCCTGCCCGCGGGCTGCGATTTCTTCGAATACTTCAAGCGTCGTACCAAGGCCCGGGTCATCCCGGTCGGCAATGGCAGGGGCTTCATCCGGGCGGAGAATTTCCACCAGGACGACACCGGCTCGCGCTTCACCCTGCTGATCGACGGCAAGCCGGAAGCCGAGGTCGACCTCCCGGTCACCGGCCGCCACATGGCAACCAACGCCCTGCTCGCCGCGGGGGCGGGCTGGTTCCTCGGCATCCCGCCCGAGAAGATCGCCGCCGGCCTTGCCGCCACGGTGCTGACGAGCGGCCGCCTGCGCCGCTTCGTCTCGGGCGGCGTCACGGTTTTCGACGACACTTACAAC
>NZ_JACZFQ010000077.1 GCF_014904755.1 Neoluteolibacter marinus
CGGACCGCGGCCTGGTGGTGGTCGCCGTGGGCGAAGGGGCCGAGGGCATCGCCGAGGGAGCGGGCGACGCCGAATACTTTTCCGACAACGAATCCGCTGCACGCTGGCTCGCCTCCCGGGCGAAGGCGGGCGATGTCGTGCTTTTCAAGGCCAGCCGCAGTGCCGCGATGGAGCGGGTGATGGCGCTGGCGTTTCCCTCCCAAGACTGACTCATGCTTTATTGGATCTACGAATGGTGGAAGGCCGCGTTTGAGGCCGAGAAGGCGGCGTCGGCGCCCGACTGGGCCCACACCTTTTCCTTCATCAACCTGCTCGGCTACATCACCTTCCGCTCCGCCCTCGGCTGCCTGCTGGCCTTCGCGCTGAGCATCGTGATCGGCCCGCGGGTGATCCGCCGCCTGATTTCGCTGAAGGTCGGTCAGCCGATCCGCACCGCCGACGAGGTGCACAAGCTCGCGGAGCTCCACGGTGGCAAGGTCGGCACGCCGACCATGGGCGGGGTGATGATCCTCGGCTCGGTGCTGGTCTCGGTCTTCGTCTGCGGCCAGCCGCTGAATCCCTTCGTCGCGGTCTGCTCCTGCACCATGGCCGCGCTCGGCTTGCTCGGCTTCTGCGACGACTACAAGAAGGTCAAACAGAAGAAGTCCGACGGCGTCAGCGCTCGGCAGAAGCTGTTCTGGCAGCTGATCATCGCCCTCGTGGCGGCCTGTTTCATCTACTACAAGAAGGAGATTTCCGGCTTCGGCGCCGACTGGGACGTGCGGGTGAAGGGCAATGCCGGCTTCCGGCTCGGCCAGACGCCGATCGGCATCGGCCAGATCTGCTTCCCGCTTTTCAAGGTCGGCCTGCCCGACCTCGGGGTGCTGATCATCCCGTTCTTCGCGGCGGTCATCATCGGCTGCTCGAACGCCGTCAACCTGACCGACGGCCTCGACGGCCTGGCCACCGGTTGCACCATCACCGTGGCCCTGGCCTACGGCATCCTCGCCTACCTGGCCGGCCACTTCTACATGGCCAGCGAGTACCTGGTCATCCCCTACAACCGCTTCGTAGGCGAACTGGCGGTGGTGCTGCTTTCCCTGGCCGGTGCGGGTTTCGGCTTCCTCTGGTACAATTGCCACCCGGCGAAGGTGTTCATGGGTGACACCGGGTCGCTGGCCATCGGCGGCGCGCTCGGCACCGCGGCGATCTGCGTGAAGCAGGAACTCCTGCTGGTGATCATCGGCGGCGTCTTCGTGATGGAGGCGATGTCGGTCATGTTGCAGGTCGGCAGCTTCAAGCTCCGCCGCAAGCGGATCTTCGCGATGGCGCCCATCCACCATCACTTCGAGTTGCGCGGCTGGCATGAAAGCCAGGTCATCATCCGCTTCTGGATCCTTTCCATCATGCTCGGCTTGTTCGGGCTCGCCTTGTTGAAAATCGCCTGATGACCCTCACCGGAAAGAACGTTGTCATCCTCGGTGCCGGCCGCAGCGGCCGCGCCGCCGCCGCCCTGGCCGTGCGCGAGGGCGCGACCGTCCACGTCCACGACGCGGCGGCGGAGATCAAGGACATGCCGGCGGGGCTCGATCTCCATCCGTCCGCCGGCGAGGCGACCGGGCGCGACACCCGCTGCGACCTGCTGGTGGTGAGCCCGGGCATCGACACCTACGGCCCGCTGGTCGCGGCCTACTCCGCCGGGGCGGGGGAGGTGATCGGCGAGACCGAGTTCGCCTCGCGCTACTACAAGGGGCGTATCATCGGGATCACCGGCACCAACGGCAAGACCACCACCACCGAGCTGGTCGACCGCATCCTCAACGCCGGCGGCCATCTCGCCGCACCCTGCGGCAACTACGGGCCGCCGCTCAGCGAGGTGGTCCTGCGCGATCCGGTGCCGACGGCGGTGGCGCTGGAGCTCAGCTCGTTCCAGCTTGAAACCATCTGCGGCTTCCGGCCCGACGTGGCGGTGTGGCTGAACTTCGCCCCCGACCACATGGACCGCTATCCGACGGTCGAGGCCTACTTCGAGGCGAAACTGCGGATCTTCGAAAACCAGCGGCCCAGCGACACGGCGGTGGTACGGGCGGGCGAGAAGGTCCCGCCGCTCAGGACCAAGGTGATCACCTTTTCAACCGAGGATCCGTCGGCAGACTGGTTCTCCGACGGACGCCGGATCACCCGCTGCGGCGAGACGGTGCTCGATCTCGAGACCAGCACCCGCATGCGCGGCCTGCACAATGCGGAGAACGCGATGGCCGCGATCGCCGCCTGCGAGGCGATCGGCGTGCCGATCGGGGCGGCCGCCACCGCGCTGGACGGCTACGCGCCGCCCCTGCACCGCTGCGAGTTGGTCCGGACGCTCGACGGCGTCGAGTATCTCAACGACTCCAAGGCCACCAATCTCCATGCCCTCGAAAGCGCCTTGCGTTCCCAGACCCGTCCGGTGGTTCTGATCGCCGGCGGCAAGGAGAAGGGCCTCGACTACGCGCCGGTGGTGCCGCTGCTGGCCAAGCACGCGGTTGCCGCCGTGACCTTCGGCCAGATCGCCGGCCCGCTCGCGGCGGTTTTCTCCGGAGCCGTGCCGTCGGAGCAGGTCTCGACCCTTGCCGAGGCGGTGGAAACGGCGCGCCGGCTGGCTCCCCGCGGGGCCACCGTCCTGCTTTCGCCCGGAACCTCATCCTTCGACCAATTCTCCGGCTATGAGCAGCGCGGGGATGTCTTTCGTGAAATCGTTCTCAACCTTCGCTGATCCGCACCCATGAAATTGTCCAGTCTCTCCGTCAAACGCCGCACCGTGAAGAAGGGTCCGCTGCGCAAGTTGTACGCGAACGTCGCCCGCAAGAAGCACCGCGCCACCACCGCCGCGGCCCCGCTTCCGAGCTATGAGGGGGACGTGCCCAACCTCGGGATCGCCCGCGCGCTGATCGTCATCCTGATCATCCACGTTGTCGCCATCGCCGGCATCTTCGCCCACAGCCACTGGTTCGAAAGCGCGGACGAAGCGGTCGCCGCGGCCAACCAGCCGCAGATCGAACCGGCCCGCCCGCTGCGCGAGGCCGGCATGGTCCTGCCGAAGATCCAGAAGTTCGACGAAACCTACATCCCGGTGGCCGGAGACAGCTACGCGTCGATCGCGGTGAAACACGGCGTGACCGAGGACGAGCTGCGCGAGGCGAATGGTGACATGCCGCTCAGCTCGGGCAGCGTCATGCGCATCCCCGCCGCGACCGGCAACACCATCGTCGCCGTCGAGCCGGAGGAACTCACCGAACTCCGCCACAGCCGCGTTCCCGAGGTCGAGGTGCCGATCGACGAAATCTACACCGCGCCGATGATCGAAACCGACGCCGCAGCCAGGGCGGTGCTGGTCCGGCCCAATGTGACCCGCCAGCCGGAAGCCGGCGACCGTCCCGCGGAGCAGCCTGCCGTCGCCTCCGCGCCTTCCGGCCGCAAGCACACCGTCAAGGCGGGCGACACCTTCTGGAGCATCTCGCAAAACTACAGCTCCACGCCCGACCAGTTGATGAAGGCGAACGGAATCACCGACCCGCGCAAATTGAGGGTGGGCATGGAGCTTCGGATTCCTTAAGTATTTACAAACGATGTTCCGCAGCGCCTCCATCATCCTGTGCACCGCCGTCGCGGCCTTGGTCGCGCTTGGCCTGATCATGCTGGCCAGCACGAGTGCCTGGGTGAAGAACGTGGAGGAGCCCTACCACTTCCTGACCCGCCAGGGCGGGATGACCGTGGTGGGCCTGATCGGCGCTTTCGTGTTGTCGCGGATCGATCCCGTGCTGCTGCGCCGCGGCTGGCCGCTGGCCCTGGCCGCGGTGTGCGTGCTGCTCGCACTGTGCTTCGTGCCGGGGATCGCGGCGCCCGAGCTGGGATCCTCCCGCTGGATCAAGCTGCCTGGTCTTGGCAAGTTCCAGCCGTCGGAGATGGCGAAGATCGTCGGGGTCATCGCGTTGTCCGGCTGGTTCGCCCGCTGGCAAACGGAAACCCACACGTTCTGGCGCGGCTTCATCCTGCCGGGGCTGGTGATCGGGTTGCCGATCGGCCTCATCGCGATCGAGACCGACGTCGGTTCGGCACTTGCCCTTTCCGTCACCGCGGCGGCGATCTTCTTCTGTGCCGGTACGCGCGTGCTCTACCTGCTTCCCTCGGCATTGGCCGCGATGAGTGTGGCGGGCTGGTTCATCCATTCCAATCCGAACCGCTGGTCGCGGATCGTCGCCTGGATGAACCTCGAGGATCCCGTCCACCAGCTCGGCAAGGGCATGCAGCAGTGGCGCGCCCTGCTCGCCTTCGGCAACGGCGGTCCCTGGGGCGTCGGCCTCGGCAACGGCTCGGAGAAGTTCGGCACGCTGACCTTCGCCCACATCGACTTCATCTTCCCGGTGGTCGGCGAGGAACTCGGGTTGCCCTTCACGCTCGGTGCCGTCTTCTGTTATGTGCTGATCGCCGTCAGCGGCTGCGCGATCGCGGTTCAGGCATCGACCTTCTTCGACCGCTGCCTCGCGCTCGGCCTGACCTGCACGATCGTGTTGCCGGCGATGGTGAACATCGCCGTGACCACCGCGGTGCTGCCGAACGACGGCCTCCCTTTGCCCTTCGTCAGCTACGGGGGCACCAGCCTGGTGTTCTCGCTGGGAGCAATCGGCCTGCTGTGCGGCATCCACCGCCGCTCCCACGTGACCGAAGACCAGCCGCTGCCGGTGGCGGGGTTGAAGTCGTATGCGGTGAAGTTGTAGGTTTTGCCGCCCGCTTCGGATTCCGCTGAAGACGGCGGGGATTTGCGGGGAGATCGGGAAGTCCTCCGGTGGCAATTGCCAGCGGATTTGCACGAGGCTCGGACTGGTAGTGCTCCTATAGTTCTGAATCCAAAGAAGTTCAGAACACACAACTAGGAGGAGATTACTTGCCAGTTCAGCGAGGGATTCCCTACAAACGGAGGCGTTTTTTCATAAACGCAGGTGATGCGGACCCCGTGGGGACCCCGCGGTGACCTGCAGCCCCCGATGAAAATGCCCTCCCCCGGACATCCCCTCCCGAGTGGAAATGTCGTTCCACGAGAGACTCGCGGTCAAGCGCAGGCGAGTCGTTCGCGTGCGGGCCGGACGGAAGTGGGTTCCGCAAAGGGTGGTCAGCGTTCTCCTTCCGAGGTCTGCCGGGCCTGCGCAAGCCGGAGCCCAATGGCGATGATGGGTCGGTGGGTTGGGAGCGTTCGGTTCCCGGCGGTGGGTGCGGCGAATGATGGGGCGAGGTTTGTGCCTCCCGATCTCCGGCCCGGAGAAAGCATCCACACCTTCCGACCGCGAACTTCCCAATTCCCGTTGGCCACCCCGTTGCTGATCTTGTCATGAAATCCCGAATTACTGGCCTGCTTGCAGGTATGATCATCCTCGCTTCCGGCCCTGCTGCCGGCGGAACCTGGAGTGCGGCGGACCTGATGAACGTCGGGCGCACCGGCCACAGCTCGACACTTCTCGAGAATGGCAAGGTGCTGGTGAGCGACGGTTTTAACTACGAAGAGCAATTCTACTTCGATGACTTCATTGGTGAATGGGTTTTCACCACTGTCCGGGTCACCTCGACGATCACCGAATTATATGATCCGGCAACGGACCAATGGACCGTGGTCTCCGGGATCAACCCTGCCACCCACGGCATTGCCGTGCGGCTTTCTGATGGCAAGGTGCTGGCCGCGGGTGGGTTTGGATCCAGTGGCCTGTATGATCCGGTGGCGAACTCGTGGACTTCCGCCGACCCGCTTCTCCAGTCGCGGGAGAATCACACCACCACCTTGTTGCAGGACGGAAGGGTGCTGGTGGCGGGCGGCAGCTATCTGGCGACGGCTGAAATCTACGACCCCTCGACAGGGGATTGGACGGCCACCGGCTCCATGACCGTCCCTCGGCAGCGTCACACCGCCACGCGGCTTCTGGACGGACGGGTGCTCGTCACCGGTGGCTGGCACTACGACGGCACCCAGACGAACTACAACAGCTGCGAGCTGTATGACCCGACGGACGGGTCATGGTCCGCGACGGGGAGCCTTTCGTTCGAGCGTGTTTACCATGCAGCGGCAATCCTGCATGACGGACGGGTGCTCGTGGCGGGAAGTGTCGCCACGCCGGAGATCTATGATCCGATCGCCGGGACATGGTCGTCCATCCCGGCTCCGCAGGTATACCGAGGGCAGCCGAGACTGACGGTCCTGCAGAGTGGCAAGGTGCTGGTGACAGGTGGATCGAAAAGCAGCGCGGAAATCTATGATCCCGCCACGAATTCGTGGTCGTCCGCGGGTGAGATTGGCGGGAGTCTTAGTGAGCACTCGGCGATTCTCCTGTCCGATGGCCGGGCGCTGGTGAGCGGCGGCGGGAGCAACTTTTCTGCCGGGACCGGTATGCCTCCGATTCCCTCATCGCATGAATCCTTTCTCTACTCGGAAGATGCCGGTCCTCTGACCCCGTTCGAGGCGGCCGCTGCCGCGGCGGGGCTCGCCGATGACAATGCCTTGGCGGACGCCACACCCTTCAATGACGGTGTCCCGAACCTTCTGAAATTCGCCTTCGGCCTGAATCTCGGCGGACCCGACACGCGGCGCATGACTCCCGGCGGAACCGCCGGCCTGCCGACCGCGTATCTCCATGAAGACGGTGGCACCTTCTTCCGTGTCGAGTACCTCCGCCGCAAGAACAGCGGACTCAGCTACACTCCGAGGAAGTCCACGACACTCGCAAGTGATTCTTTCTCTGTTCTAACCGGCACTCCGGTCGTTTCCGATATCATCGGCTTTCCCGATTGGGAACGCGTCACCGTCGATGAACCCTACGACCCGATCACCACAACGAAGTTATTCACGGTGGTGGAGGTGACACTCGACTGAACCGCAATTCAACTGCAATGAAACCTCTCCAGCTTCCCGCCTATTTCCTCCTGGCCCGTTGGCGTCGGGTGGCTACGTGTATTCTGTTGGCACTCGGCCCCATGGATTGCGCGGCGGCAGAACTGGGATCTTGGACTGCGGATGGCGCGGTGCATCCTCGACCGAGTTCAGGCAAGCAAGTGCCCGAGGGCCTTGCGTCATCCGACTGGCACAGCATCCGCGAGGCGCACGAGGCGTGGCGACACGAAATCCGTGTGGTGGATGGCGAGTGGAAAGCCCACAACCCGGGCCAGGGATGGGACATCGGCTTCAACCGCCGCGGGTTTCTCGCGGCTCCACGTGACGGGCGTTGGTCCTGGGGACTCCGTCTCGAGAGTTTCGGCTTCGGCGAATGGCAACATCCCGTCTCCGGCGAAGCAACGGCCGAGGCGGACGGGAAGCGCCTTACCTACCATTGGCAGGACGGATTGAATGAATGGTTCATCAACGATGGTCGGGGACTGGAGCACGGCTTCACCCTCGATAGCAGACCTGCCGACGCGGAGACGAACGAGCCACTGACCCTCACACTGGCCGCGCAAGGCGATCTGAGGCCCGCGGTATCCACGGACGCGCAAACCGTTCATTTCCGTGACGAACACGGCGCTCCGGTCCTCAACTACTCCGGCCTCAAGGTCTGGGACGCCGATGGCATGGTGCTGCCCTCGCGATTCGAAGGGGTGGATCCAACGACCTTCCGGATCGTGGTCGAGGAACGCGGAGCCCGCTACCCGCTCACCATCGACCCCATCGCCCAGCAGGCTTACTTGAAGGCATCTAATAACGGGCTTCCTTCCAACGATCTATTCGGCTGCTCCGTGGCGATATCCGGCGACACGGTTGTGATCGGGGCGTATAGGGAGGACAGCAATTCCACAGGGGTCAACGGCGACCAATCCGACAATACCTCCACCGACTCTGGCGGCGCCTACGTCTTTTTCCGTAGCGGGTCGACCTGGAGCCAGCAGGCTTATCTAAAGGCGTCCAATACTGACGGGGGCGATCGTTTTGGATGGTCAGTCGCCATCGACGGGGACACTGCGGTTATTGGGGCGCCTTGGGAGTCCAGCAATGCAACCGGCGTCAATGGTGATCAGGCCAACAACTCGCTTTCCCAGTCGGGAGCGGCATATGTGTTTACGCGCACGGCCGACACTTGGAGCCAGCAGGCCTACCTCAAGGCATCCAATACACAGACGGGCGACGAGTTTGGAGACGTGGTGGCGGTTTCCGGAGACACTGTTGTCATCGGCACCGAACAGGAGGACAGCAACGCGACCGGAATCGATGGCGACGGAGGCAACAATATCGCTTCTCGAGCTGGCGCTGCTTATGTGTTTGCTCGCAGCGGCTCCGCTTGGGTGCAGCAAGCCTACCTCAAAGCTTCCAATACACAGGCAAACGACCGCTTCGGGACTTCCCTCGCGATATCTGGGGATACAGTGGTCGTGGGAGCACCAGGAGAGGCCGCCGCCACTGCGGGAGTGAATGGTGACGAAACCAACAACAACGCATCGGGCTCAGGCGCAGCCTACGTCTTCATGCGTAACGGTTCCACTTGGAGCCAGCAAGCCTACCTAAAAGCCTCAAATACCGGAGCGGGTGATGGCTTTGGTGTTTCGACCGCAATATCCGGGGATACCATTGTCGTTGGCGCATCATGGGAGGGCAGCGACACGACAGGTGTAAATGGTCCTGGATCAAATAACAATGCATTGGCCTCGGGTGCCGCGTATGTATTCGTTCGTAGCGGTTCTTTGTGGAGCCAACAGGCCTATCTAAAGGCCTCCAACACCGAGACCAGTGATCAATTTGGATACTCCGTCTCCGTCTCGGGAGATACCATCGCTATTGGAGCACCCTACGAAGACAGCGATGCCACCGGCGCCAATGGAGACGAGGCGAACAACGGCACATCATTTTCAGGAGCAGCCTACATGTTCGCACGGATTGGCGGCATCTGGAGCCAACAAGCCTATCTCAAGGCTTCAAACACCGGGGAGAATCATCAATTTGGCCAATCCGTCGCGATTTGGGGTGACACGGCGATCATCGGCGCATTGCAAGAGAACAGTGGCGCTACCGGCGTGAACTCCACGCCTGATGAGAAGTCCGCTGGTTCCGGATCATCTTATGCGTTCGTCCGCAGCGGGTCCACCTGGAGTCAAGAAGCCTACTTCAAGGCGTCGAACACACCGATGGGCTCTGGTGAGGGCGATGAGTTTGGCATTTCCGTCGCGGCATCCGGAGACACTGTGGTAGTCGGTGCATTCGGCGAAGACAGCAACACCACCGGCGTCAACAGCACACCCAACGAGGGAGCATCAAGTTCCGGCGCTGCCTACGTGTTCGTACGCAGTGGTGCGGCTTGGATTCAACAGGCCTACCTCAAAGCATCAAACTCCGAAGCGACCGACTGCTTCGGCTACTCCGTCGCGATCTCTGGCGACACAGTGGTCATCGGAGCTCCCTATGAGGATAGCAATGCAACCGGAGTCAATAGTGACGAATACGACAACAGCACACCTAGTTCAGGCGCGAGCTATGTATTCGTTCGCAATGGCACGTCGTGGAATCAGCAGGCCTACCTCAAGGCCTCCAACACCGGAGCATACGACGATTTCGGATACTCCGTCGCGATCTCCGGGAATACCGTGGTGGTGGGAGCCTATCAAGAAGACAGCAGCGGGACCGGAGTTGACAACGACGAGATCGATAACAGCTCCCCAAATTCGGGCGCGGCTTACGTGTTCACGCGCAACGGCCCCACTTGGACCCAGCAGGCCTATCTCAAACCGTCAAACACCGGAGCGGACGACTGGTTCGGAAGGGCGGTGTCGGTATCTGGCGATACTACTGTAGTCGGCTCATTCAGAGAGGATGGCGCTTCCACAGAAGTGAACGGAATTGCCAATGATGGCGCCCCGGATTCAGGAGCGGCTTACGTGTTTGCGCGCATCGGTTCGACTTGGATCCAGCAAGCCTACCTGAAGGCTTCCAACGCCGAAGCAGGAGACTCGTTTGGAATCTCGGTTGGAGTGTCCGGCGAGACGGTGGTGGTTGGCGCGAACCTCGAAGACAGTAGCGCGACAGGAGTAGGCGGCGATGAATCCAGCAACACTGTGTCCGCGTCCGGCGCCGCCTATATATTCGTACGCAGTGGTCCCAGCTGGAGCCAGCAGGCGTACCTCAAAGCCTCCAACGCTGGACTTTCCAACCAATTCGGGCTCTCCGTGGCGGTTTCGGTCGATGCCGCAGTGATCGGCGCACCGGGGGAGGGAATCAACCCAAGCGGGGGCAACTCCGGCGCCGCCTACATGTTCACCCGTGCCGGATCGACTTGGAGCCAACAAGCATATCTGAAAGCCTCCAACTCCGGAGCAAACGACCGATTCGGGAACTCAGCGGCGGTCTCCGGCGACATCGCGATCGTCGGTGCAAACCACGAATCCAGCAGCACCACCGGAGTCAATGGCGATGGAATGGACAACAGCGCTGGCAGTTCGGGTGCTGCTTATGTGTTCGATGGATTTGGCATCGCGGACATCGCATTGGAAGCACCAACCGGCAATGGGGTGATCAACGGCTTCGCAATTTTGGACTTCGGTCACGCTCTCCCGGGCTCTTCGACCGGACAGAGCCTAACGGTTCGAAATAGCGGCAGTGGTCCGCTGAGTGGGATCATTGCAAGCCTGACCGGCCCAGACGCAGCGCGATTCTCATTAGTAACCTCTCCGCCATCTTCTCTCGCTTCGGGCGAGAGTGCCGAGTTTACTGTTAGTTTCAATCCGGACTCTCCGGGCTTGAAATCGGCGGTTCTGGAGATCCTCAGCGATGACCCTGACGAGAGTCCCTTCAGTCTCGCCCTGACAGGAGCCGGGACACCTCCACCTGCCGAGATCACGGTGGAGCAGCCGCTCGGCACAGCGTTGGCCGACGGGGTTTCGTCCGTCGACTTTGGAGCCGCGGTGATCGGCGGGCCGCATTCGGTGCTTGAGTTCACGATCCGGAACGACGGCGGAGAGGACTTGAGCGGCTTGCTTGTCACGGTGGACGGGGCGGATGCGGGAGAGTTCACTGTCGATGCCTCGGGTCTCGTTTCGCCCCTTGCCGGCGGCGACTCCACGACCTTCCAGTTGCGGTTCCACCCGGCGGATGAAGGCCCTTTCGCGGCCACGCTCCATATCGCCAGCAATGATGGCGATGAGAATCCGTTTGATATCGAGCTCACCGGAGAAGGCCGATTTCTGGAAGTCGAGCCGTTTACCTCGGAGTTTGGCGACGTGATGGTTTTCTCAGGAGTGGAGCATGCCATTTCTACCCTCCAGACCAATGCTTACACGGGGGTGACTCACCTGGTTTCGGGAACGTTCAACGTGAACGACATGATTTACGACGGACTCGGTGGCGTCGATGTCATCTTGTTCAGCGACCGCAGCGACTTCCTTACCATTCAGCAAGGGGCGATCCAGACGATCGCCGGCATCGAAACGATGATCCTCGGTGATGGCGCGGACTTCATCAATCTATCCGGTCTAGGGATTATTCTGGGCGACATGACGATCGACGCCGGTAACGGAAGCGATATCGTGTGGGCGAATGCCGGGAATGACATCCTCCGAGGGAAGGCCGGTGACGACTGGATCGATGGGGGGCCGGGTGACGACAGTATTTTCGGCAACACGGGAACTTCCTTTGCGTCCGGATCAGACAATGACAGATTGCATGGCGGCGATGGCAACGACACCATCAACGGCAACGGCGGGACGGATCTGCTGAGCGGCGACGCCGGGAATGACATCCTTATCTATACGGCGGACGTTCAGACCGATCCCAACCACGAGGTCGCGATTCCTCCGCTGGGCGTGGTACCCGCTGCGGACATGAACGATTCCCTCGACAGATTTGACGGAGGAACAGGCCAGGACATCGTCCAGATGACCGCAGGCGATGATCTCCTCACCACGCGTGATGGATTCGGCGTCCTGCGGGTCATCGGAATCGAGCAGATCCTAGGTGGGGATGGAGACGACATCGTGGTCGTGTCCGATCCCGACCTCGACGTGGTTTCAATTCATCTTCTCGGCGAAGGTGGCGATGACCTGCTCAGTGCGAGCAATGGAGGCGACCGCATCGAAGGAGGAAGCGAAGATGACCGGCTGTTCGGGCTCGGTGGCAACGATCGAATTTGGGGAGGGGACGGCAGGGACGAGATTCATGGGGGCGACGGCGACGATTTCATCACCGGAGCGGAATACGCAGGCGGCGACCAAGACACGGACGAGGCATTCGTCGCCATCGAGGGCGGGCTTGGAGAGGACTGGATTGACGCGGGGCCGGGTGACGACCGCATCTTTTTCTCCGGCCCGGGGGACTTGCTGCTGGGAGGCGAAGGAATCGACACCCTGGTGCTGGGAACCACGGTGCAAGAGTCGGGTATCGGCATCACGCCCGGAGTGGAGCTCGTGCATCCCGTCACCGGATTGCCGACCGGCCTCACCGGGTTCGAGATCGAGGTGTCTCCGGGAGCGCTTCTCCAGGTGCATGGCATCGAGTTTCTCGAAATCGACGGGACCGGGGTGGTTCCACTCGTCGCACTGGCGGAGATCGGCGTGGAACAGCCTGCCGGGACGGATTTGTCCGACGGCGATTCCACCGTGGACTTTGGCCCGTTGGATGTCGGGTTCGCCGGTGTCCCGGTTGGGTTCGTCATCAGGAATCGGGGCGGCGAGGATCTGACTGACCTCGGGGTCACCGTGGACGGCGATCACGGTGGGGACTTCGAGATCGACGATTCCACCTTGCCAGCGGTGCTGCCGCCTGGTGCGACGGCGACTTTCACGGTGAGGTTTGCTCCGTCGGCCTTACTCGCTCGCTCCGCGATCCTGCACATCTCAAGCAACGATCCGGATGAGAACCCCTTTGACATCGCGCTCATCGGCACGGGCACCACCCCGCCGGCCGATATCGCGGTCGAACAGCCGGTTGGCAGCAACCTCACGGACGGTTCGGCGACGGTCGATTTCGGCCAACAACCGATCTCCGTTTCCTCCTCGGCCCGCCAGTTCACAGTGCGCAACACCGGCGGCCTCGATCTCACCGGTCTGGCGATTTCCGTGGACGGCGCGAATCCCAGCGACTTCACCGTCGATGACTCGGCAATGCCCGCCACCCTTCCCCCGGACGGATTCGCGACCTTCTCGGTGACCTATGCTCCTGGTGACACGGGTGCCCGGAGCGCGGCACTCCACATCACCAGCAACGACCCGGACGAATCGCCCTTCGACATCGACTTGATTGGTACAGGCACTCCTCCTCCCGAGGAAATCGTGGTGGAGCAGCCCGCGGGCTTCGACCTGGTCGATGGCAGCGCGTCGGTTGATTTCGGAGAGGCGATGATGACCCAAAGCGGCGCGACGTTGGAGTTCGTGGTGCGGAACGCCGGAGGAGAGGATCTTACCGGACTGCAGATCTCGGTGGACGGGACGCATGCGGCCGATTTCGTGGTAGCCGACTCCATCCTGCCTTCGTCGCTCGCCGCCGGTGCGTCCGCTACGTTCGCGGTCAGCTTCAATCCCTCTGAGATCGGCGCTAGGGTGGCAGGACTGCACATCGTCAGCAGCGACGCCGACGAGAACCCCTTCGACATCGCCCTCGAAGGCACCGGCGCGCCTCTGCTCCCAGAGATCGCCATCGAGCAACCCGCCGGAACCGATCTCGCGGACGGAAGTTCCTCGGTCGAGTTCGGCCTGAACCTGGTGGACGCTTCCGGGACGCCCTTCGAGTTCGTGATTCGCAACACCGGCGATGCCGAGTTGACCGGTCTTGGGGTGACCGTGGACGGAGCTCATGCTGCGGATTTCGGCGTGGATCTCTCCTCCCTTCCCGGCACGCTGGCACCGGATTCGACGGCAACCTTCACGGTGACTTTCACCCCCTCCGGCACCGGCACGCGAACCGCCGCACTCCACGTTGCCAGCAACGATGCGGATGAGAACCCCTTCGATGTCGTCCTGAACGGCGCGGGGGGCGAGGACACCGTGCCCCCGGTAGTCGATGCCTTCTCGCGGTCACCCGGGTCGATGGATCTCACCGCCGGAGGCGGGATCGTGCTCGTCGAGTTGGAGATCAGCGATGATCTGACGGGCTTCGGCTCTGGATCCATCCAAGCCTACGATCTTGGCGGCAGTCCGCTTCCTTTCATCGGGGCCAGCTTCGATGCAACGCACCGGACGGTGGGGGATCGGTGGTCGGGCACCTATCAGGTGCCTCTACGGATTCCCGATTGGACGCCGGAGGGCAGTTACTACCTCGGGATCGTGGTCGAGGACCTCGCAGGGCTGACGGCAGCCTACGGACGAAGCTCGCACCCCCTCCCCATCGCAGCCGGTGCGGACGAGATCAGCGTCACGGGCCAAGTCACCATCAACCCAAGTGTCTGGGTCTGGGATGGCGGGCAGGACAATGCCTGGGAGAATCCAGGCAACTGGGGGTGGGGCAATCCATCCTATACCCCGCCCGAGTCGCTCGACATCCACATCGGCCCGATCCAGACCTTTGTCGGCGGGCTTGCCTTCGAGGACTGGACTCCTGCGTCGCAAAGCGTCGACCTCAATGCCTCGTTCACTTCGCAGGCGGTCCGGATGTATGGCTCGACCCTTCCCGTCGAACTGAGCCTCGCCGAGAATGTCTCCCTCACGGCGAACTCCCGCTTCGATCTCGGCACACTTCGCAGCGGCGAGACCCTCAGCGCCAACGCCGCCACTCTCAACCTCGCGGACGGCTCGGCGATCCACTCCTCTCTCTACGCCGGACTCGGCGGACGTGCGGTGATCAACGTCAACGGCGACGCCACGATCCAAACGCTCTATCTTGGCAACGGCGGGCACGCGACGCTGGACGTCGCGCCGGGCACAAGCCTCTCCACCTCTTCCCTCATCGCGGGTTCCGGAACCGTGGTTGTGGACAACCACGGGGATTGGGTCCAGTCGGGAGGCTGGTCGGGGGTGTTCGGGGACTGGAACAATCACTCTGGCGCGGAGTTCACCATCACCGGTCAGCTGGCCCTCGGCGGGGAGATCCACAATGCCGGTATCATCCGGACGGCAGGCAATGGATACGAGTACCTGTGGATCGATGGGGACGCGACGCTCGTGGGAGGGGGACAGATCGAGTTGAATGGATCGCTTTCCCAATTCCAAGGGAACGGAGCGGAGGCGTCGCTCGTCAACATCGACAATACGATTCGCGGGAGTGGATCCATCACCGGATTGGCCTTCGACAACCGCTCCATGATCCGCGCGGAAGGGGATTCTCTCAACATCTATGGGTCGTCCGGGGTCAACTCCGGAACGATGACAACCGATGCCACCGGGACCCTGCAGTTCATCGGGCTCAACAGCACGTTCCCGACCCACGTGAACAACATAGAGGGGGGGGCGGTCACGATCCCCGCCGGTGGCACGCTGGACGTCAACTCCAACGCCACCCTCGAGGGTGGAACCTTGCACGGCGATTCCGGCGCTCTCCTCAAGGGCTACGGCGTGCTCAAGGACCTGACCGTCACGGGCGAGTTTGCATCTGCTCCGTTCGGCCAGAAGGATCTCGAATTGCAGGGGACAATCGACAACCAGGGAGTCCTCGGTCTCGGGGCGACTCCCGGCTACAACGACGGGTTCCGGATCGCGGGGGGCAATGTGGTGACGCTCTCCGGTGGAGGAGAAATCGTCCTGAGCCAAGCCTACTACGCGCGATTGTACGGTCCTGGCACCTTGATCAATGATGACAACCTGATCCGCGGGCAGGGCCAACTGGGTTTGCTGACCTTGGACAACCGGAGCACGATCCGCGCGGAGGGAGGGTTGCTCGACCTGTATTCCAGTACCGTCACCAACACGGGTGTCTTGACCTGTGACGAGACCGGGACCTTGCAGATGAGCGGGCAAAACAGCTTGCTGCCAACCCATGTGGACAACAGCGCGGGATTGGTGACGATCCCCGCCGGCGGAACAATCGCCATCAACACATACGCAACTCTCGAGGGAGGGAGTCTTCACGGCGACCCGGGGGCAAAACTCGGAGGCTACGGGGTGCTCAAGGACCTGATGGTGACCGGTGAGTTTGTTTCCGCGCCATTCACCCAGAAGGACCTCGAACTGCAGGGGACGATCGATAACCAAGGCGTCCTCGGACTCGGTTCGACGCCCGGCTACACCGACGGGTTCCGGATCGCGGAAGAGAACGTGGTGACGCTCTCCGGCGGGGGGGGAATTGTCCTGAGCCAGGCCTACTACGCCCGGTTGTTTGGCACGGGGACGCTGGTCAACGAGGACAACACGGTCCGCGGGCAGGGCCAGCTGGGATTGCTGACCTTGGATAACCGGAGCACGATCCGCGCGGAGGGCGGACCGCTCGACCTGTATTCCAGCACGGTCACCAACAGGGGCCTTCTCACAAGCGACGGGACCGGGACCTTGCTGCTGAGCGGGCAAAACAGCTCGCTGCGAACCCATGTGGACAACAGCGAGGGGTTGGTGACGATCCCGGACGGCGGGAAACTGGAAATCAACTCCTATGCCACCCTCGAGGGAGGGATCCTCCACGGCGATTCGGGGGCGAACCTCGGAGGCTACGGGGTTCTCAAGGACCTGACGGTCACCGGTGAGTTTGTATCGGCCCCGTTCACCCAGAAGGACCTCGAACTGCAGGGGACGATCGACAACCAGGGAATCCTCGGTCTCGGGTCGTCTCCCGGCTACAATGACGGTTTTCGGATCGCGGAAGAGAACGTGGTGACGCTCTCCGGCGGAGGGGAACTCGTCCTCAGCCAAGCCTACTACGCGCGATTGTACGGTCCTGGCACCTTGATCAATGAAGACAACCTGATCCGCGGGCAGGGCCAGCTGGGTTTGCTGACCTTGGACAACCGGAACACGATCCGTGCGGAGGGCGGACCGCTCGACCTGTATTCCAGCACGGTCACCAACAGGGGCCTTCTCACAAGCGATGGTACCGGGACCTTGCTGCTGAGCGGGCAAAGCAACTCGCTACGAACCCACGTGGAGAACAGTGAAGGCTCAGTGACAATCCCGGATGGCGGGAAACTGGAGATCAACTACTATGCCACCCTTGAGGGGGGCACGCTGCATGGCAACCCGGGGGCATTGCTGCAGGGCTCCGGCGTTCTCAAGGACCTGACCGTCACCGGTGAGTTCGTTTCCGCGCCATTCACCCAGAAGGACCTCGAATTGCAGGGGACGATCGACAACCAGGGAGTCCTCGGTCTTGGATCGTCTCCAGGTTATTACGACGGCTTCCGTATTGCTGAAGAGAACGTGGTGACACTTTCCGGCGGAGGGGAGCTCTTGTTCAGCCAAGCCTCTTACGCGAGGATGATTGGCCCGGGCACGTTGGTCAACGAGGACAACACGATCCGCGGGCAGGGGGCGCTCGAAGTTGGAAGCTTCGTCAACCGAGGAATGGTTCATGCAGAGGGAGGCATTCTGGGTGTTTCCAGCGGTGAATTCCGAAATGAAGGTGGGGTCGTCGAGATTGCCTCCGACGGCACGTTTCAAGTGGGATCCACCGGCTTCTCGCAGGACCCTGCCGGGGTGACTCTCGTCTCCGGCTTGTTCGATGTGGACCAAGACACCAGCATTGGCTATGGCCGCATTGAAGGCAGTGGCATCATCGATGCCACCAGCCGCACGCTCAGCTTCGGCAACGCGGTGCTCGCTCCCGGCACCAGTGCAGGCGCGTTGTCCTCGAAAGGCACGCTCAACCTCGACGGTACCTTGGAGATCGAACTCGGCGGAACGCAACGGGGCGTCAGCCACGACACCCTTCAGCACATCGGCAACGTCCAACTCGGTGGCTACCTCACGGTCTCCTTCCTCGATGACTTCCAAGATCTGATTTCTCCGTCCGACACCTTTGTCATCCTCAGCAGCGGCACCGACTTCACCGACTTCACCACCGGAAGTCCGATCGCAGGCCATTCCGGAACCCAAGGCAGCATCTCCGGAGCCTTCCTCAACGCGGCCCCCGGAACCCGCGTGCTCACTTCCGACGGAACCGGCAGTTTCCTTCTCATCCAGACATCCACCAGCATCGAACTCAGCGACTACCAGGCTTACGATTCCTTCGCGGATCTCAACCAGACCACCGCCCTCACCGACAACGACCAGGATGGGGTGCCGCTGGTCTTCGAGTTCCTTTTCGGAGGGAATCCGGCGCTCGCCGACCAAGTCGTTCCGATGCTCGCGACGGGCAGCTGGTCGGGTTCCGACCTGCTGGACATCGATCCGCTGTTGGAGGTCGATCCCGCTTCAAGCTACCCGGTCTTTGACCTGCGGATCCGTCGCGAGCGGCGGGGAATCCTGTTTTCGCCGCTTGCCACCGGGGATCTCGGGTTTGCCGAGGATCCCCCGTACCGGCCGCGACAAGTGGGCACCGTCGAACCCGAGGAGGATTTCGACCGCTATCGCTACATCATCCTTCCTCCGGCAGGCGACTGGCCTCCCGACGCCGCGTTTCTGAGGCTTGAGATCAATTATGCCGCCCTACCGGATTCTTGACCGGCCAGCGGATCGGCTCACAGCAATCCCGGCGGCAGCAGGTCGGAGAGCTTCTTGATCGCGTCGGCTTGATGGCGGTTGGCGATGAGAAGGGCGTCCTCGGTTTGCACGATGATGAGGTCGTCGACGCCGAGCAGGGCGACATGGCAGCCCTTGCGGTCGTTGAAGACGATGTTGTTCTCCGAATCGATCTCCGAGATCGGGCGGTTGACGCGGTTGTTGTCGCCGGCGACCGGGAGATACTTCGCGACGGAGAGCCAGGATCCGACGTCGTCCCAGTCGAAGGTTGCCTCGATGTTGAGGACGCGGCCCGCGTTTTCCATCAGGCCGTAGTCGATCGAGATTGGCGTGAGTTTCGGGAACTGGGCGGCGACGGTGGCCGCGACATCCTTCGAGCGCCGGATTTCCGAGATGAAGGAAGCGAGCTGGGGCTGGTGGGTGGACAGTTCGCGGATGACGTTCGGCAGCGACCAGACGAACATCCCGGCATTCCAACAGAAGCCACCGGCGGCGAGGAACTGTTCGGCGAGGTCGGTGCTCGGCTTCTCCCGGAAGCGCTTCACTTCGGCGGGCAGCTGCTCGCACACCAGGCCGGGGATCGACGCGCGTGAGCCGCGTTCGATATAGCCGTAGGACGGGCAGGGCCAGGTCGGCTTGATGCCGATGGTCACCAGGCCGTCGGACATTTCCGCGGTGGCGAGGGCGTCCTTCATGACGCCTTGAAAGCCGGCGGTGTCGGCGATGAGCTGGTCGGCGGGCAGGACCATCATGAGCGCGTCCGGGTTGCGGGCGGCGATCAGGCCGATGCCGAGGGCGACCGCCGGTGCGGTGTCGCGTTTGGCGGGCTCGGCGAAAATGTTTCCGGCCGGCAGCATCGAGGCCACTTCGCGCACGGCAGCTTCCTGCTGGGCATTGGTGAGGATGAGGATGTTCTGTGGCGGCACCAGGCCGTCCAGGCGGCGGATGGTTTGCTCGAGCAGGGTGTCTTCGCCGAAGAGGTTCAGGAGCTGTTTCGGGCGGGCATTCCGGCTCAAGGGCCAGAAGCGGGTGCCGGAGCCTCCGGCAAGAATCAGGGCGTAGGTGGAATCGGGGCTGGGCATCTCTGGGGCGGAACCTAACCGGCACTTCTGCCGCGGGGAAGAGGGAAAGCGGGGACGGTTTCCGGGATTGTGTGACGGCGCAGGAGTGTTAGCCTGCCTTGCATGAACCTCGATGATGACGGTGAACGGGATTGGACGGAGGCAACCGCCTTGGCGGCTCCCGCGCTGCTGGGCGCGGCTGGAGGGCTGATTCTCGGGGAAATGATGCATTCGCGGGCCCGCCGTGGCATGGCACTCGGCTTTGCCGCCTTGGGTGTGGCGACTTTGTTACCGTTGGCGATCGGCGGGATCGTGAACCTCGTGAACGGCCCGCAGAGCAAGTTCGGCGCGCGCCGGCGCTTGCGGAAGATCCGCGACGGCGGTGACGGTTTCGTCGACGACAACCTCGAGGAAGTCGGGATCATCTGAGCTCGGGCACAACGCCATGCGGGTCGCCATCACCGGGACGACGGGCCGGGTGGGCCGTGCGCTGGCCGACCGCTTGGCGGGCGATCACGAGGTTATCGAGCTGCCCCGCCAGCGGCTCGACATGGCGCGGCCGGGCTGTGAAGGGTTGCTGGAACGCCTGTCGTTCGACGTGCTGCTCAATCCCGCCGGTTTGACCGGCCTGGAGCAATGCGAGGACGATCCGGTGCTCGCCCGGCGCGTGAATGCCCTTGCCCCGGGCGCGTTGGCTTGGAGCTGCAGGAAGCTGGGCAAGCCGATGCTGCATTTCAGCACGGACTACGTGTTCGACGGGATTGAGCCGGGCTTGAGATCGGAGGACGATCCCACCGCGCCATTGTCGACCTACGGCAAGACCAAGGCGGAAGGGGAGCACGCGGTCCTGGCGGCGGGCGGTGCGGTCATGAGGGTGTCGTGGGTCTTCGGGCCTGAGCGGGCAGCGTTTCCCGAGAGGATCGTCTCGCAGGCGCTGGCGGGAGAGCGGCTCGCGGCGGTTGCCGACAAGTTCTCGTTGCCCGCCTACACGAAAGACATCGCGTCCTGGGTGGCCGCGTGGCTGGGCGCCGGGTGTCCTGCCGGAGTTTTCCATGCCTGCAATGGCGGCGAGCCGGTGAGCTGGCATGGAATGGCCCGTGAAATTTCCAGCTTCCTCGCGACAAAAGGAATCGAGGCAGGGGAAGTGCAGGAGCTCAAGATGGACGAGATGAAAGCCTTCCGCGCCCCGCGGCCGCGCCACACCGCGATGGCAACCCGGCGGCTGGAAGCACTGCTCGGCGCGCCGCCGCGTCCCTGGCAGGAGGCCATGATGGAGCATCTTGCAAGCCTCCTGATATCCCGTTGACCCTCTTCGGGCGGCGTGGCAACTTGCCGCATCTTCATGAAGCGCCATCAGCTTGTCCTCGGCTCCATTGCTCTCGTCCTGGCTTCCTGCGAAACCGGCCCCATCAACACCGGCGGGGGATTCGATCCCTTGTCCGCCCCCGGCGGAGGGCGTTCGGAAGTGGCGACACCCCGCGGCTATGCGACGGGGACCTTCGTCACCACCATCATGGAGGCGGCCTTTTTCAAGAAGCGGCCGAAGGGGGATGCCGAGGCGGACCGGCAGCTGCCGGCGAACACC
>NZ_JACZFQ010000078.1 GCF_014904755.1 Neoluteolibacter marinus
ACCTATGTGTATGGCGAGCTCGACAGCGGCGAATTCGGCTACGTGCCGTCGGTGCTGGTATCGGACGGGAAAACCAACCAGGCGCCGGCCGAGGTTTCTCCGGATGCCTATCAGGTCTATCCGCCTCTGCCCGGGGGAACCGCGCCGCCGGTGATCGACGAGTCGGTCCCGACCATCCCGCCGGTGATCGACCCGGAAGCCCCGGTGGTGCCCGAGGAGCCGAAGGTCGAACCGGAACTGGTTCCGCTGCCACCGGGCAATGAATCCGAGTGAATCTTTGAGAAGCAGAAAGGCCGCGAGGATATCCCCCGCGGCCTTTTTCGTTGAATCGGAAATCGATCAGGCGAGCGACTGGAGGGCCGCTTTCACCGCCGCGAAATCGGGCAGGTCCTTCGGATGCTCCTGCACCTCGGCGTAGCGGACGATGCCTTCCTTATCGATGACGAAGGCCGAGCGCTTCGGCACGCCGCCCATGATCAGGTTGGCTTCGGGCAGGAACTGGTCGTAGGCGACGCCGTAGGCCTTGGCCGCGGTGTGTTCGTAGTCGCTGAGCAGCTGGATGGTGATGCCGGACTTCTCCGCCCAGGCTTCCTGGGCGAAGGGATTGTCGCCGGAAATCCCGAGAACCGTGGCGTCGAGCGCGTCGTATTCGGCGATTCCGCCGGAGATGTCGCACAGCTCGTCGGTGCAAACCCCGGTGAATGCCATCGGCACGAACAGGAGGACGATGTTCGACTTGCCGACGAGATCGGACAGCTTGACCAGCTGCGGGCCGTCGGCGGTTTTCGAAACGAGGGTGAAGTCGGGGGCTTTGTCGCCGGTTTGGAGGGCCATGGTATTGAAAGGTTGTTCGAAACTGAGCGGCCACTATAGGTTGATGCCCCGGCCGGTCAACGGCCCCCGTGTCATGAGCTATGAATTCTCCAATTTCGGCCGGCAGCTCGCCGGTGGCAGCGGCATCGAGGAACTGATGGATGATCTCGGCCATGCGCTGGCGTCGGGCGGTCCCGACATTTGCATGCTCGGCGGCGGTCAGCCGGCCCACATTCCCGAGGTCAACGCGCTGTGGCGCCGCCGCATGGAGGAGGTCCTCGCCGAGCCCGGCGCGATGGAGCGGATGCTGGCCAACTACGACCCGCCGCGCGGCAACCCGAAGTTCATCGAAGCGCTCGCCGGCTTGTTCCGCCGTGAGTTCGGCTGGCCGCTCGGCCCGGAGCACGTCGCGGTCACCTCCGGCGGACAGACCGCGTTCTTTTTCCTCTTCAACCTGCTTGCCGGCGAAATGCCCGACGGCCGCCGCAAGAAGATCCTTCTGCCGCTGGTGCCGGAGTACATCGGCTACGCCAACCAGGGATCGTGCGGCGACCTGTTCCGCGCGGTGCCGCCGAAGATCGAGAAAACCGGCCCGCACGAGTTCAAGTACCGGGTCGATTTCGATGCGCTCGAAGTCACCGGCGACATCGCCGCCATCTGCGTTTCCCGCCCGACCAATCCCACCGGCAACGTCCTGACCGACGGCGAGATCGCCCGCCTTTCCGACCTGGCGAAGCGCCACGGCATCCCGCTGATCATCGACAATGCCTACGGGGCACCGTTCCCGAACATCATCTTCACCGAGGCCGCGCCGGTTTGGGACGAGCACATCATCCTGACCCTCAGCCTGTCGAAGATCGGCCTGCCGGGGACCCGCACCGGCATCGTCGTCGCCCGGCCCGAGATTGCCGCGGCGATGGCGTCGATGAGCGCGGTGGTCGGCCTCGCCAACCCGAACATCGGTCAGGCCATCGCGCGGCCGATGATTGAAAGCGGCGAGATCCTCAAGATCTCCAACGAGACGGTGAAACCGTTCTATGTCGAGAAGTCGCGCCTGGCCCGGGAACGGGTCCAGGAGTGCTTTGGCGATGACTTCGAGTACTACGTCCACCGTTCCGAGGGGGCCTTGTTCCTGTGGCTGTGGTTCCCCGGATTGCCGATCACCTCGCAGGAGCTCTACGAGAGGCTGAAGAAGCGCGGGGTGCTGATCATCTCCGGCCACTATTTCTTCTTCGGCCACGATGACGAGACCTGGAGGCACCGTCACGAGTGCCTGCGGATGACCTTCACGATGGATGAATCCACCGTCCGCCGGGGGATCCAGGCGATCGGCGAGGAAGTCCGCCGGGCCCATCGCGAGGCCGCTGAGCCAGCGCTCACCTGAGAGAGGCGGAAGCGGCCGCTACACCCTGACTTCGCGCAGCACCCGCAACGCGCCTTCCATGGTGCGGGCGGCGTTGGCCATCCACTCGCTGCCGAATTCGGCGAAGCCGAACGGCTTGGCGACGGCACACAACAGCGCTGCCAGCAGCAGCTGGTTGGCGAGGTAGATGATCACCAGCGACAGGAAGGTGCCGTTCTCCTTCAGGTCCGGCTGGTCGCGGGGGATCATCCACAGCGTCCACAGCAGGTGGAAGGCCCAGAAGAAGCCGACATAGCCGAACAGGATCTTGTCCGAGACCGGCGGCAGCTTGAACGCCCAGCCCAAGAGCGAGTGGACGATCACGCCCAGCACCGCCCACAGCGGCACGAAATACGGGGACAAGGCGATGAAGATGTTGGTCTTGTCGGTGGTCACGTAGCCGCCGTCGAGGCTGACGCCCCAGTCGCTGACCCTCCCGCGGCAGGCCCAGATCGACAGGATGTGGGTCAGCTCATGGCCGAGCACGTAGAGGTAGAGGAAGAATGAGCGCAACAATCCGGTCACGAACCAGCCGGTCATGAGCAGCACACCGGTCGCGAAATACCAGAACGCCGGCATTTTCCAGAAACCGTGGTCGAGGGTGGCGTTGCTGAACTGGGCGAAGAAGGTCCAGGTGGTGACCCAGCACAGCGGCAGCAGGAACATGCCCAGCATCCAGCGCATCAGGCGGGTTCCGAAACCCGTCGTTTCTTCCTCGTAGTCGATCGCGGCGCCGGCGATTGCCGCCCGCACATGCTTGAGATCGCGCTGGCCGAGCCGCCGGTTGACCCGCTCGTGGGCGCGCGCATTGGCATGGCTCAAGGCCTCGCTGAAGGTCGGCCTGCGGCGGCGGCGGTTGCCACCGGCCGCGGTCGTGCCCAGCTGGATTTGCTTGTTGCGGGTCCTCGCCATGCGTGGACCCTGATTACTTTGGTCTTCTTAAGGAATCAAGACCGAATAGGTGTTCAAACGATCTTCAGGCGGGCCAGGTCCTGGGTGTCGACCAGGCCGACCGCCCGGCCCTCCTCGTCCAGCACGACCACGTCGTCGACCCGATGGGATCCGATCGTTTGCACGGCTTCCACGGCCAGCGAGTCGGCGGGAACCGAGATCGGCTGGCGGGTCATGTAGCCGGCGACCGGTTTCTCCCCGACATGCGGATCCTGCTGGTAGCTGCGGGCGAAGTCGCCGTGGGTGAAGATGCCGGCCAGGGTGCCGTCTGCATTGACCACCACGCAGGCACCCGAGCGGGACGAGGTCATGGCGACCAGGGCGTCGCGAACCGTCGCGTCCACGGGGATCGACGCCAATTGATCGCCGGCCCGCATGATGTCGGAGACCCGCGTCAGCAGCGCCCGGCCGAGGGCACCGCCGGGATGGAAGCGGGCGAATTGCTCCTCGGTGAAGCCGCGGGCCTCGAGCAGCACCATCGCCAGGGCGTCGCCCATCACCAGCATGGCGGTCGACGACGAGGTCGGCGCCAGGTTCATCGGGCAGGCCTCGCGGTCGACCGAGGTGTCGAGGACCTGGTCGCTGTGCTCGCCGAGGGTCGAGGCGGGTTTGCCGGTGATGGCGATCAACGAGACGTCGAAGCGCTTGATGTGGGGGAGCAAATCGAGCAGCTCCGCCGTTTCACCCGAATAGGAGAGGAGCAGCACCGCATCGCCGTCGGACAGGATGCCGAGGTCGCCGTGCAGCGCGTTCTGCGAATTCAGCACCACCGCGGTGGCACCGGTGGAATTCAGCGTGGCGGCGATCTTGTGGCCGATGTTTCCCGACTTGCCGATGCCGACCACGACGATCTTGCCGCGGCGGTCGAGGGTGTCGTGCAGGAGCTTCACCGAAGCGACGAAGGACTCGCCGAGCCGGTCCGCCATCCGTTGCAGTGCCCCGGTTTCGATCTCGATCACTCGCCGCGCGTTCGCCAGGAAATCCATGGCGGGAGGATGGACGGGCCGGGCTGTCTTCGGAAATGAGAAATTCCAGGACCGCGGGATTCCGCGGCCTACGGATCGTTCCGTTCGAGCGAAAGGTCGTCGAGGTAGAGGACCGATCCCTCGTGGCCGCGCGAGTCGATGGAGAGGGTCAATTCACGGCCCTCAAGGTCGAGCAGCGGGCGTTCGGGGACGGTGACGTCGCTGGGGGTCCGCTGCAGGTCGTCGGGCAGGTTGAACTCGATCAGGAAAGGCTGCCAGCCGGGTTGGGGAGTGATGTCGAGTTTCTGATGGACGGCCTCATACTGGATCATCGCCGGCCGGCCGCTGGCGACCACGCGCAGCGCGGTGCGCAGGACATGGGGGCCGGTTCCGTCGGTGTGGAGCCATCCGCTCAGGACGTAGCGGGCGCCCGACCGGGCGGGCACGGGCATGCCGTTCTCGTCATGGAGCCGCTGGGTCAGGTGGCCGCCGGTCAGCAGGCGCGCAACGTTGCGGCCGGACTTGGCGAAAATCTTGCCCCCGGTCACCCGCCCCGGCTCGCAGAGCTCGGCGTTGGGGGTGGAGAAGTAGTCCTGCCACTCGATCAGCGCGTAGGTATTGCCAGTCGGGTTCAGCGACAGGTCGGTGGTCTCGAAGCCGGGGTTTTTCAGCACCGGTGCCGCGGGGTGTGGTCCACGGAACCACAGCCATCCGGCGGCCGCGGCGGCCAGGGCTCCGCCGAGCCAGAGATAGCGGCGCAGGGCCGGGGGCTTCGGTGGCTCGACGGCCTTGGGGGTGGCGCGCGGGCCGACGCGGAGTTCCTGGTTGCGGCGGATCTCCAGCGAGGGCAGGCCGTCTTTCTTGCCCAGCACCACCTGGCGGGTCTCCAGCCATTCGAGTTCGCCGGGATCGACGGCGTCCTTCAGGTCGGCCTCGAACAGCAATTGCTCGGCACAGCGGCCCCGGGCATCGGGATCGTCGCGCAGGAGTTGTTCGAGACGCTGCATCCCCGCGTCGTCGAGGCGCTGGTCGAGGAAGCGCGCGAACAGGGCCGAGGCTTCGTCACCGTCCGGCGATTTCAAGGGCGCTGGGTTCATTCCGGGTGGTTCAACTGGCGGGTGACACAGTCGCGCAGCAGGCCGCGCAGCCGTTCCAGTCGCTTGTAGAGGGTGTCGATCGATTTCCCGGAGCGGCGGGCCTCCTCCGCGAGTGCAGCGGATCCTTCATCGCCGTAACGTCGGCGGATCAGTGCCTGCTGGTCGGCGCTCAGGCGGCCGATGCATTGCCGCAAGGCGAGGACCCGGTCGGAAGGGCCGGCCACCGGGTCGAGGGTTGCCACGCTGTCGGCGAGGGACCCGGCGACGTCGGGAGCCAGCAGATTCAGCCGGTCGGCGCGGATCTTGCGGCGGGCGGCCATGCCGATGTGGCGGGCGCAGGCCAGCGCGTGGTGGAGGAAGTCGTGGCTGCCCTTGTCCAGCGGTCCCTTTTTCCAGGCGACCAGGGCGACCTCCTGAACGCAATCGTCGAGGATTCCGCCGTCCGGGACGAAGCTCGCCAGATAGGCCCGCACCGATGGCCGGGCGCCCTGCCAGAACTCCGCGAAACATTGCATCCTCAGCGCCACCTCTCCCGCCGCGACCGCGGTGTCGCCGCCTGCCGGCAGGCGGTCGGACGGGTCGGCGATGCTGAGGGAATGGGCCATGAAAACGGAGTGCGGATGCCCGCGGGCGCAATCTACTCATGCCCCCGGCAGGGTCCAGAGGCGATGAAAAACCGGGCTTGCCGGCAGGCGCGGAACGGGCGGCGACCCGCCGGCGTTTCGCCACGGGCGTGAATTTCAGAAAAAAATGTCAGGTCATCCCGAAAATCCGACATTACCCCGGCGAAACTGCGGCCAGGTCCCGGGGCTTGCCCCCCGCATGCCATCCCGACGTAGGTTTTTCATCCGCCCTCACGTAAACCATCCCTTGTCCCTACGACCAAACCCATGATCCGCCCGCCAATACCCAGATTCGCCCGGCTGCTGGCCGTGTCCGCGCTCGTGATCTCGCACGCCCACGCGGCCGAGAAAATCGTCTTCCTCGCCGGTGGCCGCAGCCACGGGCCGGGTGAACATGAATTCCGCGCCGGCTGCATGCTGCTGGCCAAGGCCCTCAACGAGTCCGGCCTGGACGTGAAGGCCGAGGTCCACAGCGGCTGGCCGTCCGATGAGTCGGTCCTCGATGGCACCAAGGCGCTGGTCATCTATGCCGACGGCACCAGCGTGGTCGGCCACGGCTGGGACAAGGTCGACCAGATGGCCAAGGCCGGCACCGGCCTGATGTTCATGCACTACGCGGTGCATCCGGACCAGGCGGAGGGCGAGAAATATTACCGGCCATGGATTGGCGGTGCTTTCGAAACCGACTTTTCGGTCAATCCCCACTGGGTCGCCAACCTCGAGGTGCTGCCGGAGCACCCGGTGGCGCGCGGGGTGAAGTCGCCCTTCGAGTCCTTCGACGAGTTTTACTACAACATCCGCTTCCCGCAGGACCGCTCGAAGGTGCTCGATCTCGTCACCGCGACTCCCGACCGCGAGCGGATGAAGCGCTACATCAACATGTGGAACCAGCACGGCGTCGACGGGCTGGGCAAAAAGCAGACCCTGATGTGGGGCATCGAGCGCGAGGACGGCGGCCGCGGCGTCGGCTTCACCGGCGGCCACTACCACCGCAACTGGGCCAGCGACGATTTCCGCAAGCTGGTCCTCAATGCGATCGCCTGGACCGCCGGGGTCGAGGTGCCGGCCGACGGGGTGAAGTCCAAGCCGCTCACCGAGGACGAACTCAACGCCAACCTCGACGACAAGGGCCAAAAGGTCCGTCTCAAGCTGATCGAGCCCGGGGAATTCCAGAAGATCCCCGCCGCGCCGGTCCAGACCGAGCGCGAGGCGGGCTTCCCGCAGGACGGGCCGCGCAAGTTCGAGAACGCCGGCCGCAAGCCCGCAGCCGCCGCCGGCCCGCCGGCCAAGCCGGTCGCCGAGAGCCCGTCGATGAATTCGAAAACCGCGCGGCTTCACGAGATCAAGGCCAAGATCGAGGGAGCAAAGGAGCTGTTCCTGGTGGTCTCGGACAACGGCAACATGAGCTACGACTGGGCGAATTGGATCGAGCCGAAGCTCTACTTCAAGGACGGCAGCTCGAAGGATCTCACCGACCTTGCCTGGGACTCCGCCACCTCCGGCTGGGGGACCACGCAGGTGAACAAAAATGTCAGCGGCCAGGGACTGGTCGTCGACAAGAAGAGCTACGCCAAGGGCATCGGCACCCACGCCTCGTCGGTGATCGCCTTCAAGCTGCCGGAAAACGTCCGTGGCTTCACCGCCAAGGTCGGCATCGACGACGGCGGGATGTTCCAGAACGGCAAGACTCAGCCGTCCGACGTGAAATTCCAGGTCTTCACCCGCAAGCCGCCCGAAACCGGCGAGGTCGCCGACACCCTGGTGCCCGAGGATCTGTTCACCGTGCCGGACGACCGGCTTGAAGTCACGGTCTGGGCGACCACCCCGATGTTGAAAAATCCGACCAACATCGACTTCGACGCCGCCGGCCGGCTCTACGTCGCCGAAGGCGTCAACTACCGCCACGCCAACGGCGCCCGTCCCGAGGGCGACCGGATCATCATCCTCTCCGACACCGACGGCAACGGCCAGGCCGACACCACCGAGGTCTTCACCCAGGACAAGAACCTCGAGTCACCGCTCGGTGTCGCCGTGCTGGACAACAAGATCATCGTCTCCCAGCCGCCGGACCTGATCGTCTACACCGACGTCAACGGCGACCGGAAATACGATCCCGCCGTCGACAAGCGCGAGGTGCTGCTCACCGGCTTCAACGCCCGCCAGCACGACCACTCGCTGCACAGCGTGACCGCCGGTCCCGACGGCCAGTGGAACTTCAACAACGGCAACTGCGGCGGGATCTTCACCGACAAGTCGGGCAAGACCTTCCGCATCGGCAGCAGCTACTACAACAGCGGCGGCGGCACCTGGTACCAGGACACCCGCGCGGCCGCCGGGCAGCCGAGCGACGACGGCAACGTCTGGGTTGGCGGCTTCTCCGTCCGCATGAACCCCGACGGCACCAACGCCCGCATCGTCGGCCACAACTACCGCAACTCCTACGAACAGGCGCTGACCTCCTTCGGCGACATGTTCCAGAGTGACAACGACGACCCGCCGGCCTGCCGCGTCGCCGAGGTGATGGAAGGCGGCAATGCCGGCTTCTCGTCCGCCGACGGCCAGCGCTCGTGGGGCGCCGACAAGCGTCCCGGCCAGGACGTCCCGACCGCCGAGTGGCGCCAGGAAGATCCCGGCACCATGCCGTCCGGCGACGTCTACGGCGGCGGCTCGCCAACCGGGGTCGCGTTCTATGAGAACGGTGCGCTCGGCGACAAGTGGCAGGGCCTGCTGCTCGCCTGCGAGGCCGGCAAGAACGTCGTCTTCGGCTACCTGCCGGTTCCCGATGGCGCGGGCTTCAAGCTCGAGCGCATCGACTTCCTCACCTCCAACAAGGAGAAGGAGTTTGCCGGTTCCGACTTCCTCGGCGGCAATCCGAACAACGACCTCAAGACCCAGTTCCGGCCGGCCGACGTGACCGTCGGCCCCGATGGCGCGCTCTACGTCGCCGACTGGTTCGATGCCCGCGTCGGCGGTCATGGCACCCTCGACAAGAGCGGCTCCGGCACCATTTACCGGATCGCCCCGAAGGGCTTCAAATCCGTGGTGCCGAAGTTCGACCTGAGCACCACCGAAGGCCAGATCGCGGCGTTGAAGAGCCCGGCGGTGAACGTCCGCAACAGCGGCTTCACCCGCCTCAAGGCCCAGGGCGAGAAGGCCGTGCCGGCGCTGGTCGAGCTATTGAAGGATTCGAACCCCTACATCGCCGCCCGTGCCGTCTGGCTGCTTGCCCAGACCGGTCCCTCGGGTGAAGCCAAGGTCGCGGAGCTCCTCGGTTCTCCCGATGCCCGCACCCGTCTCGTCGCCTGCCGCGCGATCCGTGCCGCCGGGGGGGATGTCGTGAAACTCGCCGACAAGATGGCGTCGGACCCGTCGCCGATGGTCCGCCGTGAGATCGCCATCGCCCTGCGGGATGTTCCGGCCGGTCAGGCGCTGCCCTACCTGGTGACCATCGCCAATGGCTTCGACGGCAAGGACCGTGCCTACCTCGAGGCCTTCGGCCTCGGCTGCACCGGAAAGGAAGCCGTGGTCTACGAGGCCCTGCGCAAGGACATGACCTCGGCTCCGGACGCCTGGAGTGATGCCTTCGCCTGGCTCGCCTGGCGCCTTCACTCGCCGCAGGCCGTGGCCGACCAGAAGGCCCGCGCGCTGTCGTCCAAGGTCAGCGCCGACCAGGTGAAGCTCTCGCTTACCGCGCTCGGCTTCACCGAAAGCGCCGCTGCCGCCACCGCGATGATCCAGCTCGCGAACACCGACGGCTTCGGCCAGAAGGACCTCGCCAACTGGTGGGTCAACAACCGCAAGGGCAACCTGTGGAAGGCTTTCGATGTCGATGGCATCCTCAAGGCAATGGGCCAGGATCCCGCCAACGCGAAGCTCGTCCAGGTCGAGATGCCTGCCGAGCCGGCCAATGCTCCCGCCCTGCCGTCCGTCGGGGAGATCCTGAAGCTCAAGGGCGATGTCGAGCGGGGCAAGGCCGCCATCGCCTCCTGCTACATGTGCCATCGCGTCGGCGAAACCGGCGTCGACTACGGCCCGGACCTCACCACCTTCGGCAAGCAGCAGCCGGCCGAGGTGATCATCGATGCGATCGTCAACCCGTCGGGCGACATCTCCCACGGTTACGAAGGCTCGATCCTCAAGACCAAGGACGGCATCACCATCACCGGCATGGCCCTCAGCGAGGGTGATCCGGTGATCATGAAGTGCCTCGGCGGCCAGAACCAGACGGTGTCCAAGTCGCGGATCGCCGAGATGAAGCCGCTCGGCAAATCCCTGATGTATACCCCGGCCCAGCTCGGGCTGGATGCCCAGAAGGTGGCCGACATCACGGCCTACCTGAAGAGCCTCTGAGCTGCGAAGGTTTGCCATCCCGCCGCGGCCGGCTCCACAAGGAGCCGGCCGCGTTGCGGAAGTAGCGCAACTTTTCAAGTTGCGGACAGGGGAGTCTTCAATAGCCCAAACAGCGAGGTCCCGCGTGAAGCGTCCGCCGGAAATACGGCACCGGTAGTAAAATGCCTGCCGTTGTCCTGAGCGGGGCCGCCGACAGCACGCAACTTGAAAAGTTGCGCTACTTCCCGGCCCGGCCTTCGGGCACGCAGTAGAGGGTCTTGCCGCCGTCTTCGGAGACGATGCGGGCATTCACCTCGAAGACCTCCCGCAGGATCTCGGCGGTGAGCATCTCGGCCGGGCTGCCCTGGGCGGCGATCTTGCCGTCCTTCAGGGCGACCAGATGGTCACCGTAGCGGGCGGCGAGATTGAGGTCGTGGAGCACCATCAGGATCGTCTTGCCGAGCTCGCGGTTGAGGCGGCGGACCAGGTCCATCAGGTCGAACTGGTGGGCGAGGTCGAGGAAGGTGGTCGGCTCGTCGAGGAACAGGTAGGGCGTTTCCTGGGCGAGGGCCATCGCCACCCAGGCGAGCTGGCGCTGGCCGCCGCTGAGCTTGCCGACCGGGCGGTGGCGCAGTTCGGTGACGTTGGCGAGCCGCAGCGCCTTTTCCACTGCCTCGTGGTCGCTGGCGTCGGGGGATTGCAGGAAGCCACTGTGCGGGTAGCGGCCGTGGTGGACCAATTCCTCGACGCTCAGGTCGCCGGGCACCGCATGCTCCTGGAACAGGACGCCGAGGGTCAGGGCGAGCTCGCGCGCCGACATCATGTGCAATTCGCGGCCGTCGATGATGACCGTGCCGGCCTCGGCCCGGAGCTGTCGCGCCAGTGTGTTCAGCAAGGTGCTTTTGCCGGATCCGTTCGGCCCGACGAGGACCGTGATCTTGCCCTCGGGGATGACCAGCGAGACGTCGTCGAGCACCACCGGCAGGCGGCTGTCGTAGCGCACGCGGAGTTGCTCGCCCGCGAAGCGTTCCGGATCGTTCGGTGAGGGCTTCATGGCTTTCCGAATTCGCGGCGGCGGCGCATCAGGTAGAGGAAAAAGATGCCGCCGATGCAACCGGTGACGATGCCGACCGGCAACTGCGAGGGACGGACGGCGAGGCGGGCGAAGGCGTCGGCGCTGCCCAGCAGGGCGGGGCCGGCGAAGACACAGCCGGTGAGCAGGCGGCGATGGGCGCTGCCGGCGAGGGTCCGCACCACATGGGGCACGATCAGCCCGACGAAGCCGACCAGGCCGGCCACGGCGACGGCCGAGCCGGTGGCGACGATCGCGGTGGCGGCGAGCAGGAAGCGGGCCCGTTCCACCCGCATGCCGAGTGCCCGGGCGGTGGCTTCGCCCAGTTGCAGGACATCGAGCTGTCGTGCCGAGGCCAGCGCGGTGAGCAGTGCGACGAAGGTCCACGGGGCGACCTGGCGGACCTGTTCCCAGCCGGTGCCGGTGAGCGACCCGGTGGTCCAGGCGAGGGCGTTCTGGATGACGTTGAGATCCTTCGCGAGGAAGAACAGGCCGGTTTGCATCGAGCCGGCGATCGCCGCGACGACCACGCCGGCCAGCACCAGGCGGACTGGGCTGGTACCCCGGTTCCAGGCAATCGCATAGACCAGCAGGAAGGCCACGGCGCCGCCGGCCATCGCCACCGCCGGTAGCAGCGGCGACAAGGCGGGAAAGAGCACCAGCACGGCGATCGCCGCCAGCCCGGCGCCGGAACTGACGCCGAGCAGGTAGGGGCTGGCCATCTCGTTGCGGGTCACCGCCTGCAGGATGGTGCCGGCCAGGCTGAGGTTGATGCCGACGAAGATCGCGACGAGGACACGAGGCAGGCGGACGTTCCAGACGATCAGCGATTCGGTCGAAAGGCGTCCGGCCGGGCCGAAGCCGAGGGCGTCGGCAGTCCCGTCGCCGAGGACCAGGTGCGCGAAGGTGGCCGGCTTTCCCCAAACCTCCGGATCGGCCAGGGCCCGGGCTGCGGTGGCGGCCGACATCTCGAAGGAGCCGATGGTCAGCTGGGCGAGCGCCGCCACGGCGACGATCACCAGCGAAACCGCGATCAGCGGGGCCAGTCCCTTGCGGGCGGATTCATTGGCGGCCGTCATCCTGGCACGAGGCTTCCTGGAGGATGCGCGATACCTGCCCGCGGTCGAACAATTGCTCGCCCGGCGGATAGTCGAGGTCTTCGCGGAAGGATCCGAAGATCCCGGGGTAGATCTGCTTGGCGGCCATCTCGATTTGGAACAGGTAGTCGATCGGTCCTTGAAGCGGGGTGCCTCCCGGATAGACGCGCCCCTCGCGGAACGCGCCCACCCTTTGCAGGAGGGGATCGTTATTCAAGGCCAGCAGTTGCTCGAAGCCGACCCGCGCGTTGCCCGGGTAGACCGCGAAAGGCATGATCAGGATGTCCGGGTCTAGCGCGAGCAGGCCCTCGGCATCGAGCGGGGCCCCGCTGGGTCCGCCGCCCTGGGCGCCGTAAGTGCGGTCGGCGATCGGCGCGAAGGCATCGCGCGCCCCGACCTCGCGGTATTGCACCTGGCCGAAGCCCTCGTGCAGCAGGCTGTAGGGCGTGAACTTGCCATTCGCATGGTAGATAAGGCCGACGCGCGGGCGTGCGGACTCCGGCGGAAGCTTGGACTGGATCTCGCCCACCATGCGGTCGCCGACTTCCTTGAGCCGCCCGATGATTTCCGGCCGGCGATAGACCTCGGCAATCTTTCCGGAGAGCTCCCAGAGCGTGTAGTAAGTGTAGGGAGTGTCACCGGGGTGGGAGTTCTCGCGGCTGTAACGGTTGGCAATGAAGGGGCCGACATTGCGGGCGATCTCGTCGACGTCGGCCTGGGTCCAGCCGCGGCTGAGCGCCAGCTGGAGCGGATCGATGTGATGCACGTCCGCCTGGAGCGAGTAGAGCAGCTCCTTGTCGAACATCCCGCCACCCGGCGAGGAGAGGTAGGTGGTTTGCTTCGGATCGAAGCGGACCTCGAGCCCGTCGAGCTTGCGGTAGTAATCGTCGTGGAAGTTGTCGCGGTAGCCGGTGGCCGTGATCTTCCCTTCCTGGCGGAGGGCGACGAGGATGTCGTTGTAGTTGGCATCCATCGTCACAACCCGGCCGGGGACCTGGTTGAAGGCGACCTCGCCGGCAGGCGACAGGTTGACCGTGTAGGTGGAGCTTCCCGAGGCCAAATCGTCGGCAGCGGTGCTGAGGGCGGCGGTGCCGCTGCCGCTGTGGACGAGCATGGCGATGCCCGCGGCGGGCGCCCGGGGC
>NZ_JACZFQ010000079.1 GCF_014904755.1 Neoluteolibacter marinus
TTGCGCGGTCCTGTCGTCGTCCTGCTCACTTGCGTCCCGCGACGATATAAGGCCGGGTCTTCCCAACGGCGACTTCGGGGTCGCGCTGCTTCAATGCCTCGCGTGCCTCGTCCAGGCCGTCGATGTTGATCCGGCGGATTTCGTTCAAGCCGGCGGCTTCCATCACGACCTGCAGGTCAGTCGGCTTGTGATCCATGAAGGGCAGCTGGTCGAGGGCTTCACGGTAGCGGCCGTCCACGTTCCATGGACGGGTTTCCTGGGCCTTGAGCGCGGTGCCACTCGATGGCTGGGGAGGGGGCTCGCCGTCGCGCTCGTGGCCGATCAGGATCAGCCGGCCGCCGGGGGCCAGGAGCTGCACCCAGCGGCGGATGGCGTAGCCGGGGTGGGGAAGGGTATAGAGTACGAAGCGGGTGGAAATCACGCCGTATTCTTCCTCTTCGCCCGGCGGGTCCTCGGCGTCGCCTTCGACGAATTCGAGCGACAAGCCGCGCTGGTCCGCAAGTCCCCGGGCGGCCTTGAGCATGCCGGGGGAGAAGTCGATGCCGGTAGTGCGGAAGCCGAGCTCGGCCCACATCGAGGATATCGTGCCCGGGCCCGTACCGAGGTCCAGGGCGCGGTCGTTCGGGGCCAGCTCGACGGCACGGCACAGCGCGTCCTTCCACGCCTGGCGGCAGGCTTCGTCGTGGAACTCGGCGTGCAGGCCACCCTTGACCCAGCCGGCCACCCGTTCCGGGTGGCTCCAGCCTTCGCGGAACACCGCCTTCAGGCGGCGCGCCGTTTCGAAGTCGGCGGTGATGCCGTTCAGAACTTCAGGCTGCATCGCGCGGAAATGGCAAGGGGTGTTCCCGGCTGCACGTTGGCGGTGCTGGTCGAGGACTCGTAGTAGGTGCGGTCGGTGAGGTTCTGGACGTTGACCTGGAATTTCAGCTCGTCGCCGTTGTTCAGCTCGGTGCGGTACCATGCCGCCGCGTCGAAGCGGGCATAGCCCGGGAGGTCGAAGCTGTTGTTGTTGTCGCCGGCCTTCGAGCTGGAGGCGAACACGCCGGCACCGAAGCCGAATCCTTCGAGCGGACCACAGGTGAAGTCATATTTCAGCCACAGGCTGCCGGAATGCAGCGGGATGTTGGCGAAGCGGGCGCCGAGGGGTAGCGACGACGAGTTTAGTACTTCGGTGTCGGTGTAGGCGTAGCTGCCGATCACCTGCAGGTTCTCGGTGATCTTGCCGAGGGTGTCGAACTCGAAGCCGGTGCTGCGCAGTTCGCCGCCGTTGACGGAGAAGCCGGGGTTCAGCGGGTCGCTGACCGGGACGTTGTCCTTGGTGATCTGATAGACCGACGCGGTCATCGCCAGCCGCTCGTCGAAAAGCGACAACTTGGTGCCGGTCTCGAACTGCACGCCGGTGGTCGGGTCGATCGGCTCGCCGGTGAAGCTGAGGCTGCGGCCGGCGCTGTTCGGATTGAAGGATCGGGCGGCATTCGCGAAGAGCGAGACGCAGGGCGTCAGGTCGTAGACGAAGCCACCCCGTCCGGTCAGACCGGTATCGTCCTGCCAGTTCTCCGCGGTGCTGGAGAAGGAGCGGGAGTACTGGTCGTAATAGTCGTAGCGACCGCCGACCAGCAAGTGGAGGCGGTCGTCGAACGCGTCCATCTGGTCCTGCAGGTAGCCGGACCAGGTTTCGGTCACCACGTTCTGGCGGACGGTTCCGGGGGTAAGGGGGAAGGGGCCGGTCGGGCTCGACGGATAGAAAATCGAGACGGGGAACCGGGCCGAGACCAGGCGGTCGTAGGTATAGTCGGAGCGCGAGAATTCGAAGCCTCCGAGCAGCTGGTGCCGGGTCGGGCCGAGGTCGAACTTCCACAGCGCGTCGGTCACCACGTCGTATTCCCAATTCCCGAAGGAGGAGGCGTCGAGGTAGGCGCTGACCGTGTTGCCGGCACCGGCCGACCAGCGGAAGGCATCGTTCTGGCCGTCGAAATGGTGGACGAGTGCCCGGGCGCGCAGCGAGAAGTCCTCGCTGACCTCGTGGTCGATCTGGACGCTGTAGAGGAAGTCCTCGATGTACTGGGTGTGGTGGCCCGGTCCGGTCAGGTTCCAGGTGATGTCGCCCACCGGTCCGCCGGCGCGGGCGAAGGCGATGCCGTTGTCGACCGGACGGTCGAGGTCCTGGTACCACAGCCAGGTGGTGAGGCGGGTGCAGTCGGTGATGTTCCAAGTCAGGCCTGGCGCGAGGAACAGCGACTCGTAGTCGAGGTAGTCGCGGAAAGAGTTGGTGTCATGGTAGTCGCCGACAAAGCGCAGCGCGACGTCGTCGCCCGAAGCCCAGCCGAGATCGACACCCGCGCGGTAGGAGTCGAAGCTGCCGATCTCACCGTAGACTTCCGAGCGGGGTGAAAAGCTGGCGGTCTTGGCCACGGCGTTGACCAGGCCGCCCGGCTCCATCGCACCGTAGAGCGAGGAAGCAGGGCCCTTGAGGACCTCGACGCGGTCAAGGCCGGCGAGGTTCAGCGGCGGCATGGTGTAGAGCCGGAAGCCGTCGACCGAAAGGAGCTGCGAGAAACCACGGATCGAGGCGTCCTCGAACTGGATGCCACGGCCTTCGGTGCGGACCGGGGCGACACCGCTGACGTTGCGGTAGACATCCTTCAGCCGGGAGATCCCCTGGTCCTCGATGACCTCGCGCGGGATCACCTGGATCGAAAGCGGTGTCTCGGCGATTGGCGTGTCGGTCCGGGTCGCGGTGGAGGCATTGCTGACCTTGTAGTCCTTGTCTTCGTTTTCGGCCTGGACCGTCAGAGGATCGAGGCGGGGCTCCCTGCTGCTGCTGTCCTGGGCGCGTGCAGCCGGGATGCCCAGGCAGACCGCGGCGCCGGCGAGCCCGAGTGCGGCCAGTGGCCCGCGGGGCGCGATGTTTGAAGCGGTGGCGAGTAGCTTGAGGCGGGTGAACGATGGAACGGAGATGGGGTTTTGGCGCGACTGGCCCGGGTGCTGGCTCATGAATCGGACAATGTGGAAGTGTGTGGAATTGCTTCGTGTGGCGCCGGCGCAGGGGGGCCGGCGACGCGATGCCTTGGGGAACGCGGGGTCGGAATTTCTCTTTGGGGAAATTTCCGGAATAATCCCGCGGGTCACGGGTGAAGCCCCCGCATCTCCTCAGGCAGCCTTGTTGCTGCGGACCCGGAGGCCCCAGGCCAGCAGGACCGGGATGGCGATCAAGCACACCGGCCACAGCGCCGGGGTGGGGATGGCTGCAGTGCCCTCGCTGTGGGCCGATGAGTCGATCAGCGCGCCCAGCAAGGGGGCCCACAGCGCGGCGGCCACGGATTGGGCCTGGGCCTCGACACTGAGCACCGTCGCCCCGACGCCCTCGCTCGATGCGTCGTCGAAGCGGGCGATCTGGATCGGTCGCCACAGGTTTTGAAACAGCCCGAGCAGCACGAAGATCGCGGCCGACAGCCACGGCATTCCTCCCAGCAGGAACACGGCGAGCACGGCCATCAGCAACCAGGTGATCCAAAGGATGCGGCGCGTGGCCGGCTCGCTGCCGCCCGACCACGACTCCCATTGGTGGGCCCGCCGCGAGGCGATGCTGCTGCCGAAGAAGACCAGTGCATAGACGACTCCGGTAACCAATGCCGTCCGGCGCACGTCGCTTGTTCCCTGCCAGACCGGCAGGGTCAGGGCGGCGGTCTGCAGCACCGGTTGCAGGTAATTCTTGATCACCGAATAGCCGCCTTCCATCGCCACCGACTCCGCCACCAGCCGGCGCAGCGGGGCATGCCGGCGGAATTCGCGGAATGAGTCGGCCAGGGTCGTCCAGGCAGCGCGGAAGATGCCCTTGCGGAAGCCGTGGCAGCCAGCATCGAGCGAGGCCGGGTAGGTGGCGAGGTTGATGAGGTTCAGGAAGGAAGGCAGGGCGCTCCAGTAGAAGACCGAGGCGTAGGTGCCCGACCAGCCGACCAGCAACGCGGCCACCAGGGCGGAGAGCGCGGAGCCCTTCTGCGACCAGGAACGGGTGTAGCCGTAGATGCGCGTCTTTTCCTTCTCCCGGCCTTGCTCGCGCAGCCAGGCGTAGATCATCGCCTTGTGGGTGCCGGAGCGGAAGGCGTCACCCAGGCCGTAGAAGACCATCGCCACGGCCATCGCGGCGAAGGTCGATCCAGCCCCGAGGAGCAGGAAGCAAATGACGTAGGCCGCCATGCTGCCCACCATGCACAGCCTGCGCCCCCAGGCATCCGCCGCGGCGCCCGACGGGATCTCGAGCACGTGGGTGGTGATCTCGCGGATCGCGATCAGCGTGCCGATCGACAGGAAGTCGAATCCCCGCTGGCGCAGCGCGAGCACCAGGAAGGCCTCGAAGAACCTCAGGTTCTTGAGAAAGCCATACAGCGAAAAGCGGAAGATCATCGGGCCGTCGGGCGATCAGAACCCAAGCCTGCCGAAATGCAATGCCTCGTGGTGCGGTGGTGCTTCCTCAGGGTCGCGGTTTCGGGGCGATCAGGTGCTTCGACAGCCGCAGCAGCAGGGTGGCGAAGAGCGCCTCGACCCCGAGGATCAGCCAGACCGCTCCGGTCAGCGGCGCCTTGGTATCCGTGGTTCCACCAGTTAGCGAAAGCTGATGGAGGATGGCGGTTTCGGCAAAACAAGGCGCATGGGTGCGGTCGGAAACCAGCCGCGGGAGCAACAGTGAACCATCCGGCATGGGGAGGCTGCCAGTGATCATTTCCGCGCCGAGCAGGCCGGCGCGGTGGTGGTCGCCGTGGAGGCGGGTGGCGCCGATGCCGAGTCCGGTTGCGCCGGTGCCGTAGCCCCACAACACGGGGCCGGAGTCCGGGTCGATGTAGTAGTCGGGATGTTTCGAGTCCTTGGCGAACTCGCGCCAGCCGGCCGCCCAGTTGCCCTCCTGCCAGTACCCGTCGATCCATTTCTGATAGAGCGGATCCGCGACCGCGGGATCGAGCGCCCGGGCAAAGGAGAAGTAGTAGCCATTGGTGCAGCCGCGCGAAGGTCCGAGCGCCTCGCCGGTATCGTCGTCCGCCATGTATGGCGGCAGCCCGCCGTCGAAGTTCGCGCCCAGGCGTTTGAAGGCGGCTCTTGCCCACGCCTCGCGGGCGGGGTCGGCGCGGCGGATCATCTCGATGCCCGCGACCACGTCGCAGGGGAAGCACTGGTCCGGATAGTCATCGACCAAACCCGTGGCCGAGGCATCGATGTCGGCAGCCAGATCATCGGTCAACCGCTTCAACAAGGCCAGGTGCCGGCCGTTCCCGGTCAGGTGATGGTGGGCGCTCAGGCCGCCGATGAGAAGGGTGCGGAAAAAGCAGTTCGGGTCCTCGAGGTAGTCGTCGCCCCAGTAGGTCCGGATGTAGTGGGCGTGACCGGGGTCGAGCAGGATCCGCACGCTGGCCTCGATCGCCGCGGCACCGGTCTCCTTCGGCGGTCGGCGAGCCAGTGAGCGGTCCTTCTCCCAGAGGCGCTGGAGGTTCTCCGTTGCCACCAGATAGAAAAAGGGGCCGTAGACCGGGGACTCGGTCGCGGTGATCTGGTGGACGCCGAGGGTCTCCGCGACACCGGCTGCGATCCGCTCGTCGACATAGCCGGGCAGCCTGCGGGAGAGCGAGGCGTGGAGGCTGTAGGCGAACTTCGACGGAGCCGCGGAGCGCAGCCCGGGATCCGTGGTCAAGTGCCGGATCGTCTTGGCAAAGGGGTAGACGACGAAGGCCAGGGCGAATCCCAGGATCAGGACGCCGGAGATCTTCCGCAGGGGACGCTTCATTCTCCTGAGAAAACCGCCGCGCCGGGCAATCCGTATGAGAAACGGGTGAAGTTCGGATGAAGACGGGTGAAGTTCGGATGAAGACGGGGACCGCCGGCGCCTACTCCGGCCACTTGATGTCCGGAGCCTTGCCTTTCCAGAACGGCTGGCGGGGGTCGAAGATCGGCATGCCGTTGACGATGACGTTGCCGGACTTGTCGATGGGCTCGGCCCGGGCGGAAAGGTCGAGGCGGAGAATGATCGCTTTGCCTTTGAAAGGCTTGGGGTCGAAGCGGGTGGTGCCGGGAATCAGGGGGCAGACGACGACCGGGGTGTTCGGGTCACCTTTGGACGACAATCCGGCGATGTAGGAGAAGGCGCATTCCCTCGGGGCAAGTGCCGTGGTGTCGGAACTGAAAACATCATCGGGCCTTCGGGGTGTTAAACCTGTTGATGCCCAAAACGGGAGCTCGCCGGTTCTTCCCATCGCGAGCAGTTGCCGGAAAAGCGCGTTCGAACTGTGATCGCCAAGAGAGAACGGGGGAGAAGTGTTCTTCGCTACCTTGGCAATCGTGCTCGAGTCGGGGAATCGTCCGAAATCGGTTTCGAAGCGGAGAAGTTCAGCACCGATATCTTCGGCGTGGCTTTGGGCTAGACTTCGGTTGGGCTGATTCCGGCGACCTTTGAGTTTGAATGAGAAGAATAGAATCAGGAACAAGATCGAGATTCCTCCAATCAGCTTGATCCGATTCATCTTTGCCCAAGAACCCATCACCTCGCCAGCCAGAGGCGGAGGAGGGGCGTCGGCAGGCGGCTGTGGCGGGTGAACCATCGAGAAAGTATCGTCGAGTTCACGTGCCGCAACAAGATCGTGGAGCGAAGTAGCGCAACTTTGCAAGTTGCGTCTGGGGGCGGCAAACATCGGCAGGGCGCCCCGCAACTTGGAGGGTATGCCGATTTCCGGAGGCGCTGCCAGGCCGTGGGAATGGTTCACCGCTGCTTGGTGGCATGCGGCCACCAGAATCACGCAACTTGAAAAGTTGCGCTACTTTGCCGCGCGACGGAAAAACTCAACGGAGCATCACAAGCGCGGATCCACCGGTTCGCTTTCCATCGCGAGAACCGCCAGCACGCACTCGTGGACTTCGCGCAGCGGCCGACGGGCGGTGAAACGGTCGAGTGCCTCGACACCGAGAACGAATTCGCGCTCGGCCATCGACCGCTTGTGGCCGAGCCCGCGCTGCCGGAGCCGCTCCAGGTTCTCTGGACGATCGTACTCGGGGCCGTAGATGATGCTCAGGTATTCGCGGCCACGGCATTTGACGGCCGGTTGCACCAGTCCGCGGGGTCCGGTGGCGATGAAATCGCGCGGCTTCACCACCATGCCTTCGCCGCCGGCCGAGGTCATCTCTTCCCACCAGGCGATGGCCGCGGCGGCCGCCTCCTCGTCGGTGAGATCGACCTCGCGCCAACGCGTCGCGGGAAACAGGGCCGGGTCGGTGGCCTGGAGCCGCTCGGCCAAGGCCATGTGCCAAATGTGGTCGCGCTTCACGTGGCTGCCGCCCTCGCTGGCGAGGAAGTGGAACGGTGCCAGCTTCAGGTCGTCGAGTTCGACCACGTCCCAGCAGTAGTGGCGGTAGGCACCGCGGTAGTGCTCGATCATCGTGCCGCGGGAAAGGCTGCGTTCGAGCAGCGGTTCCAGCATGGCTTTCGCCTCCGCTTCCAGGTGATCGCTGCCGAGGGCCGACTGGAAGGCGGCAGAGGCCGCCGCGGCATGGGCGCCGCCGGCCGCCCCGACCGCAGCGTACTGGCACTCCAGTAGATCCCGCGCCTTCACCGACCACGGCATCAACTCGGCGTCGAGACAGAGCCAGCCGGTGTCCAGTTCGTCCCAGATCCCCGCCCTCTCCAGCGCCGTGGCCAGGCGGTCGAGCAGGCCGGACTCGATCGAGCTGTCGGAGAAGAACGGCCGGCCGGTGCGGGTGTAGATCACCCCGCGCCGCTCCTGCTTCAGGCCGAAGCGGGTGACGGCCACCGAGGGCTCGCGGCAAACCACGGCGATCGCGCGCGACCCCATGTGCTTCTCCTCGCACACGACCTGCATGACGCCCTGCTGGCGGTAGTAGTCGAAGGCCTCCTCGGGCCGCTCCAGCCAGCCTTCCCTGGAACTGGTTCCGCAGGGCGACATCGTCGGCGGGAGGTGGATCAGCCAGCGGGGATCGACGGCAAAGCGGCTCATCACCTCGAGGGCGGCGAGCACGTTCTCCTCCCGGACGCTCACCGCCGGGCGCAGCGAGGTGTGGATCTGGCGCCTTCCCAACAAATCGTCGAGGTCGAGCAGCCGGTCGTGTTCGGCCTGGGCGCTGGCCGCGGATTCGTCGCGCAGTGGCCGGACGGCCTCGGCGTAGGTTTGCAGGGCGGGCTCCGACACGGTTTCCTGTTCGGGATAGCGCAGCGCGGTGAGCTCGCCGCCGAAGCAGCAGCCGGTGTCGATGTTGACCGTGTTGTTGAGCCAGCGGGGTTCGGCGAACGGGGTGTGGCCGTAGACGACCAGCGCCTTGCCGCGGTAGTCGCGGGCCCAGTCGAGCCGCTCGGGCAGGCCGTATTCATCGCGCTCGCCGGTGGTCTCGCCGTAGAGGCAGAACTCGCGGACCTTGCCCGAGCCGCGGCCCTGCATGCTTTCCTTCAACCCGGCGTGGGCGACGACCAGCTTGCCGTGGTCGAAGACGTAGTGGCTGACCAACCCGTCGAGGAAGCCGCGGAGTTCGTCGCGGTCGACGGGGTCGGCCTCGAGCTGGGCGATCGTTTCCGCCAGGCCGTGGGTCGGCTGGACCTTCTTGCCGTTGAGCCAGCGCAGGAACTTCGCGTCGTGGTTGCCCGGCACGCAGATCGCGGTGCCGGCCTTGACCGATGCCATCGCGAGGCGCAGCACGTCCGGCGAGTCGGGCCCGCGGTCGACGAGGTCGCCGACAAAGACCAGCCGCCGGCCCTCCGGGTGCGAGACGACGTGGTCTGCGACCGTGTAGCCGAGCTTGCCGATCAGGGTACGGAGTTCCTCGTAACAGCCGTGGACGTCGCCGACGATGTCGAAGGGACCGCTGTCGCCCTTGCGGTTGTTCCACAGCGGCTCGCGGATGACTTCATCGACGGCATCCATCTCCTCCGGGCTGCGGAAATGGACGACATTGCGGAAACCCTCCCGCTTGAGCCCGCGCAAGCCGCGGCGCAGCTGGGCGAACTGCCGCTTCACGACATGCGGGCCGAAGTCGCGGTCGGGGCGCAGGGCATTGCGCTCGTGGCAGGTTTTCTCGTCGATCTTGAACACCAGTGCCGCCGGCAGCACGTGGAACTCGCGGGCGATCGCCACCAGCTTCGCGCGGTCCTCGGGATTGAGGTTGGTGGCATCGACCACCGTGAAGCGGGCCAGGGCGAGCCGCTGGCGGAGGATGAAATGCAACAGCTCGAACGCCTGCGGAGTGACGGACTGGTCGTTCTCATCGTCGGACACCATGCCGCGGCAAACGTCGGACGAGACCACCTCGGTGGGCTTGAAGAGGCGGCGGGCAAAGGTCGATTTGCCCGAACCGGACGGGCCGATCAGGAGGACGAGCGAGAGTTCCGGGAGGCGGAGGGTCATCGGAAAGTTCGGGTGAAGACCGCCATCTGGCTCGGCGGGCCGTGTTCGGGGTGTTCCTCGCCGAGCCCTTCGTAGCTCACCGCGTAACCATGGTCCGCGGCGACCCGCTCCGCCCAGTTGCGGAATTCGGCGCGGGTCCATTCGAAGCGGTGGTCGGAGTGGCGAAGCGCGCTGGGTTTCATGGCCTCGAAGAGCGCGTTGTACTCGCGGTTCGGCGTGGTCACGAAGACCCTGCCCGGCGCGGCGCTGGCAAAGACGACCTGCTCCAGCGAATCGAGGCGGTCGGGATCGAGGTGTTCGATGACCTCGACCAATGCGGCGACGTCATGGCCGGTGAGACGGGAATCACGGTAGATGAGGGAGCCGAGGAAAAGCTTCACCCGGCCCTCGCGCCGGGCCGCGGGGATGCGCTCGAGGCGTTCGTCGGCGATCTCCAGGGCCCGGCTGGAGATGTCCATCCCGCGGATGACCGGGATCCGGGTCTGGCGCAGCAGGCGGGCGACCAGCTTGCCTTCGCCGCAGCCGAGATCGATGACCGACTTCGGATCGCAGGCCGCGATGCACTCCGCGACGCGGTCGAGGCGGACCTCGTGGAGGGAGATCTTCCGCTCCACCTCGGGCTCCTTCCCGGCCGCTTCCTCTTCCTCGTCGTCATCGGGTTCGGGGGCCAGCCGTTCCAAGGCTTCGCGGGCGAGGCGCTTCTGGTATTTCAGGTAGCGGCGGACGATCGATTCGCGTTCCGGATGGTCGCCCAGCCAGCCCTCGCCCTTGGCGAGCAGCTTGTCGATTTCCTCGCGGCCGACCCAGTAGTGCTTCTCGCGGTCGAGCGCGGGGATCAACACGAAGAGATGCTTGAGAAGGAGGTGCAGCGGGATCTGCGCACGCAGCGTCAGCTCGTGGTAGCGGCTTTCGCTCCAGGCCGGGAAGGCGGGGTCGAGCGGCAGGCGGTGGCTTGTCACCGTGTAGCCGAGGGGCGCGAAGAGCCGCTCCAGCATCCCGTCGGGGGCCTGGACGACCGGGAGCTTCGCCTCGAGTTCGAGCGGGCGGTCGACCAGCTCGGGGCGCTTGGGGCAGCGGCCGTTGAGGGCCGTCCCGAGGATGCGGGAAATCGCGACCGAGAGGAACGAGGAGGCGGTGTAGGGCCGGTCGTTGACATAGCGGCCGAGCGCCCAGCCGCCATTGCGCGCGCCTTCCGAGCGGACGAGTCCGACGGGATCGACCTCGACTGCCAGCACCGCGGTGCATTCCTCCGCCCGGGCGACCGGGTAGAAGACCGTGCCCGTCCCGAAGGCGAGTTCGACCCCATGGCAACGGGCCGGATGCTTGTGCAGCAGGTGGCCGAGGTCGGTGGCGTCGGGAGTGCGGTTGGTGATGGAAAGCAGCACGAGACCTTGGTCTAACTGCTGGGAGATCCCGGGCAAGCTCCGGGTGATGGAATTGTCGGCGGGCTATTCCGGGTATTTGATATCCGGAGCCTTTCCTTTCCAGAAGGGCTGGCGGGGGTCGAAGATCGGCATGCCGTTGGCGATGACGTTGCCGGACTTGTCGATGGGTTCGAAGCGGGCGGAAAAATCAACGCGGAAGATGATGGCCTTGCCTCCGAAGGGTTTTGGATCAAATCGGGTGGTGCCGGGGATCAACGGACAGACGATGAGCGGTGACTCGGGATCGTCAGTGGACGCCAAGCCGGCGATGTAGGAAAAGGCGCATTCGCCGGAGGCAAGCGCCGTGGCGTCCGAGGTGAAGATGTTGTCGGGTCTGCGCGAGGTGGTCGCGGTTTTGGCCCAGAAGATCTTCTCCGTTTTTGCTCCGTTGGCGATGAGCTGACGGAACAGGGCATTGGAACTGTGATCGCCGAGGGTGAGGAGGGTGGCGGTGTCGGCTTTGACCCGGGCCCTCGTGGATCCATCGGGGTACCGGCCATATTCATCTTCGAATTCGTAGAGGCAGAGTCCGATCTGTTTGGCGTTGCTGATGGCTTCGGTCCTGTCGGGGGCTACACGAGCGCGAACCAAACGAGGAAAGAGGATCACGAGCAGAAAATAAGCTACGGAGAAGCCGCCGACCCCATAGATCCACATCATCTTTCGTCGGGAACGCAGGGCTTCCTTTCCCGGGGGCGGGGCCGGGACGTTGGGTGGCGGCTGGGGCGGGTGATCCATTGGACGAGTTTCGTTGTTGTCGCACGCTGCGACAAGGACGCGGAGCGAAGTAGCGCAACTTTGCAAGTTGCGGATGGGGCGGCCCGCGACTGTTGGACGGCTGGCAACCCGAAATACGGATCATTCTCCCGGAGGCGCTGGTAGCCGGGGGGATGGTTCGTCGCCAAGTGATGGCGTGCGGCCGCAAGAAGCACGCAACTTGAAAAGTTGCGCTACTTCGCTCCGCGTCACTCAAGCGGTGCCAGCAGGTGCGACAAGGTCTCGGGGTCGATCTTGAGCTTTGCAGTCTCGTCGGAGAGCAGGGCCTCGACCAAGGCGGCCTTGTGCTTCTGCAAGTCGAGGATGCGGTCCTCGATGGTGCCGCGGCAGACGAGCTTGTGGACGAAGATCGGCTTGGTCTGGCCGATGCGGTGGGCGCGGTCGGTGGCTTGGTTCTCGGCGGCGGGGTTCCACCAGGGGTCGTAGTGGATGACGGTGTCGGCGGCGGTCAGGTTGAGGCCGGTGCCGCCGGCCTTGAGCGAGATCAGGAACACCGGCGCCGTGCCGTCCTGGAATTGCTTCACCAGTTCGCCCCGGTTCCGGGTCTGGCCGGTGAGCTTGAGGAAGGGAACGCCGGCGGTTTCGAGCTCCGCCTGGATCCGCGACAGCATCGAGGTGAACTGCGAGAACACCAGGATGCGGCGGCCTTCTTCCAGCAGGGTCGGCAGCAGTTCCTGCGTGAGGTAGTCGAACTTGGCGGACTCCTCGACCTTCTGCGCCGCCGGGCTCTTGAGCAGCTGCGGGTGGCAGCAGATTTGGCGCAGCTTGAGCAGGGCATCGAGAACGATGATGTGCGACTTGGCCAAACCCTTGGCGGCGATGGCATCGAGCACCCGCCGGTCCATCGAGGCGCGGACCGACTCGTAGAGCGCGGTCTGCTTTTTGGTGAGGTCGATGTGGTGGACGATCTCGGTCTTCTTCGGCAGCTCGGTCGCGACCTGGTCCTTGGTGCGGCGCAGGATGAGCGGGGAAACGCGGCGGTTGAGCGCGAGCTGGATGTCGCTGGAGCGTTCTCGCTCAATCGGTTTGCGGAAGCGGGTGTTGAAGGACTTCTCATCGCCGAGAAAGCCGGGCATGAGGAAGCGCATCAGGCTCCACAACTCGCCGAGGTGGTTTTCCATCGGCGTGCCGGATAGGCAGAGCCGGTGGCTGGCCTTGAGCTGGCAGGCACTGCGGGCGGCGATGGCCTTGGGGTTCTTGATATGCTGGGCCTCGTCGAGCACGATGACATGCCAATCGTGGCGCCCGAGCTCCGCGAGGTCGCGGCCGAGCAGCGGGTAGGAGGTGAGGACCAGGTCGGCACCGGCGACCTCGTCGAAGCGCGAGGCGCGGTTGGGACCGTGCAGGGTAACCACCTTCAGCGAGGGCACGAACTTGGCGGCTTCGGCGGCCCAGTTTGGTACGACGGACGTAGGAGCCACGACCAACGATGGCCGGCCGGGTTGCCTCGCGTGCTCGGTGGCAAGGTGGACCAGTGTTTGCAGCGTCTTTCCGAGCCCCATGTCGTCGGCGAGGATGCCGTGCAGTCCCTGGGCGGTCAGGAACTGCAGCCAGCGGAAGCCCTCGAGCTGGTAAGCCCGCAGCCCGGCCTGTACGGTGGACGGGACCTCGATGTCCGGCAGTTCCTTGATGTCGCGCAGGCCGCGGCCGAGCCGGGCAAGCGAGCGGGCGGTGTCGGAACCGTCGAGCTGGAGCGAGTCGGCCACCGCGGCGGCGGACAGGCGGTCGATGCGGAATGTTCCCAGCTCATGGCCGCCGACGAAGAGGTGACGGACTTGGTCGACGATCTCCATCAGCTGCCTTCCGGGAAAGCGGATGTAGCCGTCTTCCGGGTTCTCGCAGGGGATCAAGATCTGCTCCGGAAGGTCGGGCGAATCGGCGGGCGGGTAGTCCTTGGCGATTGCCTGCGCGATGACCGGGATCAGGCTGAAGCGCTTGCCGTCGATCTCGTAGGAAATGTCGAAGCGGAACCAGTCGATGCCATGGGCGGTCTCGGCCTCGATCGCGGGGACGAAGGAGGAGGCGTTGCGGGCGGTGAGGCCGGCCCGCGGGTCGACCTCAATCTTCCAACCGCGGCCACGTAGCTCCCCGATGTCGTTGCTTTGGAGAAAATCGAGCCAGGCCATCGGCTGGTCCGGGTGGGGTGCGTCCGGAATGACGGCGTGGCGCGTGGCGGAGTCGAGCGAGCGCTCGGGGACCTTCTTCGAAAGCGGGATCAGGGAATAGCGGAGGAGCTCGGTTTCGGCGATGCGCTCTGCCTTCGGATCGCGGTTCCAGATCACGCGGCGGCCTTCGACCATGGCGGTGTGTTGGCGCGAGGCATTGGCGGAGAGCGGCCGCAATCGCGGGCTGTCGCCGTATTGGAAGAAGACTTCGCCGATGATCCAGTCGACGCGTTCCCAGGAGGGACCGAAGGCCACCTTGGTGATCCGCAGGACGGGCTGGGGCGGCGTGGCCGGCCGGGAGACGGTCTGGACCAGCGTTGGCTTCGGCAGGGTGGCGCCGGGGAAGCGCGAAAGCCGCTCGATCAAGCCCGGGATGTTTTCCGGCCGGATCACCGGCCCGCGGGTCCAGGTGGCAAGGACGGCCGGCGGGAGGCTGCTGGTCAACGGACCAAGCGACGGCCGTTTCGGGTTGATGTAGCGGGGAGGAACGACCGGCAGGAAGAGGTTCCCAGGCAGGGCTCCGCGGAGTTTCGGACGGACGCTGCCATCCGGGAGGCTTTCCCAGTAGGCGTCGACATGCAGCGATTCGCCGCCTTCGAGCGGACGGTGCAAGGTGGTGCCGCGATGGTCGTTGGCTTCCTTGCCGAAGTAGAGGCGTCCGGTGACAAGCGCGCCGGCCAGAAGCTCGTCCCAATCAGGCCCCTCAAGCGGCATGGCCCCGAAGGTGCCGTGCTTCATCTGGCGCTTCTGGAAGAGCGTCACCAGCGCGGTGTCGTCCGCCGTCATGAACCTGGCGGGCTTGTCGGGATCGACCGAGGCGACGCCGCCCAGAATCCGCACGCTGCCGTCACCGAGGCGGCGGCCGACGCGCAGCACGAACTGGAGGAAGCGGCTGTCGGAGCCGGGTGCTTCCTCGATGCAGTAGGCGAGGAATTCCTCGTGGCCGGCCGGCGGGGAGGGCTCGTCATCGTCGCCGGGCGCGGCACCAGCTTGCTCGACCTCGTTCAGCCAGCTGTCGAAAGGGAGCTCGAACTGGAGGTGGCGCGGCGGGGCGTCCTCGTCGGGCAGGTGCTCCTGCAGCAGCAGCAGCGTTGCGGCGGCGTGCTTGCACTCGTGAACCACCGGGCAGGTGCACTCGGTCTCGATCGTCCACTCGCCGCGCGACTCGCTGAAGACGATCGAGGTCTCGTAGGGCGCGCGGCGGGAGCCCTGGACCGAGGCGTTGACGATCAGCTCGCCGGTGCTGTCGAGGTCGACCCATTCGACATCGCTGACCGTGCCGGGGCGGGCGTAGCCGCGGGCCCGTTTCAGGGTCGACTGGTCGAAGTGGTCGGTCCAGCCGCCGGAAACCATCCACGCCCGCAGGGCCGGCCGCTCGGCGATGTGCTCGAGGGCGTCCTGCATGGCATGGAGGGGTGCTTCGCCGGGGCGAAGGGCTTCAGTTGGCGACGATGTTCACCAGTCGTCCCGGGACGACGATGACCTTGCGGACGGTCTTCCCTTCGATCTGCTCCTTGACCTTCGCCGAGGCGAGGGCGGTGGCTTCGACGCTGTCCTTGTCGGCGTCCTTGGCGACGGTGATCTTGTCCCGCAGCTTGCCGTTGATCTGGACGACCAGCTCGATCTCATCGGTGACCAGCGCGGCCTCGTCATGCTCCGGCCACGGCAGGTTGGCGAGCATTTCGGTGCCGCCGAGGCGGGCATGGATCTCCTCGCTGAGATGCGGGGCGAAGGGGTTGAGGACGTGCAGCAGCATCGTGAACTCCTTGAGCGGAACCACCTCGGCCTGGGTGAAAGCGTTGGTGCAGACCATCATCTGCGAGATCGCGGTGTTGAAGGACATCTTGGCGATGTCGTCGGTGACCTTCTTGATCGTTTCGTGGACCACCTTGAGCAGCGCCTTGTCGGTGCAGGGGACGTCCTGGATCTTCGAGGACGTGACCCATTCGCCGGCCTGGTTCTCCTCGAAGCCGACCCGCCAGACGCGGGCGAGGAAGCGCGAGACGCCCTCGACGCCCTTCATCTGCCAGGGCTTCACCTGGTCGAGCGGGCCCATAAACATCTCGTAGAGGCGCAGGGCATCGGCGCCGTAGTTCTTCACGACGTCGTCGGGATTGATCACGTTGCCGCGGGACTTCGACATCTTCTGGCCGTCCTCGCCGAGGATCATGCCCTGGTTGACCAGCTTTTGGAATGGCTCATTGGTCGAGACGTGGCCGAGGTCGTGGAGGACCTTGTGCCAGAAGCGGGCGTAGAGCAGGTGGAGCACGGCGTGCTCGGTGCCGCCGACGTACAAGTCGACCATGCCGGGCTTGTCGCCGGAGCCCCAGTAGTTCTCGGCGTCCTTGGAAATGAAGCGGTCGCTGTTACGGGGATCGCAGTAGCGCAGGTAGTACCAGCAGGAACCGGCCCACTGGGGCATGGTGTTGGTCTCGCGGATCGAGCCGTCGGGCAGCTCGACCCAGTCGCGGGCCTTGCTGAGCAGCGGCTCGGGCGAACCGCTGGGCTTGTAGTCGTCCAGCGGCGGGGCCAGCAGCGGCAGCTCGGAATCGGCGACCGGGTGGTGTTCGCCGTCCTTCCAGGTCAGCGGGAAGGGCTCGCCCCAGTAGCGCTGGCGGCTGAACAACCAGTCGCGCAGCTTGAACTGGATCTTGCGGGTGCCTTTGCCCTCGGACTCCAGCCAGTCGATGATCTTTGCCTTCGCTTCGGCGGTCGGCAGTCCGTCGAGGAAGCCGGAATTGATGGCGGTGCCGGGATCGGTGTAGCCCTGCCAGTCGGCGTCGCCGTTGGGCTGGACGACCTGGACGATCGGCAAGTCGAACTTCTTCGCGAACTCGAAGTCGCGCTCGTCGTGCGCGGGCACGGCCATGATCGCGCCGGTGCCGTAGCCCATCATCACGTAGTCGGCGATCCACACGGGGATCTGTTCGCCGTTAACCGGGTTGGTGGCGTAGGCGCCGGTGAAGACGCCGGACTTGTCCTTGTTCAGCTCGCCGCGCTCCATGTCGGACTTGGTGGCGCAGGCCTTCACGTAGGCCTCGACGGCATCCTTCTGTTCCGCGGTGGTGATTTCCGCGACATAGGGGTGCTCGGGCGCGAGCACCATGTAGGTGGCACCGAACAGGGTATCAGGACGGGTGGTGAAGACGGTGACGGTGTGGCCGTCGAGCTGGAAATGGACCTCGGCGCCTTCGGAGCGGCCGATCCAGTTCTTCTGCAGCAGCTTGATGCCTTCCGGCCAGTCGAGCGGCTCCAGTTCGTCGATCAGGCGCTGGGCATACTTGGTGATGCGCAGCATCCACTGGCGCAGCGGGCGGCGTTCGACGATGTGGCCCTTGCTGCGCCACTCCTCGACTTCCTCATTGGCGAGGACGGTGCCGAGGTCGGGCGACCAGTTGACCGGGGCTTCGTGGACGAAAGCCAGGCGGACGGCGTCGATTTGTTCGCGGGTCCAGCCCTTGGCCTCGAGCTCGGCGACCGGACGGGCCTTGCCGCTTTCCTCGTCGAAATACGAGGAATACAGTTGCAGGAAGATCCACTGGGTCCAGCGGACGAATTCGGGGTCGGTGGTGGCGACCTCGCGGTCCCAGTCGTAGCCGAAGCCCAGCGACTTCAGCTGGCGCTTGAAGGTGGCGATGTTGGCGACGGTGGTGATCGACGGGTGCTGGCCGGTCTTGATCGCGTACTGCTCGGCGGGCAGGCCGAAGGAGTCCCAGCCCATCGGGTGGAGGACATTGAAGCCCTGGCGGCGCTTGGCGCGGCCGATAATGTCGGTGGCGGTGTAGCCCTCGGGGTGGCCGACGTGGAGGCCGGAACCGGAGGGGTAGGGGAACATGTCGAGGACGTAGAACTTCGGCTTCGAGGCGTCGAAATCGACATCGCCCGGATTCGGGGTGCGGAAGGTCTTCTCCGAGTCCCAGCGGGCCTGCCACTCGGGCTCGAACTGGTCGAAGGGGAACGGTTTGCGTTTGTCGGTGGACATGGGTCGGAACGGCTGAAAGTCGTGGTGCGGAAAGTCTCCGCCGCGGGCCGCGGAACTTGGCGGAACGGCCTGAGCTTGAAAAGAAAAACCCCCGGGCTGCCCCCGGCGGCCGGCTGCCGGGAGGGTCGGAAGCAGGGGTTTTGGCCGGCGATCGATGCGGCACGCTGCTTGGCCTCGCCCTCCATTTCCGGAGCGCGAAGCCTCGGTCCCAGACGGTACCGTGGGCTTGCTCGCCCGGGTGGACAAGGTGGGGTGGAGGGTGGTTGAGTTGCGGGTGATTGATAACCAGCAAGTCGTTGTTCCCGGGTGCGTTGCCAGCCCTTCGCCGCCGGCCTAGTCGGCTTCCTCAACTTGGACGGGGAAGAAGAGCTCGGACGGCTCGCCGCTCAGGCCAATGCTGACGCGAGTGGTTCCGGGGACCGGCGTGTCGCGCTGGGGGGGCAGGGTCCGTCGGTGCCAGCGGGCTCGACGCCGGAGTCGTCATTGGCGGTGCTGTTGCCGCCGACGCCGCTGTCCCAGTTTTGCCACGACGTGACGGTGTCCCAGCTGGTCTGTTTGGTCTGCTCGCTTTCGAAGCTGCCATTGTGATGCGTGGCATCGATGAGGACTTCATCGGCGAGCAGCGCTGGAGCGCCGGAGGCGAGGAGGAAGACGGAAAGCGGATGACGATATGCAGCTTGCATGAGTGTCGTGGGTGGCGTCGTTGAGGCCGAGGGTGGCAACTCGAGAAGCCCTAGTTGAGCGGGCTGTAATCGACGCGCAGGCGGGTGAAGCACTGCGAACCCGTGTCCGGAATGTGGGCGGTTGTCCCGGAGCCGCCGTTGGCGAAGATGACCCCTTCGGTGAACCAATCCTGCAGGTTGGTGCTGTACTCGACGGTGTAGCTGCAGTCGTTGCGGGCCGCCTGGTAGGTCAACTGGAGTTCGCCGGCGTTGATGCTGGCTTGAGGGAGGTCGGCGGGGGTGGCATCCGCCACCGGGATGCCGAGCGCATAGAGCATGAGGTAGGCGGCACCCGTCGCGGGATGGGTTTGCTCCAGGTCCTGGTCATGGGCAAGTCCCTGCTCGAGCGACCAATCGGCGTGCGGGGTGTTCAGCGGGTTGATTACCTGAGTGAGGGAATCGTCGTAGGAGGCGCCGAAGCCGGTAGCCCCGCTGAAGTAGTAAAGGGTCAGGTCGGGGTGACTGCCCTCGAAATTGGCTCCGTCGCCGGGGTCCGGGGCATTGCCGTGGAACAGCACGGAGATGAGGTTTTCACAATCGAAGAAACATTCGCCGTGGAACTCGATGAGTGAGGCGGGGAGTTCGACGTGGCGAAGCGAGGAGGTTTCCTCAAAGGCGGTCGAGGAGATGGTCTCAAGCCCCGCCGGCAGGCTGAGGGTCTCGAAGCCGCATTCGCCAAAGGCAGAGCTACCGATGATCTTCAGGCCGCTTCCGAACCGGATGGAGCGCAGATTGTAGCATTGGGTGAAGGCCTGGGAGCCGATCTGGGTGAGGTCGTCGGGGAGTGAAACGGATTCCAGGAGGTCCATGTGCCCGAAGCATTCTTCGGGGATGTTGGTGGTGCCGGGGATGAGCAGCGATTTGATGGAATCGCAGTTTCTGAATGAGAAAGATCCGAAGGTGACGGTGTCTGAGCTGAAGGTGGGATTCCCCAGCGAGAGGCAGCCGTCAAAGGCGTAGTCGCCGAAGCTGGTGACCGCATCGAGGTTGATGGTGGTGAGTTGCGTGCAACCGGCGAAGGCGAAGGCGCCGAGCTCGGTGAGGCTGGCAGGCAGGGTGAGCTGAGGCAGGGCCGGGCAGTTCCGACATGCGCTGTCGGGCAGGGCAGTGAGGTTGCCCGGCAGCTGGATGCCGGTCAGCGCGGGGTTGCTTCTGAAACATCCTTCGCCGAGGGAAGTCACCGTGCCGGTAAAGGTGATGGCTTCCAGCATGTTGCAGTTGGCGAGTGCGTCGGCTCCCACGCTGCTGATGGCGTGTCCGGCGGCGAAGTTGGTGACGAAGTTGCGGTTGTTGAAGGCATTGTCAGCGATGGACGTGATGGCCGGTGAGAGGACGTAGTCACCGGCGAAGGCGGGGCTGACGAACAGCAGGGTGGAAAGTGAGGTATCGGTGACCTCCAGTCCGCTGGCACTCATCGTTGTGTGGCCGGGGGCGGTGGCGATCTGGAGCAATGAGCTGCAGCCGATTAGCTCGGCTCCGTCCAGGCTCAGCAAGCCGCTGCCGATGGTCAGAGAGGGCAGGAGGGCGCAGTTCTGCAACGCTCCGGAGACAATGGAGGTGACGCTGTCCGGAATGACGTAGGCCGTGTCGCGGCCGCGGGGAAGGTCGATCAGCTGGCTGAGGGCGGCATCGTAGAGCACATGATCGACAACCTGATAGGTGGAGCTTCCGGCCGCCAGGTTGAGGGTGGTCAGGCCCGGAAGACTCTGCAGAGCGGTGGAAACATTGGTGAGCGAGGCGGGCAGGTTGAGGGTGGCGAGTGCGCTGCATCCATCAAAGGCCACGGGCTCAAGGGTAGTGGTGCCCTCCTCGAAGGTGACGCTGGTCAGGCCAGTGCAATCCTCGAAGCAATGGAAGGGAATGGTTTTGACGGATCCCGGGATGGTAATGCTTTGCAGGCTTTCGCAGGTGTCAAAGGCGTAGCGTTCGAGGGTCTTGATCCCGTTGTGCAGGTGGACCGTTTGCAGGTCGTGGCAATAGAGAAAGACGTAGGAGGTGACCTTCGTGACCTTTGGAGGGAAGGTGAAACTCGTCAGTGCGGTGCAGTTTCGGAAGGCGTGCCTGTCAATGGTTGTGACACTGTCGGGGAGGACGATTTGTTCGAGGGCGGTGCAACTTTGGAAGCCGTAGGATCCGATGCTTGTCACACCATCCGGGATGGTGATCCTGATGATCTGATTGCACAGGAAGAACGAGTCCTTTGCCAGAACTGTGACAGGCAAGCCCTCGATGGTGGCCGGGACGGAAACGTCGCCACTCACGGAGACATTGCAGTCGGTGATGGTGATGCTGCTGCCGTTGCTGGTGTAGCTCAGGTCGCTCAGCGCGATCTCGGTCTGGGCGTGGACGATTCCGTGAAGGCAAAGAAGCAGGGCGGGCAGGGTGAATTTCTTCATGGGGAGCTTGAGCGGAAGCGCCGGACCCGCGGGAATGCCGGCGACCCGACGACGTGGAGCAGCTTGCATCGACGGAAGCTTGGAGAATGTTGGGGTTCTCATGATGGCGCTGGTTTGTTGGGCGTTGATCCTTCCTCTCAGTCGGTCGGCTGTGGACGGACGGAGAAGAAGCGGGCGGTGGCGCTTTTCGGGAGAATGAAGGTGTTGCGGAGATATCCGTCGGCCTCCATGGAGGCGCTCACGGAGACGGGCGCGTCGTCGCCGGTGAGTTCATCGACCCGCGACCAGTTTTCGAGGTCGGTCGAGGTGATTGGCAGCGAATAGACGGGCTCGAAGGGGAACGGGCTGCGGTAGCTGAAGACGATGTAGCCTTCCGTTTCGCTGGGCGTAAGCGTCGGCAGCAGGCTGCGGTCGATGTCAGAGTCGTTCGGATCCCCGAGGCCGAAGAGGTGATAGAAGATGTTTTCGACACCATTTTGCGACCAGTCCTCCTCATCGTCACTGCCGTCTTCGGCGAGACCGTAGGTCGCGCGGAAAGTGGCGAGCGCGTCGCCGGCAACAACGACGAACGTGAGCGAATGGCTGCTGATCTGGGTTTCCCAAGCGAGACCGGGGTCGAGCGCGGGGAGGTCGAAGACAAGGCCGTTGTCGATGACGCTGCTGCCGGTGAGCACGGTGAAGCTGTCATCGAGGGCGGGCGTGAAGCCGTCGAGCAGATCGACCTCGATGGTGCCCGCGAGGTCGGCGGTGCCGTCGATGTAGAGCGTGTCGAAGCCGGTGCCGGGAGTGGTGCCGCCGATGCCGAAACGCAGGGTGGCGGCGAGTTCCTGGGTGTAGTTGCCATCGATCGTTCCAGCGGCGGCCGTGTCGGCGAGGTGGAGGATGCCGGAGGTGTTGGTGAAGCTGTTGTTGATGGTCACGACATCCAGCGTGGCACCGCCGAGCAGGTTGAAAGTGGTGGACGGAATGAAGTAGAGAACACCGCCGATCTTGAATGTGGCGGCCTGGTCGAGGGTGACGGTGTTGCTGCCGGTCAAGGAGACATCGCCGGTGGCGGAGACGGAGCTGTCCGCGCCGGTGAAGTTCAGGCCGTGCGTGCCGGTGAGGCTGATCGCACCGGCGAAGCTGGCGTCCGCGCCATCGGCGACCGTGAAGGTGGCCGTCGATCCGGTGCCGGAGTTGGTCAAGCCACCGGCGAAGGTGGCCTGCGATCCGCTTCCTGTCACCGTGAACGTGCCGCCGCCATCGCTGCTGTAGAGGTTGAAATCGGATGCGTGGGTGTAGTGGATCGAGGCTCCGCCCTGCACGGTGATGGTGCCGCCGTCGTCCAGTGATTGTGACGAACCCGAAACGGTGAGGGACGTGTCCGTGCCATCGAGAGTCAGGGTGTTCGGATTGGTGAAGTTGATCCAGCCGACCGTTCCTGTGGTTCCATTCTGAAGCGTCGCGTTGCCAGCGATGAGGGATAGTGTTTCCGCATAGAGGGACGCGTCGTCCATGAGCAGGCTCGCGCCGTATTTGATGCTCACGCTGCCGCCGGACCCGAGATTCGAGCCGGACAGCACCTGGGCGGTCACCGTTCCCCCGTAGGTTTGGCCGAGGATGATGTTGCCGCCGCTGTTTCCGCCGAAGTCCGCGCCGTCGCTCACGAGCAGAGTGAGATCGCCGCCCAGGCCGAGCTGCAAGGAGTGTGCGCCGAAGTCGAAGCCGGAGCCTGCGCCGCTGACGGTCATGTTGACGGTGCTGGTATTGCCCGCGATCTTCAGGATTTGGCCGCCGAGGGTGTGGCCGAGGGTCAGGCTTGAACCGCTGAGGATGTCGAGATCGACTCCGCCGACCGAGCCGAAGGTGTCGACCGTGCCGCTGTAGGTGTGGGTCCAATGGCTGGCACCGGAGAGGGTGATGGTGACATCCTCCTGGCCGAAGACCTGGAGGCGCCCCGCGCTGGCGAGGTTGCTGCCCCCCGAAAGCAGGAGCTGGTCATCGTCGCCATTGCCGATGACGAGCCGGGAGGAAACGTTGAGCTGGCTGGCGTTGCTCAGTTGCAGGTCGCCGTGGCTGCTGGTGTCGCCCACCCAAAGGTTGGTGATGTCTTGAGTGGAGCCGTCATTCAGCAGGACCGTGCCGGCTGCTCCAAGATTCACCGTGGCCAGGTGATTGGGCTGTGCCGCCACGTCCCAGTTTGCGGCGGTGGTCCAGAGGTTGTCACCGGTGGTGTTCACCCATGTGAAGTCCTCGTTCAAATCGGTCACCGTGATGCTGAACTGCGCGGTCTGGGCGCCGTCGCTGCCGGTGGCCATGATGACGACGTTGTAGATGTTGTTGGTTCCTTCGAGAGGGGTCTCGAAATCGGGAGCATCGTGGAAGCTCAGCTGACCGGTGGTTTCGTCGATGGTGAAAGCCTGGCCTTCCTCTGCATTGACGATGGACCAGGTGATGGCCCGGCCGAAGGGCTCGGTGGCGGTGACGGTGCCGATGAAGGTGCTGCCTTCCTCGACCGAGGTGTTGGAGATCGCCATGTTGGTCGGCGCATCGGTCATCGGGTTGATGACAACGGGGAAGGTCTGTGGCAGCGACTCGTTCACCGACGCTCCGTCATCCTGGAGAACGATGGTCACGTTGGCGGTGCCGTAGGCGTCGTCGGCCGGTGTGAAGGTCAGGTCACCGTTGAGATCGACGGCCGGAAGGACGCTGAAGAGGGCGTCGTTGTCCGTGGTGAGGACGAAGCCGGTCAGGGTCTGGCCGTCGTCGTTGGCGGACATTTCTTCGGCGAAAGCCCTCTCGGTATGCGGACCGCAATCCTCGTCCACGATGACCTCGTCCGAGTCCAAGCCGAAGGTCGGGCGGAAGAACGAGATGTTCTCATAGGCACCCATGTCGATGGCGGTGTACAGTACCCGCGCGTTGTTGATGAGGTCGGTGGAGCTCGTGCTGAGTGCATCGCTGCCGGCATCGAGGGCCGGAGACGTGGCGTTGAACGTGAAGTCTCCCTCGAGGGTCGGTGCGGTGGATGAATCCGGCAGCGAGATGAAGAACGGATCGGCATCGAGGTTGTTGCCGCCATCGGTATCCATTTCGAAGCTGTCCCACGCCGAGCTGCCGCCGCAGCCCTCGACCAGGCAGGACGTCCACGTCGCGGTGGCCGAAGCGCCTGTTTTGATCGCGGGGTCGCTGGAGTTCCCCCAGACCACCGTGTTGTTGATGGCAACCGTGCCGCCGTAGAGTTTGTAGATCGATCCGCCCTCGTCGGCCGCTTTGTTCGCTGCCAGCGTACAGTTGGTCAGGTAGAACGAGGTGCCGCCGCTCCATGAGTGGATCGCGCCCCCGTCATTCGCCGCGTAGTTGCCGCTCAGCAGGCAATCGCGCATGCGGATGGTGCGGGAGCCGCTGCCGCCCTTGACCGCGTAGGCGCCACCGTTGCTGTTGGAGCGGTTTCCGGAAAGGACGCAACGGTCGAGCGTCATCGTGGTGCCACCGGCGCCGTTGCGGATCGCTCCGGCGTGCGCGGATGCGTAGTTCTGGAGGAACTTGCAATCCGTAAAGATATGGTTGCCCCCTTGACAATCGAAGGCACCGCCGTCGCCTGTTTTCTTGTTTCCGCGCACCACGCAATCGGCGATGGTCGGCACGCTTCCGCTGTTGGTCAGGACACCTCCGCCCGCCCCACCGCAGATGACCAGGCCGCTCAGGGTGGCGGTGATGTTGCTGTTGATCGTGATCAGCGGCACCGAGGTGTTGCCGCCTGCAGGACCCTGGTCGGTGTAGTTGAGCGTCACCCCGTCGTCATCGAGCGTGTCGTCGCCGTCGATGTCGCCGCTGATGACGGTGACATGGGTTTCGGGATCGGCTTCGGCGAGGGTCGCTTCGCCGCCACCGAATCCACCGTGGAGCGACAGGTTCGTGGAGATCGTGAACCCGGTGGTGGCACTGGATTCGGAGGGCTTGTACACCCCCTCCGCGATCCAGATTTCATCGCCGGACGAGGCGTAGGCCATCGCGTCCCGCAGTTCGGTGAAGGCGTTCGTCCACGAGCGGCCGGTGCCGGTGCCGGTGGCCGTCGCGCTCACGTAGATCCGCGTCAGCCCGAAGGTCACCGTGAAGGTCTGGCTCGCGGTTTGACCGATTTCGTCCGTCGCGGTGATCGTGACGGTGAAGCTGCCGTCGCCGAAAGCGGTGTTCGCGAGGGAAACCGTGAGATTGTTTTCGGAGTCGGTTTCCACCAGCAGGTTGGGGGACGAGGAAGCGACGTCGTAGGTCAGATTGGTGCCGCCGAAGTAGTCGTCGAGATCGAGCGTGCCGGTGGCGCTGCCGGCGGCCGGATCGAGCGAGATGTCGGCGATCGTGCCGATGGCGACGGGTTCATCCAATTCGTAGCATCCGGCGTCGATGTAGACCGTGCCGTTGTAGTTGCCGTCGACGACGCGGGTGTTTCCGGCCAGATCGCTTTCCTCCTCGCTGGCGGTGCCGGAGTAGACGCCGGTGGCGTCGATGGTGACGGAGACGCTGCCATGGTCCACGGCATTGCCATTGGCGACGCAGGTGAAATCGCCGGCGGTCGTGGGCGCGGCGGATGCGGCAGGCACATTCTCCAGATCGGGGTTGGTTCCCCCGCTGGTGGTCGAGGGGTTGATGGAGTAGGTCCAGTAGATCGTGCTCGAGGCGGAGTCCCAGATGTAGTAGAACGCGTTGCCGTGGGATTCGTTGTCGGAGACGGCATTGCGATAGACGATGGTGTTCCGCATGTAGACTTTCGACGAGCCGAACACCCAGAAGGCGCCGCCGGGAAGTTTGCTGTTGTTGGAGCAGATCGTGCAGTTGGTGATGGTGATGGTGGAGCCGTTGCCGACCCCGAAGGCACCGCCATTGGCACCGCTTCCGGCCGCATCGTTGCCGGTGATGAGGCAGTTGGTGAACACCGCGTTGCCGCCGCCGTTGAAGCTGATCGCGCCGGCGTCGGCCTGGCTGGTGTTGGCCTGGAAGATGCAGCGGCGGACCAGGTGCGTGCTGCCGGTGAGGTAGAGCGCGCCGCCGTTGCCGAGCGCGTCGTTGGACTGGAAGGTGCAGTCAACCAGGGTGACCGCCTTGTTGCCGGAAAGGGCTCCGCCATCGGTGCCGGCTTCGTTTCCGGAGAAAGTGCAGCTTTCGAAGGTGGTGCTGGTCCCTCCGTTGTACACCGCGCCACCTTGATCCTCGGCGTCGTTGCCCATGAATCGGCAGTTCGACACGATGCCTCCGACGCAACCGGAGTCGATCGTCATGCCCGGTCCGTCATCATTGCTACCCAACGGGCCGCTGGATGTTTGGCCAGCCGTGATCGTGAAGCCGTCCAGCAGGAAACTGTCGCTTGAAGAGGAAGCATAGACCACGCGCGTGCTGTTGCTGCCGGAAAGCTCACTCGATTTGTCGGTGATATTGTCGGAACGATTGGCGTCGTTCCTGTCCAGGTCGCCGGAGAGAATCGAGAGGTTCGTGTCCGGATCGCGCTCGTCGAGCGATGTTTCGCTACCGGAGAATCCGCCATAGATCGAAACGCTGGCGGGAAGGGTGAACGACGTCAGCCGTTGGGTCGGACTCGGGCTGGAGGAGGTTATTGTGGGGTAATACACCCCGTCCGCCACCCAGATCTCCTGGCCGGAACTGGCGGCTGAAATCGCATCGTAGAGTTTGTCGTAGGCGGTCGACCATGAGTTGCCGTTCTTGGTTCCAGAGGTGTGGGAAGCATCGACGTAGATGACATTCGCCTTCACGGTGACCGTGATCCGGACGGTGTCGCTGCCGCCGAGGTCGTTGGTGGCGGTGACATCGACGTGGGCGGTGCCGGTGGTCCCCGCCTCGGTGATGATCACGTTTCCGGATCCGTCGATGGTTGCTGTGGCGATGGAGGTGGCATCCGAACTGATCGAGTAGGTCGTTTCGTGCGCGCTATTGAAGCGGTCATAGACATTGAACGGCTGGATCGAGCCGAAGCCGACCACCTTGGTGTAGCTCAGGTCGGATCCGCCGTCCGGCACCTCGGAGGCAAAGTCACCACCCGTCAGGACCAGCGAGTAGGTCTGGTTCGCGGTGAGCGAGCCGGCGTAATCGACGGTGATCGTGTAGGTGCCCGGAACCGGTGCGGATAGATAGACCTGCTCGACGTTGTCCGAGTCGTTCACGCCGGTGGTGGCGTTGTCGTTGAGCTTCGAATCCGACCAGTTTCCCTTCCACGGCATGACGTACGGATAGTGGGTGCCGTCGGGTCCGGTGAGCTTCAGGTTCAGGTCGTGGATGAGGCAGGAAGTGCGGCTGTTGTGGGCGTTGTTCGCCGTCCCCTCGGGGTCCGTCCACGCGAGGGTGACGCGGATTTCCCCGCTGCCGTCATAGTCGAAGGTGAAGGTGTCGCTGCTGTCCGTGGTGCTGAGTCTGCCATCGAGGAAACGCGCCTTGGTCGTGTCGGAGGCTGTGTCCTTGATCAGGTCCGCGGCGGTCCTCACGTTGATGAGGCCCCAGCCGTAGCGGTAGTCGGGCCCGGCATTGCCGAGATCGTCGGCGGTGTGGATGAGCAGCGCCTTGAGCATCGACGCGCGCATCGACTGGCCGGAGAATTTCTTGTCGAAATAGTCCACTAACAGCGCCGCCGAGCCCGCGGCGCTCGGGCAGGCCATGCTGGTGCCGTTCTCGGTGCTGGTCGCGCTGTCACTGGCGCTGGAGAGAGAGGTGACGCTCACTCCGTTGGCAACGAGATCGGGCTTGATGCGGCCATCGTCGGTGGGGCCGTAGGAGCTGAAGGTGGACATTGTCGCGGCGGCGGTGCTGCGCGAGCCGCCGGAAACCGCATCGTTCACGGCGCCGATGGCGATGACGTTTTTCGCCGAGGCCTGCGTTGACATCGTCCCGAACCCGGTGACCGATCCGTCCACCATCCAGTCCTCGTTGTCCTTCGGATGGGTCGCGGGGTCGTAGGTATACGGAGTGCTGCCGTTGTGATACCAGGTCGCGCCGGTCGCGGGGGTGCTGTAGCCGCGGTCGTTGCCGGCGGCGAAGAAGATTGCGAGATACGGGCGGTCGGCGGCGGTGATGTCGATCGACCGGGCGTCGGACGAATAGCGGCCGTAGTTGTCCACCTGATCGTTGGCGGAATTTCCGTCGTCGGAAAACGTGCCGTACCACGAATAGCTGCCGGTGGTCGAGCTGTACACCCAGCCCGAGCTGGCGGCCCAGGAATTGTTGGCGAGGTAGATCTTGGTGGTGCTGCCTTCGCCCGTCGCGGCGGCGGATTTCGACTCGCTGGCGTAGTCGCTGGTGCTCGACACCGCATAGGCACTGATCGTTGCGGCGGGCGCCATGCCTTTCACGGAGGAGCCGGAGGTCCCGTCACCGATCAGGGTGCCGGCGACGTGGGTGGCGTGATAGGACGTGGAAGCCGTCTCGGCCAGCGTGACGCGGCCGGTGAGGTCGTCATGCGTATCGCGCGGCACGCCACCCACTTCCCACAGTCCGATGATCACGCCGTCGCCGTCCACGCTGTAGGGCGAGGTCGAGCGGATCTGGGAGGCCGCGCTGGAAATGGCGGCGTTCGCGTTGAGATCCCTGAGATACACCGGCCGGTCGCCCTCAAAATGGGAGAGACGCGAGCCGTCCGCCGTGACGAGAGGAATCTCCCGCAGCCCGGCCATTTCCGTGGTCAGTTCCTGCTCTTCATCGGCGAGTTTCTTGAGGGCCTGGAGGATTTCCGTCTCCTCCGGTGTCTTGTTGAGAAGATCCCGGAATTCCTCGCGCCGGAGGCGGATGGCGGCGAGGCGGGTCTCGATTCGCACCTCCGGCTCGTTTCTGTCGGCGACCTTGGTGGAACCGGGTGTCGGGGAGATCCGCGAGGCAGCGCCGTGAGTTTGAGTTGGCTCTGGGTCCAACGCGGTGCGAGGGGCCTGCTCTCCCGGACGCTGCGATTGCAAGGCGAGCCAAAGCGAAACGGCGAGGAGGGAAAACAGGAGCAGGCCGGCGGCCAAGCGGAACCGGGAGTACGAACGTTTCATGGGATCAAGGGTGGAGCGAGAGGAGGGCAAGCGATTCCCCGGGATGAACAAGAGAGGGCCCCGGCGGGGACGATGAGGGAGATCGTTCATCAGCGCCGGATCGAGAACGCCGGTTGCGGCCTAACGATTCCCGGCCGCCTCGATGGCGATGGCCGCGTTCGCGTCGAGATCGAGGATGTAAACCGGCTGCTCGCTTTCGACGTGGGAGAAGTGTGAACCGTCGATGGTGGCGAGGGGGCTGCCTTCCAGCTGGGCCTTCTCACGGGTGAGCCGCAGTTCATCCTGCGTGAGTTTTGCGAGACCGGCGGCAATGGCCGGGTCACCGGGCTGGTCGCGGATTTTCCCGCGCAGCTCGACGAGGGAGCGGCGGACCGTGGCAAGATCGCCGGCGACTTGGTCGACCCGATCCGCACGGCCGGACGAGGCGGTGACTCCCGAGCCGTCGAGGGCCGGCGCCGGGGTCGAGTCGGGGGAAAAGGCGGGAGGCTGCTCCAACTCCAGGGCCAGGGGGGCAGAGGACGGACGCAGTAGGTGGAAGGTTCCGCAGGAGATTGCGGCCGCAACGGCGGTCCAGAGGAACATGCGGGAGAGGTGGATGGTGTTCATGGGGCGATGGGTGGCAGTGCGGGGAAATTAGCGAATTGAACCTGAACCAAAGATGAACGGATAATTAACCTGTTTGAATTGCCGGCGGCAGGGCGGCTTCAGGTTGCTTTGATCTGGCGCAAGTCATTGGTGGATAGGGGGGTCTCGCCCGAATTCTTCGCCTCGCGTTCATCCGGATTTCATCTGCCTGTGGTCACCTGGCAGCCGATGAAGATGATCCTGCCGGCTCTGCGTGAAGCTCGGACCCCCTTGTTCCGACCGATCCACCGCAACCCGATCGAAGGTTGTCCCTGTCACCGCCGGAGCTTCGCATCGAAGAAGAAGATCCGCCGGGGCGGCCTTGCCTGCACCGGTTGCGACGCTATGAAAGAGGAATCTTCCCGCCCATGATCCCACCTTTCCTGGTTTCGCGGCTCGAGGCCTTCCTGCGGGAACAGCTTGTGGGCGGGACGGGTGCGCCGACCGTCGACTTCAGCAAGCCGGAGGGCGAACCGGCGCTGGCCGCGGCGGACTCGGTTTCCTGGCGGGTTTTCCGGAATCCGGTCGCACTCTATCTCGGGGGGATCGCGGCCGTGCTGATGGAGCTGGCCGAGCCGAGGGTGCGATCGGGGGTTTGGGACCACACCACGTTCCGCAGCGATCCCTTGCGGCGCATGCGGAGGACCGGCATGGCGGCGATGGTCACGGTCTATGGCGCGCGGAGCGTGGCCGGGAGAATGATCGAGGGGGTCGGGAAGATGCACTCGAGAATCGAAGGCGTGACCCCGGGCGGAATCCGCTACCGGGCGGACGATCCGGTCTTGCTACGGTGGGTTCATGCCACGGCGTTGTTTGGTTTCATGGAAGCGTATCACCGCCACGTCCGGCCCTTGCCGCCGGAGGAGCGGGACCGGTTCGTCGCGGAGGGGGTGCCTGCCGCCCGCCTGTATGGGGCGATCGACCCGCCGGCGTCGGAGGCGGCGATGAGGGCCCTGTTCGAAGACATGCAACCTGGCCTTGAACGTTCGGAGATTGTTTTCGAGTTCCTGGAGATCATCGGGAACTTGTCGCTGTTCCCGCCGTGCCTCCGGCCGCTGAACCGGATGATGGTGCGGGCTGCCGTCCAGCTGTTGCCGGCCGCGGTCAAGGACACGCTTGGTCTCGGCCGATGGAAGGGCCCGTCGGCCGGTAGCCGGGCGGCATTGCGAGTCATGGGGTCCGGCATCGAGCACCTGAGGCTGGATTCGCACCCTGCGGCGCAGGCCTGCTGCAGGCTCGGGCTTCCCGCGGACTATCTGTGCCGGCGCGAGTTGTGATTTGTCATCTCCGCCGGAGTCGACACCCGGAAATCGCCTGCCTAGGCTCCGCGCATGCGATCGCTTCGAGACGTTTCCTCCGTCCTTCTCCTGTGCTCCATCGTTCTGGGTGCGGGTGCTTGCAAAAAGAAGGGCAATGCCTCCGCCCTCAGGTCCGAGAACATGGTGGCGAGTGAAACGGCGGTGGCCGGCTTCACCCATCCGAATTACCGCTTCAAGGTCGAGGGCCTCGATGACCGCTGGAAGATCATGGTGGGCGAAGAAGCGGGCAATGTGCTGCCGGATGCCTCCTTGGTCGCGATGAGGATCGGCGGGATCTATGGCGGGATCGTCGTGGAACCGCTGGGGGACGTTGATCCTTCCAACTACATCAAGCTGCTGGTTTCGAACATGACGGCATCCCTGGTCGATCCCGAGTTCTCCGAAACCGAGACGCTTGAGTACAAGGGCAAGGACGCCCGGGTGGTGGAGATCGACGTGAAGGTGAACGGCATTCCTTTCCACTACAGGCTGCTAGCCTTCGTCCATCAGGGCTTCGGCTACCAGGTCCTGACCTGGGAGACCACGGCCAAGAGCGGAGGCGGCCACGGCAAGGAGTTCTTTGATGCCGTGGAGATCGTCGAAGGGGAGATCACGGCGCCGCCAGTGGTGGCGCTGGCGGACTCCAACGGGATCGGGCGCAGGGTGCACCAAGGGCGCTTCGAGAGCCCGGTATTCCGCCTCGCGGTCAGACCGGCCGAAGGTTGGAAGCTGATGAGCGAGACCGAGCTCCTGCAGCAAACCGACGGGGCGGAAATGGGGCTGAAGCATGACGGCCTGGGGGCCTATGTCGCCATTGCTCCCGAACATGCCGCCGGAAGCCGCCGGGAGGCGCTCGAGGCGGCGATGCTTGAAGACGTCACCGCGTCTGTCGGGGACGGGGGCGAGGTGTTGGAGCCCGGCCGCTTCGAGGTCTGTGGGCGCGAGGTCGAGTTCCAGCGGTTTGTCGTCGACGCGGGCTTGCCGCTGCGGATGTACCAGGGGCTGTTCTTTGAAGGCGAGATTTCCTACAAGGTGACCGCGTGGCATTTCGAGCAGCGCTCCGGCGAGCTGGCCCCTGCCATCCAGGAAGGGCTTGGCGGGGTGAGCCTGTTGACCGCGGAGGAGGCCGCGGCGATCGGCACGGATCTGGCGAAGGTGCCCGACCATCAGTCCGCGGTTGGTCCGGAGTTCTCCCTGCGCGGGGGCGTCTACCGGGACTTCGAGTCCGGCGTGGTGTGGAGGAAACCCGACGGATTCTGGCGGATCACCAGCGGGGACCAGGCGACCCTGAACAACTCGGTGATCAGCTTCCAGGCCGAGGAGCTGTCCCATGGTCTCTACCTGCAGTTGGTCAGCGAGTCCGCCGAGGATTGGAGCGAGGAAGACTACCATGTCGCGGTGTTGTCGAACTTCGCGCCCGAAGAAGGATTCGGGGAGCCGGTTTCATTCGACCCCGTGGACGTGGACGGCAAGCCGGCGCTGGTTTCGAAAGTCAGCCAGGACATCCAGGGCATGACGATGGAGCGCTTCGTGGTGACAACGGTGAGGGGCGGCTTCGGGCACCAGATGCAGTTCTGGTCCTGGGGGGATGGCGTCAAGGGGACGCCCGAACTCATCGGCAAGTGCGTCGCCGGCTTCACATTTCCCGGCGAGACGCTGGTGAAAACCGAGAAGAGTTCGAACACCTATCACGATCACCGGGTCGGCTACCGCATCAGCCTGCCAGGGATCGGTTGGCGGATCCGCGAGGACATGGATCCGACCATCGCCCCGATTGGCAGTTCCGTGTCGTGCACGAGGGGAAGGGAGTCGGTGATGCTGATGGGCTTGAACATCAACGACAGCCGGCAGGCGCAGGCGACCATGCGGGCGATCATCGAGAACATGCTGAAGATCAACTACGACCGTGCCTCAAATTCCGGATCGACGGAATCGAGCACCGTCATCAAGGGGGCCACGGCCAAGGTCATGAGTTTTGAGATCGGTGACCGTCACGGGCGGGCGATCACGTTCTCCCATCAGGGTGTGATCTACCTGATGATCGTCGATGCCGGGCAGCCGGCAGCGGCCGAGAAGCTGTCCAAGGCGGTCATTGGCGGCTTTGACTTCCTGCCATGAAGGCAGCGGAACTACGCCGGCCGTATGCGGCCCTGACGGTGGCATTTGCAGCCGCGCTGCTGGGCCTGCTGGTGTTCGTCGCCCTTTCGTCGAAGCCGGAGCGCGGGTTGAGGCTGTCGTCCGGCCAGCCGGGCGGGGTGTATTTGCCGCTTGCGAAGTCGATCGCCTCGGTGGTGGGGGAGGGCGAGGAGAAGGTGGTCGTCGAGGTGCTGGAAAGCGATGGCAGCGCGGCCAACGCGGAACGCTTGAGGTCAGGGGAGGCGGACCTGGCGCTGATCCAGAACGACACCTTGGCCAACGACGCCTTGCGGACCCTGGTTCCCCTCCACCTCGGGTCCCTCCACTTCATCGTGAACGAAAACTCCGGGATCAAGCGCTTCGGCGAGATCGAGGGCAAGCGGGTGGGAGTCGGTCTGCCCTCCAGCGGCAGCCACCGGTTGGTGGAGGAGTTGATGCGCCACTTCGAGGTCGACCGATCACGCACCCGGATCATGCCGATGCGGATCGAGAAGGGCTGCGAGAAACTGGCGGCGGGCGAGATCGATGCCTTGCTGATGGTTCTCAGCCTGAAGTCGGAAGCCGTCGAGCGGCTGGTCGAGGGCGGCGGGGTGCGGCTGGTCGGGATCGGGGAAGGCGTCGGGCCGGGGAGTGAAATCGAGGGTTTCCGCCTGAGTTATCCGTATGTCGAACCTTATCTGATCCCGGTCCATGCCTACGCGATGCCGCACCATGGTTCTCCCGGGGTGCCCGCGGTGCCCGTGCCGACGGTCGCGGTGAGAACCGTGCTCGCGGCTCGCCGCGATCTTCCGGATCCCGCTGCCCGGAAGATCACGCGCAAGATCATGGAGAACCGGAGCCAGCTGACGGTGGCGCACCATGAGGTGTCGATGTTGGGGGCGAGTCAGGACCCCGGCCTGTTGCAGTTCCCGCTGCACGACGGGGCGGCGCAGTATTTCAACCGCAACGAGCCGGGATTTCTGGTCCGGTATGCCGAGGTGATCGGGCTGATGGTGTCGCTGTTGATCGCGGCCTACGGCTTGTTCCAGGCGGGGCGGAAGTGGCTGACGCAGCGGCAGAAGGACCGGATCGACGCCTACTACCTGGAGCTGAACCGCCTGCTCGACCGGATGCTGGCGCCGCAGTCGGAGGAGGATTTGATCGAGATCCAGAAGCGCCTGCAGTCGATCCGCTCCACGGCGCTGCACCTGCTGGCGAAGGAGCGCTTGCAGCCGGACGAGTCGTTCCGGATTTTTCAGACCGTGCTGGCCGAGGCGGGATTCCAAGTTCGTCACAAGCTACAGGAGCTCCGGAAAGACTAAGGCTCTCCGTGCGAAGTGCGGTGCATCACCGCGGCTTCTTCAGCAGCTCGCCCAGCGTTTTCAGGTAGCCGTCCAAACCGCCTTTCAGCTCCCCAAGGTCGTCGGAAAGTTTCTTTCCTTCGGCGTCCAGCAGCAGGACGGTGGGGTAGCCCCCGTTGAGGTAGGCCTTCTTCAGGGCGGCGTTCTGCTTCTTGATCTCCGCTGGCTGCTCCTTTTTGCGGGGGAAGTCGGCTTCCATCAGGATCAGGTGCTCCGCGGCGAAATCCTTGAACTCTTTCTTCGAGAAGACGTCCTTCTCAATCTTGATGCACCAGGTGCACCAGTCGGACCCGGTGAGGTTGATCAGGATCGGCTTGTTCTCCGTCTTCGACTTCGCCTTGGCGGCTTCCCAGTCGGTCATCCATCCGTCACCGCCGGCAAGGGCGAGGGAAGCAGTGGCAACGAGAACGGCAAGTGAGCGGAACAAGGTCTTCATAAACGCTTGGGACGCGGCAAGGGCCGCCAATATTCCAAAGAAAACCCCGCCGCGGCGCGAACTCCGGGCGGGGTCGGGCTGCCATGAACAGCGCTCCTGTGAAATCGGTCAGTCGAGCTCCTTCTTTTCGAGCGCCTCGTCCAGGTGGGCGAGGAATTCGTCGGTCTTCGGAAACTGCGAGGCGAAAAAGCGGTCGAACTCCTTGCCGTCCGGATTGAAGAGGATGACGGTCGGGAAGCCTTCGATCTTGTACTTCTCCGCATAGGGATCGTTCTTCTTCTTCAGCTCCTTGTCGCCCTTCGGGAAGTCGAGCTCGACCAGGATGAACTTCTCGCTGGCACCATCGATGAACTCTTTCTTCGAGAACACGTTCTTGCGCATGGCGATGCAGGGCGGGCACCAGTCGGAACCGGTGAATTCGACCAGCACGGGCTTCTTCTCCTTCTTGGCCTGGACGAAAGCCTTCTCCAGATCGGTCGACCAGCCTTCCAGTTCCTTCGAAAAGGCGGAGCTGACCATGGCGGCGGTCCCGAGGGTGAAGGCGGCGAGGTAGGTGATTGCTTTCATCTTCGTCTATAGGCGTAGCACCGGCGCGAAATATTTCAAAATTCTTGGACGTCGCCGGCGGCTCGGCTAGGCCGTGGCATGTCGTCCAATCTACCGGTGCTCATTGTCGCCACCCGCAATTCACACAAGTCCAGCGAGATCCGGGAAATGATCGGGGACCGCTACCGGGTCATGGATGTGAACGACTTCCCGGCGATGCCGGAAGTTGACGAAACCGGCACCAGCTTCCTTGAGAATGCGACGCTGAAGGCAGTAGCGATCAGCCGCGAGGTTGCGGGCATTGTCCTGTCCGACGATTCGGGGCTGGAGGTGGATGCCTTGGGCGGGGCACCCGGTGTGTGGTCGAGCAGCTACGGCGGGGAGGAGGGCAATCATGCCAGGAACAACGCCCGCCTGATGGCGGAAATGGCGGGCAGCGAGGACCGGTCGGCGCGTTTCCGCTGCACGATGGTGCTGGCCCGCGGCGGCGAGGTGCTGGCCGATTTCAGCGGATCGGTGGAGGGGCGGATCCTCGAGGACGCCCACGGCGCGGGAGGCTTCGGATATGATCCGCTGTTTGCGCCCGAGGGCCACGAGCGGAGTTTCGCTGAATTGGGTGCGGAGGTGAAGAATGCCCTCAGCCACCGCGGCCGGGCGCTGGAGAAAGTCGCGGCGTGGCTGGAGCGGGAGGCGTGACGGAATCTCGCCGACTCCGGCACCTTGGCCGGGAACGGATCCGGTGGGGAAAATTGGCCGCATTTTCGCATTCAGAAAGCTTTTGAAAAAAATCAACTGATCCATAAGATCGGGATCGTGAAACGATTTCTCTGGATCCTGCCGGTCATGGCCTGCATCGCGACGAGCGCTTGCTCGAGCCAAGTGAAGGCAAGGCAACCGGTTTCTTATCGCTTTGAAAGTGGACGCACCGCCCTGCTGCGCAACGGCATTGCCTATGCGCCGAAGAAGGCGCCGCTGGCGGTGAAGCGGGCGATTGCGGCGGGCAACCGCTTGCAAGGCAAACCCTACAAATGGGGCGGTGGCCACGCCCGTCACAACGACACGGGATACGACTGCTCCGGCACGGTGTCCTATGTATTGCGGGAAGCGGGCTTGATGCAGGGGTCGATGCCCAGCAGCGGTTTCTTCAGCTATGGCAAGAAGGGGGAGGGCGATTGGATCACGGTCTATGTCCGGAACGGACATGTCTTCATGACGGTTGCCGGACTGAGACTTGATACGGGTGGATCCGGTGGACGATCCGGTCCCCGCTGGAAGCCGCAGAGCCGCCCGGGCGCCGGTCATGTGATGCGCCATCCCTCCGGACTCTGAGCCGCGGCGGCTTGACGACGATTTGGCGCCATGCCGGCGCACGATTTATACGCTTGTCGTCGCGCGCCCGACCGTGTAGCGGGGGAAATGTCCGGCGCAAATTACCGGGCACGCTTCTTACGGTCTCTACGCCATCGGCTGATGAAGTGGTTTTGACAATTGGCGTTGCGACTACAGACAATGGACATCTACGTGGGCAACCTGCCCTTCAGCGCCACCGAAGAAGAAGTGGCTGAACTCTTCGCGGCCTACGGTCCGGTGGAGAAAGTGAAAATCGTCACGGACCGGGAAACCGGTCGCCCGCGTGGGTTTTGCTTCGTGACGCTGGCCGACGTTTCGAAGGTCAAGGAAGCGGCAGGAGCGCTTGACGGCCAGGAAATGGGCGGTCGTCCGCTTCGCGTCAACCCGGCCGAGCCGCGCGAAAGCCGCCCGGGTGGCTTCGGTGGTGGTGGTGGTCGCGGTGGTGAGCGTCGCGGTGGCGGCGGTGGTGGCTACGGTGGTGGCTACGGTGGAGATCGTGGTGACCGCGGCGGCGATCGTCGCGGCGGCTACGGTGGTGATCGCCGTGGTGGTGGTGGCTACGGCGGTGACCGCCGTGGCGGTGGCGATCGTCGTGGCGGCAAGGGCGGCTACGGTGGCGGCGGCGACTGGGATTGATCCCCTGTCTTTGCAGAATCGAATTTCAAGAACCCTGTCCCGGATTCCGGGGCAGGGTTTTGTGTGTCCCGTGGATCGCAGGTTGCATGATCTCGCTTGAGCTTGCGGCCACGCCGGGAATACCGAATGCTTCGCCCAATCCATGGCTCCTGCTTCCGTCAACGTCGCCCGCTTGATCTATCTCCTGGTCTGCGAGGCGGCCGGAGCCACCATCGCCCTCAGCACCCAGGGCACGGCGGCCGAGGTCTCGATGGGTGCCGGATTGGTGGGTGGGCTGGTGATCGGGGGATTCTTCATTTGGATCGAATCGCTGATCAAGGGGTTCAGCTTGCGGGGGTTTTCGACCGCGACCTTCGGGCTCCTGGTTGGAATGTTTTGCGCCTGGCTGATCACCCGGATCGACATTTCCAATCTCGTCTCACTTGCGGTGCGGGACAAACTGGCCTCCCGCGACTCCGCCGACGTCGTCGATGGCGAAGCGCTGGTGACCACGATCAGTTTCACGATCCAGATGATCCTCTACGCCAGCTTGGGGTTCATCGGGGCGGTGCTCGCCTTGAGGAGCAGCCGGGACGACTTCGCGTTCATTCTCCCCTATGTCCGCTTTCGCCAGGACAGCAGCACGGGCCAGCCCGTCGTGTTGGACGGGGACACCGTGATGGACGGCAGGGTTCCGGCGGTGGTGCGGGCCGGCTTCCTGCGCGGTCGCCTGGTCGTGCCGCGCTTCGTGCTGGATGAAATCCAGGTGCTCGCCAACTCGCCGACCCCGGCCAAGCGCCAGCGGGCGGAGCGGGGGCTTGCTTGCCTGGAAGAGATGCGGGGCGCGAAAGACCTGCAGATCAGCATCGAGGACTCGTCCGACGTCAGCGGGGATGAAACGATCACCGGAAGGCTGGTCCAGATGGCGCAGCTGCTCGGCGCGCGGCTGATGAGCACCGACGAGAATCTCTGCAAGGTGGCGAAACTGCGCGGCGTGGACGTGCTGAATTTCGATGAATTGTTAGATGCCCTGCGGCCGACGGTCAGGGTGGGGGAGAGGGTCAGGCTCGCGCTGGTGCGCGGGGGAAAGGACGAGCACCAGGGCGTCGGCTATCTACCGGACGGGACCATGATCGTGGTGAACCATGCGGTTTCGAAGATCGGGACGTCCCAGGATGTGGTGGTCATCAGCACCCTGCAGACGAGCGGGGGGCTGATGGTGTTCGCGGAATTGGCGGGGGCTTAGAAGGATCGCTTCTAACGACTGCGGGTCTGCCAGTCCCGCATGGCTGCACCCAAGCGGGTGAGGGTGGAACTTGCGGGGCAGATTGGCCCGTCGGTCAGTGCGCGTTCCCCGGCGCGGCCGCAAAGCCACGCGGCGAGCGAACCGGCGTCCACGGTCGAAAGACCCTGCGCGAGCAGGGCCCCGGCGACTCCGGCCAGGACGTCGCCCTGACCACCGGACGCCATGCCGGCGTGACCGGTGGGATTGAAGCGGGTGGTGAACCCGTTGGCGCCGACCAGGCTGCGCGCGCCTTTGAGAAGAAGGGTGCAGGGATGGCGGGTCACGAACGCGGAAACCGCGGCAACGCGGCGATCCGGCTCAAGGTCCGGCGCCAGCCGGCGGAACTCCCCGGGGTGGGGGGTGATCAGATGGTGCGGACCTAGCAGGTCATGTCGCCCTTTGGTCGCAATCAGGTTCAACGCGTCGGCGTCGAGAACGGCGGGAAGGTTGCAGCTGGCGAGCTTCTCAAGCAGTGACCTGCGCCAGTGCTCCCCGCAGTTGCCGGTGCCCGGACCGATGACCAAGGCATCGTGCGATGCATCAGAGGCGTCCGAAACGGGATCATCGGAAGGGCGGACCATGACCTCCGGTGGCATCGGGGCGGCGAGCGAGGACAAGAATCCGGGTTCCACGTGGAGGGTCACCAGGCCGGCGCCGGCTTTCACCGCCGCCGTGGCTGCCAGAACCGCCGCGCCGGTCATTCCGGGCGAGCCGGCCAGGAGCCCGACCCGTCCGGCATTGCCCTTGTGAAACTCGTGGGGCCGCGGTGGCAGCAACGGCGGCGAGGTATCGGGGCAAAAGAACTCGAGGTCCCCGGGGGCGGGAACGGGCAGGTCATGAAGCGGGACCAGCACGATCCGCCCGGAGCGGAGGACGCCCGCGGGGGTGGCGAGGCCGCGTTTCGGGACGCCGACGGTCAAGGTGAGGTCCGCGGTCGGGCCGTCGCCATCCCCGGTGTCGGGGTCCATGCCCGATGGCAGATCCATTGCGGCGACGGTCGCGCCGTGGTGGCTCCAGAGCGTCGCCATTTCCTCGGCCAGCCGGGCGAGCGGATCGCGGAGCGGTCCCCGTGCTCCGATCCCCAGCAGTCCGTCGAGCAAGAGCAAGGGGGCACCCGAGGCGGGAACCGGTGCGTTGGGTTCGATCGCCAGCTCATCCAGCTTGCGCGCGGGGAGTTCTCCCAATTCCGATGCCGGGAACGCGCTCCTGACCGAGATGCTCCAACCGGCGAGCCGGAGGTGGCGGAGCGCCACCAGTGCATCTCCCCCGTTGTTGCCCTTGCCGATATAGGCCACCGCGTGGCCCGGTTTTGGAAACTGACATGCCAGCCGGCCGGCGATGCCTTTCCCGGCCAGATCCATCAGCCGTTCGGCGGCAACCCCTCGTTGGAAAGCCGCTTCTTCAAGCGACCGCATGACTGCGGCTGAAACAAAGGACATGGCGGCACGCTAACAGGCCGTGGGGGAACCCGGCAAGCCGCCTGCATGCGGGGCCTCAACCAGCCCGGCGATAGCGCACGATGCCGTCGGCAATCCCTTCCGCGAGCGCTTGGCGGAACCAGGCGGACTTCATCCGCGCCCGCTCGTCGGCATTGCTGACAAAGCCGCACTCGACGAGAATGGCCGGGCAGGTATTGTTGCGGATCACGTAGAAGCGGGCGAACTTGACGCCGCGGTTGACCACCCGGACTTTCGACATCATGCCGGCATGGACGTTGGAGGCGAGGGAGCGGCTTTGTCCGGTGCAGAAGAAGGTCTCGAGGCCGGAAACCTGCTGCTTCCAAGTGTAGTTGTAGTGCACGCTGACAAAGATCGCGTCCGAGTAGCGCTTGGTGATGCGAACGCGCTCCGGAAGGGAAATGAAGTAGTCGCTGCGGCGGGTCATCACCGTGCGGAAGCCGCGCTTCTTGAGCTCCGTTTCCAAGCGGGTGGCCGTGTCGAGTGCGAGATGCTTTTCGTAGACGAGGCCCCATTGGCCTCCCTTGTCATGGCCGCCATGGCCGGGGTCGATGACGACCGTGCGGAATCCGCGTGCCTGGAGGGCAGCGCTGGAGAGAAGGAGGGCAAAGAGGGGGAGGAACAGACGAAAAAGCTTTCTCATGAAGCAATGGTGGTTAAATTAACCAAATATTACGGGATGTTTAGATATTGGGGTAGTCGATGTAAAGTCCAAATCGGATTTGCAGCGGGATTTGGGTCTCACTGGAAGATGAAAGCGGGCCGGTCGGATGCCTTGCGAACCCGGCCGCGCGCTTCGGCTTCGGCTCTCGGGTCGTAGGCGATGCCATTGACCACCTGGACGACGCCTTGTGGCGTGGTGATCAGTTGCGGGTCGGGGCCGGCGCCGCGCTTGTGGAGTTCCCTGCCCAGCAGCGAGCCGTCCGGGCCAACCCGGGTGTGGGCCCAGACGGTGGGGCCCACCAGGTAGAGGACGTGCATGATCTGGTTCTTGTCGAGGGTCACCGACGGCTTGCGGAACATCAGGACCTCGCCCAGCGAATGGGTCTGGAGCGGAGTGCCGGTTCGCAGGTCGACGACCTGCGAGTAGAGCGTGTTCTTCTGGCCGCCGGTGAAGTTCAGCACGCGGTACTCGCGGCTTTGGCCCGCCTTGCCGGGGACGCCGACTTTCTGGGTCCAGTAGGGCAGGGCATTGTTGACGTTGAAGAGCAGGCGGTTGGAGATGAATCCGTCGGTGGTCTGGCCGGGAAGGCGGACGACCCCGTAGACCGAGTAATTCCCCATCGACTGCAGCGGATAGAGGCTGGAGAGATCGATGGTGCGGGTCATCGTCTGGCCCAGGGGAATCTTCACCGCTCCGAAGGCCGGGCGGCCGAGGGGAGTCATCGGCACCCCGCGGCTGGAGGTCACCGTGAAATCGATCCATCCGGCGCGGTCGTTGCCCTGGAAGACCAGGTCCTGGCCGGAGTGATTGGTGATGCTGACCGAAACCGAGATCTGTTCCCCGGCGACGAAGGTCTTGCGGGCCATCTGGAGGGCCACGTCGATCTGGGCCGAGGCCTTGGCCGCGAGCAGGAAGAGGACGCCGAGTGATAGGAAGAGTCGTGCTCCGGTCATTGGACGGGAAGCCCTAGCGCACGCTTTCCGGCCCGTCAATCCAACGGACCGGAAGTTCCTTCTAACGTCTGCTACGGTTTACACGTAGCTGAGGGCCGCGGCGGTGGCGGACACCTTGGACTCGTTGTCGAGGAGTTCCTGGATCGGATCCCAGCGTCCGGAGACCAGCGCATCGCGGGCGGACTCGGGGATGTTCAGGGCGAAGTCGTGGCCGGCGGACGAGCGGACGCGCTTGGCAGCGAGGTCGATGGTGATCTCAACCGCGGGGTCGGCTTCCACCGCCTCGCGCAGTTGCGCGATTTCCGCGGCGGTGAGCGTAACGCAGGGCATCGCGAGGGTAGTCGAGTTGCCGAAGAAGATCTCGGCGAAGGACTCGGCGATGACGGCCTGGAAGCCGTACTTCGACAGCGACTGCGGGGCGTGCTCGCGGGACGATCCGCAACCGAAGTTCACGCCGGCAAGCAGGATCGAGGCTTCCTTGAAGCGGGGGTCGTTGAGCGGGTGTTCGGTCTTCTCGCCGGTTTCCGGATTGAAGCGGACGTCATAGAAGGCGAACTCGCCGAGACCGTCGAAGGTGACGCATTTCATGAACCGGGCCGGGATGATCCGGTCGGTGTCGATGTCGGCGCCCGGGACGAAGACGCCGGTGCCGGAGACGGAGGTGACTTTTGCAAGTGCCATGGTCGCGGATGAAAAGGTTGGAACGGGAAGTCGGTGGGATCAGGCAACCGCGGATTGCGGGGCGAGGTCGAAGAGTTCGCGGGCGTCGGCGACGCTGCCGCGGATGGCGGCGGCGGCGACCATCACCGGCGACATCAGGACGGTGCGTCCGGTCGGGGAGCCCTGGCGGCCCTTGAAGTTCCGGTTGGACGAGGAGGCGCAGAGCTGGTCGCCGACCAGCTTGTCCGGGTTCATGGCGAGGCACATCGAGCACCCGGCCTCGCGCCATTCGAAGCCGGCGGCAGTGAAGATCTTGTCGATGCCTTCCTGCTTGCACAGCTGGGCGACGATCTGGGATCCGGGCACGGCGATGGCCTTGACGCCCTCGGCGACCTTGTGGCCCTGGATGTACTTCGCCACCTCGCGGAAGTCGGAGAGGCGGCCGTTGGTGCAGGAGCCGATGAAGGCAACGTCGACCTTGACCCCCTTGATCGGGGTGCCGGCGGGCAGCTTCATGTAGGCAAGGGCTTCCTCGATGCTCGCCTTCTCGACCGGCGTCGCGGCGGCGGCCGGGTCCGGGATGGTTTCGGAAATGGCGATGCCGTGGTCGGGGGAGATGCCCCAGGTGACGGTGGGCTCGATCTCGCCGGCGTCGATCTTCACGACATCATCGAAGGTGGCATCCGGATCGGAGGCGAAGGAGAGCCAGCGGGCGGCGGTGGCCTCGAAGTCGCTCATGTCAACGTAGGGCCGGCCCTTGAGGTAGGCGACGGTTTTCTCGTCCGGGTTGACGTAGCCGCAGCGGGCACCGCCTTCAATGGACATGTTGCAGACGGTCATGCGCTCCTCCATCGACATTTCGTCGAAGATGTTGCCGGCATACTCGTAGCAGTAGCCGATCCCGCCCTTCGCGCCGAGCTGGCGGATGATGTGGAGGATGACGTCCTTGGCGTAGACTCCCGGGCGGAGCTTGCCGTTCACCTCGATGCGGCGGACCTTGAGGGCTTCCATGGCCATCGTCTGGGTCGCGAGGACGTCGCGGACCTGGGTGGTGCCGATGCCGAAGGCAATGGCACCGAAGGCACCATGGGTGGCGGTGTGGGAGTCGCCGCAGGCGATGGTGGTGCCTGGCTGGGTGATGCCCTGCTCGGGACCGACGACGTGAACGATCCCTTGCTTGCCCGACTTCAGGTCGAAGTAGGTGACGTTGAAATCATCGGCGTTGCTCTGCAGGGCCGCCATCATTTCCGCGGCAAGCGGGTCGACCGGCTGATCCTGGTTCTCCGTCGGGACGATGTGGTCGACGGTCGCAAAGGTGCGCTGAGGGTATTTCACCTTCAGGCCGAGATCGCGGAGCATGCCGAAGGCCTGCGGGGACGTCACCTCGTGGATGAGATGGGTTCCGATGAAAACCTGTGTCCGGCCGTCGGCCAGGGTGCTGACGGCGTGGCTTTCCCACACTTTTTGGTAGAGGCTCTTGCCCATGATCAATGAGCCGCTTTTTCGCGGCGGGCGGGCAACGTGGGTCAGCCGCGGGGGAATGTCAAAGCGCGATCAAGTGTGTCTCCGTGCTCCCGGGGGAGGACGGCCGGGTCAAAGCATGTGGTAGCAAACCACGGCGGTCGCGCCGGTGGCGAGCAGCGCGGCGATCGCCCAACGGCCGAGGGTCGTGGACCGGCGGCGGCGTCCCGGCGTCCCATGAGAGCCGTCGATCCAGGTGCGCCACTCTTCGGGCTGGTCCTGGCGATAGCGGTGGTAGTGCCGGTTCGAGGATTGGAACCGCGGCCGCGAATCTGGGGTTTTCATCGGTATGAGGTTCTGTGGGATACCCAAAATCGGACATTTGGCAACCATCGAATCGTTCACGCTAGGTCGCTTACGTGGAAAACGAAAAACCCCGTCCGAACATTCGGACGGGGTTTTGGAAAGATCGAATCAAGCAACGAGGCTCACTTCGAGTACTCGACTTGGGGCGCTGCCGGAACCTCTTGGAACTGGGGCAGGGGGCGAAGCGGCTTGGCCTTGGGCTCCCCGGTGCAGCAGCAGGAGGCGGACACGAGTGCGAAGGCGGAAACACAGACGGCAGCAATTACGCGGAACATGGCGGGAGTGAAGTGAGGTTTTTCAGATTTCGCGAGAAAAAATGTCTTCCCGAGAAAATGCAGGGTGGTCCGGCGGTCCGGCCACCCTGCTTTGAGTCATTTCCGGCCATCCGGGGACGGCCGGGCCGGCCGGCTTACTTGGCGGGCGCGACGTAGGTCGGAGCGGCCGGAGCGGGAGCCGGGCTGCTGGAGCAGCAGGATGCGGCGACGAAGGTTCCGGCGGCTGCGGCGGCGAGGACGGCGATTTTCACAAGTTTCATAATGGTTGCTTGAGTTGTTTGGTTGCACGAACCGGAACTAGTCCGACCGTAGGGGCGAGTCTAACTGGCTGCATCATTGGTGCAAGGCCAAATCTCCCCGGTCTCCGGGGGGCGCGGAGGCCGCGGGCGCTAGGCGCTGCAATGATTTCCGGGGCTGCCGGCCGGGGTGGGCGGGCCCTCCCGGAGGTCACTTCCAGACGGAATCGAGGCGGTGGAGACGGAGGCTTTCGAAGCGGACGCCATCGTTCCCGGACAGGCCAATGGTGCGGGTGCCGGGTTTCGGGGTGAGGTAGCGGCCGTGGTAACTCCCGTTCACGAAGGTTTCGACCGAGACGGTGTCGACGAAGAGTTTGAGGTGAAGCTTGCCATCGACCGGAGGCTGCGGCCCTTCCATGCCGGTGAAGCTCTGGTCGGCGCGCTTCCACAGGGCGACCGGCTCGCCGAAAATCCTGAAGCCCGCCTCGGACGACACGGTGCTGGCATCGATCACCGCCTCCAGCTCGAAGCGGGAGCCGGTGAAAGTGGAGAAAGGATCGGAGTCCTTCCCGATTACAAGGTTGTTCCACTCCCGGGAATCGCGGCGCAGGGTCGCGAGCTCCGGTGAGGGTTCGATCCAAAGCCGGGTGTTGCCGTCGACCTTGCGCAGCTGGAAGTCCATCGGGACCGACATCTGGAGGTTGAACGGGGAGTTGGGCATGCCGCCGCCCTCGCGCATCCAGCCGAAGTGGACACGGCGGCCGTCCGGGGCGTTGTCGTAGGTTTGGCCGGCATAGGTGTTGCCGAAGTAGTGGCGCAAGGGGGCTCCGTCGGGCTTGAACTCGCGGCCGTCGAAGTCGCCGAGCAGGTACTTCCCGTTGGCGCCCCAGGCGACCCAGCGGGTGTTCTTCGGGTCGCCGTCGACCGGAAGCTCGAAGAGGTCGGGGCACTCGGCGTCGCCGGGAATCTGGTAGGTCGAGGTCCGGGTCCACTTCACCAGGTCGGGCGAGGTGTAGATGCCGTACTCGTTGCCGTCGTGGTAGAGGGCCATCACCCAGTGCGAGGTGGGTTCGTGCCAGAACACCTTTGGGTCGCGGTTCTCATGGACGTGGTGCGGAACCACCGGGTTGCCCTCGAACTTCTGGAAGGTCTTGCCACCGTCATTGCTGATGGCGAGCGCCTGGGTGAATTTGACCCCGGGCACGTAGCTGTGGCCGCCGGCCGCGGTGTAGGCGAGGACCAGCGCGCTGTCGCCCTCCACCTTGAGCGTCGTCTTGTCCTTCGGGACCACGATCCCGGAACCGGAATACATGAAGCCCTCGGCGTCGGGGAACAAGGCGTCCGGATTCTCTTTCCAATGCAGCAGGTCGGTGCTGGTGGCGTGGCCCCAGTGCATGTTGTCCCAGCCGTGGTTGTAGGGGTTGTGCTGGTAGAACAGGTGCCAGGTGCCGTCCTGATAGACGAGGCCGTTGGGATCGTTCAGCCAGCCGCGCCGGCTGGTGAAGTGATACTGCGGGCGCTCGGGTTCCCGGTAGAGGTCTTCTTCGCCGGGGAAGCTGTCGCTGAGGGTCACCTGGTCCCAGGCCTCCGCCAGCGCCCCGGGGATCCGGCCGGTGACGGTCAGCTTGCGGTCCTGGAAATTGGCCAGGTCGGTGAAGACCCAGAAGTCGGGCTTCCCGGAGAGGCAAATGTAAGAGAAGTCGAAGGGCTCGTCCTGATCGTCGAGGGTCAGGTAGAAGCGCTCCCGCGTCGCGGTGTCACGGCTGACCGGCCAAATGAGGTAGCGCTTGTTGATGGTGAACTCGCGCCGGACATCCATCACCATCGGCCGGTCGCTCTGGACGATCTGGTCGATGTTCAGGTGGCCCCAGCCGCCCTTGCGCGTGTCGACGACCTCGAGGTGGGCGCTTTCACCGGCCAGGTCGGAGAGATCCCATGTCGCCCAGGCCAGGCGCTCGCTGCCGCCCGGCTGGACGTTCGGGCCGGTGGCGGTGCGGACGACCTCGCCGCCGACGAGCAGGTTGATGCAGGTCTCGCCGGCGTGGCCGCCGCCGCCGATCAGGAAGTTGAGGTGCTTGCGCTCGATCTTGAACGGCGGGGATGCCGCCTTGCCGGTGGCGTCGTCGCCGCCGTGGAAGCCGCTCAGGAATCCCTGCCCGAGGAAGCCCTCCACCTTCATCTGGCCGTCGAGGGCGCCGGTCGCCGGCTGGCGGCCGAAGGCATCGCCGCTGATCTTCCAATCCCCGAATCCGGCGGATTCAAAATCCGCGACCAGGAGATCGTCCGCGGCGGACGCGGGACGGGCGGTGAGGAGGGCGAGCAGGAGCAGTCGGCTGAGGCGGGTCATGAGATGGTTGGTGTTTGGTGATTCGGCCGGCAAGCATCCGGCCCGGTTTCCGGGTGCGGAACGTCAAAGGAAGCACAGGACAACAAAGCTGCCATGACAGCCGCGCTCAACTGTAAGCGCGGCCGGCCGGCTCAGCTTTTCCCGAGGAGCCTGGCCTCGAGATCTTCCAGCGGCACGCCCTTGGTTTCCGGCACCATCAGTTTCACCCACAGGAGCTGGAGCACCATCATTCCGGCGAAGAACAAAAACACGGCGCCGGGGTGGAAGGAGTCGACCATTTTCGGAAAGACCGTCGTCAGCAGCGCGGCAAAGATCCAGTGGGTGGCGCAGCCGAGCGACTGGCCGCTGGCGCGGTGCTCGTTGGGGAAGATCTCCGAGATGAAGACCCAGATCACCGCGCCCTGGCCGACCGCATGGGCGGCGATGAAGGCGAAGATGCAGGCGGGGACAATGCTGTAGGTCTCGCTGTAGAAGGCCCACGAAACCAGGCCCAGCGACAGGATGTAGCCGAAGGAGCCGATGTAGAGCAGCGTTCGACGGCCCAGGCGGTCGATCAGCCACAGGCCGACGAAGGTGAACACCAGGTTGGTGAGGCCGATGCCGATCGACTGCAACAGTGCGGCTTCCTTGGCGAGGCCGGTCATTTCAAAGATGCGCGGCGCGAAGTAGAGGATGGCGTTGATGCCGGAGAGCTGGTTGAAGAAGGCGATCAGGAAGGCGAGGATGATCGGGACCTTCAGGTGGGAGGACCAGAACGGGGTCTTGGCGCGGCCGCGGGCATAGTGGTGTTCGATTTCATTCGCCAGGGTGTCGACCTCGGCGGGCGACGACTGGGGCGAAACCATCCGCAGCACCGCGGTGCCGGCCTCGCGGTCGCCCTTCTTGCCGATCAGCCAGCGCGGGCTCTCCGGGATGGCGAAGGTCATCACCGTGTAGATGATCGCCGGGATCGCCTCGACGCCGAGCATCAGGCGCCAGGCGTTGTCGCCGGTCTTCGCCAGCAGGGCATTCGACAGGAAGGCGACGAGGATACCGAAGACGATGTTGAACTGGAACATCCCGGCCAGCCGCCCGCGTTTGTCCGGCGGGGAGATTTCGGAAATATAGAGCGGGGCGGCGACGGTGCTGATGCCCACCCCGAGTCCGCCGATGAAGCGGGCGAGGATGAAGGAATAAACTTCCGGCGCGAAGGCGGACCCGATCGCGGAGACGAAGTAGAGCAGGCCGATCCACAACAGTGTCTTCTTCCGGCCGAAGCGCTCGGTGGGCCATCCGCCGACCAGGGCGCCGATCACCGTGCCATAGAGCGCGGCACCCATCGCGACGCCGTGGAGGATACTGTCGAGCCCCCAGAGTTTTTGGATGGTTTGTTCCGCGCCGGAAATGACCACGGTGTCGAATCCGAACAGGAAGCCGGCGAGGGCGGAGGTCAGGGACCAGAAGAACAGTTTATTCATGGGTTTTGCTTGGGTCTTGAGAACGGGTGTCAGCGGAATTCCTTTCCGAATCCCGCGGTCGAGTCGCGGACGACGAGGGTGCCCTCGGCGCGGATCTCGCGGGCGGGCAGGTCGGGCCGGGCGAGGCGCGTCGACATGGCATGGTAGGCCAGGCGGCCGATCTCCTCGACCGGCTGGCGGACGCTGGTCAGCGCCGGTCGCAGCAGCTTGGCGTAGCGCACGTCGTCGAAGGACCCCACGATGAGGTCGCCGGGGACCTGGAAGCCGAGCTCGCGGAGCGACTGCAGCAGTTCCCCGGCGGTGATGTCATTGGCGCAGGCGACGGCGGTCGGCTCCTTGCGCCATTTCGCGGTCAGCTTGCGGAGCTCCTTCAGGTCGCCCGGCTCGACGAAGCGGGTGGGCGAGGCACCGCCGATCAGGTCATGGTCGAACATCGCGCCGATGATCCCGTTGTGCCGCTGGCGCACCGTGGCGGCGGAACCGGGCCGGGCGAGGAACTCAATCCGGCGCGCCCCGCGGGCGATCAGGTGGCTGCCGAGCGCGTGGCCGGAGCGATAGTTCTGCAGGCCGACCAGATCGAGTTCGCTGCGGCCGGGGTAGGGCAGGTAGTCGCGGTCGAGCAGGACCACCGGGATGCCGGCGGCGGCGAGTTCGCTGATGATCGCGCGGTTGGCCTCCCCGGTATTCTCGTCCAGTTCGACCGGCGCGAAGAAGACCCCGTCGACCCCGTCGCGGATCAAGCGGCGGCAGGTTGTCAGCAGGTCGGGGCTGTCGGAGGCACCGCTGCTCAGGCGCAGGATGCAGCCGTCGCGCTCCGCCTCGGCGGCGATGGCGGCGCAGGTCGGTTCGAAGATTTCCGTGTGGCCGATGCCGTGCACGAGCAGGCCGAAGGTGCCCTGGTTGCCGGGCGCCCGGGTCTTGGCGCTGCGGCTCACGAAGGAGCCGGAGCCGGCGCGCCGGAAGATCATGCCCTGGGCCTCCAGCAGGTTGAGCGCACGGGCCGCGGTGGGGCGGGAGGTCTTGAAGCGTTCCGCCAGCTCGACCTCGGTGGGAAGCCGGTCGCCTGCCGCCAGTTCACCGCGGGTGATCAGGTCGTGCAGGTGATCGTAGACGCGCTTGTGCTTCATCGTGTGCCGGGGTGAGGGAGCGGCAGATTGACAATTCACGATGAAATGAAAAGAAAATGATCAGTCACACGGGTTCCTGTCGTAAAAGCCGCGAACCGACGTCGGTCCGCTGGAAGTTGTTCAAATCGCCTGCAATTGCCTATTTTCTCGGTCCAAGGGCCTCGAAGAAGTCAGATCTGACAAAGGGATGAAATGACTGATTTGTCGCAAATGATAAACAGATTGACGGCGGTATTGAATGTGATTGTTTCTCATTAAACCCATGGAGTCCCCGAAAAATCCCAGTGTGCGGTTTCCCGAGATCGCCGGGCAGCTGCGCGACGAAGTGTTGTCCGGCCGCTACGGCGTGGAGGGCAGGATGCCGAGCGAGGCGCAGTTGGTGCGGCGCTTCGGGGTTTCGCGGCCGACCGTCGCACGGGCCTTGCGGGTGCTGGCTGACGAAGGGTTGGTGGAGCGGCGGGCCGGATCCGGCACCTTCGCTCGCAAGGCGCCCAAGGAGGGGCCCGCAAGCAAGCTCCTGGCCCTGTTGGTGCCCGGGTTGGGGAATACCGAGATTTTCCAGCACATCTGTGGCGAGATCGCCAGCCTCGCGCGGATGCACGACTACGGGTTGGTGTGGGGCGGATCCGACCAGCCGCAGGGCGACCCGGATCTGAGCCTGCGCCAGGCCGAGCAGCTGTGCCGGCAGTTCATCGAGCGCAAGGTCGCGGGGGTTTTCTTCGCCCCGCGGGAGCTGGTGAAGGGCAAGGAAGAGGCCAACCGGGCGATGGCGGAAATGCTCCGCGAGTCCGGGATCCCGGTGGTCCTGCTCGACCGCGACCTCGCGGCCTTTCCATCTCGCAGCGACTTCGACCTGGTCGGAATCGACAACGTCGCCGGCGGCTTCCTGCTCGCCGAGCACCTCCTGAAGTTGGGGTGCACGCGGATTCACTTCGTCGCGCGTCCGCTGTCCGCGCCCACGGTGGAGGCCCGCATTGCCGGGGTCCGCGAAGCCCTCGCACGGTGGAAGGTGAAGCCCGACCCGAACTGGATCCACATCGGGGAAATGGAGGACCGCAAGTTCCTCCGCAGCCTCACCGGGCCGCTCCGGCCGGAAGCCTACGTCTGTGCCAACGACCACACCGCGGCCCTGCTGTCGCGCGAGCTGCACCGCTGCCACATCCGGGTCCCCAACGAGGTCCGGGTCGTCGGCTTCGACGATGTGAAGTTCGCGACCCTCGTGTCGCCGGCGCTGACCACCATCCAGCAACCGTGCCGGGAGATCGCATTGACGGCATTCCGGACCATGATGGACCGCTTGTCGGATGCCAGCCATCCCGCCTGCCACCTCTCGCTGGCACCCCGCCTCGTCGTCAGGGATTCCTGCGGTGCCTACGTCCGGCACGAGAAGCCGGCCGCATCGGAGTATTCGTTTGCCAGTTAGTCCTTGGTGTCTGCGACCTTGGCAGAAGATGTTCCTGTGCGCCAAAACGATCGAGTTTCCGCTATGGCAAGACGCAGAACGTCAGCTGCGAAAAAGAAGGCTGGCGATCGTCAGGGGTGGAAGCAAAGCAGTCTCATCCCATTCAGTTCAAAATCGCGAGGGACGGCGAAGCCGCAGGACCCGGGGGAACGAAGATCCAGCAATTGAAGCTGGAGGCGGAGGTGGGAATCGAACCCACGAATAGCGGTTTTGCAAACCGATGCCTTACCACTTGGCTACTCCGCCGTGACGCTCAGCGCGTGCGGGGGGGATTCCGTAAGTCGCGGGCGCGAGGCTGTCAATGCCGGGATTTCCTTGATTCCCCGGTGATGACGCGGTTCCCGGGGGGATCGTGCCTGGCCGCGCCCGCTCGCCGGGGGATTCACTCGACGGGCAAGCCGGCGCCTTTCCATTCCGCGAAGCCGCCCTCGAGAACCGAGACGTCGTGGCCGAGCGCGACCAGTTGCTTCGCGACGGTCTTGGCATCGGGGCAGTCGGCATCGGTGCAATAGATCACCACAGGGGTGCCGGCGGACTCGGCGGCGCGGATTTCCTCCTCGTGCTGCGGCAGACCGCGCTTGAAGTCGCGGCGCGGCCACGAGATGGCGCCGGGGATGGCGCCGAACGACGACACGAATGCCGGCCGGGCGTCGTAAATCAGGACCGAGCCGGTCTGCTGGCGGGTGAAAAGCTTGTCGAGAGGCATGGCCGTCAGTTCGCCGGGGGACGGGGCGGTGCGGACGACGGTCGGCGCCGGCCGCGGCGCGGGGACGACCGGCGGTTCCGGGGCGGGCCTCTGGCAGGCGGTGAACAGAAGGGCGACGAGGAGGCAAGCGCGCGGCATCACGGGCGGATTCCATCGTCTCCCTTCCCACACCGCAAATCCGAATCGTCCGGAGTGCCGTCGCGGCGGTGGATTTTCGCGGGTCGCCAGCGGCATTCGTTCTGCTACGTTGGCGACGATCCGCGTCATGTTGAAACCCATCCTGCTGTTCCTCGCCGCGCTGGCCCCGGCCGGTGCCGTGGAGATCCGTGTGGCAACGTTCAACGTCGGCGCCCACTTCACGCAGAGCTCGGGCGGGGTTTACTATCCGGAATTCGGCCTCGGTGATCCGGGGACGCCCGATCATGAAACGGTGAAGCAGATCCTGGCGCGGATCGATGCCGACGTGGTGGCGCTGCAGGAAATCGACTCGGCCGACATGTCGGGTAGTCCGAACGATGTGGCGGCCCTCGCGGCCAGCCTGGCCTACCCGTATGTGCACGTCGCGACCTACTCGGCGTCGGGCGGCTTGTCGGGATCCTTCGACACCGACCTGAGGGTGGCCTTCCTGTCCCGGTTCCCGTACCTGTTGGCATCGGAAATCCGCTCGCCGGCCGGGGCGAAGGAACTCACCCGGCTGCCGGCAGTGGTAAAGGTCGATGTCCCGGGGACCGATCGCGACCCGGTGCTGGTCACCGCGCATCTCAAGCCGGGGGGCAGCACCGATCGGTTCCGCCGGGGCGTCGAGCTCAAGCGGATCGCCGCCCACGTGGCGGGGATGGGCCTGACCGGGAACGACAACTTCATCGTCACCGGTGACTTCAATCTCAACCCGAACTACGGCAACACCACCTATCAATCCCTTCCGTCGAGCTTGCCAAGCACCTACGTGCTGGGCGCGGATTTCCCGTTTCCGATCACCTACTCGACCAATCCGCTGAGCTACTTTCCCCCGGCCGGGGTGACCCTGCTAGATCCGCGCCAGACCAATGGTTCGCCGGTCACCTTTCCGGGCGGGAACGGCTATGCCCTGGATGTAATGCTCGTCTCGCCGGCGCTTGCCGGACGTCCGCACGCGGAGGAGGTCTACAACTCGGCGCTCGATACCTCGAACAGCATCGGCCTGCCGAAAGCGGGCTCGCCGCTGGCCTCCTCCACGAGTGCCACGGCCTCGGACCACTTCGCGGTTTTCGCGGACCTGGAACTGGACCAGGACTACTCCGATCTCGGGCTCGCGCTTTCCGCACAGGTGGTGCGTGAAAGCGATCCGCCTGGCACCGCGAGTTTGACGGTCATCCTGCCGGAACCGGCGGTTTCCAACGTCACGGTGGACTTCGTCTCGGACGATCCCCGGGCCGTTCCGCAGCAGGCGTCGCTGGTGATTCCCGCCGGGCAAAGCAGTGCGACCACGGGGATCGTGACCACCCGCGACTTCCTGCCGTCGGGCAGCGGGGCGGTGACGTTTTCCGCGACCACGGGCGGCTTCGACGGGGCCGAGGCGATCCTCAACGTGCTGGACGTCGACGGGCCCTATGTCTTCACCGTGGCCGGCGAAACGGTGGCAGAGAACTTCGACGGCTTCGACGGTGCCCATGACCCAGCCTCGTGGTCGACGGCGGGGGGCGGCTGGACCGGGATCGACGACGGCTCGTCGCCGCTTTCCGGCGCGCGGGCATACGGTGAGGGAAATGAAGTGGCCTTCGGCTTCCTCCCGGGGGCCTCGGGAATGGTCGCCGAGGCCCGGTTCATCAACTCCAGCGGGACAACCCTGACAATGCTCGACGTCGCCTATCAGGTGGAACAGTGGCGGGCGGTGTCCGGCGGCAGCGAGGACACGATCGAGGTCGCCCTGGTGAAAGATGGCGGGATCTTGCCGCTGCCTGATCTCGCGTTCACGGCTTCAACGACGCTGCCGACCGGGCCGGTGCCGGGCGGTGCCGCGACCGCGAGGATGCTGCGGGTCCACGGATTGTCGGTCGCCGCGGACGAGGAATTCACGCTGCGCTTCACCTTCACCCCCGGGCCAGGTTCGGGAGCATTGCCGGCGGACGTCTTCGTGAACGAGTTTCACTACGACAACGATAGTACCGATAGCGGCGAGTTCGTCGAAATCGCGGTCGGGCCGGGATTTGCCGGGAATCCCGCCGAGGTCGAACTCGTGCTCTACAACGGCAGCAACGGCGAGGTCTATGATGCCGGTCAGCATTTCCTCAGCTCCTTCACGGAAGGGGCGACGACCGCCTCGGGGCACCGTTTGTTCTCGAAGCTGATCGCGGGGATCCAGAACGGCTCGCCCGATGGCTTCGCGGTCACGGTGAACGGTGTCGTCACGAGTTTCCTCTCGTATGAAGGCAGCTTCACCGCAAGCAACGGGCCGGCGAATGGCATGACGTCGACCGACATCGGGGTCGCGCAGGGAACCAGTGAACCCGTGGGGACGAATGCCCTGGGCCTGAGCGGTTCGGGCGGAAGCGCGGCCGACTTTAGCTGGATGAAGTTCACCGGTGTGGAACACAGCCGGGGACAACCGAACCAGGGGCAAAGCTTCATTTTGCCGGGATTGCCCGCGCAGGGCCTGGCGATCGACGACCTCAGCGTCACCTTCGTGGCCGACCGGGATCTCGACGGACTTGCAGACGATGAGGATCCGGACGACGACAACGACGGCATGGCCGACGGCGATGAGATCGCCTTCGGGACCGACCCGCTGGACGCCGGGTCGGTGTTCAGGGTGGAGTTGGTGACCACGCCGGACGGCTTCGCGCTGGCTTTCCCGGGTGCAGCAGGGGTCACCTACACGATCGAGTGGTGCGACGACCTCGAGTCGTGGGACCATTCCGCCGAAGTGCCGGGGGAAGGGGCGCCGGCGGTGTTCGTGCTGCCCGAAACCGGGCGCTTGTTCGCGAGGATCCGGGCGGGTGGATGAAGTGTCGATGTTGTCACCGGTCTCGGTGCTGGCACTCCGGCGTGCCGCCGGTTAGGAATGCCGGCCAGTGAGCAAATCTTCGTGGCGCGGCCGAATCACCCACTTCCTGGATGGCAGCCCGGTCGCGCTGGCAATCTACACGTCGATCGCCTCCTTTTCGGCCTACTTCAGCATGTATGCCTTCCGCAAGCCGTTCACCGCGGCGACCTACGCGGAGGTGCCGCTGGCGCTGGAAGTGAGCGGACGGGTGATCGAGCCGAAGACGCTGTTCGTGATCGCCCAGATCATCGGCTACTGCCTGTCGAAGTACCTGGGCGCGCGGGTGTGCCCGCAGGTGCCCCACCGGCGCCTCGGCCTGGCCTTGATGGCGGCGATCCTGTTCGCGCTGTTTTCCTTGTTGCTGTTCGCGGTCCTGCCGGCGCCGCTGAAGGTCGCGGCGATCTGTCTCAACGGGCTGCCGCTGGGTCTGGTCTGGGGATTTGTCGTCCGCTACCTGGAAGGCCGGCGGACCTCGGAGCTGTTGCTGGCGGCCTTGTCCTGTTCCTTCATCCTCTCCAGCGGGGAGGTCAAGCGGGTGGGCTTGATGTTGATGAATGCCGGGGTGCCGGAGTTCTGGATGCCGTTCGTGGCCGGGGCGCTGTTCCTGCCGCTGTTCGCGCTGTCGGTCGGCTTGCTGGCCCTGCTTCCCGCGCCGAGCGCGGCGGACGAGGCGCTGAGGTCGAAGCGGGTCACGATGGACCGCAGCAGCCGCCACGCCTTCATCCGGCGCTTCCTGCCGGGGCTGGTGCCACTGTGCCTGGCGTATTTCTGCCTCACCGCCTACCGCGACTTCCGCGACAACTACCAGGCCGACATTTTCCTGGAGATGGGGATCTCCGATCCCGCCGCATTCTCCCGCACCGAGCGGCCCATCGCCTTCCTGGTGCTGCTGGTGCTCGCGCTGATTTTCATGATCCGCAACAACCGGGCGGGCCTCGTGGTGACCTACCTGGTGATGATTAGCGGCCTGGTTCTGATGGGCGGCTCGACGTTCCTGTTCGACCGCGGCCGGCTCGGGGGCGAGATGTGGATGATCGCAACCGGCCTGGGCGCCTACCTGGCTTATGTGCCTTTCGGCAGCGTGCTGTTCGACCGGACCATCGCGGTGACGCGCTTCGCCGGAACCGCGGTCTTCGCGATCTATGTCGCGGACGCCCTCGGTTACACCGGCTCCGTGGCGATCCAGTTGTACAAAGACCTGTTCGCGGGAGGCTCGGCGAAGCTGGAGTTCTTCCACCGGATCACCTGCGGGATGGTTCTGGCGGGCATTCCGCTGCTGGGGGCGGCGATGGCCTACTTCGTCCGCCAGGGTCCACCCGCGGCGCCGCTTCAGGGGGTCGACAGCCGGAAGTAGAGCTTGGGCAGCACCTCGGGGTCCGCGGTGACCGTCTCCTCGATCAAGCTGCCGGTGCCACGCACGGTGCGGACCGGTTCCCACTCGTCGAGGTCGGTGCTACTTTGGATCTCGTAGTCGACGCCGGCCCGGCTGCGCCAGGCGAGGAGCATGGCGGAACCGTCGAAGCTGGACTGGTCGAGATGGAGCGCCTCGTTGCCGGGGACGCTGAAGTAGAAGCGGTTCGAAACCTCGGTGTAGGAGTCGTTGATGAACAGCGTGACGAAGTAGTCGCCCGGCGGGAGATCCGGCAGGCTGAAGGTGACGCTGCCCTGGGTGTTGCCGTCGACGTAGAGGTAGGCGGTCAGCACGTCGATACCGGGCGTCTCGCCCTTCTTGAAGATGCCCATCCAGTCCTTGGGTGTGCCGGGTCCGTCGGTGAAGTTCACCGTGAAGTCGGCACCCGGTTGGACGGTCGGGGAACTCATCGACACCTGGGTGATCTCGGTGCCCACCGAGAAGCGTACCCTTCCGGCGATCCCGAAGTACCCGTCGTCCAGGAAGTAGTCGGCGAAGTAGTAGCCCTTCGCGAGACCGCTGAACGGGATCAAGCCGCTGTTTGTGCCGGCTCCGCCCGGGGTCCGGGTGCCATTGAGGTAGTACCAGGCACTGGCGTTGGCGGCTCCCGGGGTGGTGCCTTCCTTGTAGATGCCGACCCAGTCGTTCGCGCCGCCGGGGGCGTTCGAGAACGAAAGATCTACGGTCTGACCTTCATCATAGCTGGTGCGGTCGGGGGCGAGGACCGGCTTGTCGCCGACGTAGAAGGCCACCCGCGGGGCGATCTCGGTGTAGCCGTCGTTGGTGAAGAAGGCGGCGAACCATTCGCCCGCCGGGAGGTTGGTGGTGAAGTGGCGGATGCCGCTGGTCCCGGTGACATACTGCCAGGTGGTCGATGCGACCGGCCCCGGGTTCTGGCCCTTTTTGTAGATGCCGATCCAGTCGGTCGCCAGTCCCGGGCCGCCCTCGTAGGTGACGGCGATGTCTTCACCGGGCGCGAAAACGCTCTTCTCCAGGCGGATCGCCGGGTCGCCGGTGAAGCTGCTGCCGGTCACCCCGAATTCGACGACGGGCGACCAATCCGACCAGAGCGTGTTGCTGTCGCGGTGGCGGACGCGGGCAAAGTAGCTGCCGTTCGCAAGCCCGTCGGCCGCCAGCGTCCTCTGCAGGATGTCGATGCCGGCCCGCGTGTCGACCGGTTCGTAGTCGGGGGCACCGGTGTCCCCGTAGATGTTCTCGAAGTCGCGCAGGTCATCCACTTTCAGGTCGCTGAACGCGGCATCGGTCGCGACCTGGAACCACGAGCTGTTCAACGACTCGCCGGTGGTGGTGGAGAAGGGGGAACTCTGCAGGACGAGGGGCAGGGTGGCCGGGCTCGCGAAGACATTCGTCAGGGCCGGGGCATCCGGCGGCGCCTGCCCGAGCTTGCGGCTGAAGCGGTCGATGAGCCGGCTGTTGTATGACCAGCGGGTGCTGGTCGGGAACTTGACGTTGGCCTCGGCGAAACAGCGGACGTCCATGGTCCGTGCGTCGAGGTCGAACTCGATCAGTTGCCAGGCCCAGTTGGGAATGGTCTTCTGGACGTCGTCGTAGTCCGACTCGTTCGACTGGCCCCAGTACTGGTCCCAGGCGCTGCCGCCCGAAATGATGTGGTAGACCGGCCACTCGCGGGTCTGGCCGCGGGCATAGATGTGATGGTGCGCCCCGATGTTCAGGACGTGCTTTTCCGTCTGTGCGAGAACCGGCATGGCGGTGTTCCTCAGCCAGTTCGAGATGTCGCCGATGTACTGCTCGGCTTGGTAGGGACGGTGGCAGAGGCTGATCATCCAATCGATGCCGGGAGCGGGACCGGCCGCATTGACGAGGCTCTGCACCCAGGTCGTCTGGGGGGGGCCGGCGTGCTCGCTGGAAGTGTGGACGAAGGCGATGTTGGCGAGCTGGTAGGCATAGTAGACCTCGGGGTCGGGACTGGTCACCCCGAGGCAGTCGAGGTCGTCGTAGGTGAAGATCGCCTTGTAGTTGGCCAGGCCCGGATCGCTGTAAGTCTCATGGTTGCCGATCGTCGTCATGATCGGGACGTTCGGGGAGATCCAGCCGTTGAACTTGAAGTGGAGGTGCCGGTAGTGCTCCAGCGTGCCGACATCGACTTGGTCGCCGGGCATGATGACCAGGTCGACCGCTTCCTCGATCGGCACGCCGTAGAGGTCCTCGACTTTCTTCTTCGCCCGCTCGACCAGCCGCTCGAAGCGGCGTTGGGCGGGGTCGATGATCTGGTTGTCGCCGAGCACCAGGACGCGGTATTTGCCGGTCGATGTCCCGAGGGGTTTCGGCGTCCGGAATCGGAAGACCTGGGAACTCACGTGCTCCGTGCGAACCCGGTAGTAATAGTAGGTGTCCGGCTGGAGCCCGGTGAGCCGCGCGGCATGATAGTGGTAGTTGGCACCCAGCGGATTCATCCCGCCGCCGGCCGTCTGGTCCAGGTTCCCCGCGGTGAGGCCGTAGTCGACGTGAGTCTGGCTGTCGCTGTCGGTCCACCAGCTGACGCGGATCGAGTCGGGCCGCGGGGCGTGGAGGTAGGGGCGGAGGCCGGCGGGTGTGCCCTGGAAGTCATAGTCGATCGCTCCCATGGCCCATTTCGGGCGGAAGACGAAGGCGCCGGCGGCGCCGTAGGCGGAAAGGCGGAGGAACTGGGAGCGATTCATGGAAATGCCTGCGGAGCGGCGGATGGTCAGGGAGCAGAGGGGAATTCGAAGATCTTGTAGAAGCGGCGGGCGGGAGCCGGGACTGTCAGGACCTCGGTGAAACCGGTGGTGCCTTCGCCATCCGATGGCAGGGCGTAGGCGATGTTCTCCCAATCGACCTGGGGGTCGCCCTCGAGATCCGCGGAGGCATAGATGTCGTATTCGTGGCCGGCCTTCGACTGCCACACGAGGGTCACGGTGTCGCCGGACCTGACGACGGATTCGACGGGAATGATCTCCTCCGGGGGCTCGACCACGGTGAAGGGGATGGGTCCACGGTCGATCTCATAGCCGTCGTTGAGGAGCAGGAGGGCGTAGTAGTTGCCCGCCGGGAGATTGAATTCCAGCGACCCGTCGACCGGGCCCGCGGCCGCCGTTTGGGAGCCGTTCAGGTAGTTCCAGGAAAAGGAATTCTGGAGTCCCGGGGTGGTGCCGGCGGTGTAGATGCCCACCCAGTCGGTGGCGCCGCCGGCGGCGCCGGTCCAGCTCACGGTGACGGTTTCGCCCACGGTGAAGGTGGTCTTGTCGAGCGAGAAGGCGGCAGTGCTTTCCGCCGCCACCATCACCAGGGTCGTCGCGGAGTCCTCGCCGCCATTGACCTCGAGGGTGTAGGTCGTGTTGCCCGACGGGTTCACCGCGATCGACGACTGGCCGAGCACGTCGAGCGGCGGGTTGGTCCCGTCGTCGAGTGTCAGGGTCGTGACCTGGTCCCCGTTCTTGATCGTCCACGACAGGTCGACCGGTGAGCCGGTGGTGAGGTTGCTTGCCGCGGCGAACAAGGTGATGGAGGGGGCGGGATCGATCACCGAAAAATCGACAGGTGTGGCGCCGGCCTTCGGCGTGTAGCTGTCGTTGCCGAGCATCCACGCTGTCCACTCGCCGACGCCGACGGTGAAGGGCGCGCTGCCCGAATCCACGACGGAACCGGCGGTTTTGCTGCCGCTGACGTAGACCCAGGCGGTTGCCACGGGGTTGCCGTCGGGGATTTCACCCTTCGGGTAGATGCCGAGCCAGTCGGTGGCCGCGGTGGCTCCGGTCCAGGAAACGGTGATGGTTTCCCCCGGGGCGTAGTCCGGCTTGTCGACGTTGACGGTGGCCTGGGCGGCGAGCGGAGCCGTGATGGCCAGGCAGGCGGAGAAGATGGCGATGATCGTTTTCATGGCGGTCGCGGGTGGGTCGTTCAGCGGTTGCGGCGGAAGCTCACCAGCCCGAGCCCGAGGAGGCCGAGGGCGGCCAGCGATGGCTCGGGGACGACGGCGAACGAGGTTTGGGAGATCGGGGTGTAGCCGTCGTTCGCCAGCAGGTAGGCGTCGTACTGGCCCGGGGCGAGCGCGGCGAAGTCGAGGTTGCCGCCGGTGCCGGTGGTGTACTGATAGACGACCGACGGCTCGCTGCCGGGAAGCTCTCCGGCTTGATAGATCCCGATCCAGTCGGTGCTGACCCACCCGGCGTTGCCGGCCCAGGCCAGATTGATGGTTTCGCCGATCTGGTATTCGGATTTGCCGGGAACCAGGGAAATGCCGGCGGCGGGAGTGACGGTGAAGTTCCAGCCGCCCGCGGTGCCGGCGACGGCGCCGTAGGTGTCGTTGGCCAGGAAATGGACGGTCCAGTTGCCGAGGTAGGCGTTGTTGAGGGTGAATCCTCCGCCGCGGGAGAAGGACCCGACATCAAGGGAGCCGGAACTTTGGGTGCCGTCGACATAGTCCCAGGCGGTGGCGGGCGGATTGCCGTCGGGGACCTCGCCCTGCGGGTAGAGGCCGAACCAGTCGGTGGCCGATCCGCCGGTGTGATTGCTGAAGCTTGCGGTGATGGCCGCGCCGCTGCCGGCTTCGAAGCTGGTGCCGTTGAGGCTGAGCGTGGCGGCCTGGCTGGTGGCAGCCGCCAGGACGAGGCCGCCGAGGAGGAGTCGAGGGATGGTGTTCATGGGTTCGGTGAGATCGATGAGGCATCGTGAAGGTGTGCCGTCGCGTCTTCCCCGGGCTAATGGCATTTTCGCCGGACCGCGGGGCAAGATTGCCGATTTGGCTGACAGACGGCCGCGTCGCGTTCTTAGTGGAGCGGTGGGCGCGATGCCGGCCGTGCATGGCCGTGCCCGCTCCGCAAACCGTCGTGAAATCCCGCAAAGTCATTGGTGTCAGGTATCCCGCATGGTCGTCGTTCGGTGCGGCCACGATGCGGGGCGTGGTCGATTTCATGCGCGCGAACGAGCTCTGGCGGCTGGTCACCGAGAACGACTCCTACGGCGAGATGGAGGCGGTCAAAATCGACGGCGATTGGCACGGTGACGGCGTGATCCTGTTCCGGGCGACGGAGGATGAACTGCGGGCTTTCCGCAAGCGGGGGACGGCGGTGGTCTTGACCAGCACCGAGGGGCCCGACCTCGGCTACCCGCGGGTGATTCCCGACAACCGCATGATCGGCGGCATCGCGGCGCGTCATCTGGTCGAGAGGAGCTTGCCGGACTTCGCCTTTCTCGCCCGCGGGGAAACGTTCTACCGCGAGGCCCGCTTCGCTTCCGGGCTGCGGGTCTACGCCCGCGAACGGCTGCGGGGCTTCCGGGCGGAGCTCAACCGCTACGCGATCGAACCGCGGGTCCACTACCTCAAAGGCCGGCCGCTGTGGGAAGACCACACCTGGCGCGAGGTCCAGACGGAGGTCGCCGCCTTCCTCGGGTCCCTGCCGGAACCCTGCGGGCTCTTCGCCGTGGACGACGCACTGGCGGCGGTGGTGCTGCGGGCGGCGGACATGCTGGGCAGGAAAGTTCCCGATCAACTGGCGGTGATCGGCTACGGCGACGACCAGGACTACTGCTACTCCACCTTTCCGGCGCTGAGCAGCATCGGCCATCCGGCGCGGGAGATCGGCTTCAAGGCGGCGGAACTGCTGAAACTGCAGATGGATGGCGGCGACGCGGGCGGGGAGTCGCGTCTGGTCGAGCCCGGCGGCGCCGTGGCCCGGGAATCGAGCGATGTCTTGGCGATCCGCGATCCCGAGGTCCGGGAGCTCGTGACCTGGATCCGCCGGACCGCGCCGCACGATCCGATCCGGGTGTCGGAACTCGCCGAGCGCAGCTCCCTGTCGCTGACCACGATCAAGGAGCGCTTTGCGCGGGCCCTGGGGCACAGCCCGAAGCAGGAGATCAAGCTGGCCAGGCTCGCCCATCTGGTCAGGCTGTTGGAGAATCCAGCGCTCACCCTCGCTGACATCGCCGAGCAAATGAAATTCGCGTCCGCCCACGAGTTGAGCCGATTTTTCACCGGGGCCACCGGCAGCCGGCCGACCGAATTCAGGAACCGCCCGGAGGGCCGGGAAGACGGCCTGCTCCCGCAGCCGGGCCAGGGGGCGGTCATCTTCGACATGGACGGGACGCTCTTCGACAGCGAGTCGCTCTATTGCACGGCGTTCCAGGCGGCCTACCGGGAGCAAGGCGGTGAGCTACGGCGCGAGCAGTATTTCGAGGAACACGCCGGGACCACCAACGATGCCATCGAGCAGCGCCTGGCGGCGCGGGCACCCGCCGGGTTCGATGTCATGACCTTCAACCGCCGGTGGCGCGAGCACCTGGACGAACTGGTCGCGGCCGAGGGGGCCCTGGTGCCGTTCCCCGGCGTCGCCGAGCTGTTGGGCCGGCTCGCGGACTCCGGGATCCCGCTGGCGCTGGCCAGCTCGAGCGAGGTCGCGGACATCGACCGCTTTCTCGCGGCGGCGGGCCTGGCGGGCTATTTCCACCATCGGGCGGGCGGGGACGAGGTGTCGCGCGGCAAGCCGGATCCGGAAGTGTTCCTGCTGGCGGCGCGGCGTGCCGGCGCCGATCCCGCGCGCTGCGTGGCGATCGAGGATTCCCGGGCGGGGGTGACGGCGGCCCATCGTGCCGGCATGCGGGTGATCCACGTCCACCGCGGCTTTCCCGTGGACGACGCCGTCGCGGGCCTGGTGTCGCGGTCGGTGGGCGAGTTCCGCGAGCTGCGGCTGGACGACCTGACGGCCTTGCTGGGGCCATGAAAAAAGCCGGACGGTTTCCCGTCCGGCTTTGGTAGAGGCATTCGGGGGTGACGGCACGGAAGCCGCCACCCGGGAGCATTACATCATGCCGCCCATGCCGCCGTGGTCGTGGCCGTGGCCGGCACCGGCGGGCTCATCTTCCTTGATGTCGGTGATGAGGGCTTCGGTGGTGAGCAGGAGGCCGGCGATGGACGCGGCGTTCTGCAGGGCCGAGCGGGTCACCTTGGTCGGGTCGACGACGCCGGAGGCGATGAGGTCCTCGAAGGTGTCGGTCGCGACGTTGTAGCCGTGGCCTTCCTTGTTGTTCTTCACCTTCTCGACGATCAGCGCGCCTTCGCGGCCGGCGTTGGCGGCGAGCTGGCGGAGCGGGGCTTCCACCGCGCGGGCGACGATGCCGAATCCGGTCTTCTCGTCGGCGTTGGAGGCGGCCTCGCAGGAGTTCGCGTCGCAAGCGGCCTTGAGGGCGCGGATGAGGGCGGTGCCACCGCCGGGGACGATGCCTTCTTCCACCGCGGCGCGGGTGGCGTGCAGGGCGTCTTCCACGCGGGCCTTCTTTTCCTTCATCTCGGTTTCGGTGGCAGCACCGACGTTGATGACGGCCACGCCGCCTGCGAGCTTGGCAAGGCGCTCCTGGAGCTTCTCGCGGTCGTAGTCGCTGGTGGTTTCCTCGATCTGGCGGCGGATCTGGTTGACCCGGCCGGTGATGCCTTCGCTGGTGCCGGCACCTTCCACGATGGTGGTGTTTTCCTTCGAGATGGTGACGCGCTTGGCCGAGCCGAGGTCGTCGAGTTCGACGGTCTCGAGCTTGATGCCGAGGTCCTCGGTGATGACCTTGCCGCCGGTGAGGATGGCGAGGTCCTCGAGCATCGCCTTGCGGCGGTCGCCGAAGCCGGGAGCCTTGACGGCGGCGATGTTGAGGATGCCGCGGAGCTTGTTGACCACGAGGGTGGCCAGCGCTTCGCCTTCGACGTCTTCGGCGATGATGAGCAGCGGGCGGCCGGTCTTGGCGACCTTCTCAAGCAGCGGAAGCATGTCCTTCAGCGAGGAGATCTTCTTCTCGTGGATGAGGAGGTAGGCGTTCTCGAGAACGGCTTCCATGCTTTCGGCGTCGGTCACGAAGTACGGGGACAGGTAGCCCTTGTCGAACTGCATGCCTTCGACCACGTCGAGGGTGGTCTCGATGCCCTTGGCTTCTTCCACGGTGATGGTGCCGTCCTTGCCGACCTTGTCCATGGCCTCGGCGATGATGGTGCCGATGGTGGAGTCCCAGTTGGCGGAGACGGTGGCGACCTGGGCGATTTCCTTGGTGTCGTTGACTTCCTTGGAGATCTCGCGGAGCTGGGCGACGATGGCCTCGGTGGCCTTGGTGATGCCGCGCTGCAGGCTGATCGGGTTGGCGCCGGCGGTGACGTTGCGGAGGCCTTCCTTGTAGATGGCTTCGGCAAGTACGGTGGCGGTGGTGGTGCCGTCGCCGGCGATGTCGGAGGTCTTGCTGGAGACCTCGCGGATCAGCTGGGCGCCCATGTTTTCATAGGGGTCCTCGAGCTCGATTTCCTTGGCAACGGAGACGCCGTCCTTGGTGATGGTCGGCGAGCCGAACTTCTTGTCGAGGATGACGTTGCGGCCTGCCGGGCCGAGGGTCGCCTTGACGGCGCGGGCGAGTTTCTCAACGCCGCGCAGGAGGGCCTGGCGGGCGGATTCGTCGAATTGGAGTTGTTTGGCCATAACGATGGATGATGGTTGATTGGAGATGGATCAGGGGTTCAGGCAACGATGCCGAGGATGTCGGACTCGGAAATGATGAGCACTTCCTGGCCGTCGACCTTCACTTCGGTGCCGCCGTACTTGGAGATGAGGACCTTGTCGCCCACCTTGACGGTGAACTCGATGGTCTTGCCATCCTCGTCCTTGCCGCCGGTGCCGAGGCTGAGGACTTCGGCTTCCTGGGGCTTTTCCTTCGCGGTGTCGGGAAGAACGATGCCGCCGGCGCTGATTGCTTCAGCGTCGAGACGCTTCACGAGCACGCGTTGACCGAGTGGTTTGATGGTAGCCATGTGGTTTGTTGTATTGGTTGCGTTGGTTGGTTGAGATGCCGCCCCGCCGGAGCGGAGCGGAAAGGGTTGTGGGGCCGCCGGAAAGGGCGCCCGGGTGGCGGGCGCCCTTGATGACGGGGAGAGGCTCACTTGTCGACGACTTCAGCGTCGACGACCTTGCCCTTGGCCTGGCGGGGTTCCTCGGCTTCGGCCGCTTCGCCGGCATCCGGTTGCGGGGCGCCTCCGGCGGCGCCCTGCGCCTGCTGGGCGGCGTTGTAGAGCTCCTGCATCGCGGACTCCAGGGTCGAGGTGGCGGACTTGATGGCGTCGATGTCGTCGCCCTTCAGCGCGTCCTTGACCGCGTCGACCTTGGCCTGGATGCCGGACTTGAGTTCTTCCGGCGCCTCGGCGGGCAGTTCGGAGAGCTGCTTCTCGACCTGATAGGCGAGGTTTTCGGCCTTGTTCTTGGTGTCGACCGACTCGACGCGCTTCTTGTCCTCGTCGGCGTGGGCTTCCGCCTCCTGCTTGGCCTTTTCGATCTCGTCCTTGGAAAGGCCCGAGGAGCCCTGGATCGAGATCTTCTGTTCCTTGCCGGACTGCTTGTCCTTGGCGGAGACGTGGAGGATGCCGTTGGCGTCGATGTCGAAGGTGACCTCGATCTGCGGTTCGCCGCGGCGGGCCGGGGCGATGCCGTCGAGTTTGAAGTTCCCGAGCAGCTTGTTGTCGCTGAACATCGGGCGCTCGCCCTGGCAGATGCGGATGTCGACGGCCGGCTGGTTGTCGGACGCGGTCGAGAAGATCTGCGACTTCTTGGCCGGGATCGTGGTGTTGCGCTCGATCATCGGCGTGGCGCGGGAGCCTTCGGTTTCGATCGAAAGCGTCAGCGGGGTCACGTCGAGGAGCAGCACGTCCTTGACGTCGCCCTTGAGTACGCCGCCCTGGATGGAGGCACCGATGGCGACCACTTCGTCCGGGTTGACGCCGCGGTGCGGCTCCTTGCCGGCGAGGTCCTTGGCGATCTCGATCACCTTGGGCATGCGGGTCATGCCGCCAACGAGGACAAGCTCGTCGATCTCGGAGCTGCCGAGGCCGGCTTCCTTGAGGCAGTCGCGGACCGGCTTCTTGGTGCGGTCGAAGAGCGCGTCGGTGAGCTGTTCCAGCTTGGCGCGGGAAAGCGTGAGCTGGATGTGCTTCGGACCGGTCTGGTCGGCGGTGATGAAGGGCAGGCTGATGTCGTAGGACTGGCTCGAGGAAAGAGCGATCTTGGCCTTCTCCGCCTCCTCCTTGATGCGCTGCAGCGCGTCGGGCTGGCTGGACAGGTCGATGCCCTGGTCCTTCTTGAATTCGTCGACGATCCACTGGATCAGCGCGTTGTCCCAGTCGTCACCGCCGAGCTGGGTGTCGCCGTCGGTGGCGAGCACCTCGAAGACGCCGTCGCCGATCTCGAGCACCGAGATGTCGAAGGTGCCGCCGCCAAGGTCGTAGACGGCGATCTTCTCGTCGGACTTCTTGTCGAGGCCGTAGGCAAGGGCGGCCGCGGTCGGCTCGTTGATGATGCGGCGGACGTTGAGGCCGGCGATCTCACCGGCGGCCTTGGTGGCGTTGCGCTGCGAGTCGTTGAAATAGGCGGGAACCGTGATCACCGCGTCGGTGATGGTTTCGCCGAGCTTGGCTTCGGCGTCGGCCTTGAGCTTGCCGAGGACCATGGCCGCGATTTCTTGCGGCGAGTAGGTCTTCTTCTCGCCGCCGACCTCGACCTGGATGTGGGCGTCGCCGTTGGCGGCCTCGACGATGGCATACGGCATCTTCTTGTCGGCCTCCGAGAGTTCGGAGAACTTACGACCGATCAGGCGCTTGGCGGAGAAAACGGTGTTTTTCGGGTTGGTCACGGCCTGGCGCTTGGCGGCCTGGCCGACGAGGCGCTCGCCGGATTTGGTGAATGCGACGATCGACGGCGTGGTGCGCGCGCCTTCGGAGTTTTCGAGCACGAGCGGTTCGCCGCCATCCATGATGGCCATGCAGGAATTGGTCGTGCCGAGGTCAATGCCGAGAATCTTTGACATGAGGTTGGGTGGGATTGGTGGTTTGTTTGAAGTCCGGGTGATCGGATGATTTTGCTGGCACCCTTTTCGCAGGTGATGTGCCACCCCTCTGTCATGGTGATGGAAGTAGCAGACCGTCAGGGGAATAGGGTGATGAGTTGGTTCGGGGGAGGTCAGGTTGAGGTGCGGGATTGGGTCAAAATGGCGCAAGCGGAGGCGCCAGAATGTCACGGTGCGACAGGGTGGGCCCCCGGGTCGATCCGGGCCGGCGGACGCATTCGATTTCTGCTCGAAAATCGGGTTGCCAAGCAGGCGGGCGGCCCCTAGGGTGCGCGCCCTTCCGCAAGGGCAGGTGTCAGAGTGGTCGAATGAGCACGCTTGGAAAGCGTGTGTGCTTGAAAGAGTACCGAGGGTTCGAATCCCTCCCTGTCCGCGGCGGAGTTCCCGCAGATGATCGTGGAGCCCCGATGGGTCGCAAGACTTCGTCCAATCGGTTGGCGAACCGCACCCGCAATACGGTGAAGTGTTTCGCGGTCCCGATGTCAACCGGGCGGCGCGCAGGAAATGAAAACTCCTACTCCGCGAGCGGCACGACGGATTCCCAGGTTAGCCCGAGTCGCGCTTCGTCGATCTTCACCTGATAATTCCAGCTCCCCTTGTGGCGTCCCGACCTGACCGAGATGCGGTCGAATACAGGCACGTCCTGGTAGCGGAAACTCCGGGTGGCGGCCGTTTCCGGCTGGCCGGGAACGGGATCGATGAAGATGTCGGTGACCAGGCGGGTACGGTCGATCCGGATCACGAACAAATGGGGGTCGTTGTCGTTGGGAAAGTCGTAGGAATCCACCTGCTTGGCTTGCTTCATCCGCGAGCCGTAGGAGTCGGCGGTGTGGACCTTGCCGATGAAGAATTGCTCGCGGTCGTTGTCGAAGAGCAGGAGTCCGCCGTAGGTGATGCCGGGCTCCTCGTCAGCGGTCTGCATCAGGAAGCTGATGTAGGTCACTCCGACGGGAGCCAATTCCGAGGGGTTCAGCTGCAAGAAAGCTCCCTCCGCCGACTTGCCGGTGGTTTGAATCGACCCTCCTCGAGCTGCAAGAGAGCGACCGCCGTTCTGGTAGCGGATGCTGTCCCGCTCGAAGATCCCGTCGCCCTCCCAGATTTCGCCGGGACGGGTTCCAAATGCCCGTGATGGGGCATCCCTCAGTGGGCCCGGGGGATAGCCGGTGAATCCTTCCTCGAAACGCAGCGGTGCCGGGAATGCAGAGCCGTCGGTGGGGGACGTTCCGTAGAAGCTTTCGATTTCATCGGAGAAGCCGTCGCCGTCCTGGTCGGCGGCGATGGGATCCAGAGGAACCGTCAAGCGGTTGGCGAGGTATTCGGTGGGTTCAAGACGCCCATCCTTCATGACCGCGGCGCTCCTGGTCTTGAGGCTTTCCGCCGAAGTGCCACTGGCCGAGGCGTGTACCTCCACCAGGCCTTCGATCACATGGATCTCCGTTCCAGCGCCGGTGCCCGTTGCGGTCACGAATCGGGTCCCCAGGTCGACCACCCGCCCGTCGTCCGTATCGACCGTGAACCCATGGGCGTAGGATGGCGCGTAGGTGCTGAGGCGACCCTTTTCCAGGCGAACCTTGTCAGGTCCATCAATGGTCAGGTTCGCGGGCCCGCGAAGTTTGAGGCGTGCTCCACCGCGCATCGCAATTCCAATCTCCGATCCCTCGGGAATGTTGACCCTGCCGGACTCCAAGGGCTGGCCGATCCGCAATCCGGCCTTTTCGGCGGCTTCGTCCGAGTCGGTAACGGTCGCCACCACCGGGGGAGTTTGCGGCGCGCTGCGGTGGAACCCCGCCATGTAGGAGGCGATGGCCAGGGCCGCGATACCGGCGGCAATGCCGGCTGTTTTCGGCCAGCGGCGGGCGGGCATTTGAATGACCTTGGTCGCGGCAAGCGGGTCGGGAAGATGCTGCGCTTCAAGCGCCACCTCCGCCAACAAGCCGGACAAGTAGTCGTCCCGCCGCGAGGGATCGGACCGCAACGCCTCTTCGAACTCACGAAGCTCAGCCTCCGTGAGGTCCTCGGACTTCAGCCGGTCGATCCAGTGCTGCCAGTTCGGGTCCATGATGGTGTTTCCAAGTGCTTACGTTCGGAATCGGAACAGGTAACGTTCCTTTAGTTCAGTTCGTCGGCGTCGGTTCCGGCGATCTTCTTCAGGATGCAGGTCTTCAGTTGATTGCGGATCCTGAACAACTTCTGTTTCAGGGCGCCCTCGGAGGTCTTCCATTGGGCTGCGATCTTTTCGAGTGGGGTCCGGGTCCTATACCTCAGGTCGAGGAGAGAGGCGCTCTCCTCCGGAAGCAACTTGCGGCAATGGGAGAGGGCGTTCAGCCAACTATCGACCTTGTCCGCCTCTCCTTCCGCCCCGTCGGCCAGGTACTGGAGCAAGTCGTCGGCCGGCACGGCCTTCCGGGCCTGGTAGCGGCGCAAGTACGCCAGGCACTCGAACCGGGCGATGGAAAAGCTCCAGGACTTGAAGTCGGTTCCTGGGGTGAAACTGCCCCTCTTGCGGATGATGATGGCGTTGACATCTTGCAAGACGTCGCGGGCATCGTCCGGATTGAAAACCATGGAACGGATGAAGTAGTAGATCCGTGGCTGGTGTTCGACGAGCGCCGTCTCGAAATCAGTCCCGGGCGGGTGATTCGATGCCGATGACGGTGGAACGGTGCCGCTCATGCGCCGCGATGGGACACGGGTTTGCGAGGGGATTTCAATAGCAGGTTGTGCATGCACACTTTTGCCGGGATTTCGGAAAAAAGGACCGTAACCGGATCCAGGCGGAAACGTAAGCCTGCATTGAAGGGGTTCGGATCCAGGTGCTGCGCCGGCTCCGGGATCACAGGATTTCCAGATTTCCCTCGGAGTTGCAATGGGGTGGGCCGCCGCGGGAGCTTGGGTTTTCCTGCGGCGGCTGATCGCGCACCGGCACTTGATTGAGCCGGATCCCGCTGCGGATTCAGGGAAAAAGGACCGTAACCTGGTAGGGCCGACGACGTAAGGCTTGTGAATTCCGGCCCGGGAGTCCCGGGTGCCACGATGGCGAGAGAATGAAGATGAAGGGATGATGCGTGTTGCGATCGTGTATGAGGACAAGGTGTCCCGCGGAAGGCTGGCCGACCTCGTGAAGTCATTGGTCGAGTGTGAATGTGTCGGTGTCTATCCGGCGGGGGACGAAGCCTTCGAAGCCCTGCCCGAGTTTCTCCCGGAGCTGATCCTTTTGATGGTCAAGATGCCGGATCTTGCTGGAATCGAGAGCTATGGAAAATTAAAGGCGCTGCTCCCACGGGTCCGGATCCTGGTGGTGATGGTTCACAAGGACGGGGGGGAAATGAGGAAGATCCTGAGCGCTGGAGCAAGCGGCTACATCGTGGGAGAAGGGCTCGAACTCCAGCTTGCCCACGCCATCGCGGGGGAGATTGCCGGCGAGAGGGCGAGGTTGCCGCTCATTGCCCTGAATGCGGTCGAGTCCTTCGGACGGCCGCCGGATGGCGGGGCATTGCCCCAATTGACGAGACGCGAGAATGAAATCCTCGGCTTCCTCGCGGAGGGGTTGCTCAACAAGGAGATCGCGTCCCGCATCGACATCAGCGTCGAAACCGTGAGGTTCCATCTACGGCATGTCTACGAGAAACTCGATGTGTGCAACCGGACGGAGGCGGTCTTGCGATACATGGGCCGTTCGTCGTGAGGGGGGATGTCGGGGGCATGGCTGTCGCTGCGATGCCGTGGCTGGGGATCGATTGCACGGTTCGGAAAAAATCTGCCGGCACCGTAACCTGGGAGCGAAGCGTACGTAAGCCGGGTGAATGGCGCGCGGGCTCCGCCTGCAACGCCGTTCCCCTCAATCCGAAACCCAGCGGTTCAATGAATGTGATCCAATGAAGTCAGGTGCCATTCCGTGATTCTTTCGAGGCTCAGGTCGAGTCGATCTCCATCCCATTTGTAGATCATGCACATGGGGTGCGCTTGCTCCTGGCTCCTGTGCCGGGTGTCGATCGATGATCAATGCCAGGAAGCGGCAACGGGACACCCGATGGGATCATGCAAGTGGAGCCTGACGGCGGGGCGAGGAGTGATCCCGTGTCTGATGAACATGCGCCGGTCGATGGAGCGGCGCTTCCCCAAAAAAACCAAAAACCCGAAATATTATGAGTGATCTTGGAGCCAAGCTGCTTCTGTTTGCAGCGCTTGGGGCATGGAATGCCTCGGCGGCGGATGTCGTCCAATTGGAATGGAATTTCAACGGCCAGTCGACAACGCCCGATGTTGGCAGTGGAACTGTCACGCAGGGGCTCAATCCCGTCGCATTCGAAGACAAGGGTGGTGGCGACTATGCGCTCGATGTGAACCGGACTGACCTGGCGAGCAGGAACAACCAGAAGAACTCCGGTTTCAGGTTTGTTTCCAGTGCTCCGATCGTCAACTGGTCGCAACCGTTCAAGGTTGAGTTCGACGTCAAGAACATGAGGAAGGCGGCGAATACCACCTGGACGGTCATCCTTTCGCTGGATGGCCGTGAGATCGCCAACAGCGGGTCGATCGGAAGCCTCTACATGAACAGCGACGGCTGGTCGGGCGGCGGCGGAGGCGGCGCGACCAATGCCGGAATCGTGCCGGTCAATGACACCTGGTATCATGTGATCTACGAATGGAACGGAACCTCCGATTCCCTGACAGTGGACGGCAACACCTCCACGTTCACGCCGACGACGCTGCCAACCGGGGATCTGACGACGATCTTCATCGGGGACAAAAAGCACGCGGGCTTCCAGGCTGATATCTCCGGAAACGGGTGGGACCAGGGGGATTTCCAGTTGGACAACCTGAAGGTATCGACGGTGGGCCTGGCGGACACGGATGAGGACGGGATGCCGGATTCCTGGGAAGAACAGTACTTCCCCGGCGATCTGGATCAGTTGACGGCGACCGGTGACCACGACTCGGACGGCCTTCTGGATCCGGATGAATTCCTGGCAGAAACCGATCCAACCAATCCGGACACGGACGGTGACGATCTGCAAGACGGGGCCGAAAAGAACACCTATGGGAGCGATCCCCTGTTGGTGGATACCGATGAAGACGGATTGACCGATTACCAGGAGGTCAACGGGCTCGATGCCGAGGGTAATGTCACGGGGTTCGGTCCCACGAGCCCGATTGCCGGGGACAGCGACGACGACTTGCTCTCCGACCTGTGGGAGCTGAGCAACAACCTCGACCCCAACGATGGCACCGGTGACAACGGGGATTTCGGAGATCCGGATTCCGATGGATTGGACAACTACGGAGAACAGGACGCGGGGACCAATCCGCACCTTGCCGATACGGATGGTGACGACCTCGACGACGGCGACGAGGTGCACTTCCACTTCACGAAGCCACTATTGGCAGACTCCGACGGCGATTCGCTGGGCGACGGGCTGGAGGTTCTAACAACGTTCACCGATCCTCTGGCGATCGACACCGATCTGGATGGCTTTCCTGATCCCAGTGAAGTGTCGGCGGGAACAGACGGGAACGATCCCATGGACTTTCCCAGTGTCGACCAGCCAAGCATTGCGATCAACGGCAACGATGCCGAGGTCACGGCGGGCGGGAAGTACGACGGAATCGATTTCAGCCTCTTCCGGTCGATGGACCTCAAGTCTTTTGAAGAGGTTCATGTTTTCGAGGGGCTTGTGGGTTCCAATACCTTCGTGGATGGCGGGATTCTCGGCGATGCCGATCGCATGTTCTATCAGGTGAGGCCGAAGATGGTGGTCACGGCACGTTGGTCCTTCGATTCCCAGACGACGGATCCCGACGTCGGATCCGGAGACTTTGTGCATGCCGGTCCGGCCGATAGCTTCGAGGACCGCGGGGACGGGAACTATGCGCTGAGGATCGCGCGCGAGTTCCCGGAAGGCGGCGGGATGACCAACAACGCGTTCATCTTCACCTCGGCCGCTCCACTGTTGAACTGGACGAAGCCGTTCCGGGTCTCCTTTGAGATGAAGAATACCCGCGCGGTGGCCCAGACGGAGTGGGCGCCGATGGTGACCCTCGGCAGCGGGCTTGAGATCACCAACAACGGATCCACCGGCTACTATGTGGGCGACAACGGATGGCCGGGCGATGGCGTTGCCGGAAATGTCCTTCCTTCCGTCACGGCGGTGCCGGACAAGTGGCAGAAGGTCGTGTTCGATTGGAATGTGAACGGATTCACGATCAGCATCGACGGCGTGGCGCAGACGAGGAACGTCACCGTGCCCGCGGTGGGCAACGCCTACAAGATCGTGGTCGGGGACGATATCGCCGGTTCCTTCCCGAGCAACAGCCGGTGGGATACCGCGGATTTCCAGATCGACAATCTGGTGATCGAGAGCGCCCCGTGATCTGACGGCGCCTGAATTTGTTCCACTGGCAAGTGTAGCAGTCCCTTCTCGAGAAGGGGCTGTTGCTATTCCCGGGGGAATCAGTCCTCCCCCTCCGCGCGGGCCTTCCAGCTGCCCTGGGTCAGGTCGGGACGCTGCTGGTTGAAAACATTGAAGACGTGGCGGGCGAAGTTCGAGCCGGCTTCGGCATAGAGGTTGAAGGCGGTATCGACGCCGAGCTTGCGGAGCTCCTGGATCTCCTCGCTGAACTTGCCGGTGGCGGCCACCACGCCGGCGAAGCCGTGGCGCTTCAGTGTCTCGATCGCATGCACGTTCGCCTTGTGCTTGGGCATGGCGAGGATCACCAGGTCGATGTCATCGCGCGGCCGGACCTTCTCCCAGAAATCGGAATCGGTGGCGTCGGCAAGCATGACATTCCGCTCCGCCTCGCGATGCAGCTGGACGGCCTTCGGGTCGCGGTCGAAGCCGATCACCCGGCCCGGGTAGCGGCCTTCGAGGGCATGGTAGGCGGCCAGACCGACCCGGCCCATGCCGAAGATTGCGATCTGCTCGCCGTTTTCGCGCACCGGCAGGTCATCGGGATGGCGGCCTTTGGCCTCGAAGCGCTTCAAGACGTCGCTGATCGGATCGTAAAGTCTCTCGGCACGGCGGTTGAGCGGGGCGAGGATGAGGAAGCTGAGGGACAGGGCGACGGCGGTGGCGACCAGCCAGTCGGCGCTGATCCAGCCCTTGGCGACGCCGAGGGCCATCACGATCAGCCCGAACTCGCTGTAGGTGGATAGGGTCAGCGCACTCATCCACGAGCTGCGGGCGCGCAGCCGGAAGCGGGTCAGCAGGAGGAAGAAGGCGATGCTTTTCAAGGGCAGCAGCAGGATCATCAGGCCGGCCCAGCCAAGGCTCTTCCAGGTGAGTTCACCTTCCAGGCCGACCTGGAGGAAGAAGCCGACGAGCAGCAGGTCGGTGATGCCGTTCAGCGACTTGCCGAGTTCCTTCGAGACCGGGTGGTAGCCGACCAGAACACCGACGAAGAGCGCGCCCAGATCGGACTTCAGTCCGACCGCGGAGAACCCGGCGGCACCGACGACCAGGGCGAGGAAGAAGCCGCACAGGGTGACCAGTTCGCCATGTCCGCTGCGGCCGAGCAGCCAGCCGAGTGCCGGGCGGGCGACCAGCAGACCGGCCACCAGCAGCGGCGACCAAGGGGACGGGATCTTGCCGGTGGAGAAGGTGAGGAACAGGACGGCGAGAATGTCCTGCATGATCAGGATGCCGATGGAGACCCGGCCGTGCATCGAGCCCATGTCGCCGTTCTCGGAGAGGCTTTTGACGGCGAAGACGGTGCTTGAGAAGCTCATCCCGAAGGCCAGCAGCAGCGCGCTCGTCCAATCGAGGCCGGCGGCCTTGCCGGCCAGTGCCGAGACGCCCAGCAGGACGGGGGTGAACAGCGCGATCATGAGCGCGGCGTGAAGGCTGGTTCCCGCCCAGATCTCCGGCCGGCCGAGGCTGCGGACGCGCAACTTCAGGCCGATGGTGAAGAGCAGCAGGGTTACCCCGAGGTCGGCAATGACCCTGAGGGCTTCGCCGCCCGTCTGGCCGAGTGCCTGGAGGACGAAGCCCGCCAGGAGGAATCCCACCAGCGGGGGCAATCGCAGCCGTTGGGCGGCGAGACCGAAGATGAAAGCGGTGGCAACAAGCAGGGCATCCATGAACTCCGTCCGACTTCAGCGGATGGCGTGCTAGCTGAAACAAAAAAGCACTCCGAGTTGCGCGGGCCAGGAGGCAGCAGGCCCGGACTACGAATTGCTCAGCGGCCCGGGGGAAACAGGAAGCTCTCGCCGTCGATGCAGTGACCGGGCGGCAAGGCGATCGGCTGGCCGCCGGTGGCGGGGCCTGTCACCGAGATGATGCCGTCCTTTTCATGGATGGCGAAACCGGGAAGCAGGATGCCGAGCGAGCCCTCCTTGCCGCCGCGCTGCGGTTTGCTGCCGGGCAGGGGGCGGGGAGGGTCGGGCATCGACAGGGCGATGACGACGCCGTTGAGGGCGAGGCAGGGGCAGTGGGTCCAGCTGGGGCGATCGAGCGGCACGGCGGCGCGGGCGCTGAAGTCGTAGAAGATGGCTCCGGTCGGCTCGGTGGTGGAGTTTTCGATGGCCTCTCGCAAGGCATCGCCGCCGAGCCAGATGCCCTCCGCGCCGGGTTGGTCGGCCTTGATCAGAGGCGTGCGGTAGAAGCGGCTGAATTCGACCAGGCCGGGCAGGCGGTCGAGGAGGGGATCCCCGGCCAGCACGCTGACTTTGCCACCGCGCGGCAGGGCATTCACCTGGGCGATCTGCATGGCATTGGCGCGTTGCGTCCGGCGGGTGGCGCCGGGATCGGTGCGTGGCATCGCGACCCGGGCATCGAGGGCGATGGCAGAGGCCTCGAGCATGCCGATGCGGACCCGTTCGGGATCAGCTTCCTTCGGCGCGATGGGTTCACCGAAGGCGACGCTAATGCCGTAGCGGAGCCGGCGCGGCCATTTCTTGAAGAAGCGGTTGCGCTCGAAGGAGAGGATTGAGCCCCAGGCCCCATCGGTCCAGACGGGCACCATCGGGCAACCGGCCTGGCGGGCGATCAGTTCGAAACCGCGCTTGAGTTCCTGGAGGGTGCCGGTGCGGGTGAGCTGGCCTTCGGGGAAGATGCAGACCAGATCGCCGCGCTTGAGAGCGTCGGAGGCCGCGCGCAGGGCCTCGCGTGGCTTGGCCGAGGAGATCGGGACGGTGTCAAAGAGTTGGCAGAAGACGCGGATGGCGCGGGTGCCCATGAAGCCTTCCTCCATGATAAAGCGGATCGGCCGCGGGCTGGCGGCAGTGAGGAAAAAGGCATCGCCCCAGGTGATGTGGTTCGGCAGCAGCAGCGCGCCGCCCTTTTCCGGCAGGTGATGGGTGCCACTGCTGCGGATGCGGTAGAAGAGGCGCAGCAGCATCAGGCCGATCACGCGCACGAAGTCGGACGGCAGCAGTCGGATGATGAACCAGGTGATCAGGCCGCTGGTGACCCCGATGGTGCCGATTTGCAGGTGGAGCGCGACGCGCGGACCGAACCCGGCCGCCTTGACCAGGGCCGCCAGCCCGATCAGCAGGACAAATCCGAAGATGCCGGCGAGGCAGTCCTGGAGGTTGACGGCGGCCTGCAGTTCGCCGCGCTTGGCCGCCGGGTAGCGGTCCTGCATCCAGGCATTCAGCGGGGCCAGGAAGAGGGCCGAGGAGAAGGCAAGCAAGCCGAGCAGGTAGAGGAACACCGGGCGGGCCGGATCGATGGCGGCCAGCACCAGGGCGAGCCCGGTCATCGCCACGCCGCCGACCGGCACCCAGCCGAGTTCGATCCGCCGCCGCAGCAGGAAAGCGGCGAGGGCGAAGCCGCCGATCATGCCCAGCGAGGCGGCAGCCATGTAGTAGGACGAGAGCGTGCCGAAGCCGGCATGGCCGCCGGTGAGTTCGGCGGCGACCTTCAGCGACCACAGGTTGATGAAGGCGGCGAAGCCCCAGAAATAGGCGACGGCAAAGGACGCCCGGCGCAGCGGCGCATCCGACCAGAGGTCGCGCAGGTGGCGGAAGTGCTCGAACAACAGGGTCGCGTGGAGCTTTTCCCGTCCCTGGGCCGGCACCCGCGGGACCAGCCAGGCAAGGACGATCGCTGGGATCGACAGCGCCGTCAGCACCAGCAGCGGCAGGTAGGCGGCCCGCCAGGCGACCTCCGGAGAACCGCCGAGTTTTTCCCACTGGCGATCGAATACCAGGCCGGCGGCGATCTGGCCGCTGAGCATCGCGAGCATCGCCATCATCTGCTGGATGCCGGTGGCGAAGCCGAGGTGGCGGGAGCCGACCAGCTCCTTGTTGATGCCCATCTTGGCGGGGCTGAAAAAGGCCGACTGGACGGCCAGGGCGAAGAAGCCGCCCAGCGCCAGCGGCATGTTCTCGAGCCGCACGGCCAGGCACAGGGCCACCAGGATCCCCAACTGCGCCACGGCGGCACCCAACATCACGTCGCGTTTCGAGAAGCGGTCGCTGAGCCAGCCGGCGAGGGGCGAGAACAGGATGAAGGGCAGGGAAATGAGCAGCGCGGCGATGTCCTCGACCCGCGCACCCCCGAGGGTGAAGCCGATGGCCCCGCCGAGCGGGATGAGGGTGAACTGGGCCGCCTTGTCGTTGAACGCGTTTTGGGTTTGCTGGACGATCATGCTCCAGAAGCCGGTCCATTCGCGACGCGTCGGCTCCCGTCCCTTATCCGCTGGATCATCCATCTGGGCGGCAGCTTAGGAACTGGGGCGGCGGCAGGGAAGGGTGGATGTTAACGATCCATGTGGCGCAAAACCACCCAAGCGTTGAGGTCGCTTGGGCATCCCCTTTTTGCGTTAGAAACGGAAAAAGGAGGGAGATCTACGTGAAAACAAGGCGTTACGCCTGAAGGGAGGCGACGCTTTCATACACCCCTGCTTTGGTTTCATACAAGACCCCTTCGGATTCGGTGTTACCTTCAGGTCCCTTTGGGATCCGTCGAATTCCAGTCGTCCAACAGGGGGTCGGGTGAAATTAATTCCAATTTGGGCTTCTCAGCCGGATCGGATCGAATGCACGCTGACGTAAAACGAGTTTGATGTATTCTCAAAGTAAGTACAAGTTTTCCGCCAGATGAAACCCAAGCCATCTCAACCCGCTCAAAATCATCGCGCCCAGGGCTTTGCCTTGGTGATCACCCTTTCGTTGATGGTTCTGCTGACGGTCATCGCGGTGGGCCTTTTGACGCTTTCTTCGATTTCCCTGAGATCCAGCGGGGCGGGTGAGGCACGAGCTGAGGCTCAAGCGAATGCGCGGATGGCCTTGATGCTCGCGATCGGTGAACTTCAAACGAGTTTGGGTCCGGATCAGGCAATCTCCGCCCGGGCTTCCGCGATCAATTCCGATTCCGACGAGCCGAACATGCTCGGCGCCTGGCAGAGCTGGCATTGGACCCCCGGCACCTCGGGGCCTTCTTATGGCGACAAGGCGAGCCGCTTCAGCGGTTGGCTGGTCTCGACCCCCGAGCCCTCCAGCGCGACCGATCCTTCGCTGGCGGACATCGGGCTTTCGGATCCGGTCTGGCTGGTGAATCCCGACACCGTGGGTTCTCCGTCCGGCGGCGGCGAGGTCGGTCCGTCCCTCCGGGCGGCCCGTGTGCCGATGCAGGTTTCGGACAACCGGCAGGGTGCCTTCGCATGGGCGGTGGTCGACGAAAGCCAGAAGGCTCCGATCCAATTGCCCCAGGCCACCACTGCCGATGACGGCGAAGTCATCGCGCGGCGCATCGCTCCGCCGCGCGCCCGGCCGGAGGAAGTGGTGGATGCCCTCGCTCCGGCGACCTTGGGCGATCCGGCCAAGGTGGTTTCGCTCGAAACCGCCGTGGTGGCGGTCGGTGAGAACAAGGGTCAGGAAGTTCTCAGCCGCCAGGCGGACGTGACCCCTTATTCGGTCGGTCTTCTTTCCAACGTGGTGGACGGCGGCCTTAAGACGGACCTGACCAGCGTCTTCGAGAGCTCGTCGTCGATCTATCCCAACGGCCAGGCGACGCTTTACTACACCACCAACGACGGTGCCCCGCGCTGGGATTACCTGAAGAATCACTACCAGCTCAACCGCCGGGTCAGCTCGAGCGGAGCCGGCACTCCCTTGATCCGCCTGAGCTCCGCCGAGCTTCGTCCGTCCGGCAACGGACTCACGCAATCGCCCACCACCGAGCGGCTGCTGCCGGTGATCGCGAAGATGCAGATCATGTTCTCCGCGGTTTCCCACTACAACCACCTCGGGGACCGGATCAACTTCTTCAACGACAAGGGCAATCCGAAGGGCAACAACAACTACGCCTGCCCGCATCTGGTCTACGACCCGGTGATCACGCTCTACAATCCCTACGACGTCTCGCTCAACCTCTCCAAGCTGCGCGTCCGGGTCTGGGATCCGCCGGTGGTATTCCGCTTCCGGAAGAACAACGCATGGCTGCGTCCGGAGTTCGCGTCGGGTGAATTCCACGGCCTGGCCCGGTTCCAGATCAAGAATGAGAAGAACCCGAACGCCCGCCGCTACTTCAGCTTGCTGCTGCGCGAAATGGGTTCCGGTGGTCGCCCCGGCGGCACCATCACGATGGCTCCGGGCGAAGTGAAGGTCTTCTCGCCTTGGGTCGAGGACCAATGGACCTGGGGGCTGGAGACCTCCGGCGGCTACACCGTCCGCTGCTTCTTCGACTGGAATGCCGACAACGACTTCGGCAACCGCGACGGCCGCACCGGCAACACCTTCGGGGTTGAAGGCGTGCCCGGCTGGGACCCCCGCGCTGGTTTGCAGACCGACCACCTGGCCTACGCGTCGCGTCCCGACAACACCCGCTACGACTTCGAACTCGCCAACGGCTGGAACGGCGGCTGGCTGGCCATCAAGCTCAATGAGATTTTCGGTCTCGAGGCGAAGGCCGGCCGCACGGTGAACGATCCCAACCAGCCGGACTTCACCGTCGACCTGCTGGCCGGTCTCGTGTCGGAGCCGACCCGCGACATGCTGCGCACCTACCGCTTCAAGTACAACAACCCGACCGCCGAGATCAGCACCAATCCGAGCAATCCGGTCATCCGCCGCAACTTCCGCGTCGGCCAGATTCTCCAGACCCCGAGCGACAAGACCGTCGGCGGCAAGTCGCCCTTCGCCCTGCTGACGATGTCGGCAAAGACCACCAAGACCCAGAACGACATTTCGATGCCGTGGGTGCACAACCACCCGGTGGTCGAAGGTACCGATCAGGACTCGACCCAGATCGGCAGCGCCCTGGATTCCTATGACCTGACCCTGACCGAAGTCACCGACTTCAACTCCGCGCCGGGGATCGAGCTGGATCCGGGCACCAACCGCGGCTTCTACGGTGCGACTCCTTACGCGAACGACGGCGTTTCGAACGTGCCGATGTTCCGCGTGCCGCTGCTGCCCGCCGCGAGCCTCGGTGATCTGATCCCTTCCAACCTCGTGGCCTCCTCGAAGCTGCCGCGGGTGACCCACGCCTTGGGCAATTCCCATGCTCACCCGTTGATCCCGAGCAGTGCCGTGAACATCGACGGACCGTCGGGGCGTCTCAACGGCGGTGGCCAGATGCTCGACCACTCCTACCTCATGAACGACGCGTTGTGGGACAGCACCTACTTCTCGACCGTCGGCAACTTCACCAATGCCCTCCTCTCCAGTGCGTCCCGCCAGACCATGCTGACCGAGTTCCTCGATGGCCGGCGCAAGCTCTTGAACCAGCGCTTCATCCCGATGATCCAGGGCGACGGCTCGCCGGAAGAGGTGGCCCAGACCTTGGACTCCCTCGGCGACGAGGAGCTGAGCGAGCGCATGGGGAGTGTGATGGGCATTCAGGGGCCGTTCAACGTCAACTCCGACTCGGTCGGGGCCTGGAAGGCGCTGCTGTCATCGCTCCGCGACACCGAACTCCGCGGTTGGAACAACTCGGAAATGACGCCGAGCGATAAGACCGGCTTCTCGCGCAGCTCGCTGCCCATCGCCGGCGACGCGGAGAACCCCGGTGCCAACGCCAGCATCGACGTGGCCGGCCAGGTCCGCTGGGCGGGCTTCCGGGCGCTGGACGACGACCAGATCAACCTCCTCGCCAACAGCATCGTCGAGCAGATCCGGCTCCGCGGCCGCGCCGACAAGGCGCCGTCGCTCACGCTCGGGGAGTTCGTGAACCGCCGCCTTAGTTCGTCGGCAGGCCTGCATTCGAAGGCCGGGCTTCTCCAGACGGCGATCGATGAAAGCGGGATCAACAACGAGTTCCACGACCTGGATTCAAGGGACCTCCGCACGACCCCGGTGAGCAACCCCGGCCTCTTGACCGGGATGGTGAACCCCGAAGCCCGCCAAGGCTATACGGCGGAAGGGGCGCCTCCGATCCTGACCCAGGGCGACCTGTTGATGGCGCTGGCCCCGGTGATCACCGTTCGCGGCGACACCTTCCGGGTCCGGGCCTACGGGGAATCCCGCAACGCCGCCGGCGACATCGGTGCGAAGGCCTGGTGCGAGGCGGTGGTGCAGCGGCTTCCGGAGTATCTCGATCCCTCCGAACAGCCCGAGCTGAAGACCGCCGAGTTGAACCAGCAGGCGAATATCCGTTTCGGCCGCCGCTTCGTCATCACCTCCTTCCGCTGGCTTTCTCCGGAGGAAGTGTAATGGTTTTCGCAAGAACCCACTCATGAAGTACCCGAAAATCCTTTTTGCCCTGCTCGCCTGCGGGCTGCCGCTGGTGGCGCAGGAGGCTCCGGCCCCCGCAACCGCGGACACCCCGACCACTCCCGGCGAGAAGCCGCCCGGCGGAAACGTCCGCGGTCTGGCCTTCCAGTTGGATTCTCCTCCGCCCGAGGTCTTCGTCCATGACGCGGCGACCGACGGATCGGTTCCGGGCGTGAAGCTCGACGTGAAGAATTACCTGAACCACGAGTTCAGTGCCTTGCCGATCAAAGGCAAGAGCCTGGTCTTCGCGACCACGCCGGATCCCGCCGGGATCAAGGATCCCAAGAAGGTCGTCGCCAAGGCCAAGCTCCCCGACAACTTCCACTCCGGGATCCTGATGTTCCTCCCGGGCACCGGCAAACCCGGGGCACCGCCGTTCCAGGTGAAGGTGATCGACGACGCGAAGCGCAAGTTCCCGCCGGGATCGGTGATGGTGCTCAATCTCAGCCCGCTGGGGGTGAAGATCGAACTCGAGAAGAAGCCGTTCCTCTTCAAGAGCGGCGAGACCAAGGTGATCGAGGATCCGCCGGTCGGCGCGAACCACAGCTCGGGGATGGTTGCCTATTCCTTCAACAAGGGGGAATGGAAACGGATCGCGGCCACCATCTGGGCCCACCCCGGGTCCAAGCGGGTGCTGCAGGTCCTGTTCTACAATCCCAAGTCGAAACAGGTGGAGTTGCGCGGGATACGAGACGTCTCGGGCAGCAACGAATGATTTTCCGAACGCCGCTTTCCTGTTATGGAAAGCGGCGTTTTAGTTCCAACCCAAGCAATCCGATGAAACTCCAGTCTCTCGCCGCGCTTTGCGCGGTTCTCCTCCCCGTGGCCACGCAATCAATCGCGGCCGCCGACTACAAGGTGCGGGGGGTTTCCATCCAGCCAGGCGTCCCGGGCGTGGAAGTGCATGCCCACCTCGCGGACGGATCCGCCACCGCGGGGGTGGTCAACTTGCGTCAATTCCTCAACCACGAGTTCGACACCTTGAAGGTGGAGGGGAAGAAGGTGGTGTTCACGCTCAATGCCGATCCGGCGAGCGCCACCGACCCGACCGAGGAAGTCGGGTCCTGCGAGTTCGACGACAAGGACAAGTCGTACATCCTGATGTTCATTCCCGAGCAGACCGGAAAGCCGAAATGCCGGGTGCTGTCGGTGCCTGACGACGTGAAGTCGTTTCCGGTCGGATCGATCAATGTCGTCAACCTGACCTCGATGCCGGTCAAAATCGAACTGGAGAAGGATGAGTTCAGCTTCAAGCCGGGGGAGACCCGGCCGATCGTCGATCCTCCGGTGGCCGCCAACCAAACGGCGGGAATGAAGGCGTATGTCGAGAAGGACGGGGCATGGGCTAAGTTCTCGTCGGGCATCTGGCCGCATCCCGGCAAAAAGCGCGTGCTCCAGGTGTTCGTGGAGAATCCGACCAACGGAACGGTGCAAATCCGCGGGGTCCGCGATGTGTCGGAGCCCTGATCGCGGCGGTTGGAACCGGGTGCTTGTCGAGCCAGCCGGCTGCTTGCCATGCAATTGCGGGTCCTGATCGTGCCGAATTCCCGGTCCAGCGAGGTGCTGGGCTGGGAGGATGACCCGCGGGCGGGCCGGGTGCTGCGGGTGAAAATCGCGGCGCCGCCGGTGGAAGGGAAGGCCAACGCGGCATTGCGGGACTTTCTCGCCAAGCACCTGCGATTGCCGAAATCGAAGGTTGTCCTGGTGAAAGGCGTGGCATCCCGGATCAAGTGCTTCGAGGTGCCGGAAGGAACCGTCTGCTGATCGCATTCAACCGCCGGCCCGGAGAAAATCCGGCTGGCGTATTGCCACTTGCCGAGGGTCTTGCTAGGAGCGGTGAGGATGGCGTGGACGTTCCGTCAATGGGGCTTGAACCGGGGTACCAAGACCCCGGTGGAGCGTTCTTTGGCACGTCGCCGTGCCGCCGAAAAGATCGACGGGGGACTGACCGAATGGTGCCGCGAGAACGCCGGCGTGCTCGGCTTGCCCGAATTGGCGAGACGGGTGCGGGTCACCTGGAATGCCCGCATGCAAACCACCGCCGGCCGCGCCTGGTGGCCCGACCGGCTGATCGAGCTGAACCCGAAGCTCAAGGAGCTTCCGCCCGAGGAAATGTGGCGGACCTTGCGGCACGAACTCGCACATCTGGTCGCCTACGAACGGGCCGGGCGCCGGCGCATCGAACCTCACGGCGCGGAGTGGCGGGCGGCTTGTGGCGAGCTGGGCATTCCCAACGAGCAGCCCTTCCACAACCTGCCCTTCAAGCGCAAGCGGATGCGCCGCAATTTCGCCTATGTCTGCCCGCAGTGCCTGACCTCGATCCGGCGGGTGAAGCGGATCAGCCGGGTGGTCGCCTGCTACGCGTGTTGCCGGAAATACAACGGAGGGGTCTTCGATCTCCGCTACCAGCTCTTCGAGCAACGGCTGTAGACCCAGCTTTGTTGTTGAAAATCGCCGGGATCGGGTGCCGTATGGCCCGCTCATGCAACGGTTCCTTGCAATTCTCCTGTTTCTTTTCACGGCCTTGATGGAGCTGGCTCCCGGCGGGGAACCCGTTATCCGGTGGATCTGGAGCGAGTCGAAGGCGAAGCCGGAGGAGCGGGTGTTCTTCCGGCGGGAGTTCGAGCTGCCGCCCGGGCTGGAAGAAGCCGTGGTCACCCTGACCTGTGACAATTGGAATCAACTTTGGATCAACGGCAACGATCTGGGAGTCGGCTGGGACTGGGACATCGCGCAGAACTACGAGATCACCCGCCTGTTGAAGCCCGGCCGGAACCTGATCGCCGTCGAAGGGCGGAACGCCGGGGGCTCCGCCGGCCTGGCCCTGCGCCTGCGTGCCACCCTCAAGGACGGGAGCAGCTTTCATGTGGTGACGGAGGGGGAATGGCAATGCAGCCGGGAAGCGGGTGACGGATGGCAATTGCCGGATTTCCAGCCGGTCGGCTGGAAGCCGGTGGCCGTGGTCGGCAAGATGGGCGACAAGCCGTGGGGACCGGTGATCCTAGCCGAGCACGCCGCGGCCGAGGGCCCGGAAGAGGTGACGGACGATTTCAAGGTGGCTCCGGGTTTCCGCTTGGAGCGGATCATGCGCGTGGCCAAGGACCGGGGATCCTGGGTTGCGATGACGGTCGATGGGGCGGGACGGTTGATTTGCTCGGACCAATACGGGGGGCTCTACCGGGTGACACCGGCGCTTGCCGGCGGTGGCGGGACCTCGGTGGAGCCTTTGCCGGTGCCATTGAAGGGTGCCCACGGCCTGCTGTGGCATCAGGGGGTGCTCTATGTTTCGGTCAACGAGGGATCGGACCAAAGCGGTGTCTGGCGGGTGATCGACAGCAACGGCGACGGTGAACCGGACAAGCCGGAATTGATGAAGGCTTTCCGCGGGCGGGGCGAACACGGTCCGCACGGTTTTGCCGCATCCCCGGACGGCCGGTGGATCTACTTCGTGGCGGGAAACCACACCGATCTGGCCGAGCTTGATTCAAGCCTGGTGTCGCGCAACTGGGGCGAGGACCAGTTGCTGCCGCGCCGGCCGGACGGGCGGGGGCACGCCCGCGACCGGATGGCCCCCGGTGGATTCGTCGTGCGCTTCAAGCCGGACGGCTCGGATTGGCAGCTCGTTGCAACCGGCTTCCGCAATGCCTACGGGCTCGCGTTCAACACGGCCGGCGACCTGTTCACCTACGATTCCGACATGGAATGGGATCTGGGGATGCCCTGGTACCGGCCGACCCGGATCTGCCAGGTGGTGCCGGGCGCGGAATTCGGCTGGCGCAACGGCACCGGCAAGTGGCCGGCTTACTACGAAGATAGTATGCCTCCGCTGCTCGACATCGGTCCCGGCTCGCCGACAGGGGTGATCTCGGGGCGAGGCGCGAAGTTTCCGGAAAAATACCAGAAGGCGATCTACGCCCTCGACTGGACCTACGCCACGATCCACGCGATCCATCTGGTTCCCGACGGTGCCGGCTACCGGGCGGAGCGCGAGGAACTGGTGGCAGGCACCGGCTTGCCGCTCACCGATGCGGTCGTCGGCCATGACGGGGCGATGTACTTCCTGACCGGCGGGCGCCGGACGGACTCGGCGCTCTGGCGCGTGACCTACACCGGGAGCGCGCCGGTGGAGCCGGCCGGCTATGCTGGCAAAGCCCTGGAGTTGATGGATCGGGCGGGGGCTTGGGAAGCGCTGGGATCGCCCGACCGGGTTCGCCGCTTTGAGGGCCGGGTCGCCCTTGAGGCGGGCGATACCGCCGGGATTGCCGCGAAGCTGGGAGCCGAAAACGATCCCTGGCGGGTCATCGGCGGCGTCATGGCCCTCGCCCGCACCGGCGGCGGGCACTACCGCGAGACGATGCTGTCGGCGCTGGGTCGGCTCGATTTCTCCAGCCTGGACAACCATCAGCGGATCAACGCGCTGCGTGCCTGCGGGCTGGTTTTCATTCGTCACGGCGAACCGTCGCCGCAGGAACGTGACGGGATCTTGTCGAGGATCGACGCCGCCTATCCTTCCGGCGATCCGGATCTCGACCGCGAGCTTTGCCGGATGCTCTGCTACCTCCAGGCGCCGGGCGTGGTCGGGCGCACGCTCGATCTGATGGACACCGCCGGCCCCACGCCCGCGCCGGATTGGTTGTCCCTGGCCGAGCGCAACGCGAACTACGGCAAGACGGTAAGGGAAATGATCGCCAACCTGCCGCCGGCGCAGGTCATCCACTACGTCTACTGCCTGCGGGTGGTGAAGGGCCCCTGGACGCAGGACGAGCGGAAGCGCTTCTTCGCCTGGTTCGGGAAGCTCCTGCAAAGCAGCGGCGGCAACAGCTACGCCCCGTTCATCGCCGATCTCCGCAAGGAAACGCTGGCAACATGTACGCCCGGGGAGCGCGAGTGGATCGCCAAACTCGACCCTCTGACGTCCGTCGGCAGCATGGCAAATCTCCCCCAACCCAAGGGCCCCGGGCGCAACTGGACGGTGGACGAAGTGAGCCAACTCGACGGACCGGGCCTGGAAGGGCGGAAAAAGACCGAGGGCAGGAAGATGTTCGAGGCCAGCTTGTGCGCGGCCTGCCACCGCTTCGCCGGAGCCGGCGGTTCCGCGGGTCCCGACCTCACCGCCCTCGGGGGACGCTTCAGCGTTCGCGACCTGGCGGAGGCGATCATCGATCCCAGCAAGGTGATTTCCGACCAGTTCGCCTTCGACCTCATCACCAAGACCGACGGCACCGTGATTTCCGGCAAGCTTGTCGATGAGAAGGACAAGCACTGGATCATCGCGACCAATCCCTTCGACTTCAGCCAGACCGTCGAGATCGAGAGCAATCAGGTCAAAGGCAAGTCGCCGTCCCCGGTTTCACCGATGCCGCCGGGCCTGATCAACCGGCTCAACGAGGACGAGCTGAAGGACCTGCTCGCCTACTTGTTGGGGAAGTAAGCCGGAACTCCGCAACCGGAAGCGGTTCGGAAGGTTTCCCCGGGGTAACCCGGACCTTCCATCATGCATCCCGCCGCACCCGACGATTGGACGATCTTTGAAGCCGCGCACCTGCTGCGCCGCGCGGGCTTCGGTGGATCGCCGGACGAAATCAAGCAACTCCACGCGCTCGGCCGCCGGCAGGCGGTGGAGTCGCTGCTGGTGCCCGCCGAGCCGATCGACGCCTTCCCGTGGCCGGAGTGGGCGGAGCCGGGCAAGGCCGTTGCGGACCAGCAGGCGATGCTTCGCGAACTCCGCGAAGCGCGCCGCGACACCCGTGACCTGACCCCGGAAGCAGCGGAGCAGGCCCGGCGCGAGCTCCAGCAAAAGGTCCAGCGGACGAACCGGCAGCGCGGCATCGAAGGACAGGGCTGGTGGTTCCGGCGGATGTTGGCGACCAAGGCCCCGCTGCGGGAAAAGATGACCTTGTTCTGGCACGACCATTTCGCGACATCGCTCCAGAAGGTGAAACAGCCGGTGCTGCTGATGCGGCAAAACGACCTGTTCCGCCGCCATGCAACGGGATCGTTCAAGGAGCTCACCCATGAGATCGTCAAGGATCCGGCGATGATGCTCTACCTCGACACGCAGACCTCGAAGAAGGGCAAGCCGAACGAGAACTTCGCCCGCGAGGTGATGGAGCTCTTTACCCTGGGAGAAGGCAACTACACCGAGCAGGACATCCAGGAGGCTGCCCGGGCCTTCACCGGCTACCAGATCAACCGCGCGACCGGCAAGGTCACCGTCAACCGGCGCCAATGGGACGAGGGCAAGAAGACGATCTTCGGCACGACCGCCCGATTCGACGGCCCGCAGGTAATCGACCTGCTCTTCGAGCAAAGCGCCGCGTCCCGGCTGATCCCGGCGAAACTCTGGGAGTTCTTCGTCGAGGAGAATCCGCCCGAAGAGGGAATCGAGGCCCTCGCCGCGTCGTTCCGGAAGGCGAACTTCGAGGTCGAGCCGTTGCTGCGCGAGATCTTCCTTTCGAAGGCCTTCTATCGCGGGAATGTCATCCGCAACCAGATCAAGTGCCCGATCCAGTACCTCGTGCAAATGCTGAAGGAGCTGGAACTCGACAGCCCGCCGGTCGGCAAGACCGCGATCTCGCAACAGGAGCTCGGCCAGGTCCTGTTCATGCCCCCGAACGTGGCCGGCTGGGACTGGGGCAAGGCATGGATCAACACCAACACCCTGCTGTCGCGATACAACGTCGCGGGCTTCGTGACCAAGGGGTCGCTGCCGTCGTCGTCGGCTGCGGACGAGAAGGATGACTCGATGATGATGGACATGGCCGGAGACCGCCAGGCGATGCGCAAGGCCGCGATCATGGAGCGTGCGACGCGCACCTGGCAGGGGCCGGACTACGAGAAGATCGCCCCGCGGCCGCTGCGCGAGGATCCCGAATCGCTGGTCGATGCCCTGGTGTTCCGCTTCTTCCAGGCTCCGCTCGGTGCCAGGGAGCGCGGGACCTTCGTCGAGTATGCCCGCTCGAAGAAGGGCGCCATCTTCACCAACCAGGAAACCGCTGAACTGTGCCACCTGATGCTCAGCACCCCGCAGTATCAACTCGCCTGACCCTGCTTCCGACCCACCTCCAATCCTTCTGCCATGAAAACGCGACGCGAATTCCTCCGCTCCACCGTCCTCGGTGCATCGGCCACGTGGACCGTGCCGATGTTCGTCGAACGAACATTCGCCGATCTCCACCTCGGGGCCCGTGACCTCGCGACCCAGGCCGTCACCGGCAAGGACGGGTCGATCCTGGTGGTGCTCCAGCTTGCCGGCGGGAACGACGGTCTCAACACCTTGGTTCCCTACGCCGACGATGCCTACCACAAGGCGCGGCCACGGCTGGCGAAGAAGGCGAAGGACCTGATCAAGCTCGACGATCATGTCGGCCTGAACGGATCGATGCCGTTCCTCGGCGGCCTGTTCAAGGAGGGTAATCTCGGCGTGGTCCAGGGTGTCGGCTATCCCAATCCCAACCGCTCGCACTTCGTCTCGACCTCGATCTGGGAAACGGCGGACATCGAGAACCGCTCGAACACCGGCTGGATCGGCCGCTATTTCGACAATGCCTGCCCGGGCGCCGACCCGACGGTCGGGATCAGCCTGAACAAGACCCAGCCGGAGGCCTTCGGCGCGCTGAAGAACCCCGGGGTCTGTCTCAGCTCGCCCGACCTCTACCGCTGGATCCATGGCGGCGGGGAAAAGGCGCAGGCGGAAGAGTTCTTCGCGTCGCTGAATTCGCCGGAAGACGGTGATGCTCCGGTGGACGGCGCTTCGATCGGGATGCCGGCGGGCGGAAAGACGGGCGGGATCGACGGCGAGGACAATCTCGCGTTCCTCGAGCGCGTGGCGATGGACGCCCGGGTCAGTTCGGCCAAGGTGCTCGAGCTCGCGGCCAAGCACCGCACCAACGTGAAATACGAAGGGACGCCGATCGCGCGCAGCCTGAACATGGTGTCGCGCCTGATCGCCGGCGGGATGCCGACCCGCGTTTACTACGTGAGCCATGGCGGGTTCGACACCCACAACCGGCAGGAGAATTCCCACGACCGCCTGCTCGGCCAGCTCGACAGCGCCTTGAAGTCGTTTTTCACCGACCTCAAGCAGCAGGGCAACGCCGGCCGCGTAACCCTGATGACCTTCTCCGAGTTCGGCCGCCGGGTGGCCGAGAACGCCAGCGCCGGGACCGACCATGGCCGGGCCTCCTGCCAGTTTATCCTCGGCGAAGGCGTGAAAGGCGGCCTCTACGGGACCGCTCCGAGCCTGACCGACCTCGACAAGGGCGACCTCAAGCACGCGGTCGACTTCCGCGGTGTCTACGCGACGGTTCTCGAGGATTGGCTGAAGACGCCGTCCCGGCCGGTGCTGCGCGGCGATTTCAAGAAGCTGGGAATCTTCGGGTGAGGGACGGGATTTTCAAAATTGCGCAGGCCGGCCCGGCGTTCAACGCTGCGCCGTGACTGATGAATTCCGCGCCAAGTTCGATCGGGGACTCGGGCTTTTCGACCTCGACGGGACCCTGATCGCCTGGGACACCCAGATGCTGTTCTGCGATCACGTGCTGAAGCGCGAAGGTTGGCGGCGGCTCTACCTGATGTTTTTCGCGGCTTTCGCGCCGGCCGCCAAGATCCTCGGCGACGAGGGCATGAAGCGGGTCTTCCTCAGCTACTTGTGGAAGGCGGACCGGGTTCAGATCGAGGCGTGGGTGAAGGACTTCGTCGCGGACTTCTTCCCGGGACGTTGTTATCCGGAACTTTTGGAGCGGCTGCAACGGCACCGGGACGCCGGCCATTTGACCGTGCTGGCGTCGGCCAGCCCCGAGTTCTACGTCAAGGAGGTCGGGCGGGTGCTCGGCTTCGACCTGGCACTGGGCACGCCGGTCGAGTTCGGCGGGACGATGCCGCTGTTGCCCGACCTGACCAATCACAAGGGCGGCGAGAAAGTACGACGGCTGTCGAAGATCCTCGGCGCACCGGACGGGACCTGGCCGCGCAGCCACGGCTACTCCGACAGCACGGCCGACCTGCCGATGCTCGACGTTTGCTGCGAGAACACGCTGGTGAACCCCTCCGAAGCCCTGAGTGTGATCGGCCGCAAGTTCGGCTGGGAAATCGTGCGGCCCGCCAAGCCGTGGAAAGGGAAGTCCGGCCAGGTGGTCGAGGTGCTGCGCCGGGTGGCCGGGGTCTGAATCAGAGCAGGTCGCCTTGCTCGTCGGCCGGACCGGGCTTCACCGGTTTGGCCAGCACCGCGTCGATCTGGGTCAGCAGGTCGAGCGACGGGGTGGTCTCCTCGTCGAGGATCGAGCGGATCAGGGAACTCCAATTTTCCCGCGTGTCGCCGTGCTGCCGCGACAGGATCAAGGCGAGTTCGGTCAGCCTTCCGCTGGCGGCGAGCTGCTTGCGCGTGCGCCGCAACCAGCTCACCAGGTAAGGGCGATCCGGTTTGGAATGTGCCACGCCGGACTTGCTAGCGAGGGGGGGCAGGGGATGCAAGGAAAGCTGCCGACCGTGCTATGCAGAATGCAACACGAGCGATCGTGCAGGGTGCAAATGATCACGGCGGGGAGCGGTGGCATGACGGAACGACACGGTTTACAGCCCCGGCGCAATTCCTGCGAAAGGAGTCACTTCCATCCGCCATGCCACGCCCTCCTCACCCAAGTTCCCTGCGCTTCGCCCAGCGCAACCGTTCCGCCGCCTCGACGCTCACGGCCATTTGGGCCGTGGTGCTGAGCTCGGCATTGTTGGCGGGATTCTATTTCGGCAGGGACGTGCTGATCCCGCTGGCGCTGGCGTCGTTGATCACCTTCCTGCTGGCGCCGCTGGTCAGCCGGCTGAGCCGGTGGATTGGAAACATCGCCGCGGTGGGCGTGGCGATGTCGCTGGTGCTCGGGTCCGCGATCGGCCTGGGATGGTCGCTCGGGTCCCAGACGATCGACTTTGCCGAGCAACTTCCGTCGTACAAGGAGAACATCCGGGCGAAGCTGCGTTCGCTGCAGTCGCCGGGGAAGGGGACCTTGGACAAGATCTCCGAGACGGTGGAGGACCTGGAAAAGGAGCTGCCGGGCCGGGATCCGGAAGAGCCGGCCAGCCGGAAGCAAAGGGAGCCGATCCGGGTCACGGATGATTCCGGCAGCATCTGGGAGAGGCTCCGCGACATGGCGTCTCCGGTGCTCGGCCCGCTGGGCACGGCGTCGCTGGTGTTCCTGTTGTCCGCCTTCATGCTGCTGAAACGGGAGGACCTCCGCGGTCGCCTCATCCGGCTGGTCGGCCAAGGCCGGATCAGTGCGACGACCAAGGCCCTTGACGACGCCGGCAAGCGGGTGCGCCGCTACCTGTTGATGCAGCTGGTGGTGAACGTGACCTACGGCATTCCGCTGGCCATCGGCCTCTACTTCATCGGCATTCCCAACGCGGTGCTGTGGGGAGCGCTCGCGGCGGTGTTGAGGTTCATCCCTTACATCGGGCCATGGATTGCGGCGATGTTCCCGTGCGTTCTTTCTCTCGCCGTCTCCCCGTCATGGGTCATGCCCCTGCAGGTGGTCGGCTTGTTCATCGTGCTGGAATTGGTCAGCAACAACGTGCTGGAACCCTGGCTCTACGGCGCGAGCACCGGTGTCTCGTCGATCGCGCTGATCGTTTCTGCGGTGTTCTGGACCTGGATGTGGGGACCGGTGGGGCTGGTGCTGTCGACGCCGTTCACGGTGTGCCTGGTGGTGATGGGCCGCCACATCCCGCAGCTCTCCTTCCTGAGCGTGGTCCTCGGCGAGGAAGAAGCGTTGACGCCGGCGGAGGATTGCTACCACCGCCTGCTGCGGGAAGGGGAAGACGATGAAGTGGAGTTTGCGGAAGACTTCCTCGAGAACCGGCCGCTGGTGGAGTTTTACGATTCGGTGCTCATTCCCGTGACCATCGCGGCGGAGGAGGATCATGCCACCGCCGCGATCGACCGCGAGCAGCTCAAGTCGACGCTGGATGCGATCGATGAGCTGGTGGCCGATCTCGGCGAGAGGAATGTCGCCGCGGAGCCGGGTGAAACCGCAGGCTTTCGCCTTCAGTTCCTCGCCTCCCGGGCGACACGGGACGACCTGGCGGGGGCGATGGCGTCTCAGATTGTCCGCAGCCACGGCATGACCGCGGACCATGCTTCGGCGGGCAAGGGGGCGGGGGAGATGATCGCCCTGCTGGAACGCGATCTCCCCGACCTGGTGTGCATCTCCGTGGTGGCGCCGTCGCGGCCGGTCCACGCCCGGAACCTGCTGCAGCGGATTCACAAGGTGCTGCCCGGGCAGCAGGTGGTAGTCGGCTTGTGGGGGCGCGACGACGAGGAACTCGAGGACGACATCGCGGGCTTGCGCGAAGCCGGGGCGCTGGCGGTCTTCACCCGCATCGGGGAGCTGGCTGCCTACGCGAACCGGGTCGCCGCGGGACCCGACGGACAACTCGGCCCGGCGCCGCGACCCGAAGACGAGGAACTCCGGCTGCAGACGCTGGAGGGGCTCGAACTCGCGAACGACGAGCCGGAGCCGGTGCTGGACCACATGACCGCGAAGTTGAGCCGCGTTTTCGGCGCCCGGATCGCGGCAATCACGCTGCTCGACCGCGAGTTCCTCTGGTTCAAGGCGGCGGTCGGCTTGCCCGAGGGCCTCGCCGAGCACGGCCGGATGGCGCGGGACTTGTCCGCCTGCAACCACGTGGTGGCGGCCAACGAAACCCTGGTGGTGCGGGATCTCGGCCGCGACCGCCGTTTCCAGGGACTGCCACTGCTCGAGACCCACGGCATCCGCTTCTACGCCGGAACCCCGGTGCGTGCGGCCAACGGCCAGGCCCTTGGGGTCCTCTGCATCATGGGGACCTCGCCGCGCGGATTCACGCCGCAGGAAAAGCGCATGCTCGAGGCGACCGCGCTCGAGATCGGCGAGGAGATCCAACGGATCTCGGCGGCGGTGGCGTGAGTCTAACGGACTTGCGCGACCGCCATCGCGGCGATGCCCTCGCGGCGGCCGACAAAGCCCATGGTCTCGTTGGTCGTCGCCTTGATGCCGACCCGGGCCGGATCGAGCCCGAGCGCCCGGCCGATGTTCGCCTTCATCGCCTCGCGGTGCGGCAGGACCTTGGGGGCCTCGGCGACCAGTGTGCTGTCGACGTTGACCAGCTCGAAGCCCTGTTCGGTGCACAGCGCGGCGGCTTTTTCGAGGATCTTGAGCGAATTGATGTTGAGGCAAGCCGGGTCGCCCGGCGGGAAGTAGTGGCCGATGTCCGGCAAGCCGAGCGCGCCCAGGACCGCATCGGCGATGGCGTGGCACAGCACGTCCGCATCCGAGTGACCGGCAAGGCCGTGGCTGTGGGGAATCTCCACGCCGCCGAGGATCAGCGGGCGGCCCTCCGCGAACTGATGTACGTCGTAACCGAATCCGACCATGGCTCCGTGAAGTTTGTTAGAGGATCTCCTCGATCGGGATCTTGCCGTTGGTGGCAACGATGGCCCAGGCGTCGGGGCTGTCGGGCGAAGGCTCGAGCTCGACCTTGCCGCCGGCGGCTTCCACCAGCAGCTTGCCCGCGGCGATGTCCCACAGCGAGATGCGCGACTCGATGTAGGCGTCCAGCCGGCCGGTGGCGATGTAGGCCATGCCGAGCGCCGCGCTGCCCATCATGCGCATCTTGCGGGCGCGGAGCGAGGCCTTGCGGAAACGTTCGAGCCCGGTGCGGAGGGCTTCCTCGTCCTTGCCGCAGCCGACGAAAAGGGCGCACTCCTCGAGCTTGGTCCGGGGGCTGACCGAGATCGGGCGGCCGTCGAGCATCGGCACGCCGCCCTTCTCGACGGTCCAGGTCTCGCCGACGATCGGGTCGTGGATCACGCCGACGACCACTTCGCCGGCCACCCGCAGGGCGATGGACACGCAGAAATGAGGGATGCCGTAGTAGAAGTTCACGGTGCCGTCGATCGGGTCGACGATCCACTGGCGCTCCGACTCCTGGTTGCCGCCGAGACCTTCCTCGCCGTAGAAAGCGTCATCGGGCCGGGCGCCGAGGAGGATGCCTTCGATCAGGTTCTGGGACTCCTTGTCGAGCGCCAGCTTGATGTCGTGGTGGGTCGCTTCGTCGACGGCGGCCTCCTGGCCGAAATGGGCCTTGAGCAGTTTGCCGGCTTCCAGCGCGGCGTGGACGGTGAGTTCGAGGTCGGTCACGCGGGGAGAGTGGGGACGGCGGCGAAATGTGCCAACAGCAATCTGGCTGCGACGGCCCCGGTCGGAGCCGCGTCAGGCGGACGCCCGCTCGGCGGCCAGCCGCTCGATTTCGCGGACGATCCGCGGGGCGAGGTGGTGTTTCTCATCCTCCGGCAGGACCTCGCTGTGCGCGGGAAAGACGAGCAGGACCTCGTTGCGGTCGGAGTCGAAGCCGATGCCGGGTTTCGAGACGTCGTTGGCGACGACGAGGTCACAGCCTTTCCGCTGCAGCTTGTCGCGGGCGTTGGCCTCGAGGTTTTCGGTTTCGGCGGCGAAGCCGACGAGCGTACCGTTGAAGCCGAACTCGTCGCGGACCGAGCCGAGGATGTCGGGGTTGCGAACCAGCTCGAGGACGAGGGTTTCGCCGGTCTTCTTGATTTTTTGACTGGCAGCCGCGGCCGGGCGGTAGTCGGCCACCGCGGCTGCGAACACGGCGGCGTCCATGCGGCCGATGTGGCGTCTCACGGCGTCGAACATTTCGGCGGCGGTCTCGACCGGGAGGAAATCGACACCGTCGGGGACCTCCAGCCGAGTCGGTCCGGAAACCAGCAGCACCGAGTGGCCGGCGCGGGCCAGGGCGTCCGCCATGGCATAGCCCATCTTGCCCGACGAGCGGTTGGTCAGGTAGCGGACCGGGTCCAGCGGCTCGCGGGTCGGGCCGGCGGTGACAAGCAGCTTCATGGCGGACGGAGCGGGGGAGCCGGTGATCAATCCTCTGCTTTCCCTTCGGCCGGGTCTGCTGTGTCCGGTTTTTCCGAGTCCGGCTTCTTGAGCTCCTCGAGTTCCTTCTTCGCCTTGGCAATCTGGTCGCTGTCGAGGCGCGTGGTCAGGTCGCCAAGCATGACCTTGGCCTCCTCGTCGCCTCGCTCGACGGCCAGCGAGGCAAGCGCCCAGGCCTTGACCAGATCCTGCCCGGTCCCGAGGCCGTTGGCATGCAACCGGGCGAGCCCGGTGGTGGCCGCGGCGTGACCCTGGTTGGCGGCCAGCGAGTAGAGCTGGCCGGCGTTGTTGTAGTCGACCGGCATCCCCATGCCGCGTTCGTAGAGGGTGGCCAGGTTGTTCTGGGCGGCGGCGAAGCCGGCCTTGGCGGCAACCGTGAACCAAGCGGCTCCGGCGGAGGGATCGCTCAGGCCGAGGTTGCCGGAAACGTAGAGCAGCCCGAGCTCGTTCTGGGCGATCGGCATCCCCGCGTTGGCGGCGGAGAGCAGGTACTTGTAGGCCTTGAAAACATCCGGCTTCTCGTCCTTCGAGATGCGCGACGCCATTTCGAAGGCGGCCGGGGCGCTGCCGGCTTCGGCGGCCTTGGCCAGCCATTCGCGACCCTTCTCCTCGCTCTTCTCCGTCGCCCGGCCGGCGAAGTGGAAACCGGCGAGCCGCAGCATGCAGTCCGGCTGCTTCTCTTCGGCCCCTTTCTGGTAATCCGCGAAGGCCGCGGCGTCGTCCTTCTTGACGTTCTCCTCGAAGTCACCGAGGGCGAGGTAGGCGCCGTATTGCTTCGCTTCGATCGCCTTGGCGAGCCACTCGCGGCCCGCCTTTTCGTCGCGGAATTCCTCACCGCCGTTGAGCAGGCGGGATCCGAGCGGGATGAAAGCGGTGGCATCGCCGAGATCGGCGGCCTTCCGGTAGAGTTCGATCGAGCGCTTCGGATCGGCCTTGTCGGTCGCACCGAAGGCGCCCTCGAAGAAGCGGGCGAGCAGCAGGATCGAGGGCGTGTCGCCGGACTCCGATGCCTTCTGCCACCACTCCACCGCCTTGTCGGGGTCGGGCTTCTCGCTGAGCAGCCCGCGCAGCCAGGCTTCGCCGAGGATGCGGCCGGCATTGGCCGGGTCCTTCTTGGCGGCGGCCTCGAGATCCAGCCGCGCTTCCTGGCGGTCCTTCTCTTCCTTGGAATTCAGCAGGATCAGGGCGCGGCGGTAGGTCGCGTCCTTGTGGCCGGCGGCCGACGACTTCTTGTAGTAATCAAGCGCCAGGTCGCGCGAGGCGGTCATGCCTTGCCCGGTCTCCGCGGCGAAGCCGAGCAGGAACAAGGCATCGGCATTGCCCTTTTCGGCGAGCGGCTTGGCGAGATCGACCCCGATCGAGTGGCGACCCTCGCGGAAGGCATCGAGCGCGGCCTTCGCCGGTCCCTCGCCGGCACCGGGAATGGCAACCGGGTCGTCCGTGCCCAGATTGACCGCGGCTGGGGCCGCCACGACGGTGGCCAGGGAAAAGGCGAGCAGGAGGGTTCTTGCGTTCATGCCGGGGATTAAAGGGCAGTCGCCGCCGGAGCAAAGCGGAAAGAACCGCGGTTCCTGCTGCCTCCGTTGGCGGTCCCCTTCACCCCGTCGTCCTCAGTCCCGACGCGATCGCGTTGATCGAGAGCAGCAGCTTCGGGAAGATCGCTTCGGCGGCGGTTTCGTTTTCGTCGGCGACGTGCTGGCGCCATTCCCGGAGCAGGGCGATCTGCTGGCGGTGGAGCACCCGCAGCGGGGCTTCGCGGATGCCGAGGGTCTTGGCCATCCGCGGGCGGCGGGCTTCCATCGAGCCGTTGAACAACTCGGCGAGGAGATCGCGGGTGCGCTCGAACTCGTCGACGATCATCTTCATGAAGCGCTCGCGCAGGGCCGGGTCCTCGACAAGACCCGCGTAACCGGCCATCAGCTCGAGGTTGGCGGAGGCGAGGTTGGTTTCGACGTTGGTCAGGACGTAGGACAGGAAAGTCGATTTCGGCACGGCGGCCTTCAGCGCCTCGAAGCGCTCGGGCGAGGTGGCCTTGAGTTTCTCCAGGGCCGATCCGGTGCCGAACCAACCGGGCATGTAGAAGCGCGCCTGGGTCCACGAGAACACCCAGGGAATCGCGCGCAGGTCGGAGATGGAGTGACCCTTGGCACCGGTGCGGCGGGCCGGGCGGGAGCCGATGCGGGAGTTCTCCAGCGCGTCGATCGGTGTCACCTGGCGGTAGAAGTGGATGAAGCCCTCCGCGTGCAGCAGGCGCTGGTAGGCAGCCTGGCTTTCCTCGGCGAGGAAGGGCAGGAACTCCTCGGCGGGATCCTCCGTCTTCGCGGTGTGGCGGTGGGTCGCGGTGGTGATCGCGGCACCGGCGAGGAGCAGCTCGAGGTTGTAGGTCGCGTTGGCGAGATTGGCGTACTTCTGGGCGATGGTTTCGCCTTGTTCGGTCATCCGGAAGCCGCCGCTCATCGAGCCGTGCGGCAGGGCGGCCATGAACCAGTGGGTCGGGCCCGCACCGCGGGAAATGGTGCCGCCGCGGCCGTGGAAGAAGCGGATCCGGATCCCGCGCTCGTTGGCGGTAGCGCTGAGGTTTTCCTGGGCGCGGTGAAGCGCCCACTGGGCGGCGAAGATCCCGCAGTCCTTGTTGGAGTCGGAGTAGCCGAGCATCGCCTGTTGGCTCGGCTTGTCCGATCCCGCACGGTGGAGGATCGAGCGGTGGGCCATCGGGTGGTCGAGGAAGGCGGCCAGGATGCCGGGCGAGCGGTCGAGATCGTCCATGGTCTCGAACAGCGGGACCACCTCGAGCGGACAGCAGGGGCCCTCCTTGGTCAGGTCCATCAATCCGGCTTCGCGGGCGAGCAGGAACACGCCGAGCAGGTCGGAGAGCTGGCGGGTCATCGAAATGATCAGCGCGCCGAGTCCCGAGTCACCCCAGGTCTTGCGATGGCGGACGAGCACGCGGTAGCAGTCGAGCACCAGGTCGGCCTCCACGCCGACGCGGGCGGTGTCGTGCAGGAACGGCCGCGACGACAGGAGTTCCTTGTTGAGGAAGGCGAGGCGTTTCTCCTCGGGCCAGGTCGCGTAGCTCTCGCCGTCCGGGACGTGGGCCGCGGTGAGGAGCTGGGCGATCGCCTTGTCGTGGAATTCGGAGTTCTGCCGGACGTCGAGCGTGGCGAGGTGGAAGCCGAAAATGTCGAGCTTCTGTTGGAGCGGCCGGAGGACCTGCTCGTCGACCAGCTGGCAGCCGGCACCGCGGATCCCGAAGGCCAGCAACTCGAGGTCGGCATTGAGTTGTCCCGGTGTGGCGTAGCCGTCATGGCCGTCGATCTGGCGCTGCAGGCGGGCGGCAATCAGGGTGGCGAAGTGGCGCCAGGGCTCCTCGTGGAAGCGGTCGTGGAGGTCGTTGGCAACTTCCTCGTCGCCGAGCACGAAGTTGAGCTCGTCGATGCGCGTCTCGAGCGCTTCCGGGACGGGATTGAGATGCTGGGAATGGGTCAGCTGCTTGGCGACCTCGTCGATCTCCCGGCGCAGCAACCGGAAGGCGGCGCGGCGCAGCATCTGCAGGGTCTTTTCGGTGACCTCCGGCGTGACCAGCGGGTGGCCGTCGCGGTCGCCGCCGATCCAGCTGCCGAAGGACAGCCGCGGTATGTTGCCGGCGGCCCGCAGCGCTTCGAGCGGGAAGCCGGCGTCGCGCCAGGCCTCGGTGAAGTGCATGTCGAGCCGGTTGAGGGCGGCCGGGAAGAGGTCGCGCAGGTAGTGGATGGCGTCCCGCAGCTCGCGGAAGAGATCCGGGCGGACGAGGTGGATCTCCCCGGTGCGCCAGAGGGTTTCCAGTGAGGTCACAATGCGCTCGCGGATCCGCCGGCGCTCGCGGTCGGTGTATTTCGGGTATTCGTTTCGGACGAGTTCCTCGTAAAGCGCGCGGTGACGCTCGCGCACCGACGCGCGCTTGGCTTCGGTCGGGTGGGCGGTGAGCACCGGCTGGACATCGACGTCCTTGAGCACGCCGAGAATTTCCTGCGGCCCCAGCCCGAGCGCGGTCATGTCCTTGAGCGCGCGCGGCCACAGTCCGCGGATGGACTCGGCGCCGAGCGCCTTTTCACGCTCGCGGCGGATGGCAGAAGAGACGCGCTCCTCGACCATGTTGAGGAGCTGGAAGCCGATCGAATAAAGCTGCTGGGTGCCGTCCGGCGGATCTTCGTCCGGGACGGTGCCGGACCACGGCAGATAGGGGAGCAGGGAATCCTCGCCGAGGCTTTGCAGGGCGTCGCCGAGGCAACCGACGAGGAATGAGAGGGTTTCGTCGATCAGGTCGAAGCCTTCAAGGCGGAGCTGCTCGCGGGTCGGTTGGGTATCGGTCATCGGCGCGGCCATTGAAGCAGCCGGGATGCCGGGGCGTGAAGCCGAATGCGCGGCAGGCTAATTCTTCGACCCCGTCATCATCGTCCAGTGGACGCCGGAGATGCCAACGCCGAGGACATTCGGCCCGCCGGCGAACATGATGAAGCGGTGGCCGTCGGAGCCGAACCAGCCGTCGTAGGCTGCCTGGAAGTTGGTCGAACCCATGTAGATGTTCTCGCCGCTGGCATTGCCGGTGAAGCCGGCCAGGCGGGCGCGGTCCCAGGGGGTTTTTTTGTTCGGGACGGGGGATTCATGGGCGAAAAACCCGAGCCGCGCCATGTCGGCGGAGTGGCCCTTGGAGGCGTCGGAAAGCTTTTCCTCGAGCCGCAGCGGCGTCAGGCCGCAGACATCGCGCTCGCGGTTGAGGACCTTGGCGAACTCGTACATCGAGGAGTCCGCCCAATTTCCGGCTTCCTTGTTGGCCTTGTCGGTGGCGGCGAGGCGGGTCATCGCCTCGCGGGCCGCCAGCAGCTTGTCGCGCAGCTTGACCAGGTTCTTGGCCTCGAGATGGCCGGCGATCAGTTCCTCGCGCATTTCCTCGTCGTCGAGGGTGGCGAATTCCGGTTCCTCCTCGAAGCGCTCGAGCTCGCGCGTCGCCTCGCACAAACCCGACACCGCCGCGTCGAAGGCGGCGTCGAAGGTCTTGGTGTCTGCCAGGGCCAGCTTGTTGACCCGGGCGTGGAGCTTGGTCAGCGATTTCATCTCATCGCGCAGCATGTCGATCTTGCGGCCTTCCTTCTTCCAGTCGGTGCGGATCAGCTTCATCACCCGCTCGCGCTCCGATTCCAGCTCCCGGCATTCGAGGTCGAAGATCTCGTAGGGATTCTTGCCGCTTTCCCCGCGAGTCACCTTGTCGATCTTCTGCTCGTGGTACTTCTGCGAAATCCGGAGAGCCTTCTCGTAGTCCTTCATCGCGCCCTCGCCGAGCTGCAGCCACGACCGGTAGGCGGCCTGGCGCTTGGCCGGATCCGGTGAGATCATCCACTGGCCGGCCCGCTTCACGAAGTCGGCGGGTGGCGCGGTGGTCTGGCCGTTGACGGTCAGCGTGGCGGCACAGAGGAGCAGGGGGACGAGGCGCATGATGGGATGGTAGCGACACCGGATGTCGTTTCCATCCTGAAATCTCATTCGATCACACAGGGCAGCAGCACCGCGTCACGCATCCCGTGGATCTTCTTCTTGTCGGCCGGAGCGAGGGTGGCCAATGCCCCGGCGAGGGTGGTGACGCCTTGATCGTCGGTGAAGTAGTATGGACACAGCCGCACCCGGCCGCGCATCGTGACCACGCTGCCGTCGTCCCGAAACACCGGGTGTTCGATCAGCCGGCCTTCGCTGAATTCCTGCATGATCCACGGCTGCTGGGAGAAGTCGGCCATTGCGGCGTGGACCTTGTCCGACCAGTCGGCCTGCGCCATGTCGTGGCCGATATGGACGCCCCGCGAGCCCCAGGCAGTTTCGTGGAATCCACTGATTTTCAGGACCAGGCGACGCTGCTTCTGGCTGAAGGCGGCGACCTCTTCCCAGGAATTCACTCCCAGCACCGGCAGCGCGGCCTGGGGCGGCAGCGGCGCAGGATCGACCACCCAGCCGGGCGGGACGATGTCGCGCACCCGGTTCAGGTGGCTGCCCCGGAGCGCCTGCTCCCAGACCGGCTTGAGTGCCGGGGTCCACAGCAGCGCGAGCCACAGCTTGTCCTCGAGATGCGGCTTGCACGGCGGGCTCAGCGCGAGTTCGCCGCTTGCCGAGCGCTCCGCCAGGTGACGGGCCTCGGGGATGGCTTCCCAGTCGAACCACTCGAAGAAGCGGTAGAGGGCACGGCCGTCGGGCTGATATTCCTCCGCGGCCTCGACCGTCCGCCCGCCGCCGGCCGCGCGGGCCAGCCATTCCATTTCGCGGCGGTAGTCGGCGGACTCCTCGGACAGCAGGATCGCCCCGTCCTCTCCGAGCACCGAAGAGAAGCCGCGGATCATCCCGTCGCGGCCGCCGAGGACCTCGAAACCGGCGTCGGCATAGAGCTGGGACAGCCATGCGGTGATCCCGATCCCGCCCGGCACCGAATCGAGCTCGGTGAGGGAGAAGCCCCCGGCGGTCACGATCAGGTCCGGCCGGATCACCCGGGGCAAGAGGTCGCGGGTCGCGGCCTCCTTTTGCAAGTCCACCATCCACGCCGGCTTGCCGGTATCCAGGACCTCGGCAATCCAGCCCGGCAACTTGCCGGATGCGCTGCGCCGGTAAAGGTCGTCACAGGCCTGCTGGAACTTCGCCAGCGGATGACCCAGCGAGGCGAGGAAGCGGCCCTCGGCCTTGGTCAGCTTCAGCGGCTCGGGCGAGAACTGCCAACCCCCGTCGAACAGGCCGCCTTCCGGTATCGCCGCCTTGATTTGGTCGAGACTCAGGCTCATTGCATCGATCTCAGGGCTCCGCGAATCAACTCCTCGGTGGTGGCGCCGGGTTGCGCGTCGAGCACCTTGCGTACCGCCTTGCGGGCGTCGACCTGCTTGTATCCCAGAGCCATCAGCGCCATCTCCGCGTCGGCGGTGGCCGGGGCGAGCTGGCCGCTGGCGACCTCCTGCCAGGTGTCCGCCACTCCGACCTTGTCCTTGAGTTCCAGCACCACCCGCTCGGCGGTCTTCTTGCCGAGGCCCTTGATCTTGGAAAGCTCGGCCGACTCTCCACCGGCCACGCAGGCTTTGAAACGGCCGACCGGCATGCCGCTGAGGATTGCCATCGCGATCGCCGGGCCGATGCCGCTGACGCGATCGATGAGCAGCAGGAACAGGTCCCGTTCTTCCTCCGAGGCGAAGCCGTAGAGGGTGTGGGCGGTTTCGCGGACGTGGAGGTGGGTGCGCAGGTCGACCTCCAGCCCCTCGGCCGCGTGGAGGCGGTCGAAGGTGGAGAGGGGCACGTGGACCTCGTAGCCCACGCCGCCGACATCCACCACCAGCCGGTTCGGGTATGCCTCCAACACCTTTCCTCGCAGCCGGGCGATCATCGTGGCTGAGCTTGGACCGGCTCCCGGAACTGCCAAGGGCGAAGTTCCGTCATGCGTTCCGGAGCGGAAAAGCCGGGCACTTGCGGGTGAAAAACCCCGCTTTACAAGGGGGGGACGGCTCCTATAGTCCGCCCCCCATGATTCTCTCCGCCATCGATTGGCTCTCGATCAGCATCAACCTGTTGCTGGTCCTTTTCGTTCTCGTCTGTCTCGTGATGAGCATGATCATCCTGATGCAGCGCCCGAAAAACGAAGGCCTCGGCGCGGCGTTCGGCTCCGGTGCCACCGACCAGCTGTTCGGTGCCCGCACCACCAACGTCCTCCAGAAGGGCACGGTCTACTTGGCGACGATGTTTTTCGTGCTGACGCTGACCCTGGCCGTGCTGATCGCCAAGCGGAACGCGAATCGCACCTCGCTGGTGGCGGAAGTCCCGGTTGCCGAAGCCCCGGCCGCGGACGCATCGACGCCGCTTGAGCCCGAGGCGGTAACGCCTCCGGTGGAAGTTCCCGCCGCGCCGGCCGACGAGACCCCCGCGGAAGAAGCTCCGGCTGAAGAAGCTCCGGCTGAAGAAGCTCCGGCTGAAGAAGCTCCCGCCGAAGCGCCCGAGGCGGATGCCACCGCTCCGGAGCCGGCGGCAGAGCCCGCGGAACCCGCCGATGAGCCCGCGGAGCCGGCTGATGAGCCCGAGACCTCCGACGGGAATCCCTGATCCGGCGGATCACAGCGATCTTCCAGGCGCGCGGCGGATTTCGCCCCGCGCCTTTTTCGTGGCGGGGATTGCCCTTGGACCGCGGCATGGATCACGCTTGAGTCATCTCAAGCATGACGCCTGAAACCGACCTCCCCGTCTGGGCGCGCTCCGATGCCTTCCCGCCTGCGGGACCGGGCTGGGGCTGGGTTGACCGCAAGGGGCGCCGCTTTCCCTGCGGCAGCTTCGACGAACTTGCGGCGGCGATCGCGGCAGACGCCGGTGCCCGGGTTGACCTGGTCTGGACCCCGGCGGCGCCGGGGCTGGTCTTGCCGGAAGAGATCCACGAGCTTCACTCCGCCATGCGCGAAGCCCGGGTCCGCTGGGCGAACTGGGAGATCGAGGAGGGCAAGCGGCAGATGATGATGTTCGGTGCCGCCGCGGGCCTGATGATTGTCTTTGCCGGCGGCGACTTCCGGAGGATCCTGACCAACGGCGCGGTGGGTCTGGCGCTGCTGTTGTTTTTCCTGCTCGGGCTGATGCCGTGGTACCAAGGCACGAAGCGGCTCCGCAAGGCCCGCAACTGGGCCGCGGGCGAGATGGTCGCCGGGGCCCCGGACTTGCGGTTCGAAGTCTGGCTCTCCATCCAAAAGGCTCCGGTGACGCGGATCTTGTTCTGGTTGCTGGCGGTGGCCGGGCTGGTCCAGCTCGGCGTGGAACTCCAGGCCTACTCCGAGCGCCAGGCGATGGGCGGCGTCAGTTTCCTGGGCGGGCTGATGAAGATCGTTTCGAAGTTCGGGACCATCGAGGGCTTCGGGATCACCATTCCCCGGGCCGGACTCACCAAGCACGCCGGCCATGTCACCGAAGGCGAAGGCTGGCGGCTGTTGACCGCCCCGTTCCTGCACGGCCACTGGCTGCACTGGCTGATGAACGCGTCGGCGCTCGCCTACCTCGGCAAGCGCGTCGAGACCTTTGCCCGCTGGCCGCACCTGGTGATGGCATTCCTGATTTCCGCGTGGATCGGCGGCGAGGTTTCCGCGCGCTTCTCGACCACCGCCTCGATCGGGGCTTCGGGCGGACTGATGGGGCTGCTCGGCTTCCTGCTGGTCTTTGAAACCCTGCACCGATCCCTGGTTCCGCAGAGTTCCCGCCTGCGCCTGCTGGCCGGGGTGGTCCTGACCGGGGTGATCGGCTTCGTGTTCCGGCATTTCATCGACAATGCCGCGCACATCGGCGGCCTGCTCGCCGGCATGGTGTACGCCGCGTTGATCTTCCCGCGGTCGTCGTCGCCCCACCGGCCGCGGACGACGTCGGTCGAGGTCATCGCCGGCGGTGCCGCCCTCGGGCTGCTGGTTTGTTCCGCGGTGCTGGCCTGCGTGAAGATGATCTGAGCCGGGGTGTCGATATCGCCACGGCTTGGCGGGCGACGGGATGATCGATCGCCCGCCAGCATCACGTTCACTCATCCGATGAAACTGCTTTCCGTTCTCCCGATCGCCGCTTTGTTTGCAAGCATGGCCACGGCTGCCGAGTTGCCGAATCTGATCGCCCACCGCGGGGCCTCGCACGCCGCGCCGGAGAACACCATCGCGGCCTTCAAGCGCGCCTGGGAAGAAGGCGCGGACGGGATCGAGGGCGATTTCCACCTCAGTGCCGACGGCGAGGTCGTGTGCATCCACGATGCCGACACCAAGCGGGTGGCCGGCAAGAAGCTGGTGGTCGCGAACACGCCGTGGGCGACGCTGGCCGCGCTCGACGTCGGGTCGTGGAAATCACCGGAGTTCAAGGGCGAGCGGATCCCCCGGCTGGCCGACGTGCTGGACGTGCTCCCTTCCGGCAAGCGCTTCTTCCTCGAGATCAAGGACGGCCCGGAGATCGTCGCCCCGATCCGCCGGATTCTCATGGAGAAAAAGGCCGACCCCGCCCGGGTGGTGCTGATTTCCTTCAACGGCGAGGTCGTGGCAGCCTGCCGTGAAGCCCTGCCCGGTTTCCAGGCGCACCTTGTGTCCGACCTCAAGGGCATCGAGAAGGAGGCCAAGCGCTCCGGCTACCTCGCCCAGCTCAAGCAATGCCGTGCGCAAGGCCTGCAGTTCAAGGCGGCGTCGGCGGTGGAAGGCGACTGGTTGCGCGCCCGCAAGGAGGAAGGCGTCATGCTGACGTCGTGGACGGTCGATGACGTGGCCACCGCCCGCAAGGTCATCGGCTTCGGCGTCGACAACATCACCACCAACCGTCCCGGCCCGCTGCGCGCGGAGTTGTCGGAGTGATCACGGCCGGACCGCGAATTCCTCGGGCATCCGGCAGTCGCGCAGCATATACTGGCGCATGAAGCGCACCAGTCCGCGGCTGTACTTCCGGCGGGTGAACGAGCCGGACGCCATCGACGCGATGTGTTTGCCCATGTGGTTCTCCATGAACTTGATCCCGGGCCAGCCCTTGAACTTCTTCGAGAAGTTGGTGCCGGTTTCGTAGAGCGAGAAGATCCCGCCGTCATAGAAGTGGCGGATCAGCTCGCGCCAGCTCTCGTGCCAGTCGTGGAGCTCCGCTTCCGCCCGCTCGAAGCCCGCGTGCAGGGTGTCGGGCTGGCCGAGCACCGCGGTGCCGCTGGAAAAGACGTGTTCGTCGAACAGGCGCGCCGACTCCAGTGCCATGAACAGGCCCGGCGAAAGCATGGGGTCGACGAACCCGAAGGAGTCGCCGCAAGCCGCCCAGCCAGGGCCATAGCCGCGTTCGGAGACGAGCTGATAGTTGGTGTAGGTCATCACCGGGGTGACCCGGCGGGCATCGCGCGAATGATCGCGCAGCAGCGGCTCGGTCCGCAGCGCGTGGTCGAGCCGCGCCTCGGGGGTGTCGCCGTAGGTTTTCGCGATGTCCTTGTGCAGCACGATGCCCACCGACAGCCGGCCGGGCAGGGGAATCCGCCAGCACCAGCCGTTGTCGAGGATGCTGATCACCACCTGGCCGGGACATTCGAAGTCGTGTTCGAAAGCCTCGAAGTGCGCGAAGTAGGCGACGTCGGCGCGCTCGCCGCCCTGGGCCCCGATGCCGAGGGCACGGGCGAAGGTGCGGGCCCGCCCGGTGGCATCGATCAGGAATGCCGGGTGAGCGGACAGCTTGGCGGCTGCCAGTGAACCGGCGGAGAGCTGGATCTCGCGGCCATCGGTGCCCGGTTCGACCACGGCGCGGTGTTTGACGAAAACCGCGCCGAGTTCCTCCGCCCGTTCGCGGAGGGTGTCATCGAACTCCGGCCGCGGGATGTTGTAGGCATAGGTCGGCAGCGACCGCGCGATCGGTGCGAAATTGAAATCGATGCGGCTGCCCTCGCGGTGGAGGAAGGTGACACCGGGCTTGTGCTGCGAGTACTTCGCGACGCGATCCTCGATGCCGAGGCGCCGCATCACCGGCACGGTGGCCGGGACGAGGGACTCGCCGACCAGCAGTTCAGGGCGCTTTTCGTCGTCGAACACCAGCACCTTGAAGCCGCGCTGGGACAACAGCGCGGCCAGCGTTGATCCGGCGGGGCCGGCTCCGAGGATGGCGAGGTCGGGAGTCATGGGCTATTCCTTGGTCCAGCGCAGCACACCGCCGGAGAAATCTTTCTGTAGCCGGATTTCCACCCGCAGGGCGTCAGTGGTCACGGGGGTGAACTTGACGGTGTTCGCCTGGTCGGTCGCGACGCCGTAGCCGGAGGGATCGGCCACCGGCAGCCACCGGCCGTCGCGGCGGTAGAGGAGCTTCCACGACTCGGGCACCCGGCACATCCCGGAACCGGTGTCGTCGAACCAGTAGAGCGAGCTCGCGGAAACTTCAGCGGGCTTGTCGAAGGTCCATTGGATCCATTCCTCGCTGCCGGTGTGGTCCCAGAACGTGAAGCGCGGCAGGCCTTCGCCTTTCGACGAGGTCGGTTCGTCGTTCTCGATCATGGCATCGATCGAGTCGTGCTGGTGGGAGGCAGTCAGGCCGGGTTCCGGGACCGCTTCGCCGCGCAGCAGCGGGAAGGCGGTGATGCGGAGGGTCTGGGCGCCGAAGGGAACCAGCGTCACCTTCTCGACCGGCTGGTCGCTCGCGACCGGGCTTGCCGGAACCTCCGCGGCCATGCGGTCGTTGCGGACGAGTCCCCAGCCGGGCAGCCGCTTGGCAGGGACGCTGAGGGAGATCGGCGTGGTGTCGGGCAGCCACGGGTTGGCCGGCATCTTGGCGCGGTGGAGCTCGACGCTGCCGCCGGCTTTTCCGCGATCGATGTCGAGGGCGTAGTTCCAGGGCGTGGTCGGGATGAGCTCGAACTCGTCGAATCCGCCGTCGATGGTAGTGACGGTCTCCCGCTTTTCACCGATGCGCAGCGAGAACACCAGCGGGCCGCGCCAGACGGCGGCCGAGCCGTTGAAGCCGTTGGATGTCTCGATGTCGGCGGGGAATTCGGCGGTCACCACGTCGCCCGCTGTCCAGGTGCGCTGGAGGGTGAAGAAGGCGCCGGCTTGCACGCCGGGCACGAATTCGCCGTTCACCGCGACGCGGGGTGCCACGGCCCAGGCCGGGATGCGCAGCTTCAGCGGGAAGGCCGCCGGTTTGCCGGGTTTGACGGTGAACCGGATGGTGTCGGTGAACGGATAATCGGTCTCCTCGGTGATGGTCACCGGGACGTCGCCGAGCTTGGCCGTGACTTCGGTCGGGCCGTAGGCGACTGCGGCGAGGCCGCCGTCGCTGGTCGCCATCCACGCGTGCTGCACGTACTTCGGCCACCCCATGTGGAGGTTGTAACAACAACAGTGGAATCCCGAGTGCGGGCTGACCAGGAGGTCGTCGCCGTGGTCGTCGCGGAACGGCAGGGTGCCGCGTTCGTTGCGCCGGGCGACCGGGGCGTTCGGCAGCGTGTAGTACTGGAATTGCCGGAAGTCCTTGGTGGTGCCGCCGGGAAGCAGGTTGAAGGCGATGCGCTCGAGCTGGTCGCCGATCAGCGGGTCGCCCAGGGCGCCGAGTGCAACCTCGGAGCTGAGCATTTGCTCGACGATGGAGCACATCTCGACGCCTTGGGTCGTCGACTTACCGGCCAGCGGTTCCGTGCCGCTCCACATGCCGAAGGGCAGCCCGTGGCGCTGGCGGAGCGATGCCCAGGCGTCCGCGAAGACCCGGCGGTCGTCGTCCTTGCCGGTCCGTTCCCAGGTGACCACCGGGTATTTCATGCCTTGCGAAACGTTCACGCCGTGAACGATCCGGAAGTCCCCGGAGTCGCCGCGCAGCGTGCGGTAGAACGGCTTCCAGCGGTTGCTCTGGTCGCGCAGCCAGTCGACCGCCTCGAGCAGGGACTCGTCGCCGGTGCGGTTGTAGAGCCAGTAAAGGGTGTCGATCTGGTCGCCCGAGCGGGCCTTCGCCCACTCCTCGAGCGGTTGGCCGGGCAGTCGTTCCAACAGGTAGCCCGCGTATTTCTCCAGTGCCGGGATCACCCGCTTGTCGCCGGTGGCCTCGTGGTAGTCGCGGAGCACCCAGGTCATGACCATCCGCGGCCACCAGTCGCCGTTCGAGCCCGGTCCGATCTGGCCACTGTCGCGTTGGCTGGCGAGCAGCGCGTCGATCCAAACCTGCGCCCGCTCCTTGAGCACCGGGTCATCGAGAACATACGCGAGGCTGGTGAGGCCGCGGAGATAGTAGGGACCCTTCTCCCAGCTTTCGCCCTTTCCGCCGCGCCAGCCGCTGTCGGGGCCGAGTTCGGGGATGACCTGCTCGGCGTGACCGGTCAGGCCGTCGGCCTGCAGGCGCAGCTGCCGCTCCAACCATCCGCGCGCCTTGACGCTGCCGAGATCGAGCGAAATGAACGGCGTCGGCTGCAGCGGATCGCGGTTGGGGATGATGCGGTCCCCGGCGGCGGCAATCCCCGGGACGAGCAGCAGGGGCAGCAGAACGCGTTTCATGGCGCTAGGTTTGCCGGAACGCGTGCCGGAGCGAAGTGAAAAACAGGGCGGCCGGGCATCGGTCAATCGTTGACCCGCTTGAGTTTTCCGGACGCGGTGAGAGGCAGGCTGTCCACGGTCTTGAATTGCATCGGCACCTTGTAGGCGGACAGCAGGGCGCGGCAGTGGCGCTGGAGTTCGATCGGTTTCGGCACGGACTCCGGATCGGCCGGGATGATCTCCGCGACCGGGATCTGACCCATCTGCGGGTGCTCGCGGCCAAGGACGCGGCTGCGCGCGATGGCGGGATGATCGTTCAGCACCCGCTCGACCTCCTCGGGGAACACCTTCATCCCGGCGACATTGATCACCGATTTCTTACGTCCCATCAGGAACAGGTCGCCGTCCGCATCGCGGCGGACCAGGTCGCCGCTGGCAAACCAGCCGTCGTCCAGGGGCGAGGGATCCCATGGCACCAGATAGGCGTCCAGCAAGCCGGGGCCGCGGATGTTGAATTCGCCCTCATCGCCCGGGTTGCCCCGCTCGTCTAACAAGGCGACCTGATAGGCGGGCATCGGCTTGCCGATCGAGGTCGGTTTCGCGGAGGCCGCGTCGAGATTCAGGATGGCGAGGCCGACCTCGATGATCCCGAGTCCCTGGTGGAGAGGCTTGCCGAAGCGCGTCTCGAAGGCCCGCGCGGTGTTCTCGGGCAGGGCCGCGGCGGTGGCGACGGCGAGACGCAGGCTCGGCCAGCGGAAATCACCGCGGTCGCCGGAGAGCATCGCGAAGTGGAAGGGCGAGCCGTAGATGATCGTGGCCTCGTGCTGTTCCGCCGTGGCCAGGATGTCTTCCCGCAGGGGCGAGTGCTCCAGCACGGTGGTGGCGCCGAAGTGGAGGTAGAGGACGATCGACACCGCGAAATGGTGCGCCATCGGCAGCATCCACAGCACCCGGTCCCGCGGCCCGATCTGCAAGCCCTCGTTGGCGGCGGTGATGCGGTCGAGCAGGGTTTGATGCGAGAGGACGACGCCCTTGCTGGTGCCGGTCGTGCCGGAGCTGAAGCGGATGAACGCCGGGTTCAAGGCCTGGAAGCCGTCCTCCGGGAAGGCCGGCTGCGGGTGATCGCAGCGGTGGAGTTTCCACGGCGTGCCGTCGGACTCGGCGGCAGCGAGGAGCGCTTCGCCGCCGTGCCACGGCAGCTCGTCGGCGGCGAGGATCAGGTCGAGCGCGGTGGTGGCGGCGATCTCGGCCCGTTCGCGGTCGGTCAGCTCTTCCGCCAGCGGGACCAGGCAGCCGCCGGCGAGCAGGATACCCATCGACAGCACGATATAGGAGACACCGTTCGGGCACTGCAGGCCGATCCTCGGGGTCCGGCCCGTGGCGTTGTGTTCGCGCAACAGCGCGGCGATGGCGCGGGCGTGATGAAACAGGTCGCCGTAGGTCACGCGGCGGTCCCCGCTGACCACGGCGAGGGTCGCGGGATCATGGCGGAGGGCGATTTCTTCGATCAGGTTCACGGCACGGCGACGCCGAGGTCTTCGGCGAGGGTTTGCTTCATCAGGTCGAGCTCCAGAGGCGAGAGGCAGCCGTCCTTCCACGAGAGGGTCATCGACAACTGGCCGTCATGTTCCGACAGGAAGATTCCCGCGCCCGGCGGCGAGCACACCGAGGGGACGTGGTAGCCGTTGAGGATGCGGCTGCCGAAGATCCGCTCGCAGCCCGGCAGGAAGGTGCCGGTGTGCGAGTGGAAGAGGCTGCAGATCTCGCCCTTCATGTAGAAGAAGGCGGGCAGGTTGTAGAACCGCGACGGGCAGCGCTCCATCATCTGCATCAGCGCGTCCATCGCGGCCGGCAGCTTGCGGCGCATGAAGCCGGCATACTTCCGGTAGAGCGCACGGCTGGCGGTCGCGATGTCGGTCATCTCCTCCGGTTTCAACAGGAGGGTGTAGGCCGTCATGTGGTTGTGGAAGAGCGGGCGCTTCGCCGGGTCCTTCTGGCGCTGGACCGGCAGGGTCAGGAGGATCGACGACGGCATGGCTCCATCGCGGGCGGCGATCACGGCGTGCACGGCGCGGGCGGCGCAGGAGGCGAAATACGGAAGAAGTAGTAGCTCGCCGGCGGTGGCGGCCATTTTCGCGCGGACGGCGGCGGTGGCCTCGCGGTCGAAATTGATCACCTCGAAGCGGCAGCGGGCGGGGCGGTCGCCCTTGCGCTTCAACGAGCGGATGTTCCACTCCGGGAACGACCTCATCTCCTCGATCATCGGGTGCGCCTTGGGATAAAGCCCGGAGTAGGGCGCGGGCGGCAGGGAGTCGCCGTCGGCGGGCGCCGCGG
>NZ_JACZFQ010000080.1 GCF_014904755.1 Neoluteolibacter marinus
CCGGCGAACTCCTGGAGCAGCTTGGTCATGCCGACCGCGTCGAGCAGCGAATGGCTCCAGGCGAGCACCAGCGCCCAGCGGTCGGGCGAAAGGACGATGACGTGAAGCCGGAGGTTCGGACCGGGGGCGAAGACGTCGATGTCGCGGCCGTTGATGCAGCGGTCGATCAGGTCGTGCAGGGAAGCGATTTCCGTCCCGGGAGCGGGGTGGCCGGGGAGGTGCCAGTGATCGACGGGGATGGCGGATGGCACCACTTCGTCGGTCCGCCAGCGGGCGATCCAGTCGCGGCCGCTGCGCGAGATCCGGGCGTGGAGGATCGGGTGGCGCTTGCCGAACGCTTCGGCCGTCCGCCCGATGGCCGCGGCGTCGGGGCTGCCTTCGCACTCGAGCACCGTGGCGGCCAGATGGTGGCCCTGGTGGCTGCGCCGCATCAGGCTCTCCAGGCCGAGCAGGAAGCCGTCGCTGCTCGTGACCGGCAGGGCTCGCGGGGTTGGGGCGTCGGCCGGCACGGGGAAGGGGATCAAAGGCCGGCGGCGGCCTTCTTGTCGGCGACGAGGGCGGCGATCTTGCCGGCGCTGGAAAAGTTCTCGCGGGAAAGGTCGGCGGGGTCGATGGCGACGCCGAAGCGGTCCTCGATGGAAAGCAGCAATTGCATGATGCCCATCGAGTCCAGGCCCGCGGCAAAGAGGTCGCTCTGGGGCGAGAGTGGATCGGCGGTGTCGAGGATCTCGGTGCGGAGGATTTCTATCAGCTCGGTTTCCATGCGGCTCGGGGGCGGAGGATACGGGGATGACGGCGGGGTTCAATCCCCGCTTTCGGGGCGGGGCGATTGACGGCGGGGGGGCCGGGGGGCTAAAGCAGCCGCGCCCTTCCGCCGATGTCGATCTATTACCTCTGCTTCTTCATCGCGGTCATCCATTTGATCGCGACCTTGTCCTACGGGGTGCGCATCGCCGGAGCGCGGACCGGCAAGGTCGCGTTCTGCCTGTCGCTCTTCAATATCCTGGTGCTGGTGTCCCGCACCTCCAACACCCTGCTCACGCCGGCGCTTTCGAAGCGGGTGGAATCGGTGGTGGTGTCCCTGCTGGGAGCCACCGACGTCCCGGCGGCGGAGGCGGGCCTGCGCACCGCGGTGCCGGCGGCGGAGTTGCAGCACGAGTTCCACCTGCTGATCTTCTCGGCGAGCCTGGCGACGGCGGCGGGTGCAGCGCTGATCCCGATGTTCCAGCGCTATGTGACCTGCGTGGTCGGCTCCTTCGACAAGTTCCCGTCGCTGCCGCGGATGGTGAAATTCGCCCTCAGCGGACCGGGGATCAAGGCGCTCGGCACCTCCTGGACGGTGCCTTCCAAGGCGAACTTCAGCTTCCTGCGCGCGGGCCACCGCTTGCCGTGGAACATCTTCGCAATGAACGTCATCGGCTCGGCGCTGCTGGCAACCGGGGTGCTCAGTTCGCTCTACGCCGGGGTGTTCGCCCCGGACCTGCGGATGACCACCGGGCAGCTCTCGGCGGTGGTGAATTTCTTCGGCACCATCATGCTGTTCGCCTTCGTCGACCCCTACCTATCCTACGTCACCGACGGTGCGGCGAAGGGCTCGGATGATGGCGATGTCCGGCTGCGGGCGGCGGTGTTCGGGATGGCGGGAAGCCGGCTGCTGGGCACGGTCCTCGCGCATTTCCTGATGATCCCGGGCGCGCAGCTGATCGCCTGGATCGCCCGCATCATCCCGACCTAACGATCGATCGAGACCGAAAGATCCGGCCCGAGCTGCTCGATGGCAGCCAGTAAACCGGCCGCATCGCCCTCGGCGGGCAGCGAGACGAGGCCCTTGGCATGGAAGATCGGATGGCCGGACATGGGGGCGCTTTCCAACGACGTCGACAGGTCCTCGACGTTCGCACCGGCGCCGGCGATCGCTGCGGAAAGCGCGCGGATGATCCCCGGGCGGTCGTTGCCGACGATGTCGAGCGACAAGGTTTCGCGGTCTGCCGCCGGCGCGGATTCCTCGCGCCGGGCCTGGATCGCAAGTCCCTGGCCCTCGAGGCCGGCGAGCGCGGCGAGCAGCGGTTCGACCTGATCGGCAGGGCATTCGACCCGCAGGATGCCGGCGAACTGGCCGGCGAGGCGGGCCATGCGGCTCTCCTGCCAGCTGCCGCCGTTGGCAGCGACGGTTTCAGCCAGGGTGCGGACGAGGCCGGGGCGGTCGGCGGCCAGGACGGTCATGACGACGGAGACGAGCATGCCTTGTTCAAGCACCGCCGGGCCCGCGAAGGCAGCACTTTTTTGATCGCTTGCCCGTATATTTAAGAAAAATTGATTATTGACCCCGTGGGAGTGCCGCGCCTACACCTACGGGTAACTGAATCGCGCTGTGATCATTCCCGACAATCTCAAGCCTCTGCCCGTGGAACCGCGTGGAGCGGAAGCCGCGGGAAGCCGTCAGGTCATCCCCGATGACTTTGTCAGCGCCGTGGATGTCCGGAAGGTCTTGCTCGGGGCTTGCGATGATCTGCCGGTCGAAGGCTTGCCGGCCAACGACTTCGATTCCTTTGCGGGACGGGCCGACGTGCCATATCCCGGTCGCGCGGTGCCGGCCCCCCGGGTCGAGCCCGGGGAATTGCCTGCTGCGGAGGCAGCGCGGGTGATTCATCCCGCCTTTGAGGTCCTCGTGCCCGAGCCCCGGCGTGCCGCGCCCCCGCGGGCCCGGAAGGTAGTCGATTGCGAGGCGAATTTCGGCCGCGCCCGCCTGTCCGATGCCTGGTGGGTGTTGGGGATGGGGGCGGCGACTGCGGCGATCTTGTTCTCGGGGACGCTGGTCGATTTCGTCGCCCGCGAATCCATGCGGAGAACGATGTCGCAACATCCGGCGGCACCGGAGGTGTTCCGCGGGGCGATGCCGGTCCCCGCAGCACCCTCCGATGAGCCGGGCGAGACGCTGGCGGCGGCGATGGATCCGGACGAAGAACCGTAGTGAAAGCGGATCTTCGGCAAATCGGACAAGCGGAGGCTTTACAAGCCGGTCGTCGTTGCTACTTTCCCGCCCCCAGCCGCTAAAGGAGAGATGGCTGAGCTCGGTTTAAGGCACTCGACTCGAAATCGAACGTAGGCTTAAAACCTACCGTGGGTTCGAATCCCACTCTCTCCGCCACTTTCATCAAAACGGCCCGCAGCGAGTCTGCGGGCCGTCTTGCGTACGCGGGCCGAACTCATGTCGGAGAGAGCGGGATGAGAACCCTTGCCGCAGTCCCTGGGTTTGAATGCAGGCAGGGAGCAACGCGACTCTCTTGCTTGGCGAAGCCTGACTGGCATGGACATAGCGAAGCGGAGTCAATCCCACTTCTTCGGTTCGAAGCGACGAACTCGATTTGTCAGCACCCAAACGGTGCAATCAATCTGCCCCGATCACATACAACTCCCGCCCGGTCGCCGGCCGCTGGGCGTGGAAATAGAGCCTGCCCTCAATCACTTCGAGGTCTCCGGGGAACGAACTTCCCGGGCCGGGCTCGATGTCCGCGGCGAGGACGGTGCCCGCTTCGGTGCCATCCGACTTCCAAACCTCCCGGCCATGTTCCGGATCGCTGGCGACGAAATACACCGACCCGCCGTACTCCACGAAGTCTTCCGGGATGGACGACAAGACCCCGGGGTAGATGTCCTTGAGGAGTGCGGTTCCCGCCGCCGTGCCATCCGTGACCCAGAGTTCCGAGTCCAAATCGTCCTCCACCCGGCTCATGCCGGAGTAGTAGAGCTTGCCGCCGGCCACCACCCCTTCGTTCTGGATTGGGAAAAGGTGCTGCCAATCCACTCCCGGAACCAGGCGGTGGGTGCCTGCGTTGGTTCCATCGCTGGTCCACCATTGGAGCGTGTCGTAAATCGTGCTCGCCTTGCCGACGAGGAGCTCCCGGCCGCCGAGATTGAAGGACGGGCCGATTTCACGCAATGCATTCCCGGGCTCGTAGATTTGCACCGGCCCGGTGCCTCCCGCCGTGCCATCGCTCTTCCACAGTTGCTGGACCAAGGGCAGGTTCACCGTGATCGAGAGGCGGTTGCCGATCGCCGTGAGCGCGCTCGGACGATGGCCGGGAGCGCCCCAGTCGTCCGTTACCAGCACGGTGCCTTGAGGACTTCCATCGCTTTTCCACAGTCCGATCGGGCTGCTGCCGGACCAACTGCGGGCCAGGAAATAAAGCGTGCCCGCCTGATCCGCCATCTGGTGCCACAACGGGCGTGGTGCGGTGCCGTCGATTGTTACGATTTTCCTCGTACCTTCGGGCGTGCCGTCCGTGGCCATCAGGGCCTCCGTGGTCGCGTCGGACGACGGCAGGAGCGAGTAAAACATGCTGCCCCCGGAGACCACGAAGCTTGTCGGAACGATGGCCTCGGTCGGCTCCTGGTGGCCGGAGAGCAGGCGCGTGCCCCTTGCCGTGCCGTTTGTGACCCACACCTCGGCGGAGTCCGTTCCGTGCACGCTGAAAATGGCGTTCGTCCCAAGGCTCCCCTGGATCGTGGCCCCGGAGAAGTCCGCCGGTACTTTCCAGATCGCGCGCTTGCGGCCCTCCGGCGTGATTCGCCAAAGCTCGCGGCCTCCCGGACTTTCCACGAAGGAGACCAGTCCGCCACCTGCGGCGCCATACGGCATTTCTTCAAATGGCCGGCCAATGCGATAGGCGGAGGCACTGCTTTTTTCCGGCACCGTCAGGCGCCGCACGCCTCTCTTCGCACGTGCCATCCACAGCGCGTTGGTCGCCGTGTTCCGACCTGCGGTGAAAAAAAGGCGATCCCGCGAAAAGGCCAGCTGAGGACCGGTGGACAAGGAATCCCAATCGTGCATGCGTGCCGTGCGGCGGGTGTTCCGCGGGCTGCCCTTGGTTTGCCACTGTTCCCAATCCCCCTTGGCGTTCCGGCGCTGGAAATAGAGCGTTTCCCCGGAAGGCAGGAGCTGGGAAATTTCCCCGGCTGCTCCCGGGGCTGCATCCACCACCCGCACGGTTCCCTCCGCCGTCCCGTCCGTGCGCCACAGGCCTTGGCCATCGGTCTCGCTCAGACTGGCGAAATACAGCTGCCCTTGGAACTCCACGCCGCCGGTTTGCGGCTGGTGGTCCGCGCCCAATGGCAGCGGGTGGGTCCCGGAACTGCTGCCGTCGGTGACCCACAGCGAATTCACCCCGGTCCTGTCCGTCGAGAAAACGTAGTCGAGCAAGCCGGCGCGCAGCACCCCGCGCACTTGAGGGTTGTCTGCCGTGGAATCGAGGATCAGCTCGCGAAAATCCCCGCCGTTCTTGTTGCAAGTCCAGCAACGCAGGGGGGCGGCGTTCAGCGATCGCACGGTCAGGTAAAGGCGCTCGCCCGCGACATCGATCCGTGGCTCCCATCCTTCGGTCGCGGCCGTGAAATCGAGCAGCTTCGTGGTGCCGCCGGTCGTTCCGTCGCTGCGCCACAGCTCATCGGGGTGGGCCAGGAAATAGCACCATTGCCCGTCCGTGGCATGCGCCGCGGGGAAGCTGAAGTCGCGCGTCGTCCCGGCTTGGTCCAGAGGATTCAGGAGCCGTGTTCCTTCCGGTGTGCCATCGCTGAACCACTGCTCGATGTAGTCCTCGAGTCCGATTCGATCATAGGTAAAGAACAGCCCATCCGCCGTGCCAAGCAAGGGAAGGAGCGATCCGCCCGCGGGGAATTCCATCACCAGACGGGTGCCCTCCGCCGTCCCGTCGGTGACGCGGAGCTGCTCGGCATACCGCGCGTCGTGGCTACGGAAGAAAACCCGGCCGCCCGATGCCACCATCAGCTCCGGCGCGGAGCCAAGGGTGCCCGGGATGAGGTCTGCCAGCAGTCTCGTGCCCTTTGCCGTGCCATCGCTGCTCCACAGCTCAGGCCCATGGGCGATGCTGTCCTTGGAAAAGACCACGCCATTCGCGGTCGGGGTGACCCAATTGACCTGCGCGCTGAAATCCCCGGGAGCCCGGTTCAAGTCCGCCACCAGGCGCGCTTCGGATTGCCCCGTCACGGAGGGCAGGGTGAAAACAAGGGCGGCGGAGAGAAGCAGACGCATCATCAGGGAAGCCGGGAATGGAATCGGGGAATCTCCTTTGGTTGAATCTCCTCTCCGGAGGCCTCCAAACCACCGCGTTCGTCCGGCCCGGGGATGGTTCCCGGAAATCCCCGCCTGTCGACCCATTTCCCCGCTCGAGGGACCGCGAGTGTCCCGGGTCGTGGCCACCGTGAAGGCGGGCCGGGAGAAGGACGAAGATGTGAAGCGGACGATCAAGCCGTCGGCCGTCTGACCGATGCCAGCCGCCTCGCGGTCTGCAATCGTTTGCTCATGAATCCGCCGTCGATGTCTATGTTCGGACTCGATCGGACAAGGATCCCGTGTAGTTTGGTTGAGCCCGGGGAAGGGCGGATTGCATGAAATGGTCGTTGAGATTGGGCAGCTATGCCGGGATCGGTGTCTATCTCCACTGGACCTTCGCGCTGTTGATCGGCTGGATTTTCATGATGCATCTGAACGCCGGTCAGACGGTGGTCCAGGCGTTGGCGGGGGTGGGATTCGTGGTGGTCCTGTTCGCTTGCATCCTGCTGCATGAATTCGGCCACGCCCTGACGGCGCGGCGCTACGGGGTGAAAACGCGGGACATCACCCTGCTGCCGATCGGCGGGGTGGCGAGGCTGGAGCGGATCCCCGAAAAGCCGATGCAGGAATTCTGGGTGGCGATCGCTGGACCGGCGGTGAACGTGGTGATCGCGGCGATCCTGTTCATCGTCATCCTCAGCCTGGACCGCGCGAACCAGCTGCTGCAGGTGGAGTGGTTCCAGGGGCGCTTCCTGGTGCAGTTGATGTGGGTCAACCTGTTGATCGTCGTGTTCAACCTGCTGCCTGCCTTCCCGATGGACGGCGGCAGGGTGCTGCGGGCCTTGCTGTCGGCCAGGATCGGCCGGCACCGTGCGACCATGGTGGCGGCGAACATCGGCCAGGGGATGGCGATCCTGTTCGGGATCATCGGCTTTTTCCACAACCCCTTCCTGATTTTCATCGCGATCTTCGTCTATCTGGGCGCGCAGGGCGAGGCCGCCCATGTGGAAATGCAGACAGCCTTGAAGGGGTTGAAGGTGAAGGATGCGATGATGACCCGCTTCCGGACGCTTGCGGCCGGCGATCCTCTGGACCGGGCGCTCGCGGAGCTGCTGGCGGGATCGCAGCAGGACTTCCCGGTGGTGGAGGACGGGCGGGTGCAGGGTGTGCTGTTCCGCAACGATCTAGTGAAAGCGTTGACCGACGGCCGCAGCCAAGCCCGGGTCGGCGAGGTGGTGGCGGACGGTTGTCATCCGGTCGAGGTGACGGATGACCTGACCCGCACGCTGGAAGTCATGAGGGCCAACCAATGCGCGACCACACCGGTCCTCGACGGCGGGCGGATCGTCGGCTTGCTGACGCTGGAGAATGTCGGGGAACTGGTCATGGTGCATGCGGCGATGGAGGAAAGTCATGCCCGGGGCCACTAGCATCCGTCCGACGCCGGCCATCGACAGGCCCGGCGGGTCGCGCTAGCGTCCCGCCCGTGAAACCTTCCGACCTCACCTTGCTCGGGCACTCCGAGAACCGCCTGCCGGCCAGCCCGGACGAGGCGAAGCTGGAGACCTTTGAGAACTGCCGTCCTGGCCGGCGGTTTTGGATCACCCTCGACTGCCCGGAATTCTCCTCGCTGTGCCCGGTCACCGGCCAGCCGGACACCGCCCATCTGGTGATCCGCTACATGCCTGGCGACCGCTGCGTGGAGACCAAGTCGCTGAAGTTCTACCTGGCGTCCTACCGCAACCTGCCGGCCTTCAACGAGGAGATCGTCAACCGGGTGCTGGACGACCTGGTCGCCGCGATGCAGCCGCTTGAGATCGTGGTGAACGGCAAGTTCGGCTCGCGCGGCGGGATCCAGCTGACCTGCGAGGCACGCCACCCGGAGTCATGAAAACGGTCGTCTTGCTGAGCGGCGGGATGGACTCCGTGACCGCCTTTTACCAGGTCCGGCAAGAGCACGAGGTGGTGGCGGCCTTGTCGTTCGACTACGGGTCGAAGCACAACGCCCGCGAGGTCCCGTTCGCCAGGCTCCACGCGGAGCGGGCCGGGGTGCCGCACCGGACGATCGACCTCGGTTTCATGAACGAGTGCTTCGCGTCGGACCTCCTGCAGAGCGGCGGCGAGATTCCCGATGGCCATTACGCCGAGGAGAACATGAAGCGCACGGTGGTGCCGTTCCGCAATGGCATCATGCTCGCGGTCGCCTGTGGATTCGCCGAAAGCGTGGAAGCCGAGGCGCTTGCGATTGCCGCGCATTCCGGCGACCACGCCATTTACCCCGATTGCCGCGAGCCCTTCATGCAGGGCATGGCGGCGGCGATGGCGGAGGGGACTTATGCCAGGATCCAGCTGGTCCGTCCGTTCATCGATCTGGATAAAACCGCGATCGCCCGCCTCGGCGTCCGGTTGGGGATCGACTTTGCCGAAACCTGGTCCTGCTACAAGGGCGGCGAGATCCACTGCGGCACCTGCGGCACCTGCGTCGAGAGACGCGAGGCCTTCATCCTGGCCGGGGTGCCGGATCCGACCGTTTATCTGGCGACGCCGGAGATTCCGGAAGCGCCCTGAGCCCGGGCGGGCGGTCAGCGCTTCACCGGATACCTCGCCGGTCCTTCGGACGGCTTGGGGATGTGCATCATCTGGTCGTAGTCGCCTTCCTCGCAGCAGCGGACGAAGCCTTCGGTGTAGCTCTTCAGCTTGTCCCAGCATTCGCGGATTTCCTTTGCCTCCTGGGTGCTGATCGAGTGGTCGAGCGCCGCCTCGGAAATCTGTTGGAGGAGGACGGAGAACTGGCCGACGATCTCATTGGTTGCCGGCAGCACCTCGAAGCCCTTCTGGCAGGAGCTCTTCGGGTTCCTCACGAAATAACCGCCCGACTGCTGGCAGAGCCACTCGACGATGCCGGTGTCGCCGCTGAGTTCGACGATCTTGAGCAGGCGGTCGAGAGGGTTGCGGCTGCCGCTGCCGTCCTCGCTCTGGTGTTCCGCCCACTTGTAGACGAGCGAAAGGGAGACGCCCAGATCCGAGGCAACCGCCTTCGGGCTGGTCTTGGCAAATGCCCGGCGCAGGACTTCGTGGCTTTCCATGGCCGGGACGCTAGCAGGCGCGGCGGACATGGAAATGGGAAATTCCGGCGGCTCACGCCATCATCGCGGCATCGGCGGCCATCGACTCCGCGGCGATGTCCTCGACTTCGGCGACGGACTCGACCCGTGCCAGCCGCTGGCGCAGCTCCTTGGCGCCGGGGAAGCCCTTGCAGTAGGCCATCAGGCGGGCGCGCATCGACATCATCGCGCTGCGCTCGGTGGGGTAGCGGGCGGCGGCCACCGCCAGCCGGCAGTGGCGCAGGACCAGCTCCCAGCGGTCCGCCAGCGGCACCGAGGGAAGGGTTTCGCCGGTGCTCAGGAAGTGCTTCGCCTCGCGGAAGACCCAGGGGTTCTGCATCGCGGCGCGGCCGATCATCACCCCGGAGACCGCGGTTTCGCGCTTGCGCCGGGCGAGATCCTCGCCGCTGGCGATGTCGCCGTTGCCGATGACGGGGATGCCGGCCGCACGGGCACAGGCGTCGATGACCTCCCAGTTGGCATCGCCCGAATAGCCCTGCGAGCGGGTGCGGCCGTGGACCGCGATCGCCGCCATGCCGCAGTCCTCGAGGATGCGGCAGACCTCGACGGCGTTGACGGTATTGTGATCCCAGCCGATGCGGATCTTGGCGGTGACTGGAACCTGATCGTTGACCCCTTTCCTCACGCCGGAAGCCACGGCAGCGAGGGTCGGGCAGTCTTTCAGCAGGGACGAGCCGCCGTTCTTCGAGACCACCTTGTTGACCGGGCAGCCGAAGTTGATGTCGATGAAGTCCGGGCGCTTCCAGTCGATGATCTTGTTCGCCGCCTCACCCATCCGGATGCCGTCGCCGCCGAACAGCTGGACACCGACCGGGCGCTGGCCGTCGGTGAATTCCGTGTATTTCCGGGTGCGGTCGTCGGCCTGCATGATGCCCTCCGCGGAAACGAACTCGGTGACCATCACGTCGGCACCGAGTTCCTTGCAAATCTGCCGGAACACCACGTCCGTCACCCCGGCCATCGGGGCCAGATAGAGGGGAAAGGCGTCGTTTTGGAACCAAGGGAGCACGCAGGGAGTCTGCCGCGGGCCGGGAAAGGTGCCAAGTGCCAAGAAGGTGGGGGATCTGCGAGTACTGCGGGGATGGAGCGGGGAACCCGGTAGGCTGCCCCATCCGGACGCATCCGAATCCGAATCATCCCGGGCCCATTTTTCCGTAAAAGGGGGGCAGGGCAGGGTTTCCTCGACGCCTAGCAGAACTTGCGGCAGCCTCCGCGCGATGAAACGCCTTGCTCCCCATTGGCAAATCCTCGCGTCGCTGGTGCTTGCCACGCTCACCGCGGTGGCCTTCCGCGGTCTCTTCGGGGGCGAGGCACCCGAGGGCAGCTTCCAGGCCCGGGCGCTGGAGATCTCCGAGTTCGTCGGCGACCTGTTCATGCAGGCGCTGAAGATGATCATCGTGCCCCTGATCGTGACCTCGGTGATCAGCGGAATCGCGGGGCTTCACGGCGTCGAGGGCTTCGGGAGGCTGGGGCTGAAGACCTTCGGCTTCTACGCCGCCAGCACCATCCTCGCGGTGCTGACCGGGCTGTTCATGGTCAATCTCATCGAACCCGGCGTGAAGGACGGGGCGCCGAACGAGGTGATCCGCGAGGCCTTCGATCAGCGCAGCGCCGCCGCCAGCGATGCCGACAAGGCCAAGGTCGAGGAGGCAAACAAAAAGGAGGGCAAGGACTTCTTCGGCGTCTTCAAGGCGATGCTGCCGGAGAACGTGTTCAAGGCGGCCTCCGACAACGGCCAGATGCTCGGCGTGATCGTCTTCAGCATCCTCTTCGCGGTGGCGATCACCCGCCTGCCGGCCGATGAAATGCGGACGCTGCGGGAGTTCTTCCAGGCCGGCAACGACGTGATGATCACCGTGACCCGATGGGTGATGGCGGTCGCGCCGATCGGCGTTTACGCGCTCATTTTCCCGGTCGTCTACAACACCGGCCTCCAGCTCTTCCTCGAGCTCGGATCCTACTTCGGCACGGTGCTCGGGGCCCTGGCGATCCACATGTTCGTGACCCTGCCGCTGGTGCTCGCCTTCGTGGCGAAGGTCAGCCCGCTGGCGCATTTCCGGGCAATGCGGGAAGCGCTGCTGCTCGCCTTTTCGACCGCATCGTCGTCCGGGACCTTGCCGGTGACGATGCGCTGCATCCAGGACAATGCCGGCGTTTCCAAGCGGACCGCCAGTTTCACCCTGCCGCTGGGTGCCACGGTGAACATGGACGGCACCGCGCTCTACGAATGCGTGGCGGTGGTATTCGTGGCGCAGGTCATGGGCATCGAGATCACCTTCGCCCAGCAGTTCCTGGTGGTGACCGCGGCCCTGCTGACCAGCGTCGGTGTCGCCGGGGTGCCATCGGCCAGCCTGGTGGCGATCCTGCTGATCCTAAAGAACAGCGGAGTCCCCAATGCCGAGGTCGCGGTGGTCGCGTTGTTGTCCGTGGACCGTCTGCTCGACATGAGCCGCACCGCGGTGAATGTCTTCGGCGACTCCTGCGCCGCCGTGACCATCGCCAGGAGCGAGGGCGAAGAGGTGCTCGCCCGCGGCTGATGCCCGTCACTTGATCCCGAACACCGGCACCTCGTTCCAGTCCACCTCGTAGGGGCCGAGGTCGGTGGTGATCTGCTGCTTTTCGTCGTCGGTGAAGGGCGAGGTGGTGAACAGCGGCAGGATCGGCCGGCCGTCCGGCGCCTTGCGATAGTCGCGGCCCTTTTCCTCGACCTGGAGGATGAACCCGAGCAGCCCGCCGGGCCGTTCGCCGATGACCAGGTCGAAGTCGAAGACCTCGCCCTTTCTCATCTTGATCCAGTCGCCGAAGATCAGGGGCGCGTCGCGTTGGTAGGGACCGAGGAACTTGCCGGTCGGTTCGGTGGGTTCCCAGCGGCCGACGATGCTGCCCTGGGTGTCCGGCCGGCAGGCGGCGAGCCGCATCTTCTTGTTCACCATCACCACGACGTAGTCGTCGCCGATGCCGGAGAAACGGTAGGTCCCGTCCTTGGGCGCCACGATCTTGCCCTTGTAGTGGGCGATCCAGCCCGACGGCTCGATCATGCCCTCGGCGCCGAAATGCTTGGGCCCTTCGCTGGCGGGTGACAAGGGGACCTCGAGGTAGGCGAGGTTGAGCGAGACGGGCGCCTGGAAGTAGCGGCGCAGCGACGACTCCGAAAAGTTGGACCGTTGCAGGCGGGTGACCCGGTCGAAGAAGTCCGCCGGATTGCCGATGTTGTAGTCCACCGGTTTTCCGTCGGGACCTTGTTTGAAGTCGTAGAGCTTGCCTTGCAGGGCGCCGGGACGGGCGCCGGTCGATCCGAAGCCACCGCCGTTTCCGGTTCCGGCGCCGCCGAATCCGCCGCCCAGGCCGCCTTCACCAAAGTCGTCGGTGCCGGCCCCGAAAGTGATGGACTCGGTGGTGATCTCCGGGATCTCGATGGACACCGGCGAAACCGCGTTGGCGGCGATGACCCGCGACGCCGCGGCAGCGGAGGGCGGCGAGGGCCGCGATTGCTGGACATTCAACTTCTTCGCCTGCGGCGTCTCGTCCACCGGGCTGGGGGTGACATATGTCACGATCACCTCCGGATCCTTCAGGATCGCGGGAAGGAGAATGAAGGCGAAAACCAGTCCGAGGAGGATGATCGAGAGCACCGCAATGGCGATCGAGGCGATCGTCGAGTTGCGGCGCTGGGATTGCAGGCGCTGCCGGGCTTCGGGGCTGGTTTGGGCGTGTAGACTCATGTCGTTCCTGGGGTGCGTGCCCGGGAGTGCAGGGCATTCACCGGGAGGAACGGATCTCCGCCGGATTGTCTTGGGGAGAAAGTCAGGCCGCCTGCCAGCGGCGGGCAATGGAGGCGAGTGCTTCCGGATCCTGCGGGGCGTTCTCCGGACCGAAGTGGCGCGCCTGCAAGGTGGCGATCTCGCTTTCGATCTGAGCCTTGAGGGCGGGGGTGATGCCGGGTCGATCCTGCAAGCGCCGCAGGTAGCCGATCACGCTCACCGCGTTGATATGCTCCGGCAGCGGCAGCAGCTCGGGTCCGGCATGTGCGGGCCCTTTGCGCCTGCGGGTCCACGCGAAGACACCCCCCAGCAGGGCGGCCAGGGCCGCGACGCCGCCGATGATCCACGGCGTGGTGCGCTTGCCGCTGCCTCCCAGCGCGACATCGGACCCGACCGGCTGCAGGTCGACATCCACGTAACGCTGGCGCATCAACCCGTCTTCCGCGGCGACCTCCGCCTTCACGGCGGGGAAATGGAACGATGCCGGCAAGACGCCGCCGTCGGGCTTCAGCTCGATCCGCCATTCGTGCTCGGAAACCGGGGCGAGCGCCTCGTCCGCGGCGTCGAGCTCGACCACCCGCAATTCGCGGTCCTCGATGGCGCCGGTCGCGAATCCTTCGGTCGTGCTTTCCAACAACTCGTCGAGCGGGGGCACCAGCCCGTGGGCGGTCGCCTTCACTTCGAGATACAGGCAGCCCTTTTCCGCGTGACTGCGTTCGTCGAGGGTCTGGGTCACCCTCAGATCTCGGAACGGCCTGGGTTCCGCGGCCCCGGCGTCGATCGGGACCTCGGCGGAAGTGATCGGCAGCACGACGTAGCCGGAGGTGTCGTTGAAATCGAGGTCGATCTTGAGTGGCGGCACCTTGTCGACCTGCGGGCCTTTCGGCTTGAGCAGGAAGTAGGCGTACGGCGTGAGCCGCCAGCCGAACTCGGGGTCGGTGAGGGACTCGACCTTGTCGGAGTGGAAGGTCAGCGAAACGACCTCGAAGTGCTCTTCCAGCGCGGCGCGGGCGGCCTTCTCGAACTTGTCGCGGTAGTCCTCCGTCGGGCGGCCGAAGTTCCAAGCGTAGGGCGTGTTTGTCTGGTTCTGGAGATACTTCTGGAAGCCGCCGGCCTCGCGTTCGATCTCGCGGGTGTGGCGGAGGTTGACCCTCAGGCCGAAGGGAGCGTCGGATCCCACCCGGTCCGGGCCGTCGACCGCGGTGTCCAGCTCGATCTCGGTGATCAGGTCCCGGTAGTAGGCGAGAACCTCCTTGGCCTCGTCCATCGCCTCCTGGTCGCCGGCGATGGCGGTCGCACCTTCCAGATAGCGCAGCTTCAGGTCGGGCGCGACGTTGGCGAGGCGGGTGTTGAGGGTGGTCGCGAAAGCCTTGAGGTGACGCTCCTTGCATTCTTCCGGCAGGGCGTCGAGCGCGGCCCGGATCTTCGGGTATTCGTCGGGGGTCGCCACGTGGTGGCTCTTCAGCGCCTCGAGCGAGGGCGATCCGAGCGCGGCGAAGAACCAGGTTTCGAAAACGGAAGCGGTTTCCTTGGACGGATCGTCGAGGGGCAAGGTCGATGCGTATCCACGGGCTGCTTCCGCCAGCTGGTCGAGCGAGGCGCGCTTGGTCGCCGTGTGCTCGTGATCGGGGGTGATGCTGCTGCGGTAGTTGCTTTCCTCGAAGCGCAGCGCCGCGAGTTGCTCCACCAGTCGCCACGATTCCGCGGGATTCTTCGCCAAGGCCCGCTCGAGCACCCCTTGCGCCGCCTCGTAGCCGTGGAGGACCTGCTCCTGCAGCTCCTTGTCCTTGCGCTTGGTCTGGTAGGCCTGCTGGAGTTTCGGGTTCGGCCACAGCCCGGCGAGGTTCAGGCGCATGCGGCCGGCCAGGGTGGCGAGGGTCGGGGAATCGAGCACCTCGGTTCTCCCGAACACCGACTCGACGGCCTCCACCCGCCAGACTTCGGCCTGGCTGTGGCAGGAGATGAAGGCATCGGCGAGTTCGGCGTGGAACGACTCGCCGAGTCCGAGTTCGCGGATGCCCTGCACCAGTGCGGCCAGCTCGACCAGGTTGCGTTCCTGCTTGGAGCGGGTCAGCGGGATATTCCCCGACTGGTTGTTGAAGCCGTAGAAATACATGTAGCGGGACCGGTAGTCCTGCTCGTCGTTCGGGTTGTGGTTTTCCGCCCAGACCCGGATCATCTCGCGGACCAGCGACTTGGCTTCATCGCTGTCCGAGGCGGCCAGCGTCTTGATCAGGGGCAGCGCCTTGTTTTCCTCCTTCACCTTCAGCAGCAGGCGGGCGGTGGAGAGCAGGCATTCCTGCCGCACCGAGGGCTCGATGCAGGCGAGCCAGCTGTCCCCGGGTCCGCATTCCAGCAGTTCGCCGGCACCGATCGGCCGCACCCCGGGTCCCTGGTAGCCGGTGTTCGGGCGGCTGAAGAACAGGTTCCCCCAGTCATCGTACTGCGGGATCATGCGGCGGGAGTTGCTCTGGTCCTTCTGCCGGGTGACTTCCGATTCGTGGTTCCACTGGCGGGCGTAGAGCGTGAAGATGTCCGACCAAGCCCCTGGCTCCGCGCCCTCGGCGGCCAGCAGTGTCTTCACCGCGGCGTGCTGTAGTTTCAGCTGCTCCAGCCGCAGCGACTCGTCCGGGTTTTCGCGGCTTTGCGCGGTCAGGGTGCCGAGCGAGGCGAGCAGTTCGAGGCCTTCGCCCTGCGGGTCCTTGAAGGTCTTTTCGAGCCAGTCCTTGCCGGTGTCGTCCCCGAGCTCGGGAATCAGGGAAAGGGCGCGGAAAAGCGCTTCCGCCTTCGCCGGGGCGGGGGCCTTCGGGTCGCTGAGGAAGGAGGTCGAAAGCTCCCAGGCCAACGGCAGCGCATCCTTGCCCGCGGCTTTCTTGTCGCGCTGCCAGAGCTCGGCGCGGTGGCGGGAGATCAGGTTCAAGGCGGCGTGATCCTTCTTTTCCCGGGCCTCCTCGAGGTCGGGGAGGAAAGCGCCGGCTTCCTCGACCAGTCCCGCTTCCAGCAGGAACTCGGCGGCGCGGGTCCGGTCTGCTGTTTCCTCGCCACCGAAGTGACGGATGCCCTGTGCCAGGGCGTCGAAGAACGCCTGCTGCGGCCGGGGTTCCTTCGGCAACAGTTTCGCGAGGGTCTGGATCTGTTTCTTCTGCGGGGCGGCCGGCGATGCTGCGGCCAATCCGAGCAGGTCGGCCGGCGGCAGGAATGCCGGCTGGCTGTGCGGCTTGGATCCTTGGGCGATGAGTTCCGGCGGCGGCTGCACCTGGGTCGGGCTGGAAAGCCGGCCGAGCATCGACTCGAAGGCTTGGGCGGAGAGCTGCGGTGGCAGGGCGTCGAGGAACTCCCGAACCTTGTCCCATCGTCCGAGCACGACGTCGCGCCGGAACGCAGCGGCCTGGGTCCGGAACTCCTCGATCTCTTTCTGCGGTCCGTCCCCGTTCTTTGCCGGCGGGCCCTCACCGGCGGGCGCCCCCGCTTCGCCGCCCGGTGCGGATTCCGTCCGCGCCTCCTCGAGCTTCGCGGCGAGGATGCCGGTGGTGCTGCGGTCGAACTGGAGCTCCTTCAAGATGGCGGCTTTCTGCTGCTCCGGGGTGAGTTCCGGGCGCTTCTTGCTCTGCTCGATAAGCTCCCGGAGCTTGTTGAAATCGACATCGCCGCCCGGGCCCCCCGGCGCGTTCGGGAGGCCGGCCGGGCCGGGACCGATGAGTTCGCCCGTCGGACCGCTGATGATGACCGGCGGCTGTTGGGCGACGAGAGGGGCTGTCAGTGCCAGCGCGAGAAGGGTGGATCGAGAGGTCATCGTGTGGATCGGATGATGGGCGAAGTTCCGGCGTGCGGATTTTGCCGGGAGTGGCGGGAATCAGTGGAATTGTTGGAGCAGGGAATCGAGGTCGGTACGCACGGATCCCCGGGCGGGGAGGCTGGAGCTTCCCTGGATCGAAAGAGCCACATCCCCCGCCGCGGCCGCGGTGGGGCCGATGGATCAGGAACCTTGGCCGTCGGCCGGCGGGCCTGAACCGGCACTGCGGCTATCCTTGGGTTTCTGGGCAGGTTTGGTTCCGGGCTTGTTCCCCGGATTGCTGCATTTGCCGGAATTGCAATTGCACTGCTTCGGGATCGCCTTGCCGTACAGTTCCTCGGGTTCCATGCGGGCGAGCCGGATGGCGGACTCGAGGTCGTCGGCGTGGCGGGCGGCAGCTTCGCGGTCACCGGCGGCGGTGGCGCGCTGGACCAGCAGCTTGCGCTCCTGGCGGGCGGCTTCGATTTCCGGTTCCCATTCGCTGTCGGGCAGGCCTTCCAGCTTCATGAGATAGGTCATGTAGAATCGCGCCGACGCGAGGGTGGCGATGGCCTCGTCGCGGAATCCGGCGTGGGCGTTCGGGTCCTGGTTGAGTTCGTCGACCAGGGCGGCGAGTTCCTCGCGGGCTTTGGGAAGTTCGGACGCCTCCATGCGAGCCTTGGCCAGCTCGAGTCGGATCCGGCGGGCCTCGTCGATGCGATCCTTCGGCAGTTTCGCGAGGCTTTGTTCGTAGGCGTCGATCACCGCCGGCCAGTCGCCGTCGGCGGTTTTGTGCTTGGCGACATCGAGCACCGCGGCGGTGTCGTCGAGTGCCAGTTGTTCACGGCCGGGGCCGTAGTGGTAGGCGAGCAAGCCAACGGGGACCAAGCCCCAGAGTGTCAGGATGAGAATTTTCATGACGATAGCTTAAGCAGGGAGTTGTACAATCATTATCTGGAAAGGGAAGCAGCGAGTTTTCCGGGAGCAGCGGCCCGCACCGGCGCACGTCGCGGGCCGGGGTTCCAGCGGGAGCCGGTGAAATGGAGGAGCAATGGCAGTCCGGCCAGCAGCACCGCGCCGGTGCAGGAAAGCAGGATCGCGAGTTCGCGCAGGCCGGGAAGGCGAGCCTTGCCATCGACCGCGAGCGTTCCCAGCCGCTGCAGCATCGCCGAAGGCACCAGTTTGGCGTTGCCGTCGTGATACTCGCCGCCGAGGCGGGTGGCGATCTGCCGCAGCGTCGAGCCGTCCTGCCGCGAGTGGTGGCCGTCGATGAAGCTGCCCTTGACCGGGTCCCCGACGCCGGCGACCAGCACGCCCCCGACCGCAGGCGGCATTTTCGGCATCCCGGTGGCGGGAACGGAGTCGCCGTCGCTGATCAAGACCAGCGTGGCGCTGCCGGGCGGCCATTTCGCGGCGATGCCGGCGGCTTCCTTCAGGCCGTCGAGCAGCTTGGTCTTTCCCGAGGGGAAAGCCTGGTGCATCGGCAGGTCGTCCATCAGGTTGTGGAGGATCTCGAGGTCGCGGGTTTCGACGACCACCGGCTTGGCGCCGTTGTAGACGGCAACCACCGAGGTGTGGAGCTTGTCGTGGGCGGTGCGGGCGATGATCGATTCGACGATCGCCCGGGCGCGGTCCATCCGGCTCTCCTTGCCGCCGGCCCCGGCGTCCTGGAGCCGCATGCTGGGAGAGACATCGAGCACCAGCAGCAGGTGCTGGCGTTCCTTCGGCTCGACGTCCTTGACCGTCGAGCGGTGCGCCGCGGGTGGCAACACCAGCAGGGTGGCCAGGCCCCAGGTCAGGCAGGCGAGCCCGGCGACCCGGATCAACGGTGCGATCATGCCGGGGACGGCAGCCCGTTTGCCCGGACCGAAAGCCAGCGCCGCCACGCTGCGGACCCGGCCGGCATGGATCCACTCCGCACCGGCGGCGAGGATCACGGCGGCAAGAGCCAGCAGCAGCGGGGTGGTGCTCATCGGTGGAAGATGGAGGACGGTGGCAGGCAGATTTCGGATGGCATTTCATCTGTCATCACCCATCCACGATCTGACATCGGCTGTTTCACCATGGCGTGTGGCGGAGGCCGAAGAGGGTGAACAAGTACATCGCCCCGATGCCGAGGCCGGCGAGGGCGAAGGGCTCGAAGAAATCGACGGGATCGGGCGTGACGCGCTTCAACGGAGCTTTCTCCATTTCATCGATCCTCGCGAAGACCGCCTTCAGGGCGCCCGGATCGCCGGCCGCGAAGATCTCGCCACCGGTGACAGATGCGATCACGCCGACCTCGTCCGGGGCGCCGCCTTCGGCGACGTGAATGCCATACACCTTGATGCCGTTGGCCTTGAGACTCTGGGCGATGGCGAGGTCCTGGCCATTGGTGAGATCGAAGCTCATGCCGTCGGTGAACAGCACGATCATCCGGTCGCCGGAGTCGCCGGCCAGCAGCGTCTTCTCCCCGGCCCGTAGCGCCAGCCCGATCGCGGTGCCGCCGAACCAGGGCGGAAGGTTCTCCGGGCGCAGGAAAGGCGGCGCGCACTTGAAGGCCGAAACGTCGTTGGTCAGCGGCACCCAGTTCAGCACGCTGTTGCCGAAAACCGTCAGGCCGAAGGCGTCGCCCTTGCGGAAGGTGATGAAATCGTTCACCGCCTCCATCGCGGCATCGTAGCGGGTGGCGGAACCGAAGGGCGCCATCATCGAGCCGGATACGTCCAGGCAGAACAGGATGTTGGTCATCTCGCGTTCGTTGCGCGGTTGTTCGAAGCGCCGCGGGCCGGCGAGGATGGCGATGACGGCGGACAGCAGCAGCACCGGCAGCAGGTCGGCGGTCTTCAGCAGGAAACCCAGCAACCTCGCGCGGCGGATCGGTTGATGGTCGAAGGGCAGGGGGATCCGGCGGCCGCCGCGCTTCCACAGGAACACCGCCAGCCCGGCCGGAAGGACGAGCAAGGCGAGGAGCCATGGATGGGCGAAGGTCATGGAGAAGTGCCGGGTGGTCAGTGGTCAGTGGATCTGAAGCTGCTGGAATGGTTGGGATCTCCCGGTTTGATTTTTCAGTTGGAATACGGAGCGAGCAGATCCTCGAGCGCAGGGGCGGAGGAGTTGCTGGTGCGGGAGTGAAGCCACTGTTCGAGTGCCCGGAGAAGGGGGGCTGCTTCGGTGTCGTGGCGGAGCTGGATCATCGCTTCGGCGGGGGCGAGGGCGGCAATCTCGGGGCGCTTCTCCCGCCAGTGGCCGATGATGAGCCGCTCGAGCTTCGCCCGGTCGTCGGTGCTGAGCTGGCCCGTGGCGGCTTGGCTCACCAAGGGGCGAAGCCGATCGGCGAGGCTTGCCGTCGCGATGGTGTCGTCGTTCGCCCGAGCGGGTTTCTTTTTCCTCCAAAGCAGGATGGCCACCAAGCCTGCAGCCCAGATCGAGCCAAGTACGATCATCTTCGTACGATAGCCGCCGAGGTCCGGCAGCACGGCGGGCTCATTGGGGTGCGGGTGGGCGAGTCCGGGAGGGAGAGAAGTGGTGATTTCGAGGGGAATGCCCGGAATCCCGTCGCCTTCCAGGAAATCGGCGAGGTCGTGGCGGCCGGGTTCGAGTCCCTGGACTTCGAAGTCGTAGCGGCTGCCGTCCTTCGCGGGCTTGATCGCGAGGATCCGCACGACCAGCGGCGGTTCGCGGTCACGGCGGGGCTTCGGCTTCACTTCGCCGCCGGGGATGTAGACATCGCGGATTTCCAGGGGCCGGCCGACGCGTTGGGTTGGCACGGATTCACCGGCGCCGGGCAAGGGTCCGGCGATGAGCAACAGGGCGATGACGAGGCGGCGGTTCACTGGCGGTTGCGGCGGGAAGCTCCGCCACGGGCGCGGAGGAAATGACGGAGCTGGCCGAGGAACGGTGTCCCGGGACGGATGAGGAAATGATCGAGCGAGGCCTTCTTCAGCGCGTCGGTGAGGTTGTCGGTCGTGGACAGGAGTCGTTTGCCGTGGGTGAGCAGCTCGCGGCCGGTCTCGACTTCCCGGCCACGGAACAGGCCGGCGCCGCTGAGCCGGTCTTCGGCGGGATCGCGGAAGATCAGGCAGAGGCAGTCGTGCCGCGCACCGACGAGTTTCATGGCGGGGAGCGCGTCGGGATCGTGGAAGTCGCTCAGCACGATGATCATCGAACGTTGGGCGAGCGACGGTTCCAAGGCGACCAGGCGCTGGCCGAGGGTGGTCGGTTCATCGAATCGGTAGGTCCGCAGCGCGTGGAGCCACTGCAGCAGGACATCGCGGGAAAGGCTGGGCTGGACGACGAAGTCGCGGCCGCCGGCGCCGAGCACGCCGACCGGGCTGACGCGGTCGAGGCAGGCGAGCGCGATCCCGCCGGCGACCTGCAGGGCGAGGCCGTATTTTCCCGGTGGATGCGAGGCAAGGGCCATCGACGCCGAGGTGTCGACAACCAGCCAAACCGGCATCTGCTTGGGCGTCTCGAACTGCTTCACGTGGGCCTTGCCGGTCCGCGCGGTGACCCGCCAGTCGATCGACTTCACCGGGTCACCCGGCTCGTAGCGGCGCGACTGGACGTACTCGATTCCCTGGCCGAGGAAGGGACTACGATCGGTCCCGTAGCTCAAGCTGTCGGCCAGCCGCTTGACCGCCAGCAGGAACTGGCGGCTGTCGAGCGGTTCGCAGTGATGGAGGGTGGATTCCATGGGTGACCGAAGTAACTTTTATTCTTCTCCAGCTTCTCCGACTTCATACTCGGCTCTTGTGATCACCCTCTCCTTCTCACCTGCGGCTTTTGAATAGTAGACTCTCTTTGCGCCACGATGATCCCGGATCCGTTTGGTATACTGTCCGTTGCGAACGACAAATTTGATCTCCTCACAATCGGACTGCAAAAAATCCCCGGGACGACCCACCATAAAAGATTGAACAACCAATCGAAGTTCCGATGGCCAGGGTTTTGATTCGAAGTCCTTGCTTACCTGAAGTTCCGCGGAAGCTGGATTGATGGGGAAGTCCCCGATTTCGTCCGCAGAGATCGTTAATTTCGAATCTTGTCTCTGGATCACGATGGATCGACTGCCCTTGTCCAGATTCACCGTTACCTTGAAGCCCTGATTGGGAAAGCTCAGTTCGCTCTTTTTCGGAATGAGGACACGTTCTACTTCTGCCGAGCTGGGCTCAGGAAGCAAGACGCCGCCTGCCGTGAGAAGCATCGCAATTTGCAGGTGGAACCGCAGCAACGACAATCGAACGTTCCGCATTGTCCGGGTGACTTCCCGACTCGGCTCATGTTTGATTCCGTGCATGGCTTGATTATCTCAGGAAATCGACTCCTCGAGGATCTCGCGCAGCACCTTCGAGGCCGTCTTGCCTTCGGCCAGGGCCTCGTAGGAGAGGCGGATGCGGTGGAGCATCACGTCCTCGGCCAAGGCGAAGAGGTCTTCGGGAATGACATAGTCGCGGCCGTGGAGGAGGGCGCGGGAGCGCGAGGACTTGAGGAGGGAAATGCCTGCACGCGGCGAGCAGCCGAGTTCGAGGTCGGGATGCTTGCGGGTGCGCTCGACGACATCGACGACGTGCTTGAGGAAGACGTCGCTGACGTGGATGTGGTTGGCGGCTTCCATGGCCGCGACCAGGTCGGCCTCGCTGCCGATCGCTTCGCCCTGGATCAGGTCGAATTCGGTCCGGGCGACCGCGCCGGTGCCCTCGCGCTTCACGCCGAGCTTGAGGTTGCGACGGAGAATCTCCTCTTCGTCTTCGGCGGTCGGGTAGCCGAGCCGGTGGCAGAGCATGAAGCGGTCGAGCTGGGCTTCGGGCAGCTCGAAGGTGCCGCTTTGTTCGATCGGGTTCTGGGTGGCGATGACGAGGAAGGGCGTGGGCAGCGGGTAGGATTCGTTGCCGATGGTCACCTTGCGTTCCTGCATCGCCTCGAGCAGCGCGCCCTGGACCTTCGGGGCGGCGCGGTTGATCTCGTCGGCGAGCAGGAGGTTGGTGAAGGCCGGGCCGCGGTGGGTGCGGAAACCGCCGGTGCGCTCGTCGAGGATTTCAGAGCCGATGATGTCCGAGGGCAGCAGGTCGATGGTGAACTGGATGCGGCGGAAGTTGAGGTGCATCGCCTTGGCCAGGGTGTTCACCAGGAGGGTCTTGGCGAGTCCGGGCATGCCTTCTAACAAAAGGTGGCCGCTGGTCAGCAGGGCGATCAGCATCCGCTCCACCACCACGTCCTGGCCGACCACGATGGTCCCGACCCGTTCGCGGATTGCCTGGAGATATTCGGTCGTTTCGGTGACCGGGGAGTGAACGGTGCTCATGATTCTTCTCTTATTGATACTGCCCTAACTCACTGCCCCGGACGCGAGGCTTTGTCTGTAAAAACTTTGCAAATCCCCGCAGGTCCCGGCGGGATGAATCTACATTGTTCCGACAGGGTAGGCCGGAGGCGCGGCGTGCCGGGAGGTTTCCGGTAATGCTCGCAGCCCTGCGGTCCTGACCGGGGAATCTCCGATTTGTGTCACATGGAGACAAAACTTCCTACGCGGGGCGTCTGAACCTTGATGGGCGGTGCGAAGCGGGGAATCACCTCACGGGATCTGGAGCGGATCCATGACGAACATGCGGTGGCGATGTTCCGCCACGGCATGGCGTTGCTGCGCAACGAGGCATCGGTGCGCGACGTGATGCAGGACGTCTTCCTCAAGCTCGCGGCCGGGCGATTTCCCGATCCCGACAACGAGCGGGCCTACGTGCTGCGGATGGTGCACCATGCGGCGATCGACCGGATGCGGCGAAACAAGGTGCGGCAGGATCACGCGTCGGCGGCGCCGGAGGAGATCTTCGTGAAGTCTGCGGATCCGGATCGCGAGGCGTTCCGCCAACGGCTTGAGGAAGCACTCGGCCAGTTGCCGCCGGAGCAGCGCGAAGTGGTCGTGCTGAAGTTGTGGGAGGAGCGGACTTTCGACGAGATTTCCCGGATCTGCGGGATCCCGCTCAACACCGCGGCCAGCCGCTACCGCTACGCCTTAGACAAACTCCGCGGCCTCCTGCGTCCCACCTATGAAGAGCTTTGATCCCATGAACCCCGGCGACGACAGTGAATTCGAGCGACAACTCCTGCAGATGGAGCTGCGCCGTCCGCCGGCGGAATGGAAAGCACTGCTGTTGCCGGAGCCGCTGGTGCCGTGGTTCCCCAAGCCGCTGCTTGCCGGTCTTGCCGCCTGCTGGGCGGTGATCGGCGGGCTGGCTCTCACCACTCCCGATGACCTCCTGCCGGACCAACCGTTGATGCTGCCGCCGGGTGGAGCGCCCTTCGGAGATACATTGATGCTCGGCACCATTGAACCCGATCCCTTGAACCGATGAAAAACCTTCTGCAACGCACGTGGTTCCGCCGTTTGGTGCGGTCGCTGGCCGTCCTCGCGACCGTTTTGGTTCTCGCCATCGTTTGTTTGAACCGGTGGGCCGCGGTGGGGAAGAACGCGGCGGTCAGCGGTTTGCGGTCGGAGGGGCGGCTGATCGATGCGTCGGACCTTGCGAGACCCCTGCCACCGGATTCGGACAACTTCGCCATGTCCCCGCTGATCGTCGGGCTGCTTCAAGAGAAGGAAGTGTCCACGGAAGATGCGGGGGCAGGGATAGGCGCCGGGTTTGAGGCGCTGGGTTCCGATGCGGCGGGCAATAGGATCGAGATCCCCCGCGAAGGGGGGGATCTCGATCTCGCGTCCTTTGGCAAGACCCTCGGTCTCACCGGAAGCGCGGGGGAGATGCTCGCGCAGTTCGACGCGAAGCATGAAGCGGTGCTAACGGGCCTGCGCGAGGGGCTCGGCCGGCCTCTTGCCGTGATGCCGCCACGCTTTGATCCTGCCAACCCGAGGGAGGCCATCAAGGCGTCGAGTGCTTACCTCATGAATTACCTGAGGGCCGTCGACGGGTTGCAGGCGCGCGCGGACCTTGCCCTGGAGGCCGGGAATCGTGAGATCGCTCTGGAGAGCGTGCTGATGGCCCGCAAGCTGTCGGACCTGGCGATGTCCGAGGAGACGGTTTTGGGCAAGCTGATCGCTTACAACATCGATCATGCGCTCGTCCGCTCGGTGAAGCGGGGCTTGGATCGCGAGGTCTTGGGCACTGCGGAGATCGGAACCATCCTTAGCGTCTGGGGTGATCGGGACCAGAAGGCCGCCATCGCGAGGACCTTGAATGTCGAAGGGATCGCCATGGCCGCGGTTTACAATCATGCGAAGCACGACCGCTCGCTGATGACCGAGTTCATGACCGGCGAGGACAACCTGCTCAACAGGGCCAAGTGGGAGTTCGTTCCCGACGCGTGGTTCGATCTGAATGCCTCGGGGATCCTGGAGCGGACCGGAGGGTGGGTGAATTTGGTCGAAAGCGATCTGCCGTTGCAGGCATGGTGGGATGCGGTGGATGACCGGGAAAGCCAGCCCCGCACCACCTGGGATGGTATCATCTCGGGGTGGCGGGGGTACTGGGATGACCAGGTGGCGGAGGTGGCGATACGGACGGGATCCCGGGCGATCGTCGACAACGCGCTGGTCCGGCTGGCCTGCCAGCTGGAGGGATACCGCTTGGCGAACGGCAGGTACCCGGATTCGTTGAACCAGATTGGTGGCGGCGGGATCCTCGACCCGCTCACCGGCGAGCCGTTCGTCTACAGGACGGACGGGGATCGCTTTGATCTCTACTCGATCGGACCGGACGGGATCGACGACGGCGGTCCGGTGACGGCGGCTCCGGGGTTGGGGCACTTCCCGCCGGACTGGGTGTGGCGGGAGGCCTGGTAACCGTCCGCCCGCATCCCCGCTTGGCAGATCCGTGCGGTGCGCTATCGGTGGGGCATGGCAAAGATCGCAGTGAGAATCGCCGGGGCCGTGTCGTGCATGATCGCGCTGGCCGGCTGTGGTGCGGGTCGCATCGAGAAGTGGGAAGAGGCCACCGGCCATCGCAACCAGACGTTGCGGCGCGGCGACGATTTGCTCGGCGTGACGGTGCCGGTGTTGCGGGCGCCGGGCTTGGAACGGGTGTGGGGCGCGCCGATGATCCAGCGCGACGGCGAGGGCGGGTACTGCCTGACCTATGCCGATCCGACGCGGCCGTTGCGCAAGCTCAAGGTCCACGGCATGGCGGAGGCGCTGCCGAAGCTCTCGTCGCCGCCCACGATCGGCGGTGAGAAGATGCTCAACAACACCCTGACCGACTACGAACGGGAGCAGGCGTGGCGCAAGGTCGAGGTGCTCGGCGAGAAGGTCCGCTGGTTCCAGCAGTCGGCGGGTGGCGGCGCGGAGGGTGCCTATTTCAGCACCGAGGGCTTCAGCCTCAAGTCTCCCGGCGGCCGCAAGGGCTACTACCGCCTGGTGGCGGAAAACGGCGACGCCGCGGGAGAGGAAGTCGTCCGCTGGTTCGCGAGCGTCGGTTTCTAACGGAGAGGACGATTCGTCACCGAAGAATGACTGACACGGTCCGGGGCTCCTGCTAGATCGGGACCCCGATGTCTGAGGCTCCGAATGGATTTGCTGGTGCCCGCGCGGCCTTGATCGGCGCGTGCGGGGAGTTGGAGCGGTTGCTGGGAGGCTTGAATGATTCCCACGGCAAGGTTGCGGACGAAATTCACCTCGTCCGCAAGGCCGGAAAGCGCCTGCGGGGCGGTCTCGCGATGGTCGGTGAGCCGAAGCCTTGCATCCGCTGGATCGCGGTGATCGGCAAGATGCTGGGCGAGTCGCGCGATGCGACCGTGAGGGCGCGCACGTGGAAGAACCTCGGCAACGAGGATCCGGCGCCGGATTCCGTGGAAGCGGTCATCGGTTCCGTGCTCGACCTCGAGTCGGACGCGGCCCGGCGCTGTCCTCCCCAGGCGGTGATCGACTGGGCGAAGTCGGCGGTGGTCCAGGTGAGGGCGAGGTTGGAAGCCCGCGGCGACGAGGAGGTCGCGGAGAGCGCTGCCGAGGGGGCGGCGAAGCTGCGCCGGCAACTGCGCAAGCGCCTGAAACGGGCCCTGCAGCGGTCCCGCAACGAGGACTTTCACGCTTGCCGGAAAGCAGCGAAGGCCTGGCTCGGCGGGATGGCGCTGGTGGCTCCGGACGTCGAGCTTCCCGGCGGCCAGGAAGCGGAAAGGCTGTGCAACAGCTTGGGGGAGGAGAACGACCTGGAGGTGCTGGCCGACTGGATGAGCAAGCGCGGCTTTTCTTCTGCCACCGCGGGGGCGGCTTGGAAGGTCCTGCGCAAGCGCCAGGAGAAGGTGCGCCGGCGGTCGATCTCGCTGATCCGCAAGGAGCTGTCGCCGGTACTGAAGGTGAAGGGCTGAATCACTCCCGGGCGGCGGTGGCCGTCAGGGCGTCCAGCCGGCGCTGGTAGGCCAGGCCGAAGCGATCGCTTTTCTTGATCTGTTCCCACCGGCTCTGCTCGACCGGGTCGGTGCTGGTGGCAAGGCCCAGCCATGCCCGTTCGCGGGCCGGGCGCAGGACCTCGCTCCGGCCAACCATGATCCGCACGGAGTCCGCCGGCGGCGGGGTGACTTCGAGCGGCAGGATGTCGTCGGTCTGAGCCCGCGGCATTACCCAGAACACCCTCAGGCCCTCGGCCGCGAAGTAGCTGTCCCACCAGGTCTCGACCATCGCCACGGCCTCGCTGCGCAAGAGTCCGGTGGCGGTCAGGCCGTCGATCATCCCGCGGTAGACGGGTTCCGCGAAGTTGACGTCTCCTTCGGTGAATTGGTCCAAGGGGAGATCAACGGTGGCGTCTTTACCCAGGGCGTCGGCGAGGTTTTTCCAGCGGCAGTGGTGGCCGGTGCGCTCGAATACCAGGGCGAAGGGGATGGCGCCGCCGGTCCGGTTCCGGAGCTGCAGTGTGTCGTCGTTGCCGATTGTCGTGACCAGGCCGGGATCGAAGGCGCCGATGCCGCGGTAGAAGAGGAAGCCCTCGCTCTCCCCGTCGGCGGTGCGCACCGCATTGGCCTCGGGGACCCGCGGACGCATCCAGTGGAGCGACTCTCCGGGCTTGAAGAGAATGGCGTCGCGGCTTTCCCGGGGCGACAGCACCCGTGCCTGCCATTCGATGGATCCAACGCGGGGCCGGGTAAAATCGAGCGTCCAGTTGACGGGGGATTCCTTGGGTTGCGGGGGTGCGGGCAGCACCTCGCCCCCGGAGCGCTGGGGGTACCATTGGCTGATGGTGCCGCCCTTGAAGCCGACTTTCACCTCCACGTCGAAGGCCCGGTCGGAGTGAAAGTAGATGACCGGGGTCTCCATTTTCACGGTGACGCCGGTCACCGGGCGGCGGATGCCTTTGGTCAGCAAGAACGGGTTCAGGAGGTCCGCGACGGGGAGGGGTCGCTGCAGGTTGCCGTTTTCCATGCCGTGGTGGGAGTAGGTGAAGGCGGGCAGCGGCGCTTCTTCGCGCTCGAGGCCGCTCAGCAGGATCCCGTCCGATCCGGCAACGGTGGTGAAGGTCCCCCATTCGTGCAAGGTGTAGGCGGAGGACGAGGCGAGGGTCAGGAGGAACAAGGCGATCGATTTCATGGCAATCCCATGTCACGCCCGCGACCGGCGGTTTTCAAGGATGCGCCGGGCGCTTTACGGAGAATTTACCCGCCGCGGGCCGGGCGACGATGGCGGGAGAAAAGGATTTCCCCTCGGTCGCCCGCAGTGCTACCCATCGGCATCGACTGCAAGGAACCATGAAAATTCAGATCAGCTCCCTCATCGCCCTGACCTTGTCGCTCGGCGGCATCGTGTCCGCCCAGGAGTCCGCCCGCATCAAGGTGGCGACGGTCGACATGCAGGCCCTCTTCCAAGAGTTCCACGAGACCAAGGCGACCAAGCTGAAGTTCGAAGGCGAGCAGAAGCGGGTCGCGGGGGACTTCGACAAGCGCAAGGCGTCGCTGATGAAGCTGAAGGAAGAGGCGGACACCCTGCAGAAGCAGCTCGAGGATCCGTCGGTGGCCGATGCCAAGAAGCAGGAACTTTACAAGGAGCGGCAGCAGAAGCAGGTGGAGTTCGAGGGCCTGCAAAAGGAGATCGAGGAGTTCGTCCAGCGCAAGTCGCGCGCGCTCAGTGAGCAGATGCAGCTCGAAATGAAGCGGATCCTCGAGGAGATCCAGGGCAAGGTTCAGAAGCACGCCGAGGCGGAGGGCTATGACTACGTCCTCGACAAGACCGGCACCAGCACGTCCCAGGTGCCGATCCTCCTCTACACCAAGGACGCGACCGACATCACCGGAGCGCTCCTGAAGACGATCAACGAAGGCGCGCCCGAAGCACCGGCGGCGGCACCGGAAGGCGGCGAGTGAGGAATTTCAGTCCGCATCCGCGGATTCCCGAGGCGCGAGCATTTCACGGAAATGCCGCGCTTCTTTTTTGTCCGCGCGGTGCATCCACAGCGGCCAGCAGACGGCCCATGCCAGCAGCGGGACCCACAAGGGGAGGAAGGCGGTGTCGAATTCCACCGTTTGAGGCGGGCCGTTGATCTTGGACCGGGAAAGGCGGGGACGAAGGATCACGCCCGGCCGGCGGTCGCGGCGGATCTCCCAGCGGTCCCCCCACCGGGGAGGGGGGGTGTTCCAGTCCCATCGCTCGATGAGCCCCCGGGCGCCGCCGCTGTCGAGGCCGACCCAGTAACAAGTGATCGAGGTTGCAGAGTAGTGGTTGCAGCCGATGGAGATCGAAAACGACATCGACCCGAGCCAGGCGGCGAACACCAGCAATAGCAAGCCGAAGCCCCACCAGAACCGGAACGTCCGGTGCATCCAGAGCTTCGGCCGGCGATCCACGAAACGTCTCTAGCCGGCCGTTTCCCTCCGGTCGAAGCAAATCCGGAACGTAGGATCAGGCGCCCCGTCGCGCCCGCACGGCTTCCGCGAAGCCATCGAGCACCTTCACGGTGTCGTCCCAGTTGATGCAGGCGTCGGTGACCGACTGGCCGCGGGTCAGCTTGCCGAGGTCGGGGACCAGCTTCTGGTTCCCCTCGACCAGGTTGGACTCGACCATGGTGGCGACCACCGCCTTCGAGCCTTCCTCGATCTGCTTGCACAGCGCGTTGGCGACCAGCGGCTGGTTGCGGTAGTCCTTGAGCGAGTTGCCGTGCGAGCAGTCGACCATGACGTGCGGCGGCAGGCCCTGCTCCTTGAGCATGGTCACGACCTCGTCGATCGCCGCTTGGTCGTAGTTCGGCCCGCTCTTCCCGCCGCGCAGGATGATGTGGCAGGAGTCGTTGCCGGTGGTCGAGACGATCGCCGACACGCCCTGCTTGGTGACCGAGAGAAAATGGTGCGGCCGCGAGGACGACTGGATGGCGTCGAGGGCGATCTGGATCGAGCCGCCGGTGCCGTTCTTGAAGCCGACGGGCATCGAAAGGCCGGAAGCGAGTTCGCGGTGGATCTGGCTTTCGGTGGTGCGGGCGCCGATCGCTCCCCAGGCGATGAGGTCGGCAATGTACTGTGGGGAAATGGTGTCGAGGAACTCGGTTCCGGCCGGCATGCCCATGTTGGCCAGCTCGAGCAGCAGGCCGCGGGCGACCCGCAGGCCGTGGTTGATGTCGAAGGAATCGTCGAGCTTGGGGTCGTTGATCAGGCCCTTCCAGCCGACGGTGGTCCGCGGCTTCTCGAAATAGACCCGCATCACGATGAAGAGGTCTTCTTTCAGGCGTTCGGCCTCGGCCTTGAGCAGGCGGCCGTATTCGAGGGCGGCCTCGGGGTCGTGGATCGAACAGGGACCGACGATGACCAGCAGGCGGTCGTCCTCGCCCTTGAGGATGGCATCGCACTGGGAGCGGGCGTCGGCCACGAGCTCGGAAGCTTCCTCGCTGACGGGCAGGAAATAGTTCAGCACCGCGGGGGAAATCAGCGGGTTGAGGCCGGAAATACGGAGGTCGTCGGTGCGGTGGCGGGTCACGGGGCGGAGGAGCATGGGGAAAAAACCACGGGTGGCAAGAGTCCAGAGGGGAAGAGGCTTGGGGGGAGTGCTTGAGTGGAAGATCGAACCGCGGAGGCGCAGAGGC
>NZ_JACZFQ010000212.1 GCF_014904755.1 Neoluteolibacter marinus
CCTGGGCGTCCCAGGGAGCAGAGGTCGTCTCCGCGGAGACGGAGTCATGGGGCTGTGCGGTCATGTCGGTCACTGCTCCGTGGTCATGAAGCTCTTGAACATCAGACGCAGGGCCCAGGTCGCGATGATGATCGTGCCGATCACCACGACCACGCCCATGGCGGCGGCCTGGCCGACGTCGAAGCCCAGGAAGGCTCGCTGGTAGATGTAGAACGGCAGGTTGGCGCTCTGGGTGCCCGGTCCGCCTGCGGTCATGAGGTAGATCTGGTCGAACGTGTTGACCACGTAGATCGCGCCGAGCAGGACGCACAGCTCGATGTAGCGGCGCATGTGCGGCAGCGTGATGAGCACGAAGGACTGGATCTTGGAGGCCCCGTCCACGCGCGCCGCCTCGAGGACGTCGCGGGGCTGGGACTGCAGGCCGGCCAGG
>NZ_JACZFQ010000213.1 GCF_014904755.1 Neoluteolibacter marinus
CCGGCCAGGAGCAGCAGCATCATGAACGGCGTCCACTGCCACACCAGCGCCACGATCACGGAGATCCGCGGCATCTGGGAGGTCCAGTCCACCGGGTCGATGCCCACGAGGCCGATCATCCAGTTCACCAGGCCGTAGGACGGGTTGAACATGGACACCGACCACAGCATGGCCGAGGCCACGGGCATGATCAGGAACGGCGTGATCAGCAGGGTGCGGGCCAGGCCGCGGCCCAGGAACGCCCGATCCAGCAGCAGCGCGAAGATCATCCCCAGGATGAGGGCGAACAGCACGCAAGCCAGCGTGTAGAGGATCGAGTTGAGCGCCGCGCCGCGGAACGTGGAGTCGGTGAAGATCGCCAGGTAGTTGCG
>NZ_JACZFQ010000214.1 GCF_014904755.1 Neoluteolibacter marinus
GGCAGAGAGCCCGAAGGCTGCGGTCACCGCCAGCATGCCGACGGTCAGCGGGGTGCGGAGAGTGCGATTCGTGCTCATGACGACCTCCTGAGATCGTGTCATTGGTGGTGCTCGGCTGGGGTGCCTGCCGGTCCTCTTCGTTCCGACACCTCAGAGTTAACCACTGCAAATGTGCATGTGCAAACCCCTGTCGTCCGAACAGCTCATTGTGACGAATCTTTACATCCGCAAACACGTGACCCGGTGGTCCACGACGCGCGAGAGTCCCCTTCGCATGCACGCGAAGGGGGCT
>NZ_JACZFQ010000215.1 GCF_014904755.1 Neoluteolibacter marinus
TCGATCGCACCGATCTCGTTGAAGGCCAGCTGCGAGGTCTCTCCGTTGTCCTCCGGGGACTCGCCGTGGACGATGAAGTTCGACTCGCCGTCGTGCTTGACCGCGTAGTAGCCGTCATCCTCGAGGTTCCAGCGGAAGATGCCGGTGCCCTCGGCCTGGGAGCCCTGGCCGTCCTTGACCTCCGGGATGGAATCCAGCGGGTAGAAGCTCATCTTGAAGGTGTCGCTCGCGTCGCCCTCCATCTTCCACTTCTTGGTGTTGGAGTCGAGGCCGCCGTTGTAGCCGTACGGATCCAGCAGGAAGATCACGGTCTCGCCGGTCTCGGCGCCGTCGAGGCTCTGCCCGGGATCGGCCGTGCCGTAGAGGTAGCTGAACTCGTCCTTGGAGGTGTTCTCGAAGACGACCACCAGGGGCTCGTCGTGCTCGGGGATCT
>NZ_JACZFQ010000216.1 GCF_014904755.1 Neoluteolibacter marinus
TGGTGACGCAGATGTCGGCGCAGTCGAGGTTGGTGCGGATGCACGTGGCCAGCTGTCCCACCATGTCCTCGGACAGACAGGCATCAGCACAGGCGGTGCATGCTTGAGCGCACTCCACAGAGGCGGCGATGCAGGCAGCCAACTTCACCTTGTCCACCTCTCCCAGATCCTTCGGGTAAGCCTTGAGCATCGAGGGAACATGCATCATGGGTGCACTCCTTCTCCTAGTTGCTGCGGTCGCCGGTGCACTACGACGATCTGCGCGGACGAATCGTGGGACCCTCCACGGGATTGACAGTATCCTTTTGGGTTCCCCGATGAGGACCGCAGACTTGGAAGAGCCCGTGAAAAAGTGCGACTCAACGGTCAAAGGCCGTCAGTCTGTGGTGGCCCTCCATGGGG
>NZ_JACZFQ010000217.1 GCF_014904755.1 Neoluteolibacter marinus
CGGGAACCTCGCAGTTGAGCCCCCGATAGTGGTGTAGCGGTCTCCGTCGCGGGCACCTGAACGCCACCCCTGAGCTTGGCGGCACGACGATTCCCATCAACTACCGGCCGTGACTGGAGTGTGACATTTGCCTACTAAGTCCGGTAGTGTTCCGGTCGTGCCGGTCACCGATCCGCTCGGCGCCCTGGTGCACATCGCCGAATTCTGCCGGTGCTCGAGGTCCATGAAAAGAAATCGCTTGGCAGAAGCGGGGGAACCACAGTCGGTCCGGCCTAGCCAGGACCTAGGGGTTAAGTCGCCCAGGACGCGTGCGTCCGGAGCGACCGGGTG
>NZ_JACZFQ010000218.1 GCF_014904755.1 Neoluteolibacter marinus
TTGGGCTTGCATCAAGCCGCCACGTATCAATAAAAACAGGTCGTGGTTGACCGCAGATTTCAGAAATTGCAGGATTGTTCTTCGCCAGTGCCACGAGGGGATTGCTTCGTGCACCGAACCGTCGCTCCGCTTCTGATGCAGAATAGGAGATGCCTGTACGCTCGTTGAGCCATCTGTTTGGCCCGACCTTTCGAATTCCCGGGGGGAGCGTGTCGTCTGCGTCTTCGAGGTCGCTGCTTTTAAATTCGATACTATCCCCAGAACGTTCCCCTCCTGCCCATACCTGAATGGTTACGGACACTGGGCCGTCCGGCAGCACGGAGCGATTGATTACCAACTCTCTTCCGTCCGTCAGGCGAATGGTCAATATGGAAAAGACCGTCTCGACCAGAGTCGACCCATCCAAAGAGAGCGCAGCGGCAGTTAGACGCAAGATGTGGGTCTTTCCGGCACCGTTAGGGGCGAGCAGGATGGTAGGTTCACTCTCGCGGAGCTTAACCGTGTGAGATGCATGGCCAAACAAGCCGTCCACTTGTATACAATCAACCTTTTTGGTGATCTCCATGCGAGTTTCCGATCCGAGTGCTTGAATCTAGCGTTTGGCTGTACGGACACAATGATGTGCTGAGTGTTGGGCTGTCATCGAGGCCCGGTCACGTCCGCACCTGCCCCATAGCGTACGGGGAGAACGCCGGGGTTGCGTGTAGTTCAAGCAGGCGACAAGGGGCGGTGTCGTAGCGTCGTAGC
>NZ_JACZFQ010000219.1 GCF_014904755.1 Neoluteolibacter marinus
GTTGATCCAGACCTTGCCACCGCGCTTGATGTGGCGGGTCATGGCGATACGAGCCGCCTCGATCTGCCGGTTGGTGACGTAGGCCGGGGTCAGTGCCTGGACGCCCCAGTCTCCGAAGGAGACCGTGGTGCCGCCGGTCGCAGTGCCACCGCGCTTGGGGTGGTGCTGCTTGCGGTGCTTCACACGACGGGGGATGAGCATCAGTTACCACCCTCTGCATTCGCTGCGGGGGCGTCGCCGGAGCGCTCTCCACGACGTCCACCGCGATCATTGCGGTCAGTGCGCTCGGGACGGCGACGGCGATCGCCGGCGCCTCCGCCGCGACGGTCTCCGCCGCGGCCGCGGGACTGGGCTGCCGCCTCCTGAGCTGCGAGCTCCTTGGAGGTCAGGTCGCCCTTGTAGATCCAGACCTTCACGCCGATGCGGCCGAAGGTGGTCTTGGCCTCGAAGAAGCCGTAGTCGATGTTCGCGCGGAGCGTGTGCAGGGGCACGCGGCCCTCGCGGTAGAACTCCGAGCGGGACATCTCGGCGCCGCCCAGACGGCCGGCGCACTGGATGCGGATGCCCTTCGCGCCGGCGCGCTGCGCCGACTGGATGGACTTCTTCATGGCGCGGCGGAAGGCCACGCGCGAGGCGAGCTGCTCGGCGACGCCCTGGGCGACCAGCTGCGCATCGATCTCGGGGTTCTTGACCTCGAGGATGTTCAGCTGGATCTGCTTGCCCGTGAGCTTCTCGAGCT
>NZ_JACZFQ010000220.1 GCF_014904755.1 Neoluteolibacter marinus
GCCCCTTGGAGATCTGAGCGATGAAGATGCCCACGAACGGCGACCAGGTGATCGTCCAGGCCCAGTAGAAGACCGTCCAGCCGTTCTGCCAGCCGGTGTCGTCGAGGGTGTCGTTCCAGAACATGAGTCCCGGCAGCTCCTGCATGTACACACCGAACCATTCGATGGTGCCGCGCAGCAGCATCACGGTCGGGCCCGAGACCAGGACGAAGACCAGCAGGCCGATCGCCAGCAGGATGTTCGTGTTGGACAGCACCTTGATGCCGCGGTCGAGACCCAGTGCCACGGAGACCGAGGCCACGAGGGTCACTGCGGCGATGATGAGGATCTGGCTGAGAGCGGACTCGGAGATGCCGAAGAGGCTGGCCA
>NZ_JACZFQ010000221.1 GCF_014904755.1 Neoluteolibacter marinus
CAGGCCGATGGACACGGCCACGCCCGTCAGCGTCCCCACCAGCGCGACGATGTCGATCAGCTTGCCGATGGGGCCGTGGATCCGGGCCCCGAGCAGGGGCTGGAACATGGAGGAGACTCGCGGCGGCAGGTTGCGCTTGTACATGAAGTACCCGAAGCACAGCGCAGGCAGGGCGAAGATCGTCCAGGTGTGCAGACCGAAGTGGTACAGCGTGATGGCCATGGCGCTGCGGGCAGCATCCTTGGATTCCGGCTCGACTCCTCGGAAGGGCGGTGCAGCGAAGTGGGAGATCGGCTCGGCGACCGC
>NZ_JACZFQ010000222.1 GCF_014904755.1 Neoluteolibacter marinus
TCCGGCTGCCGTGGGTGTACTTCTCGCCGGGAACCTGCTCGTGCGGGGGCAGGACGCCCTCCACGGTGCCCAGATCGATCTGGATCATCTGGGGGTTGCGGCCCTGCTGGATCTGCCCGGAGACGATCTCGCCCTCACGGCCCTTGAAGTGGCCCAGCACGGTGTCGTCCTCGACGTCGCGCAGCTTCTGCACGATCACGCTGCGAGCCGTGGAGGCGGCGATGCGCCCGAAGCCGGAGGGGGTGTCGTCGAACTCGCCCACCCGGTCGCCGTCCTCGTCGACCTCGGCGGCCCAGATGGTCACGCGACC
>NZ_JACZFQ010000223.1 GCF_014904755.1 Neoluteolibacter marinus
CGCGCGAGGACCCCGAGTGCGACGACAGCGCACCGTCCGGTGGGACGGAACGCTGTTCGCGGGTCTATGACGGCGCTGCGCGGGTGCCTGCGAAGGGTGCTCGAGGCCCTCGGCGCCGCCGGTGTCAGCCAGGCAGTCTACACCGGTGCGCTCACCACCGCCCCGGCGGGACGAGCAGCTCAGTCCTCGACGCGGACCCGGGCCTGCTTGATCTGCGACAGGTCCCAGGTCTCCGGGTCCTGCAGCTTGATGGGCATGCCCTTCTTGACCT
>NZ_JACZFQ010000224.1 GCF_014904755.1 Neoluteolibacter marinus
GCAGCTGCCGGGCGATCAGCGCGGGGGTGGACTCCTGGACGACGGGGTTCAGTGCAGCGGGCGGCAAGGAGGCCTCCGGGTGGGCGTTGACGATTGTCGACGATCCTACCGTGCGCTCCCAGCGCGTCGCTCTGGTCAATGGGCGACAAGTGCTTGAGGTGGGAGGGGTCAGATGCTTCAATGATTGTTGACAATCCTACGAGGGAGACTCCCATGAGCTCGTCGCAAGCAGCACAGGATCCGGGGTCGGAGCGCGACCCGTCGGCGCACGACGCCGATCACCAGCCCGCCGCGCCCGATGCGGGCACCGTCCACCGCGCCGTCGCCGCCTCCGCGATCGGCAACGCGACGGAGTGGTTCGACTACGGCGTCTACGCGGTCTCCGTCGGCTACATCACCCACAACTTCTTCCCCGGCGAGTACGGCACCGTGCTGGCGCTGGCCACCTTCGCCTTCTCGTTCCTGGTCCGTCCGCTCGGCGGCCTGTTCTGGGGCCCGCTCGGCGACCGCCTGGGCCGCAAGGCGATCCTGGCGCTGACGATCATCCTGATGGCCGGCGCCACGTTCTGCATCGGTCTGCTGCCCTCGTTCGAGACCATCGGCGTCCTGGCCCCGATCCTGCTGATCGTCCTGCGCGCCGTGCAGGGCTTCTCCACCGGCGGCGAGTACGGCGGCGCAGCGACCTTCATGGCGGAGTACGCCCCGGACCGCAAGCGCGGCTTC
>NZ_JACZFQ010000225.1 GCF_014904755.1 Neoluteolibacter marinus
CAGAACCGTCCCGCCGATCCAGGAGATCAAGAGGCCAAATCCGACCAACGTATCGGCCGACGTGCCGGTCTCACCCTCGGCAGGAACCTCCCCTAAGGATGAATAGACAATATAGCCAACAAGCAGCGCGAGCGAGACTCCCGATAGGATGAGCCAAGTGCGATTCTTTGCACGGAACCCAATGATCGCAAATCCAACACACCACAGAAGGCCGAAGGACAGGATACCCCACAGCATCCACATTCCATGTCGCAGTCGCCAGCCACGACTGGAGAGAAGTCCCATGGGTGAACTCATCAACGATCCTCCATATAGTTATAATTTAGATCTTCCACCGCGATGGGAGTCGAGGCGACAAAGAATTCAGGGGTGGGCTTGGATCCCTCGATCTCAGCATTGAGCATCTGTCGCAGTTGACTAAGCGCATCAAGACAATCTGGTCCCGGAGTTCCGCTCGCCTCAGCCGTGATTGAACCATCAGAGTGGATGGAGACACTCAACTTTCGCGGCATCAGGCCATCTCCTCGAAAAGATAATTAAGCGAACCATCCTCATTGTGTTGCTCAATGAGATTGAATCCTAGCGCTCGGGCCCTCTCCACAACGATTTGCGCGGTGCGCGCCTGCATAATCCGTCCGACCACTGCATCCAGTTCGGCAAGCATTTCTTTATCGCTCTCATCAGACCCATTGTCAGTTCTTGCAAGGAATGCTGCACCCATC
>NZ_JACZFQ010000226.1 GCF_014904755.1 Neoluteolibacter marinus
TCCAAGCCCAGTACCTGAAAAAGATCCGGGTGCCCCGCCCGGCTGACGTGACCGAAGATCTCGCCGAGGAGCTGCGCCAAGCCTTCCGCGCCCGCGACACGGCCGCAGCCACTGTCGCAGCCCACCACGCCTACGGATTGAACGAAGCCCTGGTAGCTGTCTCCTAAACGAGAAAGCCTTTTACAGGGCTGTCGGCATCCTCCCCGGTTGAGGTTGGAAGGGCGGGACTGCGAGGTATGAACTGCTCATCGGTTCGTTGACCGCTTGCGGAACAGTCAATTGCGGC
>NZ_JACZFQ010000227.1 GCF_014904755.1 Neoluteolibacter marinus
GGCCCAGGGGTCGTTCTGTGGCAGGACCCACGTGCGGAGGACGCCGAGGCTCTTCCATCGACGGCCTCGCAGCACAACGAGCTCTTGGTTCTGATTCTCAGTCAGCAGTTTGAGCACTCGCACGATCGTGTCTCGATCAGTGCACCCGCTGGTGACGATCAGGCTGCCGGCAGGCCCATCCCCGCGTATTTCCAGGGTGTCAGGGTCTTGGGTGGCCGATCGCCAGAGGATACAAATGTGAAGATTGATCCCCGGAAAATCTTTGAGGACACCTTGTTGTAAGACGGGCAGACCGGCCACCGCAGCGAGCAGGTGCCCCGTGCCGTTCTTGAGGTCGATGCTGATCACAGCCGTACGGTGGAAGGACCTGAGGT
>NZ_JACZFQ010000081.1 GCF_014904755.1 Neoluteolibacter marinus
CGGATGGCGGATGGCGGATGGCGGATGGCGGATGGCGGATGGCGGATGGCGGATGGCGGATGGCGGATGGCGGATGGCGGATGGCGGATGGTGGATGGTGGATGGTGGATGGTGGATGGTGGATGTCGGAAAATCTTCCATCTTCCATCTTCCATCCTCCATCTACGATCCTCTTCACCTCACCGGATTGTGAACGGTGACGAGCTTGGTGCCGTCCGGGAAGGTCGCCTCGACCTGGATGTCGTGGATCATCTCGGCGACGCCTTCCATCACCTCGTCGCGGGTGACGAGGGTGGTGCCGTAGCTCATGAGTTCGGCGACCGACTTGCCGTCGCGGGCGCCTTCGAAAATCTCGGCGGTGATCAGTGCGATGACCTCGGGATGGTTGAGCTTGAGGCCGCGGTCGCGGCGACGGCGGGCGAGGTCGGCGGCGACGACCACCAGCAGCTTCTCCTTCTCGCGCGGGGACAGGTGCATCAGAACGCGGCGATGGAGGCGAGCGCGCCGCCGAAGGCGACGGCGGCACCGAGTTTCACCTTGCGGTTCGGGCTCAGCTTGAAGGCGACGGCGGCACCGAGTTTCACCTTGCGGTTCGGGCTCAGCTTGAAGGCGACGGCGGCGGCCGCCGCGGTGGCGGCCAGACCGATCTCGAGCGGGCCGTGGAGATGCAGCCAGTCGGCGCGGAGGGCGTCGAACTCGTCTTCTTCCCCGGGATGATAGTGGCCGGGATGAGCCGCGGCGACGGCGGGCAGGAAAACGAGCAGGCGGGCGAGGGTTCGTTGGATCATGGTTCAGACGGTGAGGAATTCCTTGATGAGTTCTTCGGAGAGATCGGTCATCGGCCCGGTGGCGGCGACGCGGCCGCGCTCGAGGATGGTGAAGTCGTCGCCGAGTTCCTTGCAGAAATCCAAGTACTGCTCGACCAGTAGAATCGCCATCTTGCCTTCCTCGCGCAGCATCTTGATGGCGTCGCCGATCTGGTCGATGATGTTCGGCTGGATGCCCTCGGTGGGCTCGTCGAGGATGAGGAGCTTGGGATTGGTGAGCAGCGCGCGGCCGATCGCGAGCTGCTGCTGCTGGCCGCCGGAAAGCATGCCGCCCTTGCGCGGCAGGAACTCCTTGATGATGGGGAACAGGGTGAAGATGCGGTCGATCTCCTCCTTCTTCGGCTTGCGGCCGCGGGCGACGGTGCCGACGTAGAGGTTTTCCTCGACGGTCAGCTGGGGGAAGATCTCGCGGCCCTGGGGCACGAAGCCAATGCCCGCGAGGGCGCGCTTGTCCGCGCTGAGGCGGGAAAGGTCGGTGCCGGCGAGGTGGATGTTGCCGTTGTCGGCGGGCATCAACCCGGTGATGGCCTTGAGGGTCGTTGTCTTGCCGACGCCGTTGCGGCCCATCAGGCAGAAGACGGTCTTCGGGCGGATGTCGAGGCTGACGCCGCGGAGGATGCGGCTGCCGCCGATCGAGACCGACAGGTCGCTGACGGAAAGGGACAGGGGCTCGGTGGCGACGGCGTTCATGCGGCTTTCTTTTTGCGGCCGAGGTAGACCTCGATGACCCGTTCGTCGTTCTGCACCTTGTCCACCGGGCCCTCGCAGAGGACGTTGCCCTGATGGAGGACGGTGACGAGGCGGCCCTGGGAGATCTGGCGGACGAAGGTCATGTCGTGCTCGATGACGACGATGGTGTGCTTGCCGGCGAGCGAGAGCAGCAGCTCGCCGGTGCGATAGGTTTCCTCATCGGTCATGCCGGCGGCGGGTTCATCGACCAGCAGCAGCTTGGCGTCCTGGGCGAGCAGCATGCCGATCTCCAGCCACTGCTTCTGGCCGTGGGCCAGGGACCCGGCCTTGGCGTGGGCGCGGCTGGTGAGCTTGATGGTGTGGAGGATTTCGTCCATCCGCTCTTCCTGCTCCTTGCGGATCTTGCCGAACAGCGAGTGCCAGATGCTGCGCGGACCGGCGAGCGAGAGCAGCAGGTTTTCGCGCACGGTGTGGTCGGTGTAGACCGTCGGCGTCTGGAACTTGCGGCCGATGCCGAGACGGTAGATCTCGTACTCGTTCATCTTGAGCAGGTCGTTCGTCTGCTCGAAGTGGAGCGTGCCGGTGTCGGGCTTGGTGCGGCCGGTGATGAGGTCGAGGAAGGTCGTCTTGCCGGCGCCGTTCGGCCCGATGACGGTGCGCAGCTCGCCCTTCTCGAGGGAGAAGTTGAGGTCGTTGATGGCCTTGAAACCGTCGAAGGACTTGTTGAGGCCTTCCGCGGCCAGGATGTAGGGAATGAGGCTCATTCGGCTTCGGGGCTGGGATTGGCGGCGGCGAGGTCTTCCTCGCGGATGGTCTGGCGGTGTTTGCGACGTTCTATGATCGCGCGGATCTGGCCGGGGATGCCGACGATGCCCTTGGGCATGAAGAGCACGACCAGCACGAAGGTGGCGCCGAGGATGATCAGCCAGTAGTCGGGATACTCGGTGGTCGCCCAGCTCTTCAGGCGGTTGACGCCGATGGCGCCGATGATCGGGCCGATCAAGGTGCCGCGGCCGCCGACGGCGACCCAGACGACGGCTTCGAGCGAGTTGGCGGTGGCCATTTCCCCCGGGTTGATGATGCCGACCTGGGGGACGTAGAGGGCCCCGCCGACGGCGGCGATCATGCCGCTGATGACGAAGACGAAGAGCTTGAAGTTGGCGGCCGAGTAGCCGGAGAAGAGGACCCGGTTTTCACTGTCGCGGATGGCCCGCTGGATGAGCCCGAAGCGGCTGGTCGTGAGCCATTTGCAGCCGATGAAGATGAGCGTCAGGGCGACCGCCGAGGCGATGTAGAGGATGCGCCGGGTTTCGGGTGACCGGATGTCGGCCCCCAGCACCGTGCGGAAGTCGGTGAAGCCGTTGTTGCCGCCCATGGTGATGATGTCGTTGCTGAGGAAGATCAGCCACGCGGCGTAGGTGAGGGCCTGGGTGAGGATCGAGAAATAGACGCCCTTGATCCTCGAGCGGAAGGCGAGGTAGCCGAAGACCCAGGCGAGCAAGCCGGGAACGGCGAGCACCATCAGGGTGGCGAAGGGGAAGGAGTAGAAGGGTTGCCAGAATCCGGGGAGCTCCTTGAGGCCGAGGAAAACCATGAAGTCGGGCAGGTCGCTCTTGTACTGGCCGAGCTTGCCGATCATCAGCATCAGGTGCATGCCGAACATGTAGCCGCCGAGGCTGAAGAACAGCGCCTGGGCCAGGCAGAGCAGGCCGGTGTAGCCCCATAACAGGTCGACGGCGATGCCGAGCATCGCGTAGCAAAGGTACTTGCCCCAGGTGTTGAGGGTGAAGTCCGAGACGATGCCCCCGGCATTGAGCGCAGGCATGATCACCACCAGGAACAGGGCGACCGCAGCGAGCGCGATCGTGGGCATTTTGCCGGATAGCGGGGTATTCATCAGTCGAGGCTGCGGGAGCGGGTCGCGAAGAGCCCGGCGGGTTTCCACTGGAGGAACAGGATGATGGCGCCGAGGACGAGGATCTTGCCGAGCACCGGGTTGCCGAGGATCTGCTGCAAGGACTGGTCGGCCATGCCGATGCCGAGGGCGCTGATCACGGTGCCGATGATGTTGCCGACGCCGCCGACGACGACAGTCATGAACGAGTCGACGATGTAGTTCTGGCCGAGGTTCGGGCCGACATTGCCGATCTGCGACAGGAAGGCCCCGGCGAGGCCGGCGAGGCCGCTGCCGAAGCCGAAGGTCATCATGTTCACGCGCTCGGTGCGCACGCCCATGCAGGCGGCCATGGCGCGGTTCTGCATGACCGCCCGGATCAGCAGGCCGAGCGAGGTCTTGTTGAGCACCACCCAGGTGAGGAAGATGATCAGCACCGCGAAGGCGATGACGAACACGCGGTTCCAGCCGAAGATGACGTCGTTGACGGTCCAGTTGCCGGAGAGGTAGGCGGGGCTGTCGACCTGGACGTTGTTCGAGCCGAAGATCAGCCGGAAGAGCTGCTGGAGGATCATCGAGACGCCCCAGGTGGCGAGCAGCGACTCGAGCGGGCGCTTGTAGAGGAAGCGGATGATGCCGCGCTCGAGGAGGATGCCGACGGCGGCGGCGGTGAGGAAGCTGGCGGGGATCGCGACCAGGAAATAGAGCCCCCAGGAGTTGCCGGTCAGGTTCATGCCGGGGATGCTGACGGTCATGCCGAAGGGCGACATGTGGATGCCCGCGCCGAAGAGGTTCTGGACGAGATAGGTGGTGTAGGCGCCGACGGCGATGAGTTCGCCGTGGGCCATGTTGATCACGCCCATCAGGCCGAAGGTGATCGCAAGGCCGATGGCGACGACCAGCAGGATGCTTCCCAGCGAAAGGCCGCGGAAGACGGTGCCGACGGTGTTCACCCGCGAGATGTGGCCGTCGATGTCGAGCTGGGCCCTGTCGCAAGCGCTGACGAGGGCGGCATTGCCGGCTTCCTCGGCCTCGCGGCGGACGGTCTTGATGGCGCCCTGCGAGGCGATGGATCCCATCTCGCCGAGTTCGAGGACGGCGGCCTGGCGGACGGCGGGATCTTCCGAGCGCAGCTTGAGCATGGCGATCGCCTCATCGAGGGCGTCCTTCACCTTGCCGTTCTTCTCGGTCGCCTTGATCTGTTCCAGCAGCGGGAGCTTGGTGATGTCCTGCTGGTTGCCGGTGGCTTTCACCGCCTTCACCCGCTCTTTCGGATCGGGGGAAAGGAGTTCCATCCGGTCCGTCACGTCCTTCATCACCCTGCGGAGCTTCGAGTCGGTGTCGGCAAGGTAGAGGTCATCGGTCGTCGCGCGGGCGACCTGCCCGTCGGCGCCGGTGACGGGTTCGCCGGTGGCCACGGAAGCGAGCGCGAAACGCGCCTCGGGATCCGGATCGCCGCTCAAGGTGACGGCCATGTCGTTGCCCTCGGCGTCCTGATAGAGATAGATCTCGCCCTGCTTCCACTTCTTCAACCAGATCGTGACCTCGTCCGGATCGGCCGACGCGAGGCCCTCGACCATTTCGCGCTGCTGGTCGGTGTCCAGCGTGGTGGTGGCTTTCGCGATGACCTCACGCACCGACCCGGGTGATTCATCCTGGGCCCCGGCCGGGCTCGCGAGGGCGAACAGGCAGGCGGCCAAACATCCACATATCCGGCCGAAGGCTCCGGCTCTCCCTGACAGCACGCGCATCATGGTGAATCTACGCATGAGCAACTCCCGTGCCACCGGGTCCCGCCCGTCTGTCACCCTCGCCGCCGCGCAATTTCCTGAAATCGCGGAAGCTGGTACGGTACGAGCATCCGCGTCGCCGGGCTCGACAAAACCCCTCGGCTACGTCACGCCTACGCCACCGCGCAGCCCCGTCCGTCCCTTGGTGCAAGCCGCCCCGGGCCACCGCGCCGAATCCTTCGCCTCGTCCCCATGTCCGGATCCTTTCTTCCCAAGCCGTTCTCCCATTCCTACGAGATCGACCCGAAGTTCTCGAAGAGCGCCGTCTATTTCTCCTGCGAGTTCGCCATCGACCAGATCTTCAAGATCTACTCCGGCGGCCTCGGCTTCCTCGCCGGCTCCCACATGCGCTCGGCCGCCGCGCTGCGCCAGAACCTGTGCGGCATCGGCATGCTCTGGACCTACGGTTACTACAACCAGACCCGCGGCGAGGAGCGCGAGATGGCGGTGCAGTTCCGCAAGAAGCAGTACGCCTTCCTGCAGGACACCGGGATCAAGTTCCAGGTGCCGGTCCACGGCCACCCGGTGTGGGTCAAGGCGATGTTCCTGCCCGGCGACGTTTTCGGCACGGTGCCGATGTTCTTCCTGACCACCGACCTCGACGAGAACGACCACCTGTCGCGGCAGATCACCCACCGGCTTTACGACAACGACCCGCTGCGCCGGATCGCCCAGTACATCATCCTCGGTGCCGGCGGAGCGCGGCTGCTGGAGGAGCTCGGCGTCGATCCCGAGGTCTGGCACCTCAACGAGGCCCACGGCTTGTCCGCCGCCTTCCGCGTCTACGAGAAATATCGTAGCCTGGACGAGGTGAAGAAGCGCTTCGTCTTCACCACCCACACGCCGGAGGAGGCGGGCAACGAGAAGCACGACTTCAAGCTGCTTCACGATTTCACCTTCTTCGGCTCGGTGCCGAAAAAGGAGGTCGAGCAGGTCACCGGCATCCACGGCGAGGTCTTCAACCACTCGCTCGCCGCGCTGCGGATGAGCCACCTGTCCAACGCGGTGTCCAAGCTGCACGGCGACGTGTCGCGGAAGATGTGGGAGAGCTTCCCGGGAATTTGCCCGATCACCCACGTGACCAACGCCCAGAACGCGAAGTTCTGGAAGGACCGCGGCCTCGAGCACGCCCGCAAGGAGGGCGACATCGAGGAGCTGCGCAACCGCAAGCGGGAGCTCAAGTCGCGCTTGTTCCAGACGGTCGCGGACCAGACCGGCAAGCTCTTCGATCCCGATGTCCTCACCGTGGTCTGGGCCCGGCGCTTCGCCGGCTACAAGCGCCCGGACCTGATCGCCCGCGACATCCGTCTGTTCCGCTCCCTGGTCAACGGCAACGAGCGGCCGGTCCAGATCATCTGGGCGGGCAAGCCGTTCCCCTTCGACTACGGCGCGATCGACACCTTCAACCATCTGGTCCACCTCACCAAGGATCACCCGAACCTGGCGGTGCTGGTCGGCTACGAACTCGACCTGTCGCGCCAGCTGAAATACGGCGCCGACATCTGGCTCAACAACCCGGTGGTCACCCGCGAGGCCTCCGGCACCTCCGGCATGACCGCGGCGATGAACGCGGCGGTAAACCTGTCCACCTACGACGGATGGGTGTGCGAGTTCTCGAAGGACGGCCACAACAGCTTCATCATCCCGCCCGCCGACCCGGCGCTCGATGCCGAGGCGCGCGACCGCCACGACCTGCTCGGCTTCTACGAGGCCATGGAGAAGCAGGTACTGCCGCTCTACTACGGCGACCCGGACGGCTGGTGGAAGCTGGTGCTCAACTCGATGAACGAAGTGGTGCCTTTCTTCGACTCCGACCGGATGGTGACGGAGTACTACGAGAAGATCTACGCGTGAAAATTCGCCACTTCGTGGCGTGCTTCAAAATCTCTTGATGATTGGGTGGAAATCGACCGTAGCCGTGGTCGGATTCGTCGTCCTGGCGATCATCTTCCGATTTTCCATTTTTTGGTTAATTCCGATCGCGGTCGTTGGCCTGCTTTTGTTCGTCGTCGTCGAAGCGATCAAGGCGAGGCAGTTGTTCCGCAAACGTGGTTTCCAAGTTCGTGGTTCCACCGACAATGGATTCATCTACCGCGAGATCTCCGCGGAGGGGACAAGGGTGTTCAATCTGCCGGGTGAACTTGTTGAGCCTGGTCATTCAGTCTACTATCCGATTCCCGAAGACGTTTGGTTGAGAATCGCGCCTGAATGGGCTCGCGGTCGAAAGCATGAAATTGAATCCAGGATTCACGAAGATCCTTTGAATCGACCCCTATAATTCGAGCACGGCTCCGATTTCCTGCCTTCACGGCCTGAATTTCTTGTGGGTGCCGTCGCACAGCGGCGGGGTCTTGGTGTGTTTGCACAGGCACCACCAGACCGTGGTCTTCGCGGTGGTCTCGAATTTCACCGGCTGCATGCCGGTCCCCTTGTGGCTGCCGTCGCAGAACGGCTGGTGGCTGGAGTGGCCGCAGGAGCACCACCAGTGGACCCCGGGTTCGACTTCCAGTCCGATCGGCTTGTTGTCACAGACGCGCGGTTCCTCAGCCATGACGATCAAGCTGACCGCTGCGGCGGAAAAAGGCGAGCCGGGAATCAGGAGGGCCCGGGGCCATCCGCGTCACTCGACGGTCGATGCCATCGGGATCTCGTCGGGGTCGACCGCGACGATCGGCTCTTCCTCCACCGGGGGCTTGGCGACCTTGGCGGACAGCGGGACCGAACCTTTTCCGAACTGCGGGTAGCGGTCCACGGGGACGTCGCTGAGGAAAGTGGCCGTCAGCCAGGCCGCGAGGAGGGCGGCGGAACCCGTTACGAAAAGTCGGACTTTCATCAGGAAATCGGAGTGCAGCGGAGAGGCTGCAGGGAGTTGCGGGACGCGCGGGTTATGGGCCGTTTATTACGCAAAAGTAAAGTATTTTCAACGGCTTGCCCGGGTCAAGGGCGGAGGCGCGCGGGGGTTTCAACAGGTCTCGTGCCAGCGTGCAAGGGGAAATATGGAGCTCAGCGGGCGAGCACCGCCGGCGGGCTGAGATTGCCAAAGCGGTCGACCGCACTGACCGCGACGGCATCGGGCAGGCGCCCTGCAAGTGACGCGAGATCAACGGATTTCGCCCCGGCGGGCACGACCTTCGCCATCCGCCATTGGCGGCCGAAGCGGGCCTGGATCGCGAAGCGGGCGGTCGAGCGGTCGCCGCTCTGGAGGCTCACCCGGACACTGGATCCGTTGCCGCTGGCATTGGCCCCGGGCCGGGCCGGGGTGCTCTGGCTAACCCACGGCATCGGCGGGACCAGCGCCGGTTGCGAGTAGGCATCCTTGGCGAGGAGGTTCGAGATGCCGCCCTGGTTTTTGGTCAGGCCTTTCACGCTCCAATGGATGTGGCCGGCCCAGCTTTTCCCGATGGTCCGCGACAGGCCGACCTGTTTGGTGATCTCGGATGCCGGGCGGCCGTCCTCCGGGCCGCCGATGCGGGTGGTCGCGATGCCCGGCCAGACCGGTCGGCTGCCCTGCTGGCGCCACCATTCCAGCAGCGCGGAGAAGCTCTGCTTGCGCGGCTGGTCCTTCCAGTAGAGCTGCGGTGCCAGGTAGTCGACCCAGCCCTTGGACAGCCACTTGCGGGCGTCGCAGCCGATCTGCTCGTAGGCGTCGAGGCCGGCCTCGATGCCGCTCGGCACCCCCGGACGCCAGATGCCGAAGGGGGAGATCCCGACCCGCACCCAGGGCTTCGTCCGCTTCACGTCGGCGTAGAGCTTTTCGACGAAGTCGTCGACGATCTGCCGCCGCACCGCCGGGCTGCGGCCGTCGGGGAAGATCTTGCCGCCATCGGGGTAGGGGTAGAAGTAGTCGTCGAGGTGGACGCCATCGATGTCGTAGCGCTGGACCACGTCGAGGATGGCGCCGAAGGCCCGCGCGCGGGTCTCGGTGGCGGCGGGGTCGCACCAGACCAGGCTGCCATAGCGCTTGGTGATCTGCGGGGCGGCCTTGGTCACGTGGTTCGCGCAGGTCGGGTGGCTGGCGTTGGAAAGGGCGCGGAAGGGATTGAACCAGGCGTGCACCTCGATGCCCCGGGCATGGGCCTGGCGGATGGCAAATTCGAGCGGGTCGTAGCCCGGCGACTTGCCCATGGTACCGGTCAGCCACGGACTCCACGGCTCGCGCGACGACTGGTAGACCGCGTCGCAATGCGGCCGCACCTGGAGGATCAGCGCGTTCATGTTGAGCGACGCCATCTTGTCGAGGATGCCGCGCATCTCCGCCTGTTGGGTGGACGACGACAGGCCCTTGGCGCTCGGCCAGTCGATGTTGTAAACCACCGCCGCCCAGGCCGCGCGGAACTCGCGGGCGGGTCGCGGCGGCTTCTCCCCCGAGGGCCGGTAGCTCTGGGCCGCGGCGAAGCCGGCAAGCAGGCAGGTCAGCGAAAGGATCCGGGCGAGCATGCCACCTTAGTGGACCCGGCAAGGGGCGGTTGCAAGCGAGGAAGGGGAAGTTAGGGCGCAAGCACCGTGGCGCGGAGACGCACCGCGGCTTCTTGCTTGGCTGGTTTCTCCGCCGCCGGGATCTCCAGCCACTCGCCGACCTTCAATTCGATGGTTCCCGCCGAAGTCGGCCCGGGCATCTTTCCGGGGTTGCAATGGTAGCTGAGGTTCACAGTCCCGGGCTCCTCTGCCAGAGAAGCCTCGATTTCGAAACCCCCGACATCCGTGTCCAACACTCCATCACTACGGGTCAGCCAGATGACCGATTTCAGACCATCCCCGACGATCAACGACCAGTTGCCGTGATCCGGGCTACTTTCGATCTGAATGGAACTTGAGAGGGGCTCCGAGATTTCCCCGACGAGGGCTTGGGCGAGATCATGGGCGGCCTTGTTAGCCACCAGGATCAATTGGTTCGTCCGCATTTCCACGCCGGCAAAGGTGCCCGGCTGTTCGAGATCGACCCCATTGTCATTCAGGACTTTCGAGACGTCCCGGAACGGGCCATGGACCCAACCATGAAGAGAGTCGGGCGCTTCAAGGGAGGGTAGAAGTAGGTATTCGTGTTCTACAAATGGAGGCGGCAATTGATAAGCCGCGATGATGAGGTCTTTCGCGAAGACCTGGCGGGGGAACAGTGGCTCCCGTGCCCCGAGGTCCAGCCACGGGCGCGGTGGACCCGGCCCGGTCTCGATCCAACGGGCTTCCTTAGCGGGAATTCCACCGATGCTTTCCAAACGGACGCTGACATGAAGTTCCCAGGCGGAATCCCCGCTGCCAAGCCTTGCAATGAGGACATCCTTTTCCGCGAGGGCATGGAACGACGCGACCACATTCCAGGTCGCGTCATCGACCTCGGACTTCCAAGTTGCATTGCACATGACATCGAAGGAATTCTCGGAGCTGCGAAAACCCTCGACATCGATTTCCAAGCCATCGATCCGCCCGGTTTTGCGTTCCCCGTTTTCTCCGAAAACGGCGACGGATCGCTTGGCTCCTGACTGGGTCAGATGAAAACGCATGCCGACCACCCGCGGACTTTCGTCGAAACCGCAGGCTTGTTGCGCCTGCCTGATGTGGATGTAGTCGCCGCGAGCCACCAACATCTCCGACCGGCGATTCCAAACCGCCCAATCTCCGGTCCACGCGGCCTTGGGTCCCGGCTCTAGCGGCGAAATCGTGGTGTCCACCAACAGCACCTTCGAAACATCCCACAACTCATCCCCCGGCAGGAAAAACGCCGACTCGCCCGGCGGCTGGTCGAGCTTGCGGACCTGGTCGCTGGTCTTGTAGTCCGGCGCGATCGACTCGATCGGGACCTTCCAGCCCACGGTGACCTCGGCGTGGCCGGGGGCGGGAAGAAATATCAGCGCGAGGGAAATGAGCCGGATCACAAGGCAAGCAAGTTGATACGGCGTTCGAGGCTATGCAAGCGGCGAAGCCGCCCTTGGACTGCTGCGATGATTCGCAGCTTTTTGGATGAAGGGAGCGGCCCGTCTATGTTGAAACGGAAGGAGGAGGCTTCGGGGTCGTCTCAGGCTGCCCGAATTGCCAAACAAACCCTGCACTCGAAAGCTGCGAATCATCGCAGCAGTCCGAGGGCACCTGCGGTGCATGTCATGAGTCGAAGTCGTCCCAGATCTGCAGGCGGTCGGTGCGGAAACGGCGGACGCTTTCGACGAAACTCTTCGGAGCGTGTGTCTCGAACCACGCGGCGCTGCACCACTGGTAGTGGCGGGCTTCCTCGGCCAACCCGTGCTTCACCGGGTTCTCGTTCACGTAGCGGAGCCGGGCGAGATAGGAGGTCTGGTGGGTGATGTGGGTCTCACGGAAGTTCATCCAGACGCGCCGGCCGGGGGCGCCGGAGAGGAGGTTCACTTCGATCGCGGCACTGCGATGGAATTCCGTGAGCCAGGCGCGGAGGGACTCTCCGGTACCATCCGGTGAGTCGGCGACGAAGTGGTAGTGGTTGGCGAGAACGGCCCAAGCCCGGAGCTGCCAGCCGAATGCCTTGGCGGAGTCGATCAAAAGGCCGGCGATGGCGTCGAGTTTCGCCGGCGTGTCGAACAGCCGCTGGCGATGATAGGTGGAGGCCGTGACGAAATAGCTCCCACCCTGAAGAATCCAATGCGGCGGAGCATGGGGCCACGGTGCTATCGGAGCTTCCGGTATGACTCGTGTCCGCAGCGCAGCTGCTTTTGGACTGCTGCGATCCTTCGCAGCTTTTGAGTGGAGTGTCGAGATCGCTTGTCGGGGCGGGTGGAGGCGACCTTTGGGGATCGCTTCGACTCACACCGAGAAAAATCGCCTCTCCCTTGCTTCGAAAAGCTGCGAAGGATCGCAGCAGTCCAAAGGCGGCTGCGCCGCGGTCATGGGGCCGGCCTCACCCGTTCAGCTTCGCCAGGTTCTTCGGCAGGAAGACGCCGTCCTTGCGGATGATCTTGCCGTCGAAGCGGATCTCACCACCGCCGTAGTCCTTGCGCTGGATGTTCACCATGTCCCAGTGGACCTGCGAGCGGTTGCCGTTGTCGGCCTCCTCGTAGGCCTGGCCGGGGGTGAAGTGGAAGGAGCCGCCGATCTTCTCGTCGAAGAGGATGTCGCGCATCGGGTGCTTGATGGCGGCATTGTAGCCGAGCGCGAACTCGCCGATGTAGCGTGCGCCGGCGTCGCTATCGAGGATCTTGTTGATCTCCTTGTTCTTCCCGGGCGACTCGGCCTTGACGATCTTGCCCTTCTCGAAGGTCAGCTTGATCGAGTCGAAGGGGATGCCCTGGTAGATGGTCGGGGCGTTGTAGGAGATGACGCCTTCGACGGAGTCCTTGACCGGCGCGGTGAAGACCTCGCCGTCGGGGATGTTGTGGGTGCCGGCGCAGACGACGGCCGGGATGTCCTTGATCGAGAACTTGAGGTCGGTGCCCGGGCCGGTGATCTGGACGAGGTCGGTCTTGTCCATCAGCCGTTTCAGCGCGGTGGCGGCGGGGACCAGGCTCTTGTAGTCGACCAGACAGACCTGGAAGTAGAAGTCCTCGAACGCCTCGGTGCTCATGCCGGCCTGTTGGGCCATCGAGGGGGAGGGCCAGCGCAGCACGCACCACTTGGTCTTCTTGACCCGCCAGTCGAGAACCGGGCGCATGTACTTCATCGCGAGCTTCATGCTGGCCGCCGGGACGTCACTGCTTTCGGCGATGTTGTGGCTGCCGCGCACCGCGATGTAGGCGTCCATGTCCTTCATCTCGGCGAGCAGGTGCTTGGACATCAGCTGGTACTGGTCGTCGGTCGCGCCCTTGAGCATCTCGCGGGTGAGGCGTGAGCTGTGGATCCGTAGCAGGGGCAGCGCGCCCTTGGCCCGGGCCTCGCGGACCAGGGCGAGGCCGATCGCGTCCGGCACGTCGTAGAGGTCGAAAAGGACCTTCTCGCCTTTCTTGAGCGAAGTGGAATAGCGGACAAGCTGGCGGGCGAGTTGATCGACGCGTGGATCGTGCATGGGGCTATCGCCTATCGGGCGGCGCGGCGGTGGCCAAGATCGAAGTTGCTGGTCCCCCGAAGAATCCGCGCCGGATGGGATTGGCGCTTGGCACCGTTGCGTTGACCCTTTTCCCTCCCCGCATGCGACTCGGTATTCTCGGCTCCGGTTCCGGTTCCAACATGCAGGCGATCCTCGATGCCATCGCGGATGGCTCGCTCGACGCGGAGATCGCCATCGTGCTTTCCGACAACCCGGATGCCTACATCCTGGAGCGGGCCCGCAAGGCGGGGATTCCGACGGGCCTCATCGACTGCCGGGGCTTCAAGACGAAGTACCCGCTGGAAGTGCAGGCCGAAACCGCGGCGGCGCTGCTCAAAGCGGAAGTCGACCTGGTGTGTCTCGCCGGCTTCATGCGCCTGGTGAAATCCCCATTGATGGCGGTCTTCCCGGGCCGGATCATCAATATCCACCCGTCCCTGCTGCCGGCTTTTCCGGGTCTTCACGCCTGGAAACAGGCCTTGGAACAGGGCGTCAGCGAGTCCGGCTGCACGGTCCACTACGTCGATGCCGGAATTGATACCGGTCCGATCATCCTGCAGGCGAAGGTGCCGGTTTTGCCGGATGACACCGCGGAGTCGCTGCACGAGCGCATCCAGGTGGAGGAACACCGGCTGTATCCGGAAGCGATCCGGATCGTCGCCTCGCGGCTTTAGCGCCGCCGGCGGACCAAACCGAGCAGGCCGGCCAGGCCGAGCAAGGAGATCGCGGTGGGTTCCGGGACTGGAACCACCTGAACACCGGGTTGAATGCCACCGCCGGTGATCGACTTGCCGGGAATGGAGACCTGCTCTTGGGTGGCGCCTGCGCCGAAACCGGGAGCACCGGTGTAGGACCCCATGCTGGTGTAAATGTAGACGAAGCTGTTCGGGTCGGCGTTCTGCGGGAAATACGATTTCGGCACGAAGACGAACACGTCGCCGCCGCCGCTGCCCGTTGAAAGGGTGGCATCAAGCAGCGCGAAGTTCTGCTGGCCCGCGGGATTCATGTCGTAGACGGGGACGCCGAGCGTCGACATCATGTCGTTGAGCGTCTCGGGCAAAACGGCCGGATCGGTCGTGCCGCCGACCCAGATCTTGAGGTCATCGAGGGACAGGAAGCGGTCGGTGGCGCTGTTGTTCTCGTTGATATCAACGACGAAAATGTAGCTCGACCCGGAGGCATCCAGCACCAGATCACCCATGCGGAGCTCGTAGTCGAACCCGTTCGGAATGTCCGTGTCCATGATGCCCGGCCGGTTGTAGCCGGACTCGACCTCGTTCCCCTTACCTTGGGGCGGAGAGAGCCGGTAAAGGTCCCGGAACGTTCCCGAGCCCGCGCTGCCATCAACGGAGGGATCCCGGAACAGCGCGCCGTTGATGAAACCGCCGTGGAAATCCACGTTGCTGGTGTTCGTGAGGATGTCCGGCGCGTTTCCGGCGATGGTGACGTCCGTGAGATTGACGATCACGGCTTGGGCGCCGGTGGCGAGCGACAAGCCCGCAACGAGGGTGAGGGTGATTTTCATGGGGGTGAACAGGCAGGGTGACCGGGTGAGCGGAAGCGGAAGCGGAAAGTCAATGATTCTTAATAAAACGGGAAGCAAAATTTTTGAATTTCCCGAACTTCTAACGGAATTGGTCGGGATTCGGGGTGGATTTGCCGACGATTTCCGGTGCTTTCGGCTGGCCGGGTCCCGGGCGCCTTGCCTCAAATGCGGCGGTCTCCATGCCACGCGCCGCCCTTGAGAATCTCCGCCAGCGTCTTGTCGCCACCGTCCTCGGATCGGAGGAGGCCGCCGGCCTTTTGCTGACCGCGTTGCTGGCGCGGGGACACGTCTTGATCGAGGGCGCGCCGGGCATCGGCAAGACCTCGCTCGCGCATACCCTGGCGACCTCGATCGGCGGCAGCTTCAAGCGGGTCCAGTTCACCCCGGACCTGCTGCCGGCCGATCTGCTCGGCTATTCGCTCTACCGCATGGACCGGGGGGACTTCGAGTTCATCCCCGGGCCGGTCTTCGCCCACTGCGTGTTGGCGGACGAAATCAACCGCACCTCGCCGCGGGTCCAGAGCGCCTTGCTCGAGTGCATGAACGAGCACCAGGTGACCCTCGACGGCGTGACCCGGCCGCTGCCGGAGCCCTTCTTCGTCATCGCCACCCAGAATGATACCGACCGTCACGGCACCTTCCCGCTGCCGGAGCCGCAGCTCGACCGCTTCCTGCTGTCGATCCGGATGGACCTGCCGGCCGCTGTCATCCAGCAGCGGATCCTGCTGGCGCACGCCGCCGGGGAAATCAACGGCACGTCCGCGGCGGGCGGCTTGCTCGATCTGGCCGATGTGCTGGCGCTCCGGGAATCGGTCCAGCGGGTCACGGTGGCTCCGGCCGTCGCCGCGTATATCACCGCCCTGTGCGAAGCCTTGCGCCGGATGGCCGGTTCCGATCATGCGGTGTCCGTCCGCGGGTCCCTCGCATTGATGCAGGCGGCCCGGGCCGCCGCTTTCCTCGACAATGCCCCGGCGCTTTATCCGGACCACGTCCAGGCGCTCTTCCCCGCCGTCCTGCGCCACCGCCTGGCACCCGACGACGGCAGTGATCCGGCGACCTTGATCGACAGCGCGCTGGAGAACACGCCGGTGCCTTGAGTTTTATCTGAACGAACCGCGGAGGCGCAGAGGTCGCGGAGTGGCCCGCGGAGAAGTCCAAGATCGAGATCAACGCCACCAGATCTCCACAATCCAGTTTCATCAGCTCCGCGCTCACCTTTGCGACCTCTGCGCCTCCGCGGTTCGTTCCTCCCCCGTAATTCTCCCGCCTTGATACCCCGGTTCGCCGCCGCTAGCGTCCGCGGCCCCGAGCCACGGTGATCCCGCCATCCGGGCCCAGTCCTTCGAATTTTCCCGTCATGCCCAAGGTCTACATCCGCACGTACGGCTGCCAAATGAACGAACGCGACTCCGAACAGGTGGCGCAGATGTTCACCGAGGGCGGCTACACGGTCACCGGCGATGAAAGCGATGCCGACGCGATCCTGGTGAATACCTGCTCGGTCCGCGACCAGGCGGAACAGAAGGCACTCGGCAAGATGGGCAACATGGGGATGCACCGCCGCCAGAAGCCTCACGTCGTCTATGGTTTCATGGGCTGCATGGCCCAGAGCCGGGGCCCGGAGCTGTTCGAGCGCGTGCCGCACCTCGACGTGGTCGTCGGCACCCAGAAGTACCACAAGGTTTTCGAATACGTGGACACAATCCTCCAGCGCCGCCTCGAGCGCCGGATGGACGACGTCGCCCTGTCGATGCACGGCGACAATGTCTGCGACGTCGAGGAGGAGGCCGGCTCGCAGAACACCATCCGAGACCATGTCCCCAAGGACCTCAACGCCTCGGCCTTCGTCTCGATCATGCAGGGCTGCAACATGCGCTGCTCCTTCTGCATTGTGCCGGACACCCGCGGCAAGGAACGCGGCCGGCCGATCGCCGAGATCGTCGACGAGGTGAAGCGCCTGCGCGACCACGGGGTGAAGGAGATCACCCTGCTCGGCCAGATCGTGAACCTCTACGGCCGCACCGAGTTCGAAAAGGTCGACGGCAAGTCGCCCTTCGTGCAGCTGCTCGAGGCGGTGCACGCGGTCGAAGGCATCGAGCGGATCCGCTTCACCTCGCCGCACCCGATCGGCTACCGCGACGATCTGGTCGCCGCCTTCACCTACCTGCCGAAACTCTGCTCGCACATCCACTTCCCGATGCAGAGCGGCTCCGACCGCATCCTCAAGGCGATGCGCCGGCCGTACAAGAACGAGAAGTTCGTCGAGATCTGCGAGAAAATGAAGGCCGCCCGGCCGGGGATCGCCATCACCACCGACATCATCGTCGGCTTCCCCGGCGAGACCGAGGAGGACTTCCAGGCGACCATCGACACCGTCAAGCGGCTCGAGTTCGACAACGCCTTCGTGTTCCGTTACTCGAAGCGCAAGGACACCCCGGCCGCGGAGATGGACGACCAGCTTCCCGAACGGGTGAAGGAAGAGCGCAACCAGCGGCTGCTCGACGTGGTCAACGAGCTCGCCATCGCCAAGAACGCGGCGCTGGTCGGCACCGTCCAGCAGGTCTTCTGCGAAGGCCCGAGCAAGACCAACAAGCAGCGCCTGACCGGCCGCACCAGCACCAACAAGATCCTGATCTTCGAGGGCGACGCCCACAAGCTGACCGGCCAGCTGGTCGACATCCGGGTCGAGGAAAGCACCGGCTTCACCCTCTACGGCAGCGTGGTCTGAGCCTCCCGGGTGATTCCAAAGGGCCATTAGGGAGCGCCGACTTCAGTCGGCTTGGACGGAAATCAGGGGGACCAGCGAATGCCGACTGAAGTCGGCGCTCCCTTGAAGGCTTTGCCTTCCTCACCGCTTCAGCCGCCGGTCCAGCTCGCCGGCAAGCTTGTCCACGACTCCGGGATTCTCGGCTGCGATGTTCGTGGTTTCGCCATCCGCCTGACGATGGTCGTAGAGTTCGACCGCTGTCGTCTTCCCGCCCTTGCGGTGTTCGATCAACCGGTAGTCCGCGGTCCGCAGGCTCCTCGCCTGGCCGAAATACGAGACCGCCGGCCGGCCCGCCGCCTGCGGATCCTCGAGCAAGGGCCGCAGCGAACGGCCGCTGAGGCCGGAAGGTGCGTCGATGCCCGCCAGATCGCAGAGCGTCGGGAAGAGATCGACGGTTTCCACGATCGAGCGCGAGGCCTCGCCGGGTGAAGGGAGCCCCGGATAGGCGAGGACCAGCGGCGAGCGGAGCGACTCCTCGAACAGCGTGTGCTTGCCCCATACGTTGTGCTCCCCGAGATGCCAGCCGTGGTCGCCCCACAGAACGATGATGGTGTCGTCCTTCAAGCCGTGCTTCTCCAACGACTCGAGCAGGCGGCCGACCTGGGCGTCGGCAAAGCTGACACAGGCGGCGTAGTGCTTGCGGACCTCATCGGCGAATCCGGCATCCTTGCGCGGATCCTTGCCCCAATTCTCGTAGCGCATGAATTCACCGGAACCATGCCAGGTGTTCGGCGCTTCCGGTTTGGCGGGATGGGGGATCGGCGGCAGCTTCGCGTTGCGGTAGGGCTCGAAGTAGCGGGCCGGAGCTCCGAAGGGCAGGTGGGGGCGGATGATCCCGACCGCCAGGAAGAAGGGCTTTTCGGCGGCAGTTTTGGCGAGTTCGTCGAGCTGCGCGAGAGCCTCGTCGGTGATCAGGCCGTCGGGATAATTCGTGTCCGGCCCCTCCGCCGACTGGAAGACCGTCATCGGCTTGCCGTCCTGCCGGATCTCACCGTGGGCGAGGCCATGCATCGCGCCGCGGGGATGTTGCCACTTCCCGGCGGGAAGAAGATGCCGGTCCCAGGCGCCGGGCATCTCGGGTTTGGAATCGTCGTCCCAATCGGCGCCGCCGCGGCCGCCCGGATGGTGCGACACCTTGCCGACCGACACGGTGGTGTAGCCCTTGGTCCGGAAATGTTCCGGCAAGCTGGGTGGCACGCTATTTTTCCCAGTCGCCATCTTCGCCGCCCGCCGGAACAGGGCTTCGTTGTCGCCGGGCCCGTAGCGGCCGGTCAGCAAGGCGTAACGCGAGGCCCCGCAGGTGGGAGCCTGGACGTAGTGGTTGAAAAAAGGACGCCCGGCAGCCGCCAGCCGGTCGATCGCCGGGCTCTGGATGTAGTCGACGCCGAAGCTCCTCAGTTCCGGTCGCAGGTCATCGATGCAGATCAACAACACGTTCGGCCGATCGGCAGCACGGCTGAAACCGGCGGCGGTGAAGAGGCATAGCAGGGTGGTTCGGACTTTGGACATGCGGCGCAGGGTGAGGATACGCTGGAGGAGCCGGGATCCATCGGGAATCACAAAGCCCCGCATGGATCCCGGCACCCTCGGCAGGTCTCACCGTCCACGCCGCCGCGTGCCGGCGGG
>NZ_JACZFQ010000082.1 GCF_014904755.1 Neoluteolibacter marinus
CTGCTGGACCGGCAGGAGGAACACGCTGTCCGTGAGCTCGTCGCCGATCCCGGTATTCCGGCGGATCACGGTGGCCAGGGATTGTTCGCGGATCACCTCCAACACCTCGGGGATCAAGGCGCCCTCGTAGTAGTAGCGGTCACCATCGCGGACACGGATGAACTGGTCGAGGAGGATGCGGTGGAAAACCGGGCCGACCATGGCCTCGGGGACGTGGGGCTCGCACAAGCCGCCGACCCACAGGTCGACATCCTGGGCGGAACGGTAGGCCGAAGCCAGGCGGCGTTGCAGCGCCCGGTCCGGGGTGATGTCGCGGAAGCTCCGTGCCGGTTTGAGACCGAGCCCGCGGCGAACCTCGTTGTAGCTCGGCAGCCCATGGTCGCGGCCGCGCTGGATGTTGAGCGCGGCAAGGTCGAATCCTCCCGCCCCCGGGGGCCCGAAGAGGAAATTGCGGACGTCATCGACCAGCATCGCATCAAGTTCCTGGCAGCGCTGGACGGCGAGGCCGCGCAACAGGCTGTCGATGCCGTGGTCGGCGATGATCGACGGGTTGAAAAACGCCTCGGCGAGCGGCAAGTCGCCGTCGTCGATGGTGACTCCGTTGGCGCCGACGCGGCGGATCACCGGTGACAACAGGCTGTGGCCCAGCCGGTAGGCCGCGGTGGCGAACTCGTTGGAGATTGTCGGGTCCACATCGTCCCTGAATCCGCGGTAGGGGGGGAGGGCGGAGGAGCCGAGCAACAAGGGCAGGAACTCCTGATAGGTGATATGCTGCATTTCCGCGCCGACGATCATGCGCGCGAACTCGTAGGTCTCGTCTTCCGCGGCGTCGGGATTGGCATCGCGGAACTCGCGGGCCCAGTGGTTGTGCTCGCGCAGGAACAAGGTGTGCATGGCGCAGAGTCCGGCCTGCTCGTTGGCGCGCACGTCGCCGGCGAGGAACCAGACGGGCGAGCTGTCCGGAGCATTGGTGTAGCCGCCGAGATTGTAAGGAAGGAGGTCGCCGTGTTCGGACGGGGTGACCTTGAGGGTGCCGGTGCCGTCCAGCATCCGCAGCGCGTAGGCCCGGGTCTCGTCGGAGCCGTAGACGTTCGAGGCGTCGATGTAGCTGGTGATCGCGTTGATTTGCTGGCGCACCCCGCCGACAGCTTCGTGGAACGAGCGGTTGAGCGGGATGGTGACCGCGCCGGTGTGATCGGGGTCGAACCATGGATCCCCGGCAGGCACCGGAATGTCGAAGGGTTCCGGGGGCTCCAGGGTCGGGGTCTCGACGAGGTCGTGGTCGATGAATTGGCCCCATTGCCAGAGGAAATCCGTGGCACCGCGCGCATTGAATACCGGTGCTTGCTGGGCGGACACCCCGTTGCTGACAGCCCGGGCGGAGGGCCGGCCGGAGCCGGCGGGTTGACCGGCTCCATCGGCATAGGCCGCGGGGAATCGACGGATCATCGGGAGTCCCGGAGTGCCGAGTCCCGGGTCCGCTTCGTGGTTTCCGCGGCCGTCGATCGACCGGAATTCCTGGGGGATCCCGACGACCTGGCCGGCGTCGCCAGACACGGGACCGGTGGATTCCCCGGAGCTTTGCTGGCGCTCCCGGGGCAGGGGAATCCCGGGGGGCAGGCGGGTGGGCTCGGCCGTCACGGGGTGGGTGGCCAGGACCCCGGTGAGCACCAGGGCGACCCGGTGCGGGTGATTCGTTTTCATGGCATTGTTTTGTGGGTTCCGCGGTCCGGGATGACCGCTTGTGGCCCATCAAGCCATGCCTCTGTCAGGGGATGATGTCGCGATTGTAGCGATTCGGTAAAACCCGGAAAAATCATCGGGTCTCCGCCAGATTCTGCCGGTCAACAACCGCAGACGAACGGGATGGACGCAGATAAAAGGCTGATTCTGTCGGTCTTGTCGCAACGTCGCCAGCGACCGGTCCTCAGGCGAGATTCCGATCCAATCCATCCCATCGATCCCGGTCCCATTTCTTCCGATCTGGGTTCATCCCGTTCATCCGTGGTTGGAGGGTTTTCGCCTCATGCACGGCAAATCTGACGGAGAGCCAGAAAACCATCGGGTCGGGCGGATGAGGATCCGAGGCACCGGGCACCCAGCCCGGCGGGGTGTGATCCCATGGCCGCGGTCATGAGCAAATGACGCGGCCATGGAACCCCACCGAGGCCGTCATGGACGGAAAGTCGATTTCCCGCTCGGGGGACCGGCCGGGGGCGGCGGGTCGTGCGGCAGCCCGAGGAGACCGGGGAGGTAGCCCCAAGCGGAGCAGACGGGATTGGAGATCCACTGCCAGGCCGGGGGATGGGAAAGGGGAGCGGGCACCTTGAAGGAGGGGTTTTCGCCGGACTCAGCCGCGGCCCGGCAGTGGTCTGCCGGGCCGGGTTGAGCGGCTCCTGTTCGATGGAACCATTTCATCGGGGGGGGGGC
>NZ_JACZFQ010000083.1 GCF_014904755.1 Neoluteolibacter marinus
TGGGGTTCTCCGCAGGATATGCGCGAAACCCAAAACCCCTTGCTTCCCCGAGGGGAAGCAGGCCGATGTTGGATCTGGCAATGGAAGCATTCATGCGGACTTTTCAGGCAGGGGAGGGAGAAGCCTGAAACGTGGCCGAGCATTAAAGGTAGTTTTACGTAGCGCCATGGGGATGTTGCCCCAATCGGCATGGGGGCATTTCCCATGAAGTCGGGCTGGCCGACCTTCGGGGAAGCGTGTTAGAGGCTGGCCCGCAATGAGATCCTCCCCTGCAATCCGGGCTTGTGTGGCCGGTATCCTGATGACGGCAACCCGGAGTCATGGCCTCGGCATCGAGTTCACCTATCACGATCCGGAGGTTCTCGCCCGGGGGAACGCCGGGGTCGCCTCGAACGGCAACGCTTCGGCCGTCTACTACAATCCGGCGATGCTCGGCACCGGATCCGGATCCGAGCTGCTGATGACCGGCTATGCCCTTGATTACAAGGTGGATCACACGGGCGCGGGGGGGCACAGCGACCTCAAGGACGGCCCGGCGGTGGCGGCCAGCGCATTCGCCGCGACCCCGCTCTGGGACGGCGCGGCGCTCGGGTTCGGCTTCTACTCGCCGTTCGGCCAGAAAAACGAATGGCCCGACAATTCACCGCTGCGCGGATATGCGACGGATACCGAGCTGTTGTTCCTTGCCGGGACCGCGGCGGTTGGTTTCGACATCACACCGTGCCTGCGTTTCGGGGTGTCGGCGAGCGTGGTGAGCAGCAGCGCGGACATCAACCGCGGGGTTTTCGTGCCCGGCGACAGCTATTCCATCGAGGGCGACGGCCACGGCTGGGGACTCGGTGCCGGCTTCACCTGGGAACCGGCGGAAGGCCACCGGATCGGGGCGACCGGCCGCTACTGGTCGCCGGTCAAGTACAAGGGACACAGCACCACCGTGCTGAGCTTTCCCGCCCCGTCGGTGGCCGTGGCGCCGGCGGAGTCGGAGCTCGACTTCCCGCTCGAGGCCACGATCGGCTACGCCTACACGCCGAATGCGAACTGGCTGTTCGAGGTCGATGTGACCTGGATCGGGTGGTCGTCGTTCGAACGGTTCGAGGTCTCCAGCCCGGGCGGAACTTTGGTCGAACCGATGCAGTGGGACGACAGCCTGACCTTCATGCTCGGAGTGACCCGCAAGTGGGATTCCGGCTGGTGGCTCGGTGCCGGCTATTGGTACGCCGAACAAACCACCCCGGACCAGACATTCAATCCCCGCCTCCCCGACATCGACCTCCACGTGGTGAGCATCGGCACCGGTTACCGGACCGAGTGCTGGGCGGCCGAGTTCACCTACCAATATGGCTACGGCGAACCCCGGCAGATCAGCGGCAGTGCACCGACACTCGCCGGCGCTTCCGCGGACGGGAAACTGAACTACCACGCCCACGGCTTCTCGGCGGGCCTGCGCTGGTTCTTCTGAGATCCTCCGCCTCCGGCTTCCCCCGGGGGAGCCCAGGGGCCACCGCACTTCTCCCCATGAGCGATCCCAACGATCACTGGATGCCCTTCCGCCGGCGCGGCGACGGGCTGGACGGCAGCGAGGTGAGCGCGCGGATCCGCCGGGATGTCATCCAGCCTCTGGAGGCACTGGTGGAGAAGGTGGGACACCCCCATGCGGGGATCCCCGAGGACTCCCGGCATTCGCTTGAAACCGTGCTGGCCGTGGTCAGCGAGTCCTTTGCCACCACCGATCACGCGGGCTCGGTGGAGACAATCGACCAGGCCTGGCAGGGCTGGGAGGCGAAGCTCCAGGGCTTCACCCGGAGTGGCGGCGAGGTGAGCCTGCGGCGGATCGGCAAGGTGGCAGACCTCGGCAAGGAGGCTACGCGCCAACTCTATCTGGCAGTGCGCGAAGCGATCGGCAACGCGATGCGCCACGCCGCCGCCGGCCGGATCGAGGTGCTGATGGTGCCGTGGCAGAAAGGCTGCGCGGTGACGGTCGCCGACAACGGCCAGGGCATTTCACCGACCAAGGCGGGGGGCATCGGCATGAGCACCATGCGCCGCCGGATGGCCCGCTGCGACGGCGAGGTGCTGGTGCATCCGATCGACGGCACCGTCATCGAATTCCGGATGCCGGGTCCGCGCCGGTCGCTGTGGGAGTGGCTGCTTGCCAGCGGGCGCATTGAGCGCGGGGTTTCGGCGGATCATGCCACCGAAATCCGCGAGCGCTGGCAGGAGCGGATCGACCGCTTCGGTGGCCTGGAGACCGTTTTCACCGAGTGGCCGCGTGCCGCCTCGTGGATCGAGGGCCGCCTGCCCGCCGGACGCCGGGCCCCCGATGATCTGGCTTCGACGCGGGATTGGCTGACCGGAGAGATCCGGCGGACGGGGATCGAACACGACCTCGAGGTCGATGAGGATGCCGACCGCGTCCGGTGCCGGATTTCGTGGCACGGTGAGGTCGATCCCTTGCACTGGCTGGAAATGTCGCTGGTCGCCTCCCTCGCCCGGCCCGTCGTGTTGAAAGTCACCGGATCCAGCGGGGTTGAATTGATCGTCGCCCGGCGTCCGGATCACCTGCCGGCGGTGGGAGTCGCCGGGTCCTTCGCGTCGCTGGTCCACAACACCTGGGCCGCCGGTCTGCCCGCGGCCCGCGACGACCTTTCCTCCTATCTCCACGATGTCCTCGCCCAGGAGCTGGTGGCCGAGTCAATGCGCTGGGAAATTTCCCGGGAAAGCTGCCCGCCTGGGCCGCTCCGCTCGCGCTTCGACCAGTGTCAGCACGAACTCCGGCGCATCGCCGTGTTGGCGCGGGGACTTTCCCACGAGATCTCCGGCGATTGACGGGGCGGTCCCTTGATCCGTTGCGGACCTGCCGCGACGTCGGTGTCACGGCAGGTCCTTCCGGAGTGGGCTTCGTGGGGAAACGCGTGGATTATTTGACCCGGACCACGAGCACGCGCCGGTCGAGCTCCATCTCGGCCTCGGTGCCATCCGGATGGCTGGGATATTTCTCACCGAAACCGTGAGCGCCCAAAGCCCGCGTCGGGACCCCGTATTTGACCGTGAGCTCGTCGTAGATGCGCTTGGCACGGTCGGCGGAGAGCTTGAGATTGAATTCGTCGGTGCCGTCGGTGCTGGTATGGCCCTCGATGTCGAATCCGGCGTCGGGGTTGGTCGCCAGCACCTCGAGGATCGCCTTGGCCGTCTGGTCGAGCGCTTCCGCGGACGAGCTGTCGAGAAGGTTGGCGGTCTCCTTCTCGAAAAGCACCGGCAACGTCACGTAGGGCATTTCGCGGCCGTCAACGATCACGACGTGGCGCTCGATGTTGTAGACGCGGGCAGGTTGGCCCGGCTCGCGGACGATCTTGCGCGTTTCCGTGGTTTCAATCGTTCCCGGCACGGCGGGTGAGGGGACGATGGCGAGCTGGCGTCGGACCGCGACGGGATCGAAGGGGTCCGCAACCGGGACGACGGTCGCCCGTTCTTCCACGACTACCGGCGGCGCGGGGATGGTTGTTTCTTCCACGACGACGGGCGGACGGACGGGTTCCTGGGCTTGCAGCGGCAGGAGGGAAAGGAGCAGGAAGCTTGGATGGATTTTCATGTCAGATGAGTTGTTGAGGTTGATGGGCCGGTGAAGCCGGCTGCTGCGGATTTGCAGGTGCCGTGCCCGGATCCACCGGGCGGTCTCATGCGGTGTCGGGGCCTCGGTGCAGCAACGTTTCAGTCTGTTAGATCGGCTGTCGGACGCGTGACGCCTGGTCCGGAACTTGGAGCGGTCCGGGCGATGTGCAGTGCACTGGCGGGACGTGACCTGCACATCGCAAACCGGCTTGCGACGACTCCTTCCTCCGCGACCAGACAAAGACGCCGCTCCGGCACGAATACCGGAGCGGCGGCTCTACCAAGATGCCGGTGACGGCATCAGAAATTGAAACGGAGCCCGGCGCCCACGCCCAGGCCGTCGAACTTGCCGAGGTTAGCCCCGGCAATGTCAACGTCGTCCATCCACAGGTAGCGGACGCCGGTGTAGAGTTCGAAGTTCGGGGTGACGTTGTAGACCACGCCCGCGAAGGCTTGGGCCGACAGCACCCAGTCATCCTCGTTCACGAGACCCGCGGCGACGTCCACGTTCGCGGCACCGGCACCGGCGCCGGCATAGAAGCCGAAGCGCTCATTGAACATGAACTCCTGTTTGAAGTTCAAGGTGACCGGAATGATGTCGACGTCCGCCTGGAGGAACGGGAATACCGTCTCCTCTTCCCCGAGCCAGCCGGATTCGAGGAACAAGGACGAGCCGTTGCCGAAGTTGTAGCCGAGGTGTCCGTTGTAGAACACGTCACCGGCATCGAACATGTAGTCCGCTCCGCCCCCGAGGAACCAACCCTGGTGCTGGGTCGGCGCCGGTTCGCTGTAGATGGTGGTGTTGGTCATTTCCGCTTCACCTGCCATGAGGGCGGCGGGGAACAGCAAGGCCGCGGCAAGCGCGCGGGATGTGGTGTTTGTTTTCATGTGTAGATGTTTTTCGGTGAGATTTGGACGGGTGGATCAGAACGGGCCGGGAACGACGACGTAGCCGTCGGTACGTTGCTGATAGTAGGTGTCGCCCACCCGGTAGTAGCGGTCACCCCCGCGGGTCACGGTCTGGTAGCCGCTCGGGAGGGTGCTGATCACGGCGACATCGCCGCTGACCGTGGCATAGGGAGAGTCGACGATCACATAGTCGCTTCCCTGGGGACGATAGTAGGTGTCACCGGAGGTGTAGTAGCGGGTGCCGCCGACCGTCACGGTGCGGTAGCCGCTGGGCAGGGTGGTGACCACGCTGCCGGAGGAGTAGGTGGTCGTCGAAGTGGTCTCCGGAGTCGTAGACTCGTAGTAGGTGCAGCTCGCGGAGACGGCCATCAAGGCGCAAGCGGCAAGCAGGCTAGGGGTCGTTTTCATGGTCTGGTTCTTTGGTGGTTGGTGGTTCCGTGGTCCGAGCACCGGACGGCTCGTCCGCATGGTGGTGCCGTCCTTGCAATCCGAATGCCGAGAAACGGGGGTGTTGGAAATCAGTCACTTGGAGAAGGGTGGCGCAGGCCGGACCTTGCAAGAATCGACCCAAGAAACGGCGTTGTGCACGATCTGGGACCGATCTAACAAAGCGAGGCGGGCCGGGCTCTCCAGGCACCGTCCGGGAATTCTAACCGAAGACTCGTCTCGACATGGTGCCGGATGAAAATGCCGTGGCGGATGCCGGGCGCGATGGATGCCAGCCGGGGGAAAGCCCGTTGTAGGATGCACGATCTTGCCGGACGGAGGGTGCGAATCTCGCGATTCCGATTCAGCTGGTTTCTGTGGGAACGCCGCAATCATGGGCTTCCCGGGGCGTGGCATGTCTCTTGCGAGGGAGCCTTCGCCATGAACATCGACTCACTCGAAAAACTGCTCATCCACGAAATGAAGGACCTCTACAGCGCCGAGGGCCAGATCCTCAAGGCTCTGCCGGAAATGATTGAAGCGGCGACCTCGCCGGAGCTGAAGACCGCCTTCAGCGATCACTTGAAGGAGACGCACAAGCATCGGGAGCGCCTCGAGAAGGCCTTCAAGATGACCGGCTTCGCTCCCGGCGGTGCCCATTGCGCGGGATGCGAAGGACTGCTCAAGGAGGGTGCGGACATCATCCAATCGATCGAAAAGGGTGATCTCAGGGACGCCGGGCTCATCACCGCGGCGCAGCGGGTCGAGCACTACGAAATGGCCGGTTATGGCGGCATCATCGCCTTTGCCCGCAAGCTCGGCAAAAACGGGATCGCTGAACTGCTGACCGAAACCTTGGAAGAGGAAGGTCAAGCCGACCGGCTGCTGAGCCGCATTGCGGAAAAGGCCGTCAATTTCAAGGCCATGGCCCATGCCTGATCCCCGGGCTCGGACGGAGCGCGCCCCGGAATCCGGGGCGGGTCTCCCCGTTCAACCTCCTGCTGCCATGAAAGCCAACATTCTCGTGATCGACTCCTCGCGCATGACCCCCACCGAGCGGGTCGAGCGTCTCTGCAACCGGCTGATGCCGGAGTGCTATTCGTATCTCATCTGTCCGGGCTGTGGATTCCGCGAGGACAACGCCCACGGGGTGCGCTTCCTCTCCCATGAGCTTGCCTCGCCGCCGCGGCTCGGGGAAGTGGCGGCAATCGTCTCGTTCGCCGGACCCGGGGAGATCGCCGGCCTCGTCGCACTCTATCCGGGCCGGCCGGTCTTCCATGTGCGGCCCGGAGCGCCGGCTCCCCGCGTTTCCGCCATCCTGGCGGCGGTCCGCAGGTCGACGGAAAACGAACGTCCACTCGCGGCGTGACCTGGCTCGGGCGGCGGCGTGGATGCAAATCGCCCGATAGGGTGGAATCCTTGGACACGGGACGCCGGATGGAGTACCCCGCTTCGTGGGCGCGGCTCCGCAAACGACTGATCTCCCGGGAAGCGCGGTGGAGGTGCCGGATTCGTCCGCGCGCTTCGCTCATGTGTGCTTCGTAGGTGCTGCCGACACGTCACCCCCGGTGGCTCCCGATCTGGGGACTCCGCCGGTTCCCTACGGCACCCCGGTCCGCGACCTGATGGAAACGGAGGTCCATGATCCGGTCGACTTGCTGTTCGTGAACCGGGTGCTGCGCACGGCGGGGTTGAGACCCGAGGGTTATCGTACCACCCCGCTGGTCCGGCGGATCCCCGCCTGTCTTCGCGCCGTCAGGGCGGGTTCGAAGGACGCCGCGCTCGAGATGATCGTGGACCATCCCGCGAAGCTGCAGACCGCGGTGAACGCCTTGCTGATCGGCACCACGAGCTTTTTCAGGGACACCGCCACCTTTTCCCACCTGGCGGATGACATCGTGCCGCGCCTGGCCGCCGAGGCGCGCTTGCCGCGGGTATGGAGTGTCGCCTGTTCGGATGGATCCGAGCTGGTATCGGTGGCCTTGCTTTTCGCCCGCCATGGCGCGGCGTCGCGGGGACGTTTTCTCGGCACCGATTGCCGGCCGTCCGCGGTGGCTTCCGCGAAGCGCGGCATCTACACCCCGGAAGCCGTGGCCGCCTTGCCGGCGGATCTGGGTGAGCGCTTCTTCGAGAACTCGGGCAAGGGACGTCATCTGATTCCCGCCATTTCATCGCGCATCGTCTGGAAGGTCTCCGACGTGCTTTCCGAGATGGAGCCGGGGCTCTGGGATTTGATCTTGTGCCGGAATCTCGCCATTTACCTCAACCCGGCGTCGACCCGCCAATTGTGGCAACAGCTCCACGACTCCCTCTCGCCCGGCGGCCACCTGGTGGTCGGCAAGGCGGAGAATCCCCAGCTCCCCGGTCTTGAACGCACCGGTCCGTGCATTTTCCGCAAGAATTCCAATTTTCAATCATGAGTTCCCCGGCCGTCGCACGCGCTTCCCAACCGATCCGTTACTACGGCTCGCTCGTGCTTTGCATCGCGATCACCGCGATCGTGATCTGGCTGAGATTGACGGTTTATCACGACCGCATGTTTCCCATTTCCTCGGCATTGCCGCTGTTGCTTTGCCTGTGGAACCGGGACCTCCGCGTCCTCTACACCATGGCGGTCGCGCTGAGTGCGGTCACCTTCGTGAAATACTTTGCGGTGGTTCCCGACGCGACGTACTCCGACGCCTACGAGCAGTCGATCATCGCCGGCCAGATGGTCAACATCTGGGTCGTGGCGGGAGCCGTGCATGCGCTGATCCGCACCCGTCGCCGGATCATTTCCCAGAACAACTCGCTTGCTGAGCTGAACACCGAGCTGGAAGCCAGCAACGACGAGCTTGCCGCCAGCAATGAAGAACTCTCCGCGCGGGAGGAAGAGATCAGCCGGCAGAACGAAGAACTGCAGTGCCAGACGGAGGAACTCGAACAGCAGTCCGAGGAACTCCGCCAGCAGACCGAGGAGATGGAAGTGCAGAGCCGAGAGTTGCTCGGCGCACACGATGAATTGCTCCGGCGCGAGCGGGGCATGAAGACCTTGCTGGAGTCCGGACGCTGGCTGCGCGCGGACCTGAGCGAAGCGATGGTGATGAACGGCATCTGCGATGCCGCGATGCAGATTCTTGGCGACAGCGTGCACGCCGCGTGCGTGGTGGATGACCGCGACGGCCGCTTGCATCTCGCGGGGGACGCGGGCTTCGGCCTGCATGGCGCGATCACGCCGGATATCCCGTTCTCGGATACCTTCGCGGCCATTGTTTTCGAGAGCAGCCGCACGGCTTTCATCGAAGACGTCCAGTCGCGCCCCGACCTCCGGCTGCCGCAGCCGGGTGCCGGCCGGCCGTTCCGCTCGATCCTTGCCTCACCGATCTGGCAGGCGGGCAAACCGATCGCCGCGCTCGAGGTATTCAGCTCGGAGCCGAGGAAGTGGAGCGAGGAGGAATTCCGCATCATCGAGTGGCTCGCCGCCCAGGCGGCGCTTGCGCTGCAGTCGATCCGCTTCCAGCGGGAGCTCGATGAAAAGCGCATCGCGGCGGAGGAGGCATCGCAGCAGAAGACCCGCTTCCTTGCCGCTGTCTCCCACGATGTCCGCACGCCGGCGAATGCGATTTCGTTGCTCGCCGAGCTGATCGAGCGTTGTTCGAAGGATCCCGAACGGGCGTCGCAGATTCCGGCCCTGGCCCAGAACCTTTGGTCCAATGCCCGCGTGATGATCGATCTGGTCGGCGACGTCCTGGACATCACGCGCTTCGACGTCGGGCGTGTGGACCTCGACCTCACCGACTTCGCCCTCAATGGTCTGGTCGACGAACAGTACCGGCAGGCGCTGCCCCTGGCCGAGACGAAGGGGCTGAAGTTCACCTGTGACTTCCCGTGCGATGACGTGCTGCTCACGACCGACCGCACCAAGCTGTCGCGGGTCGTCGGCAATCTGGTCAGCAACGCGTTGAAATTCACCGAGCGCGGCGAGGTCCGGCTGCACGGCGAGCTGAAGGAAGACGGCTCGTTGGTCCTGAGCGTGATCGACACCGGAATCGGCATCCCCCGCGACCAGCTTGATCATGTGTTCGATGAGTTCCACCAGCTCCAGAACCCGGAGCGGAACCGCGAGAAAGGCGCGGGCCTCGGGCTCGCGATCTGCAGCAGGCTGGTCGCTTGCCTCGGCTTCAAGCTCAAGGTCGAGAGCCTGGTGGGAATCGGCTCCACGTTTTCCATCGTGATCCCCGCGAGCCATTTGTCCGGTGCGGTCATTGCGAAGAAGACTCCCGACGACCCGAGGCAGGCGGATGCCGGTCCGTCGCCGCTCGAAGGCGTCCGGATCCTTCTGGTCGAGGATCACGACACCGCCAGGCAGGTCACGGCGGAGTTGCTCGGAACCGAAGGTGCCCTCGTCAGCCAGGCCGCCAATGGCCGGCAGGCATTGCACATGCTCGAGGAATCCGACCCGGAAATCCTCCTGCTGGATCTAAATCTGCCGGACTTCGACGGGACCGAGATTCTCAAGAGCCTCCAGGTCAAGCGGCCGGGCGCGCTGCAATCGGTCTTCGTGGTAACCGGCGACGTGCGGCCCGAGCGGGTCGAGGAAGTGAAGCTGCTGGGAGCCGACGAGTTGATCGCGAAGCCGGTGACGATCGAGAAGCTGCGGACCGCCCTGCTCGAGCAGCGGCCCGATTTTTCGACATTCAACTGACCCGCATCAAGCCTCGGCGCCGATGTTGGCGATCACGCCGTCCAGCAGGCTGCGCAGGTCGCCAGGTGCGACCGGTTTCGAGAGAAATCCGTCGAAGCCTGCCTTGAGCACGCGCGGTCCTTCGACGTCGGCCTGGGCCCCGCTCAAGGCATGGAGCTGGATGCCGACGCCGCCCGGGCGCCTGCGGATTTCCTCCGCCACCTCGAACCCGCTCATTCCGGGCAGGTTCAAATCGAGGACCACCAGGTCCGGGGAGAATTCGTCGAGGAGTCCGAGCCCGGTTTCGCCGTCGTAGGCGACCTTCACCCGGTGGCCTTCGATCTCAAAAAACATCCCGAGGACATCCGCCGAGGCGCGGCCGTCATCGACGATGAGGACGTTCAAGCGGGTCGATGACTGCGGTGTGGAGGGATAGGGCGGTTGGCTCATGGAAGGGAATCGGCAAGGCAACGTCCGTGACGCGGCGGAACCAAACCCCTCATCCCTCTCCGCGCAACCGAAGATTGTTCGCGGGCAAAATGTCGCCGGCTACTCGTACTGCAGGCCTTCCAGCATGTCGCGGGTCGGATAGCCGGAAATCGATTGCGCGGCGAGCATGGCGGAGGTGGTGGCGGATTCGACGCAGCCGATGTCGATGGAGTTGCGGCACCAGTCGCCGGAGAAGACCAGATTGTTGAAGCCGCTCTCCCACGGGTAGAGGCGGTGAGGGGCGGAGGTGTCGGTCGACAGCACGTAGCGCTCGTTCGGATCGATGTTCATCCGGAAGTACTGCCAGTCGAGGCGTTGCTGTGCGGTGGCATCCGGGTCGGGGTGGTAAAGGGTCATCGGATCCAGCTGCGTGGTGCCGGGGATGCAGGCGCCCGGCCACAGCTCCGCCTCCTTCCGCAACCAGTCGAGGCTGGTCGCCTTGGCGATGGCTTTCTGGCGGGCGGGGTATGCAGGGTCGCTGCCGGCGGGCGGTTCGCCGGGATCGTTCGAGGCCGGGCCGCAGAGATAGAGCAGGTGGGTGGCACCGGGGGTGGCCTCGGTCTTGAGGATGTTGGAGGCGTCGATGACGATGTTGAAGGGGTCGGGACCGGAGCCTCCCATGGTCAGCTCGCAGAAGTGCTCCTGGCCGTCCCAGTTGCCGTGGCCGGCATTGAACCAGAACTGGCAGGCGATGGTCCGGATCGACTCGCTGGTTTCCACCATGGTCCGGAAGCGGGTGTCCCGCTCAAGGAGGGGACCGGCGATGTCCGCGTGGGCACCGGGCGGGATGGCGAGGATCACATGGTCGAAGCGCTCGAGTTCGCCGGCTTCAGGGTCGTTGCGGTCGGCGATCTCGACGGTGTCGGTGCGGTGTTGGCTCCAGTGGGATTCGAGCCCGGGGTCGCCGGGAGAAGGCAAGGTCGCCGGGTCGAGCTGGTCGGCCATCGGGTGCTCCGGCCAGACCGGCCAGAACACCGGCGGCTGGTCGCCGTGCGGCACCGCGACTTCCTTGACGGGGTCATACTCGGTGATGCCGTCCCGCAGCCGGACCTGACGGTTGAAGCGGATGCGCGCGACCCGGTTGCCCAACTGGTTCGGCTCCAGTTTTTCGACCCGGTGGAAGAACTCGAAGTGCACGCCCTGCGCCTTGAGGATGCGGTAGAGGGGCATGAACACGCACTCGCCCATGCCGAGGTTCATGCGGTGGACGTAGGCACCCTTGTAACCGAAGAAGATGCGGAAGAACCCGCGCAGGGCGGCACCGGCGGCGAAGTTCGCGTTGGCGGTGTTGTGGGCGTTGCCCTTTGAGAAGGCGAAGGGGGTGTCGTAGTAGCCGCGCAGGAAGGGCGACTCGGTGACCGAGGGGCAGGCGGCACCGTGGATCTTGAGCCAGGCGAGAAACTCGTGGCGATCGAGCTGATGGAAGGTTTCGTCGCGCAGCAACAGGTCGACCAGGGCGCCGCGCAGGCAGGTTCGGTAGAGGTCGGCGAGGCACAGCTCGCGCAGGGCATTGCCGGTCGGGTTGCGTTTTTTCATCCGCCGCAAGCGCCAGCCGATGTAGTCGAGCAGCCACTTCAGCAGGCGGCCGATCACCGGCTCTCCGTACCAGTGCTTTTCGCTGCCGGCGAGATCGACCAGGCGCTGCGACAGGTAGCTGGCCCAGCCGCTGGGGCCGCCTGGCTGGATGCCGACGGGACAGGTCATCGGCGGCTTCCAGGCGACTTGGCGGCGCAGGAAATGCTCGGCGATCTTGAGGAATGTGCCGACCACCGGCCCGAAGGCGCCGACCTTGCTGAGATTCATCGCCAGGTGGTCGGCCATCCGCCACAGGGTCGAGCGGACGTCCGGGCAGGGGCTCGGGTCGCCGGGTTCGCCGGCATAGCGGGGCAGCTCCATTTTCCACGGCTCCCACCGGTCGTTCTTGAGGTCGTGGTGATAGAAAACCCCCTCGTGGGACTCCATGAAGATGTCCTTGATGGTGCGGAATGGGCCGAGGGTGTGGCCGAGCGCGGCGTGTTTCCGCATGCAGCCGCGGAGCGTCTTGAAGGCGTTCTCGTAGAAGCCGAACCAGACGTGGGGGCCATGTTCCTCGCTGCGGTGCTGTTCGCTGTCGCCGCGGCTGCTGGCACCCTTCCCGCCGAGCCGCCAACCTTGCTGATAGAGGGTGATCCGGTAATTTTTCCGCAGGCGCCGGTTGGCGCTCAACCAGTAGGCGGCGACGCATCCGCCGACCCCGCCACCGAGAATGACGACATGTTCACGCGAGTCTTTCATGGTGGGAGGCGAGGTGCCGGATGAAGCCGATCTCCGCGTCGGCCCCGCATTTGGCGAGGAGTTCCAGGGCGTCGTCGAGCGGTCCGGCTGCCCCCGACTTCAGCGCGTGGTAGCAGCGGGCCCGGGCTTTGAAGAAGCGGGCGCCGAGGCGGTCCGCGGCCTGTGCCGCCTTGTGGAACTCCCTGCCCGGCTCGGTGCCATGGAGGCCGCGGGCGCAGTGGAGGATGGCTTCGCCGATCGCGAAGCTGCGCGCGAACGCGGTGGCGCGGGCGATGAAGCGCCCGGTTAAGGCGGCGAAGCGGGGGTCCTCGGTGAGCTCCGGAGGGCCCCAGGAGCGCATTTCTCCCAGCAGCACCGCCGCGTCGGCCAGCAGGAACTGGGTCGAGGACACGGCGGGGTGGTTGCCCGCCATTTCCTCGGCTTCGCGCAGGCAGTCCATCGCCTGCCAGGGATTGCCCGAGCGCCAGGCGCAGATGGCTCTCATGACGTGGATCGACGACTGGGTGATGGCGTCGCCGCCGTGGACGGGGACCTGCTTGCAATGCTCCTCCGCCTCCTTCGGCCCCAGGCGGGGCAGCGCGTGCAGGCTACCCATCTGGGCCGCCCAGGTGCGCGATTGGCGGTCGGTGCGCTTGACCGCGGATTCGTGCAGGACCTTGGCCCAGGTCGCGGCGCGGGCGAGGTCACCTTTGAAATAATCGACGAAGAAGGCGTGGGTGGCCGCCTCCTCGACCCGCCGGCCGTGGCCGTGGGATTTCCAGAAGGCGACGTTTCCGGACGCCCGCCCGGAGGCCTCCTCCCAGCGCGCCCGGTCGAGGTCGACCAGGCAGCCGACATGCTCGATGTAGGTTTGCTCCGTGGTGTCGCCGACCCGCGAAATCATCCGCCGCGCGATGTTGCGGTAGCGCTCCGCGAGCCAGCGCGGGCGCTTGCCGGACATCGGGCAGGCAATCGCCGCGCACAGCGAGGCCAGCACCGCGCTCTCGCCGTTGCGCGAGGCAAGGTCGAGGGCGGTCATGCAGCACTCCGCGGAGCGCTTCTGGTCGTTCTGGAAATAGGCGATCTCCGCCAGCATCAAGGCCGCCCGCGAGGCGCCGTCGAGGATCGGCGAGGCGGTTACCCCGGCCCGCGGCCGGCCGGTCGCGAACAGGCACAGGTGGCGCCACAGCATCCCGGCGCCGATCGGGAACACTCCCTCCCTGGGGCTCACGCGGTAGAGGACCAGGGCCTTTTCCAGCAGCACCACGGCGTCTTCGACCATGCCCCAGTGGAAGGCCGCCTCACCCTCGATCTGGTAGCGCCGCGCCTTCTGGGCGATCGCGACCGGGTCGCCGCCGTGTTCGTTGGTGCGGTCGAGCTCCATCGCCGCCCGGGCGGTCTCCCGCGCCTCGCGCAGGGCGGAGCGCGCCC
>NZ_JACZFQ010000084.1 GCF_014904755.1 Neoluteolibacter marinus
ACCGCGATCGCGTCGCGGCCCGACTCCCGGGCGTGGAAGCCCGCCTCGGCCGGCGAGATCGATTTCGGCGGTTGCGCGGTCATCCACTCGAGCGCCGCGCCGTGGCCGACAGCGCGCTCGCGGTCGCCCATCAAGGACAACGCGGCCTCGCGCAGCAGGTCGTGGTAGAAGGCGAACTTCCCCGGCACGCCCGGGGCGGCGACAATGAATTCCCCCAGCAGCGACGACTCCCAGCACTCCGCGAAGTCGATGTCAGGGTGGCAGGCGATGGTGGTCGTCTTTGCTTGCTCGCGGGAGAACGGCTCGCGCCAGATCGCGCAGGCGCCGAGCAGGGTCCGCAGCCGCGGCGAGAGGTCGCGGAAGCGTTCGGTCAGCGCCATCTCTCGCTGGTCGCGTGTGCCGCCCGTTCCTTTGGCCGCGGGGGCGAGGTCGAGGGTGCGGCCCATGTTCAGCAGCCGCCGGCGCTTGCCCATCACCGCGAAGGCCTCCCGCGAGACCAGCGGCAGGCCGCCGGAAATACGATGGATCTCGGAGTTGAGCCCGTCGGTGATCTCCTCGTAGCCCGAGAGCTCCGCCAGCAGCTTGCGGTGTTCCTCCGGCGACATCGGTCCCAGCGCCAGGTCGCCGGTCGCGGGCTGGCCGCGCCGGCCCAGCACCACCAGCAGCGGCGGCTCCGCGCGGTTCAGGGCTTCGAGGACCTCGTGGCTGCCTTCGTCCATCCACTGGATGTCGTCGATCACCAGCGCCGTCGTTTTGCCCGTGGTCAGGCGGACCAGCACGGCGGCGATGAATTCAGGAAGGATGTCCTTGTACTGGAGCGGCGACAAGCCGCCGTCGCCCTCGCCATCGGTCAGGCCCGACCCGGCCAGGAACTCCACCAGGTTCTTCACCAGGATCGGGTCGAGGGTCAGCTCGGCGCCAAAGTCCGAAGCCGCGGCGGCGAGGCCGTCGCCGCCGGTCTGGGCCAGCAGCGACCGCCACGGCGCGAAGGTCCCGGGGACATCCGAAGGCAGGCAGGACACGCGCGCCACCGATGTGCCCCGGGCGGCCAGCCAGGCGGCGGTGGCATTGATGACGTGCGACTTCCCGGCCCCGGCAGGTCCGGCGATGCTGACCTGTTGGAAGCGCTGCGGGCTGTCGCCATGGTCGATGGTTCGCAGGATCTCTTCCCACAGCTGCCCCCGCGCCGGCGGGGTGACGCTTGCCGCCGGGGCCTGCTCGATTTCCAGGCGGTGGGCGCAAAACGGCTCGGCGAGGATGCCGGGCAGGAAGCCGATGCGTTCGGTGCGATAGGGGGGCGGCAGCAGGCCGGCGCTCCTTTCGTCCATGATCAGGCCGTCCAGACCCATCGCGGCGAGCCCTGCCAGCAGCCGTTCGGCCGGCTCGTCGTCACCGCCTCGCCCCGACCGCAGCGCCAGCAGGGCCTCCGGTTTTTCGGTCAGCGCGCGGACCGCGTTCGCCAGCAGCACCTTCAGCAGGTCCGCGTCTTCGGGAGCCGTGCCGGGCAGGCGGCTGCACGAGCCGTCCTCGAGGTTCTGCCAGATTTCCCAGCCTTGGACGGCCGGGGTGGTTTCGGTTCCGGGCATGGTTGGATCAGGTGGACCAGAGTTGCGTTCCAAGGGACAAGTCGAAGTTGAAGGCCGACCGCAGCGGGGCGCCGATCGGGCCCGACTCGAGGCCGATGCGGTTCAGCAGGTCGCTGCTGCGGAGTTCCGGCACGTCGAGTTCCCACTCGCCGGATTCGCGCATCAACTCGGTGAGGTTGGAAAAGGTCAAGGCGCTGGTCGCGACCGACCGGTGACAGGCCTCCGCCGGACGTGCGACATCGCGGAACTGCTTGAGAAAGACGAACTCCTGGGTGACCTCCAGCGACCCCAGCTGGTCGACCAGCCACTCGAGGCCCTTGTTGAGCACCCCGCGCAGCAACTTGCGGTGGGCGAGGTGATCCAGCCAGAGCTCGTCGAAATCGGCGAGCAGCTCGTCCTTCACCATCTCGACCAGGCCGCCGCCATAGCTGGCCGGCGGGGCAGCGGCCGGCCCGTCCTGGATCCGAGCCAGCTTCAGCAGCCGCCGGTTGCGGTGGGTCACCGGATCCCCCGGTCGCACCGCCACCTCGCAGCGCGCCTCGCCGCCCTCGGGGCCGATGTCGACCTCGCCGAGTATCTTCGGGAAGCCGAACACCTCGCGGCCGCTGATCATGGCCGGCGAGGAATCGAGGCAGAGGACGATCGGATAGAACTTCAAGGTCGGGAGGCTTGGCAGCCCGCGGTTGTCCCAGGCCACCACCGGCAGGGTCACCACCATCTCGGATTCCGAGACCGCGCCCCAATCCTCGTGGAGCGGGTCGAGCGAGCGCATCGAGGCCATTTTCATGAACACCACGAAGGCGAAGGGCAGCGCGGTGAACTCCGGTGACGGCTCCCGTTCATCCGGCCGCCAGTTCAGGGTGTCGTCCAGCCACTGCTGGGTTTCCCGCATGTGGATCCGCCGCACCGCCGCCAGCCCTTCGACGCCGGTGATCCGATAGGGGGGGCGGAAATTCAGGTCGGTATCTCGCTCGGTGTAGGGGATCATCGGCGGGGGGATTCGTCCGCCTTGCTAACAGAAGTTCCCGCGGCCCGCCATCCGAGATTTGCCTGACTTAGTTCCTGTCGTTCCGTTTCGACGAACTCAGCCAGTCGCGGGCCTGTAACAGGAGTTCAGTCCCGTTGGCGCAGCCGAGTTTGTTCTTCAGGTTCTCGCGGTGACTGTCCACGGTCTTGCTGCTGATCTTCAGGATGCCGGAAATTTCCTTCGTCGAGTGGCCCTCGCCGATCAACCGGAACACCTCGAGTTCGCGGTCGGTCACCTTGTCGATGCCTTCGGTCGGCTCTTTTCCCCAACTCCGCATCATCTCGTCGGCCAGGGCGGGGGAACTGTAGACGCCGCCGGCCTCGATCTTCTCGAGCGCCTCGACCACGGTCGACACCTTGTCGCCCTTCATCAGGTAGCCGTTGGCCCCGGCCCTGAAAGCGCGCGGGCCGTAGCGGAGTTCGCACTGCATGCTGAAGACCAGCACCCGGCAGTTCGGGGAAATCTCCTTGATCTGGCGGATCAACTCGAGCCCGTCGCCGTCCGGCAACATGACATCGACCACGGCGAGATCCGGCTCCAGCACCCGCGCCAACTCCAGAGCTTCTTCCCGGGTGTTGGCCGAATGGGGCTCATATCCCTGGAGCTTGGTTTCAATCAGCGATTTGACCGCGACCACGATGATCGGGTGATCATCGACGATCAACAAGTTGCGGGCTTTCTCGGTCGGGGGCATGCCGGTCTGTCTTGTTGTCTCTATCAGGCCGGGACGAGGGGTGCGATGGCGAATATCGACAGCGCAATTCGAGTTGTGGCGGCCGGTTCCTCGGGATGGGGCCGAAAATCATTCATTGAGCCCTTGCTGCTCGGCAAACTCGGCGGCGGCGGCTTCGTCCTTGTTCTTCCACTGGTCGTGGACCTCGCGGACGAGCTGGTCGCGGACGGCACCTTCGGGCAGCGTCAGCGCCCATCGGGCGGCAACGGCGGGTTCGTAGGGGGCGAGGGTCTTGGCATAGGACTCCACCGCCGTCTGCTTGGCAGGACCTTCGGCGGCGGTGTTGAGCCACTCGCCCGCGGCCATGTAGTCGTTGGTGGTCCAGTCACGCATCAGGTTGTCGACCTTCCGGGCCAGCTGGTCCTGCGGGACCTGGCCTTCCAGCCAGTTGATCCATTTCCCGGTGTCCTCCCGCGCTTGCCACAGGTTGATGCCGTCGGCGAAGGTTTCCGTTTCCTCGGGACTGAAGGAAGCGGAGTCCAACCACGCGATGCCGGCTTCGAAACCATCGGAAATCGCCTGCTGGCACATCGTGCCCAGGGTGGAGGAAAGGAGGTTTTCACGCGCTTGCGGGTCGGTGACGTTCTTCAGGTGATCGCGCAGGGCGGCCAGCACCGCGGTCCGTTCGGAGGGGGTCGCCGCGGCGTTGGCGATGCTGTTGCCGACCATGCCTCCGCCAAGGTCCAGCTCCTCCAGCAACTGGAAGGCGAGCCGGGGATCCTGGCGGGCAGCACCGGTGAGGATGGAGCGCTTCGCCTGATCGTTGATCATTTCCGGGTGCTTCGCGGCGTTCGCCTTGACCCATTCGAGCGCGCCCATCGGGTCGTCTTCCGCCCATTTCTGGAGGGCGCTGGAGACGACGTGCTGGCTCATGCCGTTTTGCTCGAAGAGGTCGGAGGTTTCCGTGAACAGCGCGAGCGCCGCCTGCGGATGGTTCTCCGCCAAGGACATCACCGCGAAACCGGTGAGGTTCCGCCGCATCTCGTCGTTGAGGACGGTGTCAGCGCGGAGCTCTGCCACCAGGGTCTTGATCTGGGCAACGTCGAGCCGGCCCATCCGTTCCATCATGTCGAGGATGCGCTTCTGCATGCCCTCGTCGGGCTGTTTGCCGCTCTTTTCCAAGGCATCCATTTCCACCGCGAAGGCGATCAGGTCGGCAGCAAAGGCCTTGGCCTCGGCGTCGCGGTCGCCGCCGCCCTCGCGGGTGAGCTTGGTCACGACGGAAAGGTCGTCCTCACCGGCCGGGGCGGAGGGGTCAAGGCCCAGCGCGCGGGCTTCACGGGAAAGCGATTCATGGGTTTCCCGGGCGGCGCTCAGGGATTGGTGGTCCTTCCAGCCGAAGACCGAAGCAACGGCGAGGATCAGGGCGGCGAGAGCGAAGGAGATCTTCATGGGGGGGAATCAGCGGGTGGTTTCGATCGCCTGGGTACGGTTGGGAATTTTCGAGAACTGGCTATTGACCTTTTCCCGCAGCTCCGGATCCGCGATTTTTTCCGTCAGCTCCGTCATTTCTTCATAGCTGCCGCTGGGTCGGCTCTCGATGAAGCCGACCAGCACGTCGTCGCTGCCGCTCGCCTGCTGGTATTCCAGCGCCTTGGCGGCCATCTCGGAAAAGTCGTGCGAGCGGGTCAGGCGGCCGAGCTGCTCGCCGGTCAGGCGCTCGACGTTGTCGGGGGCTTGCTTCTCGATCCAGGCGCGGGTGGCCTCGATGTCGGCCGCGGCTTCCGGATCGCGGTTCAGCTGCATGTTCAGGGCGGCGTTGACGATCGCGGAGCGCTCGCCCGGGGTGGCATCGATCTCGCGGAGGAAGTCGCCGGTTCCCTCGAGTCCGCTCCGATGGAAGATCTGGCCGGAGATGCCGGCCAGCGTGCCGGCCTGCTGGTCTTCCGGCAGGCTGTCGCGGATCAATCCGGCCACGACCTTCTCGGTGCCCGGCTTGAGCTGGGAAAACCGGCCTTGGGTGAAAACGCTCTCGCGCTGCTCTTCCGGGATGGCGGCCAGGCGGGCAGCCGCGGCGGCGGGATCGGTCGAGATCAGGTGGTTCAGCAGCGCCGCCTCGAAGTTCCGCCGGTTGTCGCTGCGGCCGTCGAGCGACTTGCTCTCGAAGGTCCCCGCCTCGATCTGCCGGTCCATCCACGCGGTCGCCGCGGCGCTGTCCTTGTCGATCCAGCGGTTGAACGCCTCGGCCAGTTGCCAGTTCATGCCGCCGTCGCCGTCCCGCAGGCGGTCGGCGAAGCGGTCCAGGGTGAGCTCGGGATCCTTCTGCGCCAAGACACCGATCACCGCTTGCACCAGTTGGTCCTTCTTCCGGTCGGGCAGGTCGAGCGCGGCGATCTCCTCCAGGCCGGCGAGCAGTTCGTCGGCGCTCAGCGCGAACAGGGACTCCTGCATCTTCAGCATCGCCCGCATGTCGGCCATCCCGCCGCGGCGGTCCTGCATGCCGGCGAATTTGATCCAGTCGATTCCCTCCGAGCCTGCGGTCTCCTTTTGCTTCAATTTCGCCGCCAGCGAGGGATCGCTCTCCTCGCTGCGTGCCAGGTGGGCGGAGTCGATCCGCGACCTGAGTACCTCGTTGCGGTGTTCGATGTCGCGGATCTCCGCCCGCTGGGGCCCGATCCAGAGGGCGACGACAAGCAGCGCGGCGGCAGGCGGCAGGAAGACGGCGGGGTTCACGCCTCATCGATAGCGGCCGGAAGCTCCCAATGCCACATCGGAGATTGGCGCCTGGTTCGGTGACGGGCCCCCGCGATCAAGGACGCTCGGGGTGGATCACGGTACCGAATGGTCCCGGTTCTCCTTTGGCGGGTGTGGCGTCCGGCAGGATGCGATGACTGTCAAACGGGGCATCGTCCTTCGGACTCGTGGGTTCCGGGCGGATGCGTGGCTTCGAATCGGCGAGCTGGGCTTCCCAGACCAGGTCTTTTTCCCGGGAGAGCAGGAAACGGGCGAAATCGGCCACCGCCTCGCGCTTGTCGGGCGGCAGGGCCTGGCAGATTTCGAGGATCTCCGAAACGCTCACGGGCGGAGGCTAGGCGATGGTCCGGCCAGGCTCAAGGGCGCAGGCTCGCGACCGGCGTGCTTTTCCTGCTTCGCATCTCGCGCGCCGGCGTTGCATTGTCCGCGGCGTGAGCCCGGCCCTGGAGACCCTGTTGCTGCCCTTCTCGAAAGGAGAGATCGAGATCCCGGAGCGCGCCCTGTTCCTGGGTGCGGAACCGCATCCGGCATTGCGGGAATGGCCCGGGGTGACGGGCTGGCAGCCGTTCAAGCCGCTGGCCGATGCCTGGGAGCGGGCGGGCTTGCCGCGGGTCGACGAGCCCACGGGCCGCTGGCCGCTGGTGCTGGTGTTGCCGGGCAAGTCGCGCGACGAGGCGCTGGCGGCTTTCGCGCGGGGTTTCGAGCTGTTGGACGAGGGCGGTGTCCTGGTGGTGGCGATGTCCAACCTCTCCGGTGCCTCGCGCTTCGAGAAGGAACTCGGCAAGGCCGCGGGCAACATCCGCTCGCTGCAGAAGAACAAGTGCCGCGCCTTCCATGCGGTGAAAGACAGCGGCCGCGACCAGGCGTTGCTGGACGAATGGCGGCGGCTCGGCGAGCCGCGGACCGTGGCAGATACGACGTTCATCGTGGAAGCCGGCGTGTTCAGCACCGAACACGTCGATCCGGGCTCGGCCTTGCTGGCGGAGCACCTGCCGTCGAACCTCCGCGGCACGGCCGCGGATCTCGGGGCGGGCTGGGGCTACCTCTCGCAGGTCCTGCTGGAGAAGTGCCCCGGCTTGAAAGCCCTTCACCTGTTCGAGGCGGATGCCCGGGCCCTCGCCTGCGCGCGCCGGAACGTGACCAGCCCGCTCGCGCACTTCCACTGGCACGACGTGGCCGCGGGCCTGCCCGGCAAGTATGAGGTGGTGGTCAGCAACCCGCCCTTCCACAGCGGCAACAACACCGACATCGCGCTCGGCCGCCAGTTCCTGCGCGCGGCGACCGGAGCGCTGCGCACCGGCGGGCGCCTGTTGCTGGTGGCGAACCGGCAGCTGCCCTACGAGGCGGAGCTGGAGGCGCTCGGATTGGTCTGGCGCAAGCCGGTCGAGGAAGGCACCTACAAGCTCCTGTTCGCCGAGAAGCGGTTGCCATCCACCGTGGGCGACGGATTTCCACGACGATGAAACTGGTCAAACTGCTCGCCAACCTGGGCTACGGGTCGCGCACCCAGGTCGAACGCCACCTGCGCAAGGGCCACGCCACCGACCTCGACGGCAAGGTGCTGGGGACCAAGGACTCGCCGCCCCACGGCAAGGTCCTGTTCCAGGGCGAACCGCTCGATCCGCCCGCGCCGCTGACGATCCTGTTCCACAAACCGGCGGGTTACACCTGCAGCACCGAGGACCCGGGCGACACCATCTACGACCTGCTGCCGGCCCGCTTCGCGCTGCGCAATCCCGTGCTGAGCCCGGTTGGCCGGCTCGACAAGGACACGACCGGCCTGCTGCTGATGACCGACGACGGCCAGCTCCTGCACCGGCTGATCAGCCCGAAGCACCATGTCCCGAAGACCTATGAGGTCGCGCTCGACCGGCCGTTGGAAGGGCACGAAGCGGAGCTGTTCGGCAGCGGCGAACTGGTGCTCCGCGGCGAGGACCAGCCGCTGCGGCCGGCGCAGCTCGAGGTGCTCGGCGAGAAGGAGGCGCGCATCACCATCGAGGAAGGCCGCTACCACCAGATCCGCCGGATGTTCGCCGCGGCGGGCAACCATGTGACCGGCCTCAAGCGGGTGGCGGTCGGACGGCTCGCGTTGCCGGACGATCTCGACGAGGGCGAGTGGCGGATCCTTGACGACGCGGCGATCGCCCTCGCCAAGCAGGGCTAGCGTTGCTCCACGCGGATGGTCACGTCGTGGCGGCCGCCGTTGCGCCGGTCGACGGCAACCAGGACGTGTTCGCCGGGTGCCAGCCTTGCGATGAACC
>NZ_JACZFQ010000085.1 GCF_014904755.1 Neoluteolibacter marinus
GTCGAGGGTGTCGCAGGACCATTCGGCGGCACCGGGGAGATTGGTCGCCAGGTGCAGCACCCCGCCGTTGGGCAGTTCGGGATCGAGCAGATAGGTCATGCCGTCGCGCGGGGCGAGGATCCGCAGCGGAGTCTCGGCCGGCCGGCCGGTGGCGAGCACGAAGCGGGAGCGGCTGCGGTTGTGCTCCGAGCCGAGCCACTCGGTGTAGGAAGCGTCCAACACGACGCGGCCGGATTCATCGCGGTCGGCCGCGGACGAGAAAAAGGGCAGGCGGTCGGACGGGACGAGCTCGCGGTGGCCGCCGGCGGCGCGCTTGCCCGTCAGCGGGTCGAGGGCGACCTCGACCAGTCCCTCCGGCCGCGCCGGCCAGGCCGGGGGATGGTTCCGGTGGAGGCGTTCCATGGTGCGATGGAAGATGGGACCCGCGCCTGCGACGCCGGACAGGCCTTTCATCGGCGAGTTGTCGAAGTTTCCCGCCCACACCCCGACGGTGAAGTCCGCGGTGAAGCCGAGGCACCAGTTGTCGCGGAAGTCCGACGAGGTGCCGGTCTTGGCGGCACAGCGGAACGGCAGTTCCAGCGGGCCGCGGCGGCCGAACGACGGCGCACGCGCGTCCGGGTCGGCCAGGATGTCGGCGACGAGGTAGGCGAAGCGGGCGTCGAAGAGGCGGTGTCCGGGATCGGCGGTGGCAGGGAGGAACAGGCGCGGGCTGCGATGGAGGCCGCCCTGGGCGAGGGTCGCGTAGGCGTTGGTCAAGTCGAGCAAGCGCACCGGGGCGTTGCCGATGGTGAGGCCCAGGCCGTAGGGCGTGAAATCCGCGCCGATGGTGTCGAGCCCGAGGTCGAGCAGCAGCCGGTGCAAGGGCCGCGGGCCGCCGATGTCGTTGAGTGCCCGCATTGCCGGGACGTTCAGCGAGCAGGCGAGAGCCCGGCGGACGGTGACCGGACCGAGGAAGCTGCGGTCGTAGTTTTCCGGGGCGTCGAGGCCTTCCTTGGTGCGGAAGCGGGTGGGGATGTCGGCGACGATCGATCCGGGATGGAGGCCGCCCTTTTCAAAGGCCAGCAGCCAGGTGAAGGGCTTTAGCGCGGAGCCGGGTGAACGCGGAACCAGGGTGCCGTTGATCTGGCCCCCGTTCGGGTCGTTCCAGTCGCCGGACGTGACCAGGGCCAGCACCTCGCGCGTGGCATTGTTGAGGACGACCACCGCGGCGTGCTGGAGGTTGGACCCCTCGAGGGCCGCGAGCTCCTCGTGGACGATGGCCTCGACGTCGCTCTGGAGGCTGGCGTCGAGGGTGCTGCGGGTGTCGTCCGCCAGGTCATCGATGCCGGCGAGCCAGGGAGCGACGGTGTCCCCGGGCAGCGGATGGAGGCGAAGGGGTTCGGCACGGGCGGCGGCCAGGCGCGCGGGATCCTGTGATTCCGCGGCCGCGAGGCGGTCGAGCACGATCGTGCGCCGGGCGAGGGCACGATCGGGATGGCGGACGGGGTTCAGCCGGCTGGGTGCCTGCGGAAGCCCGGCGAGCAGGGCGCACTCGGCGAGCGAAAGGTCCGCGGGCGGCTTCTGGAAATAGAAGCGGGCGGCTTCCACCGGACCGGTGCGGTGATTGCCGTAGGGCAGCCGGTTGAGGTAGGCGGCGAGGATCTCGTCCTTGGTCCACGACATCTCGAGGCGCCGTGCGAGGAGCGCTTCGCGGCACTTGGTGCGCAGGTCGCGGCGGGCCGGAGGGGAGGAGAGCTTGATCAGTTGCTGGGTGATGGTCGAGGCGCCGGAGACCGTGCGGCGGTGGAGGACCGCGTCCTTGGCCGCGCGGGCGGTCGCGAGCAAGTCGACGCCGCCATGGGAGCGGAAGCGCTTGTCCTCGGCTGCCAGCGTGCAGGCGACGAGGTCGGCGGGGATTTCGTCCAGCGAAGCCGGAGCGCTGCGGGTGAAGTCGGGGAGGACGAGGTGATGGAGCGGCTGGCCGTGGCGGTCGAGCAGGACCGGCGAGGCCGCCGGGGACTTGGTGAGGCCATCGGGCAGGGCGAGGAAAAAGGGCGCGACGAACCACCCGAACAGGGCGCAGCCCAGCAGGGCAGCCGGAACGAGGAGGCGCTTGCGGCGCAGCTGGCGCGGGACTTTCACGGACGGGCGGGGGCGCCAGCTTCAGCCGGCAAGGAGGGACCGGCCGGTTTTCACCGGCGCGGTCCGGATCGAATCAGAATTCCCGCGAGGCGGAGAGCGCGGTGTTGTCCGGGTCGTACATCGATTCCACCTTGGCCGGCGGGGCGACGGCCTTGCCTGACATCGTGCAGCGGGCCAGGTAGCTGATCTCCTTGGTCCCGCGGTGCCACACGCGGTCGAAGAAGAACACCGCGCGGTCGCCGCGGATCTCGCTGTGGGAGACGGTCCAGTCGTTCTCGCTGGTCGGCCCGGCGTTGCCATGGGCCGCCTGGCTTTCGAAGTCGTTGTTGACCGCCTCGAAGATCGCCGGCAGCCGGTCCTCGACGACGAGGTAGCGGGTGTCATCGTCGGGCAACTCGAGCCGGAGGGTGACGCGGACGAGGTCGCCGACATGGGCGGCGGCCAGGGGCTCGGTGGTGCCGTCCGGCTTCAACCGGGCGTAGAAGCGGGTGATCTCCAGGCCGTTCTTCGCGACCGGTTTCTGCGGCACGAGATCGGGCTTCGAGGCCAGCTTCACACGCACATAGGCGGGCTTGTCGCTGGTGGCGCTCAGGGCGAGCGAGGGGCCCAACGGGTAGTCGAAGGTGGCCGGCGGCTGGTCCGGGGCGAGGGTGACCGGTTGGCTGCCGTCGGCGCTGGTCAGGGTGACCGCGGCGGGACCGGAGTCGTCGTGGTTTTCGGCGTAGGAAGCGAGCGCGAGCAACGACCAGCCGTTGGCCCAGGTGGTGTTCCAGTGGCCGTAGGGATTGCGCTCGCGGATCAGCTTTTCGAGGGCGGCGGTGGTCTCCGCACCCTCGGGGGCGACGGCCGACCAGGCCAGCAGGTCGAGCGACTGGCCGGCCCGCCAGCGCATCCAGCTGTCGTCGTTCAGCCGGAACTTCGTCTTGTCGCGGAGGATGGCCGCCGGGTCGCCGTTGCCGCTGGCCTTGGCGGCTAGCGCGAGCAGGCAACGGGCTCGGGGGTTGAGATCGGCCATGCGGTCCTTCAGCGTGTTGAGGTAGGCGTCCGGCTTGCGGTCGGCAAGGGCGAGGATCCACACCGCGCGGCAGGCGTTCTCGATGGCATAGGCGGAGTTGGTGGAAGAAATGCCGCGCAATCCGGCCTCCAGGTTGTTGCCGAGGGCCGCGATCGCCGCCGGCGGGACCGAGGCACCGGCCTTGTCGGCGAGGATCAGGCCGAGGCCGGCATAGGAGGTCGCCCAATCGACGGTCTCCTCACCGCCGGGCCAGTAGCTGAAGCCGCCGTCCCGGGTCTGCATGCTGAGCAAGCGGTCGACGCCCGCCTGCAGCGCGTCCTGCACCTTCTCCGGCGTGTATTTCGCGAAGGAAGGCACCACGTCGCGGAGCTGATCGACGGCGAACCAGGGCATCATCGACGATGTGGTCTGCTCGACGCAGCCGTACGGGTAGTGGAGCAGGTAGTCGACCGAACCGGCGGCTTCCATCAGCAGCGAGCGGGAGAATTCCAGCTCGAGCTGGCCGCGGCCGGCCAGCAGGTCGGGATCGAGGTTTTCGAGCAGGTTGGCCTGGCGATTGTCGAGCCGCACCAGCTTCGACTGGCGCAGCAACGGCACCGGGTAGGTGACGGGGAAGCGCGCCTCGACCTGGTCGCGCAGCTTGCCGGCGAGCACCGGCGTCAGCTCCTGATCGGCGAGCGAGACCGGCTCGGCCTTCCACGAGAAGACGGCCTCGCCGGTGTTGTGGAACTTCACCGGGAAGAGCACCGTGGCGGATGCGCCGGAATCGAGGGTCACCAACTGCTCCGTCCCGCTGCCGGTGAGCGCCGCCACGGGATCGGAGGCCGGCGGGTTGGCGGAGAAGGTGACTTTCCAGGTGCCGTTGAAGCCGGAGGCATTCTGGACCAGGGCGCGGATGCCGAGCTCGTCGCCTTCGCTGGCGAAGCGCGGGGCCTGCGGCTCGACCATCAGCGGCTTCTTCACCACCAGGTCGGCCTGGCCGCGGCCGAATTTCGCCACGTCGTGATGGGCGACCGCGATCACGCGGTAGCGGGTCAGCGTGTCGGGCATGGTGAAGGTCGCGGTGAACCGACCGTCGGCGCCGGTGGTCAGCGCGGGCTGCCAGCCGGCACAGGGATTGAAGTCGCGGCGCTCGCGGTCGCGCAGCGCGCCGAGCTCGCTGTCGCCACCACCGACGAAGAAGCCCTTGTTGAAGAACGACTGCTCGTCGGGCGACTCGGCGATGAAATGGTCGAGGGTGGTCCCACAGTTCACCCGCAGTTCGCGGGGGTCGTAAAACCAGGACATCGGGTCGGGCGTTTCGTAGCCCATCACCGCGAGCGTGCCCTCGTCCTCCGCGTAAAGGGTCACCTCGGCATTCGCCGCGGGGCTGCCGTCGGCCAGCAGCACGGTCCCCGCGATGTCGACCTGCTGTCCGGGCAGCACGCTGTCGGCCGGCACCTCGAGCTTCACCGCGAGGGTGTCGCGGACGTTTTCCACGGTCAGCTCGCAGTAGCCGAGCCGGAGCTGTGGCTCCTTGAAAACCCGGGCGCTTTCCTGCGCGCCCTTGATCACCAGCACGGAGACGAAGGCGTTCGGCGCGTCGTCGTCGCCAACCGGGATTTCGATCACCGGCTTGTCGGCCTTCAGCTCGACCTGGAAGCTGCGCAGGACCTTCTCGCGCTCGACGGTGACCAGCGCGGTGCCTTCGATGGGTGACAGCACCAGCACCCGGGCGGTTTCACCCGGCTTGTAGTGTTTTTTCTCCGCCACCAGCTTGATCCGGATGCCGTCCTCATAGGCCCATGGATACTGGTCGCCGCCGTAGACGTGAATCGACATCGCGGTGGCAAAGGCCCGGCCTTCGGGATCGGTGCCGCGCAGCTCGATCTGGTGCAGCCCGGCTTCGCGGGGCGAGAACAGGAGCTCGGTGCCCTGGCCGCCGGAGAGCTGGAGCGGGGTGGTCGAGAGCTCCTCGCGGCGGGCCTCGTTGCGCACGGCGGTGCCGCCGTGACCGTCCGATAGCCGGACCTGCTCGTTGATCTCGCGCGACATCCTCGCCTCGATGGAGAGCTCGCCTTGATACGGCTTGCCGTCCGGGGTGACGGCGACGATCGCCAGCGGCAGGTGGTCGCCGGCGCGGACCAGGCGGTCGAGCCGGGCGATGCCGACATAGACCGACGCCGGATGCACGGTGACTTCGCTGGTCTTGCTCAAGGTCTGGCGGTTGGCGTCGGTGACCTCGGTCGAGATCGAGACCTCGCGGGCCACCGGGAATTCCGCATCCGGCAGGCTGGCGGTGATCCTGACCGTGCCGTCATCGGCGAGCTCGGCCTCGGTGGACTCGTTGTCGGCGCGGCGCGACCCGTGGTCGTCGTCCCAGCGGTAGCCGAAGTAGTGGTACCAGTAGCCGAAGTCCGGGGTGCGGTGGTCGCCGAACAGGTAGTCGCGGTAGCGCTCGGGGTAGAAGTTGGTCTCCTCGATGTGGGTGAATTGCCCCACGGATCCCTTGGCGACCGGCTGGCCCTGGTAGTAGGCGGCCTTCAGCAGCAGCGACACCTCCTTGGCGCCCGGCGCCGGGTTTTCCACCGTGTGGGTGAGCTCGAAGGCGTTGCGCCGGAACTCCTCGACGCGCAGGCCGATGCTGAAGCTGGCATTCGACAGGATGCGGTTCCGCTCCGACCAGCTGTCCTCGCCTTCCAGCCCGGCGAGCTCGGCGGGGTATTCGAGCTTGGCGCGGTGATAGCCGGTCGTCCCGTCGGGCAGCTTGAAGGTCAGGTCGAAGCCGCCCGTCGGCGAGATCTCGGCGTCGCGGCGGAGAATCTCCTTGTTGCGGGGATCGGTCACCACCAGCTGGGCCGCCGCGGCCGGGGCGGCGGTGATGGCGTTGCCTTCCTGGCGGCGGACGATGCCCTTGAGGTGGACCGTTTCACCCGGCCGGTAGAGCGAGCGGTCGGTGAAGAGGAACACCTTGCGGAACTCCAGCGGCGTTTCGTTCCAAGAATAGCGAACCGGGAAGCGCCACAGGCCGACGGTCGGCAGGGTGGTGTCGTAGGCGATGCTGTATCGGTCCTCGCCGAGGGTCGCCTGAAGATGGCGGGCGGCGTCCTCGCGGGGCAGGACCGCCATGCCGTCCGGGCCGGTCTTCGACTGCTGCAGCGGCTTCGCATCCTCGCCGAAGGTGGCCAGGTCGACGTCCGGCAAGGGCTGGCCGGTCAGGCAGGAGAAGGCCAGTACGCGGGCCTCGCCATCGATGATCTTCCAGGCCAGGCCGATGTCGGTGAGCTGGACCAGCGCCTGGGCGACCGGGGACTTCTTCGCATTGGACTGTGCCTTCGGCGTGCCCGCGACCTCGACGAAGAAGGCCGCCGATGGATGAACCGCCGGCGTCGGGGCGGCCGGGTCTTTCGGGAAGCCGAGTTCCCAGGGCCGGGGATCCCCGGCCAGCACCTTGTCCCAATCGAGCAGGATCGGCTGGGTGGTATCGAGCGGGTTGGGCAGCTCGATTTCCAGGTCGGCGACGGTTTCGCCGTTCATCAGCTCGTAGGGGATCAGGTGGGTCGGCGAGAAGCTGTCGCCGTCCGGACCGACGCCGGTGTAGTGGCGGTAGCCCTGCTGCGCGCGGATCAGCTGCGGGCCGTCGAGGCGCTTCACCCGCAGGTGGACCTTTTCCAGGTTCACGGTCTGGATCCGGTACTGCCGGATCCCCGAGGCGAGCTGGCTTTCATCCTGGCTGGGCAGGGCGAGTTCCGGATCGACCGGCTTGAAGACGAGCTTTTTGGCAAAATCCCGCCCGAGGGCCCGGCCGTCCGCCGAGGCGAGGGCGGCGGACAGGGTGACATGCCATGCCGATTCGGTGGAAAAGTCGCCCATCAGGTGGAGCTCGTCATTGTGGACCTCGAGGCGGTAGCCGGCGGGCTGGGGCTCGATCTTCACCAGGCTGGCGGGCAGGTCCGAGGGCAGGCGGACGTTGAAGTCGGCGACGATCCGGCGCGGGCCGTCGGCGACCGAGCGGGCGTAGAGCTTCTGCACCGCGAGCGGATCGATGTCGCCGATGTGGCGGGTGCCGTCGGCGGTGAAGCTGGCCTTGCCGCTGGCGTCCGGCAGCCCGCTGAGCAGGGAAAGCCGCCAGTTCTTGCCTTCCGGCAGCGGCTGCAGCGGTGACACGACCAGTCCGTTCGGCAGTTCCAGCTCCGGCGTGAGCACGGGTTCGGCGGGTTCCTCGGCGCCGCGGCGGGCGAATCGCTCGCTCCACGAGGCGCCGAGGTAGCCGGGGCTCTTGAGACGGCCGAAGGTGGCGCGCTCGGTACGGGCGGCGACGCGTTTGCCACCGTCCGCTTCGAAGATCAGGAAGGGCGCCGCCTTTTCCGGGGTCACGTCGCCGTTGAAGCGCAGGAAGTAGGTCGCGGTCCGTGGCGACCAGTTGCGGTCGTAGCGTTCCAGCAAAGTGGCGTAGTCGACCTGGAAGCCGGCGCTGGCGACCTTGGCGACCTCGCCGGCGTCGATCTTGGAGCCATCGAGGTGGCGGTGACCGGGCTTCAGGGAGAAGACATAGGTGGTGCCGAGCGCGGGCGGCGCGGCCGGGCGGAATTCCGCGACGTTGGCCTCCTTCCAGAACAGGCGGCCTTGCCAGCTCGGCTTGATGGCCAGCCAGTCGTTGTCGGTTTCACGACCGATGAGGTCCTCGCCGGCGACCGCACGGTCGAGGACGAGGTCGATGTTGCTCTCCGGCGTCAGCGACGGCGTCGAGACATGGAGGCGGGGTGCGGCGGAGACCCCTTGGAGAAACAGGCCCGCCAGGAGAAAGGCAATGGGGCGCATGGGAGTTGAGGCTTGGTTGCAATCGAGAGATACGATGTCAGCATTGCCCAAGATGTCATCGTCTTCGATGAATTTTTGAATCCGCTGGCCGAAACGGGCATTCTCGCCGAGAATCGCGGCGGCCCCGCCGGCAAAGTGGCGGCCCGATTGCTGGCATGAAGGAACTGAAAGACGGCATCCGCGCCCACGTGCGGCTCGATTGGACGGGGCGGGTTCACAAACGTTTCCGCGGGACCGATGCGGACAAGCGCTACGCCACCGAGGTGGAGGTCCTGAAAGTGCTGGAGGAACGCGGCTGTCCCTATGTGCCGCGCTTGCTCGAGGAGTATCCGGAAGAGCTGTATTTCGTTTCGTCGAATTGCGGCCAACCGGCGAACACGATCAGCAAGGATCGGGCGGACGGCTTGTTCGCCGACCTGGAGCGGGACTACGGCATCCGCCACCTGGATCCCGAGGCGCGGAACATCACCTACGACGCCCACGCCGGGCGCTTCTGCATCATCGACTTCGAGCTGGCGGAGATCCTGCCCCGGCCGGCGCAGAACGCCTGACCACGGCCGCATCCCGCCGTCGGAACCGCCGCCGGGGGGAAGCCGCGGTTCCGGACGGTGCCGGGAATGAATCAGCCGACCGCGTGGAGCAACCCGGTTTCCGCCAGATGCGGTGGCTTGCCGTTGGAGCGGTCCTCGCACCAGCGCAGGAAGCGCTTGCCGATCACCGCGGCGAGCCCGCCATTGCTGAAGCCGTCGGGATCGAGTTTCAGCGAGGATTCCGGGCAGCAGTGGTCGCAATGCGAGAGGGCCACGCGGAACACGTTGTCGAGGTCCTTGGTCGAGTCGAGTGCCCACTGTCCGGGCAGCACCGCACCACCCAGGGCGGCCACGCTGCGGATCATGGTTTCAAAGTCACAGTGCGACTTCGCTTCCAGCCCCTTCTCGGCAACCGCCGCGATCACCGCGTGGCGCAGGCCGGGGTCGCCCGCGAGGTGGCGGAGTTCCGCCGTGTCGAAAGTCCGGCAATGGCCGCCGAAGGGCGACTCCGCACGGTTGAGGTAACGGCAGATGTCATCCCCGAGGCGGGAAATGTCACAGCCGCAGGTCGCTCCCAGGGCCAGGGAGTATCGGGGAGCGGAATGCTTGAGCCAATCGACCAGCCCGACCGCCCCCACGGTTCGGATGTTTGTCGTTTTCATGGCATGGTCCTTCTACGCCCAAGTCGACCGGCATGCCACCGAACTGATGCCATGTTAGTGCGCATATCCTCTGATTCGGTGCGTCTGCCGCGTCCGGTGGAGCCGGATCTGCCGCCGCAATGCGTCGCGGGGTTGCGGGAGCAGATCGATTTCGCCACGCTCGCCGCCATGCCTGCGGATCGTCCGGGGTTCCCGCCATGAAGCGCATCCTCGTCACTGGCAATGCGGGCTCCGGGAAATCGACGGCAGCGAGCCGGATCGCCGGGATGCTGGGGCTCCCGTGCCATGGCCTGGACCGGATCGTGTGGCAGTCCGGGTGGCGGAAGACGCCGGTGGAAGAACGCGAACGCCGGATCGGCGGCTTGGTGCGGCAAGAGGCGTGGGTGATCGACGGGGTGTCCGCCCAGTTGCAGTCGGTCGCCGACGTGGTCGTTTTTCTCGATCTGGGCCGGCGGGACTGCTTCCTCCGCGCATGGCGCCGCAACCGGCACTACTTGTTCCGCTCGCGTCCGAAACTGCCACCCGGTTGTCCCGAATGGCGGATCATCCCGACGCTGTGCCGGATCATCTGGAATTTCCCCGCCAAGGTCCGGCCGCGGATCCTCGCTCAGGCGGGATCGTCCCGGCGGTTCTTCCACGTCAAAAACGATGCCGAGCTGGAATCGTGCCTCGCGGAGCTCGGTGCCACCGCGGCGGCAGGGGAAAGATAAACCGGCGCTTCAACGACCGTTCCATGGGGGCTTGCAACCCATGATCCGAACCCTCGCCCTGTTCAGTTTACTCGCCGTGGCCCGCGCGGCGGATGTCGATTGGCCCGCCTACCTCGGCGACAAGGCGAGCAGCCAGTATTCGTCGCTTGGCCAGATCACCCCGGACAACGTCGCGCGGCTGGAGGTGGCCTGGACCTTCCGCGCCGGCGGTGCCGACGGCGAAAACCGGTCGCAGATCCAGTGCAACCCGCTGGTGGTGGACGGGGTGCTCTACGGAACTTCGCCGGACTTCCAGCTGTTCGCCCTGGATGCCGCGAGCGGGGAAGAGAAGTGGCGCTTCGACCCGGCCGGGGAGGGTCTGCCAAAGGGCGGGGTCAACCGCGGGCTGGTGCACTGGGGGCACGGCGACGAGGCGCGGATCTTTTATGCCAACGACCATTTCCTCCACGCCATCGATGCCCGGACCGGCAAGCGGATCGCGGGATTCGGCCAGGCAGGCAGCGTCGACCTGAAGGACGGCCTCGGCCGGGACGCGGGCAACCTCTACCTCGCGGCCAACACCCCCGGGGTGATTTTCCGCGACCTGCTGATCATGGGCATGCGCCTCGGCGAAGGCCCGGCACCCGCCGCCCCCGGCCATGTCCGCGCCTATGACGTGCGCACCGGCCAGCTCAGGTGGCGCTTCAACACCATCCCGCTGCCCGGCGAGGAGGGTCATGAAAGCTGGCCGCCCGAGGCCCACCGTTCGGTTGGCGGCGCGAACGTGTGGAGCGGTTTCGCCCTCGACGAGGCCCGCGGGCTGGTTTTTTGCCCGACCGGGTCCGCGGCCTTCGATTTCTGGGGCGGCGACCGGATCGGTGAGAACCTGTTCGCGAACTGCCTGATCGCCCTCGATGCGAACACCGGCAAACGGAAGTGGCACTTCCAGTTCGTCCATCACGACCTGTGGGACCGTGACCTGCCGGCACCGCCGAACCTGGTCACCGTGAAGCGGGACGGGAAAAGGATCGATGCGGTCGCGCAGGTGACGAAATCCGGCCACGTCTTCGTCTTCGACCGCGAGACCGGCGAGCCATTGTTCCCGGTCGAGGAGCGGCCGGTGCCGCCGTCCGCCCTGCAGGGCGAGTCCGCATGGCCGACCCAGCCCTTCCCGCTGAAGCCCGCCCCCTTCGCGCGGCAGGTGTTCGACGAGTCCCAGATCACCGATCTCTCGCCGGAGTCGCGGGCGCAGGTGAGCGAGCGTTTCCGGCAAGTGACCCCGCATGTTCCCTTCGCCCCGCCCAGCGAGCGGGGGACGATCATTTTTCCCGGATTCGACGGCGGCGGCGAGTGGGGCGGGGCGGCGGTCGACCCGGACGGCATCCTATACGTCAATGCCAACGAGATGGCGTGGATCCTGACCATGGTGCCGACCGCGACCGGCGGATCCGCGGCCAGCGGTGCCGCGCTGTTCACCCAGCTCTGCGCTGCCTGTCACGGGGTCGACCGCCGGGGCAATCCGGCGCAGAACGTCCCCTCGCTGGTCGATGTCGGCCAGCGCCTGAAGCAACCCGAGGTGCTCGCCTTGCTGAAAACCGGCAAGGGGGTGATGCCGTCCTTCGATTTCCTGAGCGGCGAGCAGAAGCAGAAGGTCGTCGATCACCTGTTCGGCGGGGCCCCGGCCGGGAACGAGGCCGGCCGCAAGGAGGAGCCCGGCGGCGAGGCGGGTGCGATGGGGAAAATTCCATACACCACCACCGGCTACAACCGCTGGCTCGACCCGGACGGCTATCCCGCGGTGAAGCCGCCGTGGGGCACGCTGCACGCGATCGACCTGAATCGCGGCGAGTTCCAATGGTCGGTCCCGCTCGGCGAGTATCCCGAGCTGAGTGCCCGCGGCATCCCCAAGACCGGCACCGAGAACTACGGCGGTCCGGTTGTCACGGCGGGCGGCTTGATCTTCATCGCCGCCAGCCGCGACGAGCACCTGCGGGCCTTCGACCGCCGGTCCGGCAAGGAGCTGTGGAAAGCGAGACTTCCCGCCGCCGGTTACGCCACGCCCGCCACCTATTCGGTGAACGGCCGGCAGTACGTCGTCATCGCCTGCGGCGGCGGCAAGATCGGCACCAGGAGCAGCGACGCCTACGTCGCCTTCGCGTTGCCGGAGTGATTGATTCCGCCATTCGCGCCGGCCGGCGGGGGTGGCTGTGATTCTCAAACAGGTTTGCAAGGATGGCGGGGCGGGTGCGTATTGGGGGCGCCCGTGGCGCCGGGGGTGCCGGGGGTGCCGGCGGGGGCGGAGATTTTCGACGAATCAGGACAGCGAATGAAGGAGATGTTGACCGGTGTGAACAGGGGTTATGCAGGCCTTTTCCTGCTGATGGCCAGCGGGTTGACAGAGGCGGGAAGGTGTGCGCTGGAGAACCTCCATGCTCCCTTCGAGGCTGTGAAGAACCGGGCGGAGGGGATCGTGTGGCCGGCGGGCCAGGCGCTGCCGACATTCGCCACTCCGGCGAAGCGGCTCGATGCCATCGAGGTGCAGGCCTTGTCGGCTGACGAGCAGCTGACGTTCTCCGCGCTGCAGGGTCAGGTGAACCGCAAGCAACCGCGGATCCTGTTGCTGGACGCACGGGCCGGCGAAGGGCGTGACACCTGGCCGAAGACGCTGGGACTGGAATTCGGCGAGCCGTACTGGATGAAGAACAAGTACGAGCTGCTCGCCAAGTACGCCGGCGAGGTCGAGGGCGTGGTGCTCTACGACCCCTCGCGCAGCCCGCACTACCGCAATCTGGCCGGCACGGTCGCCGGCCTCCGCCGGGCGCTGCCGGTGACCGCCAAGGTGCTCGAGCGGATGCGCGACGCCGGGGTCGGCTTGAAGGTGCTGGAAGACCTCACCCCTTTGGAACTCACCTCGCCGGTCGAGATCTACACGCACCTGTTGGAGCGCTACTGGAAGGACTGCGAAAAGCGGCTGATCCTCAGCGCGCGGCCGGACGACCGCGGCGGCGACCATCACCACACCCGCGACATCGCGGCGGCGGTGGGCGCGGCGGTGGTGTGGCTGGACAACCGCAAGCCGGAGGAACGGGACGTCATGCGGAAGTTCTTCGGCGACATGAAGGCGGGCGAGGCGATCGCGCTCGGGTGGTACACCTCGGAGCGCTCCGGGATCACCACCGCCTCGGAGTTCGGGATCGGCACCATGCCGGCGGACTTCTTCGTGAGTGGCAGCGTGTATGCGGGCACCGACCACCGCATCAACATCCCGCCGGTGCCGAAAATGCCGGAACTGGAAGACAAGGCCTACGTGGCGGTCTTCATCAGCGACGGCGACAACATCCAGTACACGCAGCACGCGATGCGCCAGGTCTGGGACCGCACCGAGCCGGTGCGCGGGAAGATCGCGCTGAACTGGACCATTGCGCCGGGGCTGGTCGACATCGCGCCGGGCATCCTGAACTACTACTATGGTCATGCGACTCCGAACGACTGCTTCGTCACCGGGCCGTCGGGCATGGGCTACATGATGCCGTCCAACACGCTGGACGAACCCGGCGCGCCGGTCGGCGAATACACCCGCGACCCGGCGCGGATGAGCGGCTACACTCGCCTGACCGAAAGCTACCTGCAGCGCTCCGGCCTGCGGGTGATTACCATCTGGGACGACGCTTCGGAGATGCAGCGGGCGGCCTATGAAAAGAACTGCCGCAGCCTCTACGGCGCGACGGTGCAGAACTTCAAGGATGTACCCTCGGTGAAAGGCAGCGTGGCGGGCGGCAGGGTCCGTTTTGACAAGCTGGTCATCCCCTACGCCGGATCCTACGAACACATCAGCGGCTCGCTGAAGCGGGAGATCGGGCGTTGGGATGGCAAGGCACCGCTGTTCCTGGGTTACCAGGCCGACATCTGGCACGAGCTGAAACCGCACCGCTTGGTCGAGCTGCACGACGAGCTGGCAAAGCGCTTCCCGGGCAAGGTCGAGTTCGTGCGGGCGGATCACTATTTCAACCTCTACAACGAGGCGAACGGCCTGCCCTACAACCTGTCCATGGCGCCGGAGACCACCGTGCGCGGCGGGCCGGGACAACCGGACCTGGCCGCCGACGGCACCCCGGCGACGCTGTGGACGGTTGCCGAGAAAACCGGGCAATGGCTGGGATTCGATTTCGGCGCCCGGCGCACGATCCACCGCTATGTCGTCCGCCATGCCGGTGTCGGCGGGCTGGATGGCGGACTCAACACCCGCGACTTCACCATCATGACCAGCGCCGACGGCAAGTCCTGGCAAACCGCCGATGTCCGCAAGGGCAACCGGGACGACGTCACCGACGTGGAAATCAAGCCGGTGGACGCGCGGTACTTGAAGGTGGTCATCGACGATCCCGGCGAGGACGGCACCGCGCGGATCGCCGAGGTTGAAGTCCACGGCAAGTAACCCGACGTTGCAAGCGGGGGGCAGTGCATCGCCGCGTCCCGGGGCAAATCGATGTGAAGCCAGGTCGGAATGGTTCCTTGACCCATGTTGTCGGGGCTGCCTCCTTCTGTTCATCGTTAGATGATCATGTTGAATATGCCATCCCGCCGCCTGTTGTGTTTTAGTTGGATCGGTCTTGGCGTCTTGTCCGGGTCGTGCAGCGGGGGCGCCATGGAGGTTCTTCCGGCAAGCCCCGAGGCCGCACCGTTCTGGCATTTTTCCCCCTCGGGCAATCAAGTCGGCAAGTCGGGCCTGTTTCTTCTCGAGACCGGAAATGGCAGCGAAATCTTCGCCACGGCGTCCGTGGATGATGTCAACGAAAGGGAGAACAGCTTCTGGCATGTGTCTGCCCACGACCCTGCGACGAACTCCTACGTCCAGCGCCATGTGCAAGCTCCTTACTTCGACGAAACGGCCGGCAACGGGACGCGGATCAGCGGGTTTTTCCCGGTGGACCGGAGTGCGCGGCCAAGGGTCGTGGTGGTCCTTTCGGATGGCAGGGTGATTTCCTACGACGCGACGTCCCGTGTGGAATCGGGCCGCTTCGAACACGGCTCGCCGATCCAGGCGGGCACCGCCGCCGATCTTGACGGAGACGGCCGCGACGAGTTGCTGCTCCAGGGGGATGACGGCTTGAGCTGTTGTGATCTGAGCGGAGCAGTGAGGTGGAGGCTGGCAGCCGCAAGCGGCGATGCCATCGCCTGTGGTCAACTGGACGGGGATGCGGCGCTCGAGGTGGTGACCTCCTCGGGGCACGTGATCGACGGGGCGAAGGGCAAGGTCCAGTGGAAGCGATCCGTGGAGGGCGGCTGGAGGCATGTTGCGGTGGGCGACATCGATGCCTACGGCGGGAGGCTGTGGATTGCCTGTGATGCCGCCGGGGCGGTTCACGGCATGGACGTGGAACGCAAGAAGACCCGGTGGGTGATCCCGTCGGATGGGACGGTTCACTGGATGTCGTTGGAGCCGCTCGACGGGGATGCGTATCCCGAACTCGTGCTTGTCGGGAATTCCGCAACTCCGCGGGTTTTCGAGATCATGGGGGAATTCGGGCCGGTTTCGGCATGGCGGGAGACGATCACCGGGTTCGGGCAGTTCGTGGTCGGGGATCCGGATTCGGACGGCGAGCTGGAAGTGATCGGCTCGAATTCTTCCGGCCTGGCCAGAAGACTGCGGGTCGCGAGCCTGATGGGCATGAGGACCGAGTGGGAAAGCAGTGAGGCGGGTGGACCGTTCCTATCGCCGGTGGTCGGGGACATGACCGGTGACGGGGTGCCAGAGATTGTCACGGCGGCGGCCGGGGGACTTGGCATCGATTCGGTCGGCGTGGTGGTTTTCGACGGGGCAAGCTTGCGACCGATCGCGTCGACTTCCTCGATCGGATCGTCCTCGCGGCCGAAGGATGGCTTCCTTTTGCGGCTGAGGGACATGAACGGGGACGGGAGGCTGGACTTGTTGATGCCCGGCACGTGGGACCGTCGGGATGGCGTCGAGTTCCGCACCCTGGGTGACGATGGCGAACTGGAACTCCTGGGCAGTGTCAGGGTCCCGTCGCCCTACGAGGCGATCAGTGCTGCGGACGTGATGGATGTGGATGGGGACGGCGATCTGGAATTGGTGGCAGGAAGCGCCATGTCGTCGAGTTTTGCGGACGGGGTTTACTTGCGGGTGTTCGATCTGGCGACCGGTAGTCTGGAATGGACGTCACCCCGGCTGTCGGATGTCCGGAGCGGGGTCGTCTCGCTCGAGCTGGGGGATGTCGATGGAGACCAGAGGATCGAGGCGGTCGTTGCGATCGCAGGAACCAGGATCGATGTGTTCGATCTCGGGAGCGGTGTCCACGAGGCCGGTCTTCCCGGTAAATTCACGTCGGTGGCGGTGCCGCGGGAAGGGGACGGCTTCGCCGCGGGGACGAGCGATGGGGCGGTCCGCTGGTTTGTCCCTGGCAATGGCACTTACGGAGAGGGCGAGACCTGGACGGTGTCGGAAGAGTCGGTGAAAGGGCTGACGCCGGGTGAAGGGCGGTCGATGTGGGTTGTCGCCGGCCGGCGGGTCCTGCTATGGCGCGACGGTGGCGGGCCGGTGTGGGCGGGCGAGCCGAGCGTCGCGGGGGAGATGGCACCCCAGGTCGGTCTTCTGGAAACCGCGGACGGCCTGGAGATGTTCACCGGATTCCGGTTCGGGATCGGCGCAAGTTATGTCGGTGGTCGCGCGGATGCGGGATCCCTGAGGCTTGATGCGGCGGGCTATGCCGCGGAAGCCCGGGAGGCGGAGGGTGTGTTCACGATATCCCGCGGCGGAGCGGTGGACGGGGAGCTGGCAGCGAGGCTGAAGATCGGAGGGGATGCGGTGTGGGGCGAGGATTTTCTGTTAGATGGCGCTGAACCGCTGGAGGACGGGACCTGGGTGGCGACGATTGCAGACGGTGCCAGCTCGGTGCAGGTGCGGGTGCGGGCTCTCGAAGATGACCTCGAAGAATCGACCGAGCAGGTGAGCCTGAGCCTGGTTCCCGCTGCGACTTATCTGTGTGAACCGGGTGGCGGGGCGATGGTGAAGGTTTTCGACGACCAAGCTGTCGTCGCCTTGTCTGGCGAGGTGCTGGAAGGGGCGGAAACCGCCGGGCCGGCGGACGGGGGAGCCTTGCGCTTCAAGTTCACCCGCAGCGGCGACCTCTCACGGCCACTGGCGGTCGAGATTGAAACCGGCGGCACGGCCAGTGCCGGCCGCGATTACCCGAAGGTCGGGAAGGTCGTGGCATTCCGGGCGGGAAGCGACGTGGCCGAACTGATCGTCCAACCGATCCACGACCGGATGACAGAAGACCGGGAAACACTTTCGATCCGGCTGCTGGAATCCGTTGGATATGGCGTCGTGAGCGACGTTCCGGTGACCGGAACAATTTCCGACGGCGAGCCGACGGTGCGCCTCAAGGCGGCGGTACCGGTTCCAGGAGGCTATCGGGTCATCCTGGAGAAGAGCGGCGGAGTGCCGGGGATCACGAAGGTGAAGCTCCGCGTTGCGACCCGCGCCTCCTCGAGGCCGAAGCCGAACCGGACGGTGAACGTCAGCGATGGTCCGGATGGCGGGGAGTTCTTCATTCGTAGCGGTCCCTTGGAAAGGGCGGTCACGATCGATCTGTGGCCGGATCGATCCTATTATCTAGGGAAGCCATCCGACTTCTCCATCACCCTTCCGGCCAAAGGTCGATAGGCATCGGGAGGTCCCGCGGCACCGTGTCTTTTTCGCGACCATCGCCTCGCGGCATTGGGAAAGGTGAAGGCGGACGATGAAAGGGACTGCCGCCGTCCCGGCGGGGCGCGGGTGCGCCCGCTTCAAGCGACGGGATCCTTGGTGGCCGGATCGGCCAGGATGTCGAGCGCGGCGATGATCTCCTCGGAGGGATCCTGGCAGTTGTAGAGCGCGAAGATGTCGAACTTGCGGGCCATGCTGCCGAGGATCCGGATTCCGTCCCGCTGCGGCGACTCGTCGAGGATCGCACGGGGGATGATGCCGGCGCCGATGCCGGCGGCGACCGCGTCGCGGATCACGTAGACGTCGTCGGCCTCGGCCACGATTCGCGGCTCGATCCGCTGGTCGCGGAAGTGCTGGTCGATCTCGAAGCGGTAGGAACTATGAGAAGTGTAGTGGATGAACGGCTGGTGGTGGAGGCCGCCGACCGTCGGGTCCTCGAGCTTCCCGGCGAAGTCGCTGGCGGCGACGGCGACAAACTCGGGCGAGGTGAGCTTGCGGCATTCGGTGCCGCGGTCGTTGCGGCGCTCCGGCAGGCTGTCGGTGATGAGCAGGTCGAGGCCGTTGCCGAGCAGCTCGTGGAAAAGGAACTCGTGGTCGCCCTGGCGGACCCGGGTCATCACGCGGCGGCTCTTGAACAACTCGACGAAGCGGGTGACGGCGAACGATCGGCCGACGGTGGTGGCGATCCCGATTTCCAACCGCACCTTGGCCGGCGGGCGGTGGCCGGGAAACATCTCCTCGAGCCGTTCGCCCAGGCGGAACATTTCCTGGGTGATCTCGAGCGCGCGCCGACCATTGGCATTGAGCCGGAGCGCGCCACCGGTGCGGTCGAAGAGCTTCGTTTCCAGGTAGTCCTCCAACAGCTTGAGCTGCCCGCTCAGGGTCGGCTGGCTGACATGGAGCCGCTTGGAGGCGCGAGAGAGGGTGCCCTCCTGGGCGATCACGTGGAAGTAGTGGAGATGGTTGTAGTTCACCGCACGCCAAGACAGATTCGATTGAAACGGCGCGGCAATGCAAAAAGCAAACGTCCCTGTCAGCGTGTTCGGGAAAACCAATGGGGGGCTTTGGAACGAGTGGGTTGCAAGGCGCGAGTTCCGAGGCTAGCTCCTTTGCCGGTACCATACCGCCGTCAAGGCACGGGTATTTTGTTAGATGGACGTTGCATGAGTTTCATATCCCGCCTCAGATCCGCAACCGGTGAACTTCACCGGCAGCTCGACGCTTCGCCGTGGGCGGAGGAGGCGGTCCGGTCACGCCGCGGCTACGCCGGCTACCTCGAGCGGTTTCACCGCGGGCTTGCCGGTTGCTGGCCGGAGGTGGACTGGCACCAGGCGGCGGAGCTGGGTCTTCCCGACCTGGAAATGAGGCAGGGCCGCTATCGTGCGCTGGAGTCGGACCTGGCCGCGCTGGGCCGGCGGATCGACCGGATGCCCGCGCGGACCTCCGCAGGTGCCGCGGCGCCCGGCACCACGGTGGGCTGCCTCTACGTGCTGGAGGGCAGCGTGCACGGCGGCCGCCAGTTGCTCGGCCTGCTGGAGTCGAACACCGGGCCGGTGGCGGAGGCCGAGTCGGCCTTTTTCCGCGGCTTCGGCGAGCGCACGGCCTCGAGCTGGCGGGAGTTCCTTGCCTGGCTCGAGTTGATGGATCCGCCGGCCGGTTTCCACGAGGCGGCGGAAGACTCCGCGCGGCGGAGCTTCGGACATTTCATCGCGGCGTTCGGCGGCGGCGCGACGGACCTCCAAACCCCAACTTATTCATGAGCGACCCCATTGATCTCGACGAGTGCGCGAACGAGCCGATCCACATCCCGGGATCGGTACAGCCGCACGGGATCCTGCTGGTGCTGGAACCGGGAGGGTTCCGCGTCGAGCAGGTGAGTGCGAACGCGGCGGGAATCCTCGGCATTGAACCGTCGGAATTACTTGGTGTCTCGTTTTTGGAGAGGGTGGATCCGGCGGCACGGGACGGCGTGGCGAAGCTGATCCGGGAAGCCGCTTCGACCTACGTGAATCCTTTCCGCGTGCCGGTGATGACCCCCGCAGGTCGCATCGTCTTCGACGGGATCGCCCACCTGCTCGACGACTCGGCGACGATCCTCGAACTGGAGCGGTGCCCGGCCGGGCAGGATGACGGGAGTCCGACCGACGGACTGGACAACTACCTGCAGTTGATCCAGCGCTCGCTGGGCAAGATTTCGGGCATCAGGGATATCGCCGGGATTTCCCAGCTGATGGCGGAGAAAGTCCGGGGATTCACCGGCTTCGACCGGGTGATGGTGTACCGATTCGCGCCGGACTTCCACGGCGAGGTCATCGCGGAATCGGCGGCCGAGGGGATGGAGTCCTTCCTGGGCCTCCACTATCCCGCCTCCGACATCCCGCCGCAGGCGCGGGCGCTTTATCTCAAGACGCAGGTCCGCCTGTTGCAGGACGTCGATGCCGAGCCGGCCGTGATGGTGCCGGCCGCCCGGCCGCGGACGGGCAAGGTCCTCGACATGAGCCGCGCGGTGCTCCGGAGCATGTCGCCGATCCACCTGCAGTACCTGCGCAACATGGAGGTCGGAGCTTCCCTGACGCTTTCGCTGGTGATCGACGGCGAGCTGTGGGGGCTGATCGCCTGCCATCACCGCACGCCGCGCTTCGTCAGCTACGGGATCCGTGCCACCGCGTGTCTCTATGCCACGGTGATGTCGGCCCAGCTCGGGGTGAAACAGCGCAGCCTGGAGGACCAGCAAGCCGCCGCGGCGCGTCGCACCGCCTTGCGCTTGCTGACCGGATTCAAGGACTATGCGGACCTCGAGGGGAGCTTCGCCGAAGCGCTGCCGGATTTCATCGAGCTTTTCTCCGCCGACGGGGCGGCCGTGGTTTCCGACCGTGAGGTGCTGGCCCGCGGGTCGGTCCCTCGCGACCAGGTGCTGGTGCAGGCGCTCGGCCAGCTGTCGTCGTGGCAGGAGGAGGGGCTTTTCCTGAGCCATCACACGGTACAGGATTTCCCCGCGCTTGCCGCGGATTTGCCAAAGGCCGCCGGGGTGGTGGCGATCAACCTGGGGGAGAGCGCCTGGCTGATGATCTTCCGCGACGAGGCGTTGCAAACCGTCACCTGGGCGGGCGATCCGGCGGGCGCGAAGTCGCGCGACGACCAGGGCCGCCTGGCACCGCGCCTCAGCTTTGCCGCGTGGCAGGAGACGGTCCGTCACCAGTCGCTGCCTTGGGGCCACGGGGTGGTAGCGCTGACCACCGAGATCCGTTCCGGGATCGTCGAGCTGGTGCGCAAGCGGAACCTGGTGCTCGAGCGCTCCAACCATGAGTTGCGGCGCTTCGCCGGGATCATGGCGCACGAGGTGAAGAACCAGCTGCAGGCTGCGACGATGGCGCTTGCGCTGGTCCGGGGTGAGCGTGGCCCGCAGCTCGACGGCGGCCTCGCCCAAATCGTCGACCTGGGCGTCGACTCGCTTTCCGGCCTTTCGAAGTTCATCGGCGAGATGCTCGATTTTGCCCGCGCGGACAGCATTTCGGACGCCGAGGACATCGAGTTCGCGGAACTCGCGTCGCAGGTGGTCGACCAGTTGACGGTCGGCGGCCGGGTCGAGGGGACCGCCATCCAGATCGAGACCCTGCCGAGGGTCCGCGGGCTCAAGACCCAGCTTTTCCATCTGATGTCGAACCTGGTCCGCAATGCCCTTGTGCATGCCCGGGTCGGCGCCCAGCCGCTGGAAATCCGGATCGGCTCCGAGGTCCGCGACCAGATCGGCACGGTGGTCTACGTGCAGGACAACGGGCGCGGCATCGACGCGTCGGACCAGCAGCGGATCTTCGACTACTTTTATCGTAGCGGCCAGAGCGGCACCGGCGGGTCGGGGATCGGGCTGGCTTTCTGCGCGCAGATCGCCCAGCGCCACGGCCACCGGCTGTGGGTCGAGCCCGGCCCGGCGGGCGGAGCCTCGTTTTGCTTCACCGTCACCCCGGCGGGTTGAGCGTCACGTCGTCGCTGTCTCACCGCGTCTTCTTCGCGTGCATCGCCTCGCGGAACCGCGAGGGCGGGACGCGGTGGACGGACTTGAAGACGCGGGAGAAATGGAAGGGGTCGGGGAAGCCGCTGGCGCGGGCGGCCTCCTTCACCGACATTCCTTCCTCCAGCAGCAGCGAGGCGGCGTGCTGCATCTTCAGCCGGGTGAGGAACTGGTAAGGGCTCTCGTCGTGGAAGCGGGCGAAGAGGCGGCACAGGTAGGGTGCGTCCAGGTCGCAGGCGGCGGCGACGGCATCGAGCGAGCCGAGCTCGTGGAAGCGTTCCTCGATGCACTCGCGGACGCGGCTGAAGGTGGCGAAAGCGCGGGTGTCGGTGCTGCCGGCGCTGACGGCGTCCTCGCGGCACATCAGGATGAGCTGCTGGATGATGGCCACGCAGAGCGGGCGCGAGTACTTGGAATTCCGCGAGCCGCGCTCGATCAAGGTGTCGAAGGCGCGGCGGATCGGCTCGGACTTCAGGCAGTGGGAAATGATGCCGGGCTGGAAGTCGTGGTGTTCCAGGAAGGCCGCCGCGGCCGGACCCGCGAAGCCGGCGAAGTACTTGAGCAGCGGCTTTTCGGGATCGCTGGCGATGTGGTGCTCGATGCCCGGGCCGTAGAGGAAGAACACGCCCGACTTCAGCGGCGTCTCGACGCCGTTGAGCGAGACCGTGCCGCGGCCGCCGTGGACGTATTCCAGCAGGAACCACGGGAAGTCCGGGCGGTCGATCCGGTAGTCCGGCCGGCAGCGCTCGAAGCCGCCGCCCTTGATCTCGAAATCGGTGCCGGCGGGCTCGTCGAAGAAGAACACGCGGGACGCCTCGACCTGCCGGGAGCGGAAGTCGGACGGGTGCGGCGCGGGATCGGGGCGACGGGGCACGCGCTTGTTCATCCCCCATGACCGCGGACGAGGGGAAGAACAAACGTGGCGGAGGCTTTCCGCTTGGCGGACGGGCGGGCGCGGCGAAACTTCCGGGGAGATGCCCAGTGCCCCGCCGACCCCATCCCCCGCCCGGACGACGGGGAAGGTGTGGCGTTTCCTGACCCGCGACCTGGCGTACCGGTTCTACCGCCACGGGATGGGGATGAACCACTACCTGAAGCGGCGCCTGGGACCGCCGGCGATCGGCCTGATGATCGTGATCGTGATCACGGCCGGGGCCGCGATGGGGAATGCCGACCAGGCGGTGTTCCAGGTCTTTTCCCTGGCCTGCTCGCTGGTCGGGGTGGCGCTGTTTTCGCTGCCGTTCCGGCGGGTGAAGCTGGAGGCGGTGCGCGACGTGCCCGCCCATGCCACCGCGGGGCAGCGCTTGACCTATCACGTCACGCTGCACAACCGCCGCAAGAAGCCGCTGCGGCGCTTCCAGTTGATGGAAACCCCGCCCGACCCGCGGCCGGGCCTGCAGCAGTTCCTCGACAGCCGGGAGCCGGGCGAGGAGCAGCGGAACATCTTCGACCGCTCGCTGGCGTGGTACCGGTGGAACTGGCTGTGCGAGACCCGCCTGCTGTTCGAGGGCGGCAAGAGCGCGCCGGTCGACCGCCTGAAGCCGGGGCCGGGCGGGTCCGTGGCGCTGACCCTGACACCGCGGCGCCGCGGCCTGATCCGGATGAACGACCTGCGGGTGCTGCTGCCGGATTCGCTGGGCATCTTCCGCCGCTGCGTGAAGGTGCCGGCGCCGCCGGCGATGCTGGCGGTGCTGCCGCGGCGCTACCCGCTGCCGCGCTTCGAGCTGCCGGGCAGCGCCCGCTTCCAGCCCGGCGGCGAGGCGACCGCGCGCCACTCCGGTTCGACCGGCGAGTTCACCGGCCTGCGCGACTACGAGCCGGGCGACCCGCTGCGGCTGATCCACTGGCCGACCTGGGCCCGCACCGGCAAGCCGGTGGTGAAGGAGCTGGAGGACACCTTTTTCCCGCGCCACGGGCTGATCCTCGACACTTTCCCGGCCGCCGGGGACGACGATCTGTTCGAGGACGCGGTGTCGGTCGCGGCGTCGTTCATCGTCGCGGTGGATGCCAGCGAGTCGCTGATCGACCTGATGTTCATCGCCGGCCACGAGCGGGTGGTCACCGCCGGGCAGGGGATCGCGCGGGCGGAGACGCTGCTCGAGGTGCTGGCGGGGGTGGAGAGCGCGGAGCACGAGGATTACGATTCGCTGGCGAAGCTGGTGATGCGGCACGCCGAGGACCTGGCCGGCTGCCTGTGCGTCTTCGCCAGCTGGTCGCCGAGCCGGGCCAAGCTGTTGCAGCGCTTGCAGCGGGCGGGGATCGAGACCGCCGCGCTGGTGATCTGCCGCGAAAGCCCGGGGGCGGTCCCGCGCACCCACTTCATCCGCAGTTCCGAGCTGGCGGGCGACCTGATGAAACTCCCGCGACGACTGTGACCATGAAGTTCCGGATGCCTTCGAAAGCAGGAGCGGCTAGGGTTCCCCTTGGCCGGGGCCAGCCACCGGCGCCCCTGACACCATTTCCTTCAGTCTTTTCCGAATGACCGGCCCGCCCCGCATGCTGCTCGGCGCCTCGCTCCTGTTCTGGGGCGGGATGACCGACCGTGCCCTGGTGGCGCTGGGATGCGCGGTCCTGATCGAGGGCGCCCACTGGACGCGGATCCGCTGGGATTTCGCCGACAAGGCGTCGTTGCTGGCGTGGCGGCTGTCGGTCCTGTTGCTGCTGATCGCGATGGTGCTGGTGCTCTTGCAAGGCGCGCGCCTCAACGCGATGGGGCTGGTCTTCACCTGGCTGCCGGTGATCTTGCTGCCGCTGCAGTTCGTGCAGTCCTACGGCAAGTCCGGCTCGATGGGGCTCGGCACCTTCTCCATGCTGATCCGGCGGCGCAAGGAGCACGCCTTGAAGTTCGGCCTGCCCTTCCAGGAGGTGCGCTTCAGCTTCGGCTACGTCTATTTCTGCGCGATCCTGCTGGCGTCTTGCCTGGGGCTCTATGCGGGGACGATCTACTTTTATCCGGTGATGGTGATCCTGGTCGGCTGGGCCTTCGCCACGGTTGCCGGGCGCGGCTGGCGCCAGCTGGGGGTGGCCAGCCTGGTCGCGCTGGTCCTGTCGGCGGCCGGCGGCTTGGCCGGGCAGCAGGGGCTGAGCGCCTTGTACCGCTACCTCACCGAGGGCCGCTTCGGAAGCAGCCTGAATTCGCGGCTGGATTACCGGCGCGAGATGCAGACCTCGATCGGCAACCTCGGGGCGCTCAAGCAGTCGCCGGAGATCAAGTGGCGGCTGATCCGCGAGGACGGACCCTTGCCGCGCCTGCTACGGGTGGCATCGTACAGCGAATACGCGTCGGCCGCCACCTGGTGGGGGGTGCCGCGGCGCGAGGCGTCGGCAACCCGCGAGGAGGTGTTCCAGTCGCCGGCGCAGATCGTCAATCCGGCGAACCCGGACGACCCGGAGGACGATTTCATCGTCCTGCCGCCGAACCTGCCGGACCCCAAGGTGGTGGCGGACCCCGGGCATCATCACTTCCGGTTGCGCGGGGCGACGCCCGACGCGGCCTTGTTCCCGCTGCCGGCGAACGCGGTGAGTTTGCACCGGTTCCCGTACGAGGAATTCGAGCGCAATTCTTTCGGTACTTTCCGCCTGAAGCCGTCGCAGCCGGTGGCCGACGCCGAGGTGCTGTGGAACGCGGGCTTTGCCACCGAGCTGAGCCCGGAGGAAGCCGCCATGGCCGGGATTCCCGAAGGCACCGCCCCGCCCGCGCTTTCCGAGCTGCAGATGCCCAAGGCGGAGGCCGCCCTGATGAAGCGCCTGGTGGACGAACTCGGGCTGCGCGAGGGCGGCCTGAAGGAGAAAGTCCACCGGCTGCAGGCCTATTTCGCCCGCGACTTCCGCTACACCCGCTACAACGCGGTGCCGCGCGGGCACGACCCGCGGTCGGGCGTCACCTTGCTTGGCAAGTTTCTCAACGAGACCAAGGCCGGGCACTGCGAGTTCTTTGCCACCGCAACCACCTTGCTGCTGCGCGAGGCGGGGATCCCGACCCGCTACGTCACCGGCTTCGCGGTGGTCGAGTTCGACCGGGATCTCGGCGAGGCGACGATCCGCGGCACCCACGCCCACGCCTGGACCCGCGGCTGGGATGCCGCGTCCGGCAGCTGGATGGACATCGATCTCACGCCGCAATCGTGGACCGAGCTTGAGACCCGGCCGTCGCGCTACCAGGCCTTGAGCGACTGGTTCCAGCGGCACCGCGAGGACTTCCTGGTGTGGCGCGACCAGCCCGGCCACATGACGATGGTGGTGGTGGTGCTTCTCCTCCCGATGCTCGCCGGGCTGGGCTTCATCGGCCGCAACCTGTGGCGGTCGCGCAGCCGCCTGGACCCCGCCAGGGCGCGGAGCCGCGGTCTGGCCGGGGTGTCGGCCACGCCGTTGTCGTCACTGGAAAAACCGGCAGGCCGGATTCTGGGCGAGCGTCCGCAGGGGACGCCGGTGGTGCCGTGGCTGAGGCAGCTGGAACCGCGGATCGAGCGGCCCGAGACGCTTCAAGAGGCGCTGGAACTGCATCAGCGGCTGCGCTTTGACCCCACCGCCGAGGCCCCCGAACTGGTGTCCCGCTTGCAGGTCCTGGTGGCGGAATTGCGCTTGGCGCTGGCGGACCTCAGGGGCTGATCCGGGGCCCCCCGACCGGGGCGCCGGTGGCACCCGAAATGCTTGGGAGAGGGTCGAATCGGGTGGATTTTTTCCGCAGGAAACCGGGCGATAAAAAACAACCGAGGACGCGTATTTTTCGCAGTGGAGAGCCGGTTTTTCCGGGTGGGGGGAGGTGTGGATTGGCGGTTCGTGCTGAAATGCTCCATCGAAAGCATTTATTGACGCGAAAACTGATCTTTGTTACTCGGCTATCGATGAGAAAAGTCGAGGTGGTTTTTTCGTTTCAACCCGTTCGCGGTCAAGGGCCGGCGGCGGGTCGGATTCCCCCGTGACGTTCTCAGCGAATCCGCGGATTCACCCGCCGCGGCGACAAAAAAAACAACCATGAAGCCATACAAACCAACGATCCAACGGGCGTCGGGAGCCCCGTGGGCATCGCTCACCATGCTCCTGACCTCCGTCCTGCCGGGCATCGTCCGGGCGGACTATGCCACCGAAGTGCTCAGCGAAAACCCGCTGGCTTACTACCGTTTCGACGACGGGGTGGTGACCGATGACCTGTCGACCCCCGAGGTCAACCTGGGGAGCCTGGGGGCCGCCGCCGACGGCCAGCTCAGCGCCACCTTCGTCCGCCAGGTAGCGGGTGCCCTGACCGGCAGCTCCGACGTGGCGGGACACACCGCCGGCAACGGTTTCACGGTGCCCTACACCGCAGGCTTGAACTTCCAGGGCTCGTTCAGCGCGGAGGTCTGGCTGAAACCGGACGCGATCCCGGCAGCCGGCGCGCTGGCCAGCCCGATTTCCTCGTGGCGGGAAAACACCGACACCTTCGGACGCGAAGGTTGGCTGATTTATCAGGGAGATGCCGGCACCGGGTTCAATTTCCGCACCTACAACAAGAACGGGGCCGCCACGGCGGTCAGCATCAATTCCGGGGCCGGCGTCACGGCCGGTGCCTGGCATCACGTGGTGGTGACCTGGGATCACGCCGCGGCGATCGGCAAGATCTACGTCAACGGCGTGCTCAAGGCCACCAGTCCGGTGATCACTCCCGGTGGCACCAACTCGCGGACCTTCGACGCGAACTCGGTCTCGGGCTTCACCCTGGGGTCGCGCTCCGACAATGCCTTCGGCTGGACCGGTGACGTCGACGAGGCGGCGTACTACGCCGACACCGTCCTCTCGGACACCCAGGTGCTGGCGCACTACAACAACGGCATCAACCCGACGCCGTCGCCGTCCTATGACTCATTGATTTTGGCCGACTCGCCCGCGGGCTACTGGCGGCTCAACAACAACTGGGTCCCGCGGACCCCGCCGGTGGCTGACAATGCCGGCAGCCTCGGCGACGGGGCCGACGGTTCCTACTACGCCGGTTCCAAGAACGCCGCGACCGGCCCGGCCCCGGGGTCCGGCTTCAACGGCTTCAGCGCCGGCAACTCGTCGCTCGCCCTGGCCACCGCCAGCGGCTACGTCGGGACCGGCCTCGGGCTGCTCAACAGCCGCAACGAGTACACCGTGATGGGCTGGGTCAAACGCGGCGCGACGGTCTCCACCCGCGGCGGCTATTTCGGCCAGAACGACGTGCTCGAGTTCGGCGATGCCGGCGGCGGCACCCAGATCGAGGCCTGGAACTCGACGGTCGGCGGCGTCAGCACCGATGCGCCCTACCCCTTCGCCGAGAACGAGTGGGGCTTCATCGCCTACACCGCGAACGCCTCGGGCGCGAAGCTGTATCTCAACGGCCAGGAGGTGAAGTCGGCGAATGGCACGGTCAGCGTCTACGGCTCCAGCGCCTTCAACTTCAACATCGGCGGGGGCGGGATCTTCAATGCCACCGGCGACTACTTCCGCGGGGAAATCGACGAGGTCGCGATGCTCGACCGCGCCGTGTCGGCGGGCCGCATCCAGCAGCTCTACGATGCCGCGCTCGGCAATGTTCCGCCCGGTCTGGTCGACACTTTCCCCGCCGTCTCGGTGGAGGGTGAGATCGCCGAAGGACAAAGCTACACGCTGTCCATCGACCCGACCGGCACCCCGCCGTTCACCTACCAGTGGAAGATCAACGGCGTGGACATCCCGGGGGCGACCTCGCAGGAGCTGGTGGTCACCGCCGAGGCGAACGACCCGCCGTTCGACCCCTTCATCTACACCGTGGAGGTTTCCAACGGCTTCGGCAGCCCGGTGCTGAGCGATGAGGTCGAGGTTTACGTCACGCCGACGCTCCGCTGGACCGGCAGCGACGGGACGAACCCGGCGTTCTGGGATCTGGGCACGACCCAGAACTGGGAAACCTTCACCGGTGCCACCGCGTCGACTTATTCCGACGACTACGCCGTCTACTTCGACGACAGCGCCACCAGCACCGACGTCGACCTGCAATCCGACCTCAATCCGGTCAGCGTGGTCATCGACAACACCACCGAGGACTATTCCTTCACCGGCGACTACCTGCTGGAAGTCTTCGGCGGGAACCTGGTCAAGACCGGCAGCGGCACCGCGGAATTCGCCAATTACGCCATCGACGCCTTCGAGATCGAGGTGAACGAAGGGACCTTCCGGGTCGGCGACGGCATCACCGGCGAGTTGTTGCCCCTGACCAAGGTTACCGTGGGCGGAGGGAATTTCGAGATCAACCAGGCCGGCGGCAGCACCTTCGAGTGCACGACCACCGTCGGCAGCGGGCAAATCTCCTTCGTTGGCAGCGGGGACCTTTCCTCGACGGCGAACATCAGCGGTGCGGGCAACGAATGGTTCGACCGGGACGGCACGGTGGTGATCGCCGGTCCCAACCAGATCGGCGGGACGGTGACCATCAACTCGGGCACGGTGGCCTTCGACGGCAGCCAGGAGGGCAACCGGCTCCCGGTCAACAAGGCGGTGACGGTCAATCCCGGCGCCACCATGGAGATCCGCGGTGTGAACGCCTTGCCCACCGGCGCGAACAGCGTCGATCCGACCCTGACCGGGGCGACCCTTAGCGTGGTGACCGGGGGCAGCGTGGCGACCGGCGCGGGCGGCACCAGCCATGCCCACATCCGCCACCTCACGCTGTCGTCGAGCGTTGTCGACTTCAGCTACTCCGGCAGCGGCGGCGTCTACAACGGCGAGAGCTTCCAGCTCAACGGCAACGTCACCGTGACCGGCTCCGGGGCATCGTCGATCGTCGCCGGCACCGGCGCCACGCTCGGCAACAGCGGCCTGGCCCTGTCGAACGGGGTGGTCCACACCTTCGCGATCGACAATGTCGCGGCCGGTCCCGACCTGATCGTCAGCGCCGAGATCGAGAGCGGTGACGCCGGTGGTGCGACCGCCTTCCTGACCAAGACCGGGACCGGAACCCTGCAGCTCACGGGCGGGATCAACCACTCCTACGCCGGCACCACCCAGATCAACGGGGGCACCCTGCTGGCCGACGGTTCGATCGCCGGCGCGCTGGAGATCGGGGTGGACGGGACGATTGCTCCCGGTGCCTCCGCCGGCACCTTCGGGGCGGGCTCCACCACGCTCTCGGGCACTTACGCCTGCGAGATCGACGGGGCCGTCTCGGACCGGATCGAGGTGAACGGGGACATCACCCTCGCCGCCACCGCCCAGATCGACTTCAGCGTCCTCAGCGGCGGTGCCACCGAGCCGTATTACGAGATCATGAGCTGCACCGGCACCCTTTCGGGGCCCTTGCCGGCCGCATCCGGGACACCGCCGGGCTATTCGTTGCTGGTGGTTTCCAGTTCGTCGCTGGTGCTCGCCCAGGAAGGAATCTCCGCGCAGCCGACGGTGGCCGCGGCGGTTTCCTCCGGCAGCGAGGACTTCAACACGAATGGCGGCGGCTTCTCGGTGAGCGCACCGGTCACGCCTGAAACCGACTGGACCTACACCACCGGCTCCTGGCGCAGCAACGGCCAGGCCTCCGGGTTCGGAGCCGACAACACCTCGTACCTGATCAGCCCGGTCTATACGCTGACCCAGGCCGGACCGGTGACGCTGACCTTCGGCCATCGCCACAGTTTCGAAATCGACTACGACGGCGGCGCGGTGGATGTGAGCTTCAATGGTGGCGAGTTCACCCGGGTCGCCTCGGGAGCGTTCAGCCAGAACGGCTACAACGGCAGCCTCGGCGCGGTGGGCCACTCGCTGCAAAACGGCGAGGCCTTCGTCGGCAACTCGGCGGGGCACCCGGCCTTCATCACCAGCATCTGCACGGTCGCCACCGGCGCGGTGGGTGACACGGTCCAGGTGCGCTTCATCTCGGCCTCCGACAACAACACCTCCGGCAACCTGTCGCCGCAGGGGTGGGAAATCGACTCCTTCGAGATCAGCGGCGGCAAGCCGAGCCTGATCACCCTGGAGTGGCCGTTCGGGACGATGCAGTACTCCGACACCCTGCTGCCGCCGTGGACCGACCTCAGCGGCAAGTCACCGCTGGTGATCGACACCGCGGCCTCGCCCAGGCGGTTCTTCCGTCTCAAACCCTGACGGCGGGAACGGAATCAAGCGACGGACGGGTGCGAGTCACCCGTCCGTTTTTTTGTCGGCAGGTGCCGCGGCGGGCGCGGCTTTCTTGATCTCCCGGGCCTCGCCCACCGGCTTCACGTCGAGCTTGGCGGCGCCGGTGGCCGGCTGGACCGGACCCTGGACGGGTGCTTCTTCCTTCTTGTCCTCGGGCCGCTCGGGCGCGAGGTCGGCCCGGGTGCGGATCGCCTGGAAGAGCAGATTGTAATTGTGGCGCACGGTGGCCGGGAAACTCACCCGTCCGGGCTCCACGATCTTTTCCCGCAGCAGCTTCGCGGAAAGGTCCGCGGTCAGGTCGGTGCCGACTTTCACCGCCGCCCCGACGCCCGGGACCGCGCCGCCGACGCTGCCGGTGGAACGGATCAGGTCGCTGGAAATCGTCCGGCCCTGGAGCGCGAGGTTCGATTGCGCGGACACCACCGAGCCGTTCTTGTCGATGGTCACCTCGAGCACGGCGTGATCGTCGCTGGCGAGCCACCCGCGGCGGTGGTCGATGCGGATCGAGGTGAAAATCCCGCCATCGGGGGTGGGTGTGATCTCCGGCTTGTAGGTGCGGTAGCCGGCGCCCGACAGCTCGTAGTCACAGGCGCTGCGGCCCTTCACCTTCCAGCCGCCGAGGCTGCTGCCGAAGGCGTCGATGTCGATGCTGACCCCGGCATGAAGCACCGAGGTCAGGGAAAGGAGAAGGGCGAAACGGATCATGGCGTGAGCGGCTGACGGGCGGAGAATACCACCCACCTGACGGATTCCTTCAGCGAAAATTCAGCGGAACCGATCTCGATTCTCGCGAAAGATCGCTTGCCCCGCTCCCCGTATCGGGCACAACTCTGCCCGGAATTGACCGGAAATGTCGTTTTTCTTGGGATTTCGTGATTTTAGTGAAACCTGTTTGATATTTGAAAAAGATGATCTTGCCACGCTTCGCTCGCATGGGCCTCGCCGTTGTCTGCCTGACTCCCTGTCTGTCCGCCGGGGAGCCGTTGGTGGCGTTGAAGAAAGGGGACCACGTCGCCATCGTCGGCAGCGGCCTGGCGGATCGCCAGCAGCACTTCGCCTGGCTCGAGGCCTTGATCCATCGTGCCCATCCGGATCTCGACCTGACCGTCCGCAACCTCGGCTTCGCGGCCGACGAGGTGAATGTCCACCCGCGGTCGGCGGACGTTCCGACCACCGAGTGGTTCCTTTCCATGAAGAAGGGCGACTCGACGAAGCCCGGCAATCCGGAGGTGATCTACAAGGCCGGCACCGACTTCGGCGCGGACGTGATCTTTGCCTACTGGGGTTTCAACGAGTCGTTCAACGGGCCTGAGGGCCTGGAGGCCTTCAAGCGGGAGCTCGGCAGCTACCTCGATGCGCAGCTCGCGGCGAAATACAACGGCGAATCGGCGCCGCGCCTCGTGCTCTTTTCCCCGATCGCCCAGGAGGACCTGAAGAACCCGTCGTTTTCCGATGGCAAGGCGAACAACGCCAACCTCGGCCTCTACACGCAGGCGATGGCCGAGGTGGCGAAGGCCAAGGGCGTGCCCTTCGTCGATCTGTTCACGCCGTCCCGGGAACTCTACGCCAAGGCGGGATCCCCGCTCACGATCAACGGCATCCACCTGACCGAGGAAGGCTACCGCGAGCTGGCACCGGTGCAGTACCGCGCGCTCTTCGGCAGTGAGCCGCCCTCGCTCGACGAGCCGATCGTCGGCAAGATCCGCGAGGCGGTGATCGACAAGAACACCCAGTGGCACCACCGCTACCGCACGGTCGACCAGTACAACATTTACGGCAACCGCTCGCGCATCGCCTACGAGGGCGTGACCAATGCCTCGACCCTCGGCGAGGAGATGGCGCAGCGAGACGTCAAGACCGCCAACCGCGACCGCAAGGTGTGGGCAGTGGCAAAGGGCGGCGACCTGGTGGTCAAGGACGACAACCTGCCGAAGGTCAACCTGGTCCCGCCGAACCGCGACCAGGAAGTGCCTTATTTGTCCGGTGAGGACGCCATCCAGCACCTCAAGCTGGCACCGGGCTGCAAGGTGGAACTCGTCGCGTCCGAGGAAACCTTCCCCGATCTGGTCAACCCGGTGCAGATGAACTTCGACACCAAGGGCCGGCTCTGGATCGCCGCCTGGCCGAACTACCCGGAAACTTCCCCGACCACGACCAACTTCGACAAGCTGCTGGTGATCGACCTCGACCCGAAGACCGGCAAGGCGGCCAAGGTCACCACCTTCCTCGACGGCTTGAACTGCCCGACCGGCTTCCAGTTCTACAAGGACGGCGTGCTGGTGATGGAGTCGCCCGACCTGTGGTTCGTCCGCGACACCGACGGCGACGGCAAGGCCGACTGGAAGGAGCGGGTGCTGCACGGGCTCGACGCCGCGGACTCGCACCACGAGACCAACTCGATGTGCCTCGAACCCGGCGGCGCGGTTTATCTCAGCGACGGCATCTTCCACCGCTCGAACGTCGAGACTTTTGACGGCCCGGTGCGCAACGTCGACGGTGCGATCTACCGCTACGAGCCGAACACCGGCAAGTTTATGCGCCACGTGCCGTACGGTTTCGCCAACCCGCACGGCCGGGTCTTCGACTACTGGGGCAATGACCTGATCACCGACGCCACCGGCAATGCCAACTACTTCGGGCCGGCCTTCAGCGGCCATCTCGACAAGGGCGCTCATCCGGGGATGAAGCAATTCTGGAACCGTCCGTCCCGCCCGTGCCCCGGCACCGCCATCTTGACCAGCCGGCATTTCCCCGACGACTGGCAGGGGATGTTCCTCAACACCAACGTGATCAGCGTCCAGGGCATCTTTCGCGCCAAGCTCACCGAGGAGGGATCCGGGATCAAGGGCGAGACCCTGCCGAACCTGATCGAGACCGACATTGCCAAGAACCCGAACTTCCGGCCTTCGGGGATCACCGTGGCCCCGGACGGATCGCTCTATTTCATGGACTGGTCGCAGATGCTGATCGGTCACCTCCAGCACCACCTGCGCGACCCGAACCGCGACCACCAGCACGGGCGGATCTACCGGATCACCTACGAGGGCCGGCCGCTGCTTGAACCGAAGAAGATCGACGGCGAGCCGGTGGCCGCGTTGCTCGAGCTGCTCAAGGAGCCGGAAAACGACGTCCGCATGCGGGCGAAGATGGAGCTCGGCAAGCGCGATTCGAAGGAAGTGATCCGCGGCGTCAACGACTGGACGAAGCAACTGGATGAGAAGGATCCCGACTTCGAGCACCACCTCCTCGAGGCGCTGTGGGTCCACCAGTGGCACGACACCGTCGACCTCGATCTGCTCGGACGGATCCTGAAATCCCCGGAGCCGCGGGCCCGCGCCCAGGCCGTGCGGGTGATGGGCTACTGGCGCGACCGCGTGCCGGACGCGCTGGCGCTGCTGAAGGTCGCCGCCGCCGACGAGGCCCCGCGGGTGCGCCTGGAAGCCGTGCGCGTCGCCAGCTTCTTCCGCCAATGGGAAGCAGCGGACGTCGCGCTGGTCGCGCTGAAGCAGCCGACCGACTACTACCTCGACTACTGCCTCAAGGAAACGATGCGCCAGCTGGAACCGTGGTGGAAGCCGGCGATCTCCGAAGGCAAACCGTTGGCGGCCGACAACCCGGCGGGCATCGAGTACGTGCTCGGCTCGGTCAGCAGCGGCGACCTCGCGAAGCTGCCGAAGTCGCCGGTCACCCTGACCGCGATGCTGACCCGTCCCGACGTGCCGGTCGCCCAGCGGCAACAGGCGCTCACCGACCTGGCCGGACTGAAGAACGAGAAGCCGCTCGCCACCTTGCTGGCCACCCTGACCTCGGTCGCGGGGAAGAATGGCGAGGCCTCGCGCGACCTTTCCCAGCTGCTGCTTCAGCAACCCCCGGCCGATCTCAAGGGCGTCCGCGCGGAACTCGGCAAGCTGGCCGCGGCGAGCCAATCCGGCGTCGTCGGTCAGAGCGCCCTCGCCGCAATGATTCTGGCGGACGGCGGTGTCGATGCCGTCTGGAAGGACGCGGTGAAAGCGCCCGGTTCGCTGGTGAGCTTGCTCGAGGCCCTGCCGCGGGTGGCCGACCTCGCCTTGCGGTCCTCCGCCTTCGATCAAGTCCTCGGCCTGCTTTCGGCCCTGCCGCCGGGCATCGAAGCGGCCGCCGACAAGGGCGGTGAGGTCCGCTACGTCCGCATCGAGTTGCCCCGGAAGGGCACCTTGACCCTCGCCGAGGTGGAAGTATTCGCCGGCGGCGAGAACGTCGCCCGGGGCGGCAAGGCCAGCCAGTCGAGCGTCGCCTCCGGTGGCACGCCGGAGCGGGCGATCGATGGCAACACCAATCCGGACTACAACTCCGGCACCCAGACCCATACCCGCGAGAACAGCGACAACCCGTGGTGGGAAGTGGACCTCAAGTCCGGTGCCACCGTTGAACGCGTCGCGGTCTGGAATCGCCAGGGCTTCGAGGACCGGCTCGACGGGTTCACGATCACGGTACTCGACGCCAGCCGCCACGAGCTGTTCAAGCAGGAGAGCATCCCCGCGCCGCGCTTGTCGACCACGATCGAGGTCCCGCACGACCCGGCCGGCGGCATCCGCGCCGCGGCGATCCGCGCGCTGGTCTCGATGAAGACGGATCCGCAGAAGCTGTTCGCCGGCCTGGCGGGCCTGATCCAGCGCAACCAGCAGGTGGCCGATGCGGCCAAGGCGATCTCGCAACTGCCGCAGGACGCCTGGTCGAAGGATCTCGCCGACCCGACCGCGGCCGCGCTGGTCAAGTGGGCGCGCGCCGTGCCGGTGGACGGCCGCACCACGCAGGACTTCAGCGAGGTCGTGCAGGTTGCCAACCAGCTGGCATCGCTGTTGCCCGCGGAGCGCGCGGCGGCCGCCCGCAAGGTCCTGGCCGACCTGAAGGTGAACGTGTTCGTGATCAAGGCGGTGCGCGAGCAACTCCGCTACGATCTCAAGGAGATCGAGGTCGAGGCCGGCAAGCCGTTCGAGGTGATCTTCGAGAATCCCGACCTGATGCCGCACAACCTGGTCTTCGTCCAGCCGGGCACCCTGCGTGCAGTATCGGAAGCGGTGCAGACACAGGCACCCGACAAGCTCGACAAGCTGGGTCGCGCCTACGTGCCCGAGAGCGATTCACGGGTGCTGGCGGCGACCAAGCTGCTCGAGGCCGGCGAGAAGGAAACCTTGCGCATGACCGCCCCGGAAAAGCCCGGCGAGTATGAGTTCGTCTGCACCTTCCCCGGTCACTGGGCGGTGATGCAGGGCAAACTGATCGTGAAGTAGGAAAGCGACGGCCGGAGGGGGCCCGCCAGGGCGGTGCTCCCTCCGTGGCGGTCCTTACCGCAATTCCAGCCCTTGCGGCCCGCCGGACTTCCGCCAGCCGCCGGTTGCCACCACGACGCCGGCGGGTGAGTCACCCGTCTGCTCGTTCTCCGAAACCGGAAGCTCGATGCGGATCACCTGTCCCGGGCCCCGGGTCACGGTTTGGGGGGTGTCCGAGTCGATCTGGCCGTCGGCGGTGAAGAAGCGGAGCTCCCCGAGTTCCCCGACGTCGCGGGTGACCGCCGGATCGGCGGGTTTCAGGGTGAGGACGAAGGTTTTCCCGCGGCGATCGAAGGCCGCCGACCAGGCGGGATCGGGTTGCGGGACCTGGTGCCGATACTTTTCGAAGACCGGCCGTGTCGCGGAATCTCTTTCCGTCGTCGCGGTGACCGGGAGCGTGATCGCGAACGGCACGTCGCTGGCGGGGTTGCATTGCTTGCCGCAGCACATCCAGGAGACCTTCGCGGTCAGCGTGACGGGGGCCTCCTTCAGGTTTGCCGGCGGGGTGACCGGAATCATCAGCAGGGTCTCATCGTGGTAGCCCTGCGCGGTGTAGCGGGCCATCTTGACGGCCTCCGGGGCGGGCCACTGGATTTCACCGGCCACGAATCCCGGCGGGAGTTCCCACTTCACGGAGGTGGCGACCCCGACGGCTCCCGGGTGCTTCCAGTAGGTGTGGTACCCTTCCGGATGGGTGAGATGGAGGCCGAGGGTGAAGGTCTTCCCGGCTTCGATCGACTTTGCTTCCGAGATCAGTTCCACCGCCAGCGGGTTTTCCGCGGCGACGGCGAGGTTCAGGGGCAGGATGGCCAGCAACCACTTCATGCCGGCACTCTACGTGGAAAGCCGGGCGCAGCCATCGCGGGCACGCGCTTTTTTCACGGCATCCGCTGCGCCGGTCGCATCCGCCGATGATACCCATAACATCAGGGGGATGCGCCGGCGTTCCGCGCGGAAAAGCCGTTGGACCGGGCTACCGGCGCCGCCGGAACAGGCCGGCGAAACCGAGCACCGCCAGCGCGGCGACGGAGGGCTCGGGGATCGTGGTGACGCTGAGGTTGTCGAAACCCACCGCGGTGTTGTCGCGGGCGTCGAGGCCGATGAAGTTCTCGTTGGTGCCGCTCCACAGGAACGATCCGCTGCCTTGCGAGATCGAATTGTAGAAGACCTCGTAGTTCACGGTGCTGCCCGCGTTGAAATCGGCCAGCGAGAAGCTCACGGAGACCGAGCCGGTCTTGGCCAGCCCGGTGACACCCATGACGTTGCCGCTGCTGCCACCCCAGACGAGCGTGCCGTTGCCGCGCAACGCGACCCAGAAGTCGGAGCTGATCCCGCCGGCGGGGCCGGGCACCGGATTGCCGATGCTGGCGCCGCCGTTGAAGGCGCCGGTCATGCTCGGGGCGAAGACGCCGGTCGGGTTCTCGATGGTTCCCGCGTTCCAGGCGTCCTTCGAGGCCATCGCCTCGGCGTACGACATGCCGAGCGCGAACCCTCCGCCTTGTTCGTAGGTGCTCTGGTTCACGCCGGTGATGTCGAAGGCGACCGAGAAGTTGCCGTTGGCGAGGATCGAGGCGTTGGTGAAGTTGTGGTTCACCACGGCGTTCGAGGTTCCGGCTCCGACCGCCAGCTGGAGGGTCGTTCCGGTGACCTGGGCGCCGCCGCCGTTGGTCGCGTTGCCATCCTGCGGACCGGGAATGTTCGCCGGGTCGACGTGGGCGTGGGTGTAGACACCGTCGATCGCCATGGCGCTGCCGGTGTTGTTGACGATGCCGGTGAGATCGGCGTCGATGTTGCGGTCGGCGCTCCGGTTGAAGTCGTCCGAGAACAGGACGGACACGGAGGCGGTGGCGGCCGCCGGGATCAGCGGCAGCGCGAACAGGAGGGATCGGATGGGTTTCATGGGTGGGTTTCCGGGGCGTCTCCTGGAAATGGAGAACGCGCAGGCTTCAACGGAGCGGTGTCGTCCGCTCCCCGGGTGTTCCCCGCCCGCGCGAAAAAAGCGCCGTGCCCGATCCCGCTCAGTTGTCCTCGAGGATGACCCGGATGTCGTCCGTGGACTGGCCCGCGTAGAAGACGACCTTCACCGTCCGGCGGTCTTCGGACAAGGTGACCTGGTCGGGCGGGTTGAGCTTTTGCTCCAGCTCGATGCCGCGGTAGATGCCCGGCCATTTGCCGGTGGTCGAGAAGGCGGCATCGCCGTGGGCGAGCTGCGGGCCCTGGCACGCGATCGCCAGCACCTTGCGGTCGAAGGTGACCTCGCCCTCGAAGCGGAGGAAGCGGTCCTCGAGGAAGCTGCCGACCGGATTGTAGCGCATCACGAAGCTGCTCAGGCGCTTGGTCGGGTCCGGCTTGAGGACATGCACCTTGCCGTCGATGTCGCCGGGCAGGGTGCCGGGGGCGATGATTTCGGCACGGAGCGGCCGGGTGAAGGCCCGCTCGCGGACTTCGGGAATGACCAACACGTGGTCGTCGTCTTCCTGTTTGAGCAGGTTTTCGGAAACATCGGGGTCGGCGGCGATGACCGCGCCGCGGACCGAGAGGATGCCGAGCGACAGCGGCCAGGTGGATTTGAACTCCGAGGGGTCGAAGGCGACGACTTTCAGGCGGTCGGAGACGCCGGACTTGATCGCCGCGCCCTCCGCCAGGTTGATCATTTCACGGCCCTTCTGGACTTCGACCAGGCCGTCGAGGACCATGAACTCCGAATGCCCGTCCTCGGTGGCCGTGATGCCGAACGAGGTGCCGCGGTCGGTGAGGGTGGCGGAGGCGGTGCGTACGGTGAAGCCGTGGGCCGCCTCCGGGCACCAACCGTTCATACGGCCGGACTCGAGGGTGATTTCCATCGGGGAGACCACCGTGAACTTCGCCGGGGCGCCGATCGCGACCACCGCACCGTTCTCGAAGTTGAGTCGAACGAGACCGCTGCTTGCCTCCAGCACCTCGCCGGCGTGCACCGCCACCGGGTCGAGGTAGCTGCCGTCGGCGGCCTTGCGGGTCAGCTCAGCGACCTTCGGCCCGAGCTCCGGCGCAGGATCGCGCAAGAAGGGCAAGAGGGCGAGGGCAACCACGGCCGCGGCCGCCAGTCCCTTGACGATGCGGCGGCGGATGATCCGGCGGGTGACCTTGCCGGCGAAGCCGAACTCACCTTCGGCGGCAACCTTGGCGATGTGGGCCGCGGTCCTGCCGGCGAAATTTGCGTCCGGGCGATCGAACTCGGAGAGGGCCCGCGAAACGGCGAAGTGCTCGGTGACTGCCGCCCGCAGCTCGGGCTGCTCGCGGATCATCTCGACAAGACGGGACCGGCCGGCCTCGTCGAGGTTGCCTTCCTCGAGTCCAACGATCAGGTCGATGAATTCGTCTGGAATGTCTCCGGTCATGCTCCTGCGTCGACGTAACGTTCCTTTAGGCAACTCGCGAGCGATTGGCGTGCATGAAAAAGCATTTTCCGCACCGCGGCCGGTTTCATGGCCATCTCGAGGGCGATCTCCGACGAGTTGCGATCCTTGTAATAGCGTGATTCGATTACCCCGCGGGCCCGTGACGACAACTTGCCGAGGCACTGGCGGAGCGCATCGCGGCGTTGCGAGAGGTCGGTGATCTCCCCGGCCGCCGGTTCGTTGGTCTCCGCCTCGAGCAGCAGCGTGGTGAGGTTTTCATCGAGCAGCCGCTGGCGGCGGTTCAGCTTCGCGGTCTCGTTCAGGATCAGGTTGCGGGCGATCGTCCGCAGCCAGGCCCCCGGGTTTTCCACGGCGTCGAACTCGTCCCACTTGCGGTAGGCCACCAGGAAGGTGTCCTGGGCCACGTCGTCCACCCACGACGCGTTCACCCCGAGACCCTGGATGAAGTACCGCAAGCTCGAGTGATGGTCGCTGATGACGCGGGTGAATTCCTTGAGATCAGGCATGTCCTCTCGGAAACAAGTGTCGCGAGGGGGCGGGGTGTTCCCGCGAATCTCCGGAACGCCGCCGTTCAGTGGCCCTTCAGGCCAAAAATCTTCTCGGTCTGCACCGAAGCCTTGAGCTTGTGGACGTCCTTCACGTAGGCGGCGACCGTGCCGAGGGCCGCCACCAGGGCCGCCCAGTCGTCGCCGTAGCCAGCACCGGGAATGATGTCCGGCACCAGGTCCGCCGGCAGGATGAGGTAGCCGAGCGCGCCGACGATCACGCCCTTCGCCCAGGTCGGGGTGTCGGCGTCGCGCAGGCAATGGTAGAGCGTCAGCGCGGTGAGTACCGTCTTGCGCCCGGCGACCAGCGCGTAGCGGGAAAGCTTCCGCCACAGGTTGTGGGCGGAGTACGAGCCGGGAGCGTGGTAGCGGGATGGAAGTTCGGGGTCCATGGCGGGATGTCCGGCGGCACCGGCGGTGCGGTCACTCGCTGATCGGACCCATGGTGCCCTGGGCGGGCGGGGTCTCGGCGGCCGCCGTGCCTTCCTTCGGCTGCAGTTCGATGCCTTCCTCGGCGGCGAAGTCGGCAAGCGCCATGTCGGCGAGGGCCTTCTGTTCGGCCTCCTTGATCGCGGTGCCGCTGAGATCGACGCTGTCGCGGGCGACGCGGGCGCGTCCGGCGGCCTTGCTGCGCTCGTCCTCGACCATTTCCTCGAGGCGGTTCAGCGTGTCGCCGGAGCCACCCAGGCTGCCGATCATGCCGGCGGCCATTTCGTTGAGTTCCGCCATCGCTTTCTGGACCTTCATGTCGTCGATACCGCGGCGCAAGGTCTCGATCTTGTCGCGGGCGGCCTTGATGGCGACGTCGCGGGCGCGGACCAGTTCCTTGTAGCGGGCATCGGCCTGCTCCAATTGGGCGGCGAGTTCGTCGTGCTGCTGGTCGGTGCTCTTGTAGCGCAGGGCCATCTCCGCGGCGGCCTCGCGCTGGCCGGCTTGCAGCAAGGCCTTGGTCTTGGCCTTCAGTTCGTTTTCCTGGGCGTTGAGCTTCTTCACCTGTCCCATCAGCCGCTCGACCAGCCCGGCGTGGGCGGCGAGGCCTTGGTTGAATTCGCTGATCTGCTTGCGAAGGTTTTCCTTCTCCACCTCGAGCAGGGCTTCCGGATTCTTCCTTTCGATGCCGCCGATGAAGAGGCCGAAGAATCCTTTGATGAGATTTGAAATGCGTCGGAACATGGGATGGAGGTGGCTTGATTCGCGGTGGCACCTTGGGTCAAAGGCCGGGGCCGCGGCAAGTATAACACTCGCGGCGGATCGGAATCGGCAGCTTCCCGGGCAAACCGGCATTGCGCCGTCCCGCCGGCTTGCCTAGCGTCCGCCCGTGAGCCGACCGGTCGATGCCTTGATTGATTTCCTCCGCGGGGAGGAAGCGCGCGGGGTCACCCACGTCCACCTCGACGACGAGGCCAAGGAGATCCTGCGGGAACTCCACCGGCGGGCCCGCGGCAAGCCCGGTCCCGCGCCGCGGCCGGAGGAACCGGTAGCCGCCGCGGTGGTTTCCGAAGCCCCCCCGGAGCCCGCGCCGGTGGTGGCGGCTCCTGCGGTGGTCGCTCCCGCGGCCGGCGGCGCGGCGGAAAAGATCGCCGCCCTCGCCGCCCAGGCCGAAACCTGGGCACCGGCACGCAAGCTCGGCACCCTGCGCGAGACGATGGTTTTTTCCACCGGCGATCCCGAGGCCGACCTGATGCTGGTCGGCGAGGCGCCCGGCTACCAGGAGGAGCGCCAGCGCGAGCCGTTCGTCGGGCCGGCCGGCCAGAAGCTGAACGAGATCCTCAAGGCGATGGGGCTCGCCCGCGAGAAGGCCTACATTTCCAACATCGTCAAATTCCGCCCCGGCATGCCGGGCCAGACGACCAACAACCGCAAGCCGACCGCGGAGGAAATGGCGGCCTGCCTGTCCTTCGTCCGCGCCGAGGTGGAGATCGTCAAACCGCGCTGCATCGTCGCCCTCGGCGGCACCGCCGCGGAAGGCCTGCTCGGCCTGACCGGCTCGGTGTCGGCGATGCGCGGCAGCTGGCACGAGTTCGCGGGCATCCCGGTGCGGGTGACCTATCATCCGGCCTACCTCCTCCACAGCAACTCCGGCAACCAGGACAAGCGGCGGGTCTGGGAGGATATGCTGGAGGTGATGGAAAAACTCGGTCTGCCGGTCTCCGACAAGCAGCGCTCGTATTTCAAGGCCAAGCCCTGATCCATGCTGCTCGTCCTCACCACCGGCGGGACCATCGACAAGGTCTACTTCGACGCATCGTCCGAGTACGAAGTCGGCGAGCCGACCGTCCCCCATGTCTTCCGCGAGTCGGGGGTCACGCTCGAGTGGCGCTTGCTGCCGCTGTTGCGCAAGGACAGCCTGGAGATCGATGCCGCCGACCGCGCCGCGATCCGCCGCGCCTGCGAGGAAGCCGCCGAGACGCGGATCCTGGTCACCCATGGCACCGACACCATGAGCGAGACGGCGGACGCGCTGACGGGGATTCCCGGCAAGACGATCGTCCTCACCGGCGCCCTCGCCCCCGCCCGCTTCCGGGTCACCGACGCGATCTTCAACCTCGGCCTCGCGCTCGGAGCGGTGCAGTCGCTGCCGCCCGGCGTTTTCCTGGCGATGAATGGCACCGTTTTCCCCGCTGGAACGGTCCGCAAGAACCGCGAGGCCGGGCGCTTCGAGTCGATCTGAAAACCGCCGTGCGGGTCGCCCGCTCAGCTGCCAAGCATCTTCAGATACTCCGCCGCGCCCTTGCCCAGTTCGGATTCCGGATCGGCCTTCTCCAGCTCGCGCAGGACGGACTTCACGTCGCCCTTGCGGGCGTCCCAGCGGTTGTAGAGCGCGAAGCGAGCGGAGAGCGCCTGCTGGCGTTGGTCCGGTAGCAGCGAGCGCTTCGACAGCCAGGCGGCGATCTCCTTGTCGGCGTCTTCGAACTTCTGTTCGCCGGCGAGTTTCATCGCCGATTCCACCAGCTTCATGCCGGGAAAGGTGTAGCGCGCGACATAGCCGGAGCGATCCTCGGGGTCCTCCTTGCGGATCCGCTCGAGCACCGGCTTGTAGACGTCCTTCGGGCCCAGGCCGAGGTTCATCATGTCGAGGCCCTTGCCCAGCAAGCGCGCGGCGGCGGGCCCGCTCTCCTTGGCGGCGCGTTGCCACAGCGCGTCGCGCTTGCGCCGCACCTCGACCGCCCGCAGCAGGGCCTGGCCCGGGGCGCCCATGGACTCGATCTCGGACATTCCCTCGCGCTTGGCGACCAGCCGGCCCTCGGCGTCGAACAAGGCGATCCCCGGGTAGCTGCGGACGCCGACCGGGCAGGCCTCGTTGCGCTTGGCGGTGGCCGCCTCGGCCTCGTCCGGCCGCTCCTTGCGGTCGATCGCCACCAGCACCACATCCTTGCCCATGCCCTTTTCAAAATCGTCGCGCCGCCACATCGCCGCGACCTTCTCGCCGGGTGCGCACCAGTCGGAGCCGTGGTAGAGCACGGCGATGTCCTGTCCCCCGGCCTTGGCCTTGTCGAGAGCCGCGGGGAAGTCCGCCGCCCGTTCGGCCGCGAACAGGGAGCCCGACAACAGCATCAAAGAAATGGTCCGGATCATTGCAGCCTCCTTCCGTATACCTGGATCGCGTTCATGTGGAAAACCTCGCTGCGGTCGTCATCGCGCTCGACCTTGACGTAGCCGACGCGCGGGGCCTTGCCCTCCAGCGGGATGCGCCACGGACCGCCCGGCTTCTCCGTGCGGAAGACCTCGGTCCACTGCTGGCCGTCCTCGGAGACCGAGACCTTCAGCGGCACCTCGCGGGTGCTGTTGTAGCCGCTGGCGGTGGAAGCGAGGACGATGCCCGACAGCTCGCCGAGCTTGGCCAGGCGGACCACCGCGTGGGGCTTCACCTCCTTGTCGGTGTGGAAGCGGCCGCCGCTCGCCTCGAGCACCGCCGCGTGCTGCGAAGGGTCGTCCCAGCGGGAGGTGGTGGAAATTTTCAACAGGCCCCCGGCCGACAGCAGCTCGCCAGGGAATGGCTCGCCCGTCGGGACCTTGGCCGGGGTGGTGCCGGCCAGCTTGGACAGCGCCTGGAACGCATCGACATTGCCGGTGTCCGCGGCCGCCAGGATGACCGGTGCCAGGACCTTGCCCAGACTTTCGGCCTGGCTGCTGCCGCCGCCCGCCGCCAGCCCGCGGGCCAGCACGTTGAAACACTCGGTCGCGCCGGCCGGGTCCTTGGCGAAGCGCTCGCGGCCCCAGGCCACGACCGGCGCCAGCCACGTTTCGGAGCGGACCTGCATCGCCACCACCTGCTCGAAGAACTCCAGCTCGGTGGCATGGTCTCCGCCGAGCATCTTCACCTGCTCGTCGAGCGCCTTGCCGAAGTCCCACATCACCGGCCCCTTGCGGGCGGCGATCGCATCGTGGAAGGCCAGCAGGAAGGGGATCCGTTCGTCCGCGGGAACCTGCGGCATCACCGACGGCTGGAACACCGCCAGCACTTCCCAGGCCGCTTCCGGGTAGTCGGCCAACGCTGCCAGCGCCTGGTCGTGGAATGCCTTCCAGTCGGCGGGGGACGGCTGGCGCCGCTCCTTCATCCAGCGCGCGATCTCCAGCCAGGCCTGCTGGTTCAACGGTTGGGCTTCCACCGCCATCCGGTAAGCCGAAGCGGCGAGGTCGGGATCCTCGTCGCGCAGCGAGCGGGCCTGCCACAGGTGGACGTCGCTACGATGCGAGGCGTACTTCTCCGCCAGCACCTTGTCCTGGAGGACCAGCTGGGTCCAGGTCCTGCCCCACAGGCTGGTGTGGAGGCCGCGCTTCCATGAGAGCGAGTAGGCCGGCGTCCATTCGCCGGGGCCGAGGCGGACCGCGTAGGCGCAGTGGCCGGGCTCGCCCATGGTGATCGCCGGGATGCCGTTCGAGCGGGCGGCGGTCGCGCCGTAGTGCGACAGCGAGCCGCAGACGCCGCCGACCTCGCGCACCCGCTCGGCGTGGATCATCTCCTTGAAGGGCGCGTAGTAATTCTTGCCGTGAATCGAGTCGCCGAAAACGTTGTTCAAGCGGTAGGGCGCTTGCCAACAGGCCTTGGTGTAGTCGGCGGCCGGCAGCTTGACGTGGTCCCGCAGCCATTCCATCGAGCGCTCGCCCCACCCGTCGTCGCCCGCCCAGCCGCCGTTGCTGCTGACCGAAACGACGTAGCGTTTCTCCCAGGTCTCGAGCGTGTCGAACATCGGGTGCAGCTGGCCGGCCTTGCGGGAATCACGATAGTACTCGTAGCGGGCGGCGGCCTGGTCTTCCGGCCACTTCCCGTCGCCGAAGGTCAGCGCCACGGCCGCGGCGGTGGTGAGTTCGCGGCGGTCGGCCATGGAGCGCGCGTCCGCCTTCCACAGTGACTCCGCCACGCGGATCATCTTCGCCGGATCGTCGGGCAGCGGGCCGGAAAACATCAGCTCGTCCAAAAGCCCATCGGGCTTCGCCAGCTCGCGGAAGAAGGCCGCACGAGGACCGCCGGTTGACAGCGATTTCCACTCCTTGTCGCCGAGCGCCCGCTCCAGTTCGGCCAGCGCCCAGGCGTGGCTGGCCGCCGGGTCGTCCGCGGCCTTGGCCAGCGATCCTGCGTCGACCGGTGGCCGGGCCGTTGCCGGCGCAAGCGCCAGCAGGGAAGGGGCGAGCAGGAGCATCCAGGTTGTTTTCATGATTTCCATCCGCGCGGAACCCGTGGCTTGGCCGGGATCCGTGCGGCAAGAAACTGCACGAAAATCAGGAATCTTTCCAGAAAATGATGATTTATCCCGAGCGGCGGGCAGCGGCTCACCCGGGATTTGCCTCGAGCCAATCGAGCCGGAACTGCAGTTTCCGGCGCCGCTCCGGGTCGGGGTCCGGGTAAAGGACGGGGTACCAGGCGCTCATCACCGCGGCACGGGCGACCATGCCAGCCTGCAGCGCGGTGGGGTCGATTTTGCCACCGGCGGCCCGGTAGGCATCGAGGATCCCGTCGGCGGTCGCGTGGTCGCCGTCGAGGTTCCGCGCGTTCCAGATGATCGAGCCGAGATCCCATTCGACCGGCCCGCTGAAGGTGTCTTCCCAATCGGTCCACAGCAGGCCGTCGCGGGTATTCATGAGGTTGCCCATGTGGGCGTCGCCGTGGAGCGGCTGGCGGGGGAAGTTTTCCAGGACCGCCAGCGAGGAGACCAGACGGTCGTTCAGGAGCTGCAGGGTGCTGCCGGGGAAGGCGCCCCGCGTCGCGAGGGTTTCCAGCAGCTGCAGGCTTTCGGTGAGGATGGCGAGCGCCGGCAGCGGCCCGGTGAAATCGCGGAGCAGCTGGTGGCATGCGTGCAGGGTCCGACCGATGGCCGCTGCCTCCGGTTCGGCGTCGATGCGGGTGACGAACTGCCAGAAGTTGAGCGTGTAGCCGAGGTGTTCGTGCGGTCCCGGCGGCAGCTCGGGGTGGACCGGGATGACCGGGGCGCCGCGGGTCGCGAGGTGGAGGGCGACGGCATTTTCGCGGGCGAACCACTCGCCGCCCTGGCGCGGCCCGTCGCGGTCGGTCACCACCCGGGCGACCAGCGATTCGGTGAGCCTCAGCACCAGTGTGTTGCCGTTTTGCAGGATCTCGCAGCGGTCCGGCACGATGCCGTGGGCGGCGGCGGTCTCGGTGGCGGCGCGGATGGGCAGGTCGAGGTCGGGCATCGGCGCAGCCGGTAGCGGCAGGCCGCCGCGGAAACAAGGCGGAACCGGCGGCGGTTTCTTCGCTGACGGGACCGCGGCCGGTCCGTTAGGGTGGGCCGTGGCGTCTCCCCAACCTCATCTCCGCGCAGGCCGCAAGGCGCTCGATGCCGGTCAGGCGAAGCGAGCGATCCTCCATTTCACGCGGGCGATCGCGGCGGATCCGCGCCAGGCCGAGGCCCTGCTCGGGATGGCGCGGGCCTGCCGGCTGGAGGGGCGTCGGATCGATGCCCTCAAGGCCCTCGACCGGATCATCGTGACCGGCCAGGCCAGCGCCGCGAGCTGGATCCTGACCGGCGACCTCTTGGCCGAGCTGCGGGAATGGGCGCAGGCGCTCGATGCCTACCGGCATGCGCTGGCCATGGACCGGGGAAACCCGATGGTGCATCACCAGCTCGCCGCCGCCGCCTATCGCCTCGGCGAGGCCGATCTGGCGGCGGGGCACTTGAAAGAAGCCGCGGCGGGTAATCCCGGCAGTGGTTCGCTGGCCAGCCTGGCCTCGATGATTCCCGGGGTGCCGGCGGCGTCGCAGCAGGAGATCCTCGACGTGCGGCGGCAGCTCGCGAAACGGCTGGCGGAGGGATCGGAATGCGCGGGCCGGGTCCGTCCGGGGCCCTACGCCAACCCGCGGCCGCGGGTCGGCTATCTTTCGGGACACTTCAACGGTGAAAACTACATGAAGCCGGTGTGGGCGCTCTTGAATCATCACGACCGCTCCCGTTTCGAAGTGCACCTGTTTTCCACCGCGGAGGATCCGTCGCTTGGTTTCGCCGGCTACCGGCCGGATCCGGCCGACCGGCTCCACGCGGTCGGCTCGCTGTCGAACGCCGAGCTGGCCGGCTTCATCGCGGAGCAGCAGATCGACCTGCTGGTCGACCTCGGTGCCTACTCGTCGGTGGAGCGGCTGGAGTTGTTCCTGTCGCCGGTGGCGCCGGTGGTGGCGACCTGGTTCAATGCCTTCGCCACCTCGGGCATGCCGGGGATCGATGTCATCATCGGCGACGACGAGAGCGTCCGCCCGGAGGAGGAGCGGTTCTACTCGGAATCGGTGCGGCGGTTGCCGCTGTCCTACCTCACCTTCCAGGTCACCCACGAAGTCCCGCCGGTGGCAGCGCCGCCGTGCCTGGTGAACAGGCATCTCACCTTCGGATCGCTGGTGACCGGCTACAAGATCGTGCCGGAGGTGCTGGACGCCTGGTGTGCCATCCTGCGCGGTGCCCCGGGGTCGCGGCTGGTGCTGGCGAACTCGCTGCTGGCTTCCCGGCAGAACGTCCACTGGTGGCAGCAGCGCTTCGCGGACCGGGGGATCGACCCGCAGCGGCTGGACCTGCTGCCGCCCGCCGGCCACCGCGAGTTCCTCGGCTATTACGACCGCATCGACGTGGCGCTCGACGCCTTTCCCTACAATGGCGGCACCACCACCATGGAGGCCATTTGGCAGGGGGTGCCGGTGTTGACCTTCGACGGCGACCGCTGGGCGTCGCGGACCTCGCAGACCTTGCTGCGCCGATCCCACCTGGCCGGCTTTGTCGCGGCCTCGGTGGACGGGATGATCGCGACGGCCACCTCGCTCGCCGCCGATCCCGGGTTCCCGGAACGGCTGGCGGTCCTGCGCCGGGAAATGCGGGACCGGCTGGCCACGGCGCCCGTGTGCGATGGTGCCGGCCTGGCCGCGGCGATGGAATCGCTGTACGCGGACCTGTTGGAGGGCTGCTGAGGGTGTCCGGAAAAAAGTTTCACGATTTTTGAGATCGTGATCCGCGGGCCGCGAATGGGGGGTGACGACAAGATCACCACCATGAAATTCAGCATCAAACATTACTTCCTGCGCTCCCTGCAGCCGCTCCTCGCCGCCACCGCGTTGATCGCCGCCACGCCTTCGGCCGATGCCGCCGCCTACATCAAGTTCGACGGCATCGACGGCGAATGCGCCGACAAGGAGCACAAGGATTGGATCATCATCCAAAGCTTCGGCACCGGCATGGGCAGCGAACCGTCGGCTACCGGCGGCCCGGCTGCCGTCAAGCCGCTGCAGTTCAAGGTGGAGGTGCCGACCGAGCGGTCGTCGCCGAAGCTCATGGAAGCGGTGTGCCGCGGCAAGGTCTTCCCCTCGGTCATCGTCGAGTTGACCCGCGATGCCGCCGACGGCCAGCAGACCTACTACCGCTACGAACTGAAGAACGTCCTGATCAGCAGCTACAGCGTGAGCGGGGCCGCGGATGCCAAGCCGATGGAGCAACTCGCGCTGAACTACACCGAGATCAAGGTGATCAGCGTCGATGCGGACGGCAGCAAGGGCGGCAACGTCGAGTTCGAATGGAAGGTCGAGGAAGGCGAGTCCTGATCCCGGTGTTCCGCTCAATCCATCCCCAACCCTTGCACACGATGAACCCTTCTTTCCGTCTCCGCGGCCTCGCCGCCGCCTTGTGGCTTCCCCTCGCCGTCCTCGCTTCCCCTGCCAACGCGACCCAGCAGTTCGTGGTCAAGATGGCGGGCGAGGACGGATCGATCCTGATTCCCGGCGAGTCCGCGGAGCCCGGCTACGAGGGTTGGATCGATGCTTGCGCCTTCGGGCAATCGATCGGCCGGCCGGTGGGCGAGGCCTTCGTCGGCAAGAGCGGGTTCACCTTCCAGAAGTCGCTGGACGCCGCCAGTCCCTACCTCGCCCTGGCGGCGATGAAGGGGCGGACGATCCCGTCCGTCATCATCAAGTGCCTCGGCGAGGACCGCAGCCTCGCGCCGGCTTGCGTCGAGTTGAATCACGTCCGGATCACCGGCTGCCAGACCGGCAGCGGGTGCTTCAGCCCGCTCGCCGGTGCCGGCGATGACCCGCTGGAAGAGGTCACGCTGGTGTGGAGCCAGGTGGTCCTGCGCTATCAGGGCGAGGGCCACGAAGAAACCCGCGGCGAATTCGTTGCCCATGAGAGCACCGCGGATCCCTCGTTCGACGATGACGGCGACGGCACCCCGAACGACCTCGATCCGGACGACGACAACGACGCGATCGACGACGATTACGAGACCGCCAACGGCTTGAATCCTTTCGCCGACGATGCCGGCGGTGATCTCGACGGCGACCGCCAGAACAACCTCGACGAAGCGGTTGCCGGTACCCGGGCCAACGACGGCAGCGACTTCTTCAAGATCGACTCACTGGTCTACCGCGACACGCCGGAGGGACCGCAGGCGGTGGTCACGCTGACCGCCAGGCCGGGCCGCGCCTACACCTTGAAAGCCACGGCCGACCTCGCCCAGCCGCGCGACGCGTGGTTCACGGTCAACCAATTCGAAGTGCCCGCCGGTGGCGAGGCGGGACCGGTCGAGATCGTCCTGTCCGGGCCGATGGTGGCGAACGCCGGCCGCCTGTTCTTTGCCGCGGAAGTGGACACCGCGGGTGCCCCTTGAGAGGGATCACGCCAAGGCGCAAGGAGGCGGGACAGGATCTGGCGCTGGCGATGGAATTCATCTTCGCCTTTGTCGGAATCCGGGGAAGAGTCGCCGTGATGATGCGCCTCCGGTGGTTTCCCTTTCTACTCTTCCTCGTGCTGTCAAAAGCCGGTGCACAGACCACCGCGTTCGAGTTTCTAAGCTTTGACCGCACCAAGAACGAGGGGATCGATTGCGAAATGATCTACGGGGTGGAAGTCACCACGTTTGATTTTCAGGGACCGAGGTTTCACTTCCACTCCACCACCTCGGTGGACGGCTTGAAGCAAGAGCGCGTCACCTTCACGACAGAGCAGTTTTCCGGAAATCTGCCGCGGGAGGAATGGGAGAAGTTTCTTTCGGACGTTCGCAAGCTACCCCTGAAGCCACTGACGGAAGGGAAGAAGGAAAATACACGGGGTCATGTGATTTTGGATGGGAAAGAATACCCCCTCATCGCCGGCCTCGGGACGGAAGCGAGAAAGGCGTGGCAGAAGTTCCTCGATGAATTCGTCCATCGCTTTCCAAGCGATTATTCGACGGGTAGGACCACCAGCACGCTGGAAGGTGAATCGGTGAAGCCCCTCGAGGTAACGGTGGATGAGGTGATCCGCGATCCCGGGAAGTTTGAAGGCAAGCGGATCCGTGTCACTGCCTTCTACCACACGGAGTTCGAGTGCAGCCATTTCGTTCAAAGGGCGGCGGACTCAAATGATATCCGCAAGGGGATCTGGTTCACCAGTGTCTCGTCGTTTGCAAAGCCCGGGGAGTTCGAATTGGAGAACGATCACAGGGTGGTGGTCGAAGGCACCTTCAGCTCCCGGCCGGGATCCCGCGGCCACATGGGAGCGTGGGTCGGTGGATTGATTTTGGTGACTTCCATCAAGTCGTCGCCAGCACCGTGATTTGAGCCGGGAAGTCGACACCGCGCCGTGAGCGGGCTTTCGCCCGGAGCTGGGGTGGCGCCGGGGGACCTGCCGAATCCGAGAACCCTTTTGCCGGAAACAGGGAATACCCGGGGGTCGCGCCGGCGGGGAATGCCGCCAAGGGTCGCGGGGTCGGCGGCCGGATCCGTGTCCGGAACCGCGCGGCCCACTCCGAACTCCCCGTTCCATCCATGAAAAAAACCACCCTTGCCCTGTCCGCCTTCGCGCTTCTCTCCGCCGCCAGCCAGGCGGCAATCACCACCATAGCGGCGACCGGCTGGTCCAGCGACATCGTGATCAACAACGGCGGCGGCCCGTACAATACCACGGTCAACGGCACCATGGACAACGGCCCGGGCGGCTTCGACAACTGGACCTTCGCGGAAGAAGGCACCTATCCGGTCGGTGGCGACAACACGCCGACCTTTGTCAGCGGCCTGACCACCGGCACCCACACCAGCGCCACCGGTTCGCAGTTCGTGTTCCAGAGCTTCGACTCCGACAATGCTTTGCTGCTGCCGGGTTCGGCATCGGGATTGCTGACCCTCGCGGCGGGCGGCAGCTACTCCACGCTCGCCTTGTTCGGCAGCACCTCCGGCGGGCCGACCTCGGCCTCGGTGACGGTCATGTTCAGCGACCTGACCAGCTCGGTCTACACCATCGCCAATCAGACCGGCATCGGCCGCGATTGGTTCAACTACACGCCCGCGGAACTCGGCTATGCGGTCGGTGCCCGCCTGTCCAACCGCGGCGAAGACGGCTACACCAACGTCCACTACCAGGAGAACTCCAACATCAGCATCCACGAGTCCCTGATCACCCTCAGCGCCGCGGACCAGGCGAAGACGATCACCGCGATTTCGATCACCAACACCGGCGGCGGAAACCTGGCGGTGATGGCGCTGAGCGGTCAGGCGGTGCCGGAGCCTTCTTCCATCTGCCTGCTCGGCGTGTTCGGTCTTCTCGGCATGGTTCGCCGGAAACGGGGTTGATCCAGCATTCGACTCCGGGCCCGGGGTCGCCTCCATCCCGGGGGCGGCTCCGGGCTTTTTTGTCGGGACGGCCGGACCTCATTTCCGGCGCTTGCCCTTTGCTTTCGGCGGCTTGGTCTTGGCGGACTTGCGGGGCGAAGGTTTCGACTTGGGAAAGCGGTTCGCCTTCGGGGACTTGCGGGCGGTGGTCTGGTGGAAGGGGATGCTCTCGGGTTCCTCCCGTCCGGCGGGAGCCTTGCGGGCGGTCTTCGCTGCCTTCTTCGCCGCCTTGCCGCGCGCCGGGATCCCGATCCGGTTCTCCGGACCCGCCGACGGGATTTCCCCGCCGGCGATGCGGAAGTCGATGAACTTGGCGAGGAAGTCGATCCGCGCGACCTGCATCCGGATCTTCTGGCCGAGCTGGAACTGTGCGCCGCCGCGCGAGACGAAGCGCATCTGCGATTGCTCGAAGCGCCAGTCGCCGCGCGGCAGGTCCTCGCGCTTGACCACGCCGCGGGCGCCGATCTCGGTCGCCTCGACCATCAGGCCCATCATGCGGACATCGGTGACCACGCCCTCGAACACCGGCGGCGGGTCCTGCTTGGTGCAGAAATCGAGGTACTCCAGCATCTTGAGCTGCTTCGTCTCGTTCTCCGCCTCGGCGGAAGTACGCTCGGTATCGGAGATGTGGCGGGCGAACTCGGCGAGGTCGTTCTGGCCGGGCACCTTGTCGAGCTTCGCCGGCGGGTTGCTGAGGAAGGCCTGCAGCGAGCGGTGCACGATGAGGTCGGCGTAGCGCCGGATCGGGCTGGTGAAGTGGCAGTAGTCCGCCTTGGCCAGACCGTAGTGGCCGAGCGGGTCGGCGGCGTAAGCGGCGCGCTTGAGGCTTTTGAGGAGGCCCAGCTTGATCAGGTGCTCGTCGGGCCTGCCCTTGGCGGCGTCCAACAGTTTCTGGATGTGGGCGCGGTTGGTCAGGTCGCCGGGCTGGTAGCCGTGGGTCTTGGCGATCTCGCCGTAGTCGAAGAGCCGCCCGAAATCCGGGTCCTCGTGGATCCGGTAGATTGTCGGCTTGTTGCGGATCTTGAGGATGCGGGCGACCGCCTCGTTGGCCAGCAGCATGCATTCCTCGATCAACTGGTGGCTCTCGGTGTGCTCGACCTGGTGGACCTCGGTGGCGTGGCCCTGGTCGTCGAGCTTCACCCGGATCTCCGGCATCTCGAGGTCGAGCGCGCCGTCGGCAAAGCGCTTCCTGCGCAGGATGGCGGCCATCTTCCAGGCCTCGAGCACCATCTCCTTCAGGCCCTTCGGCGAGTGCTTCGGTGCCGGCTTGCCGTCGAGAATGGCCTGCGCCATTTCGTAGGAAAGCTTCGACTGGCTGTTGATGACCGCGTCGCAGAAGCGGGTCTTGAGCACCTTGCCCTGCGGCGAGATCTCGATCACCGCGCACTTGGTCAGGCGGTTGACGTGCGGCTTGAGCGAGCAGATGCCGTTGCTGAGTTCCGGAGGCAGCATCGGCAGCACGCGGTCGACCAGATAGGTCGAGTTGCCGCGCTCGGAGGCTTCCTTGTCGAGGGCAGTCTTCGGTTTCACGTAGTGCGAGACGTCGGCGATGTGGACGGCGAGCGTCCAGCCCTTGGCGTGGCGCTCGACCCAGATCGCGTCGTCATGGTCCTTGGCGTCGGCCGGGTCGATGGTGATCACCAGCCGGTCGCGCCAGTCCTCGCGGCGGGCGATTTCCTTCTTGTCGACCTCTTCCGGTACCGCGCGCGTTTCGGCCAGGACCTCGTCGGGGAAGGTTGTGCGCAGGCCCTGGCGGTGGATCACGGCCTCGATGTCGACGCCGGCATCGCCGGGCCAGCCGAGCACCTCGATGACGTGGCCGCGCGGAGTGCGCTGCTGCTCCCAGTGCTCGAGCTCGACCACCACCATCTGTCCGGGCTGGGCGGTGGTTTCGCGGGTCAGGTCGATCTGGCCGTCCATCGCGGGGTCCTCGGTCTCGACCCAGCCGAACTTGCCCTTCTTCTTGTAGATCCCGACGATCCGGCCGCTGCGCCGCTCGAGGACTTTCACCACCTTGCCGCGGGCGTCGGGCTCTTCTTCCGGCTGCTGCCGCTTCGACGCGTGGCGGCGCCAGTTCTGCGCCTTTGGCTGGTGGAAGGAAACCAGCACCCGGTCGCCTTCGAGCGCCGTGCCGGTGTCGCGGCGCGGGACGTGGAGGCGTGAGTAGGCTTTCAAATCGATCCCTCCCGCGAGGTTGTCCGGGTCCGACTGGTCCGGGTAGAACCACGCGTGGCCGCGCGGCAGGAAGCGGATGGTCCCGCGCAGCTGGTCGCTGTCCTTCTTGCCGGCTTTCGGCAGTTCGAAGCGGCCCTTCTTGCCTTCGGCGATGACGCCCTCGCGGACCATCGCGTTGAGTTCGGAGCGGAGCAGGGGCCGGTCGTGGGTGGAAAGGGAGAGATCGCGGGAAATCTCGGATTTGTTCATCGGGCGGGATTTCTGCCCGCCCAGCAAGCGGAGCACTTCGCCCCGCAATTCTTTGCGATCCATATAGGGGCACCATGCACCGGGATGCTTGTGCTGGCAATGCATCAGCCAGAAAAGCGCTTGGCAGGGCGGAGCCGCGGACTAGCGTGGGGACAGACGATGGAAGCAAACGGGACATTGCCACCGCAGCCCGTTTCCGCTTTCTTTCAAGAAACCTGCAACCAACGCAACATCACGCCATGAAAACCCGTTCCCACCGCCGCGAGTCGCGAGGCTTCACGCTCGTCGAGCTCCTCGTTGTCATCTCCATCATCATCGTGCTCGCCGCGATGAGCTTCGGCGGCATCCAGATCGCCCAGAACAAGGTCAAGGGCGTCCAGACCAAGACCGCCGCCACCGCGCTCTACAACGCGATCGAGCAGTACTACTCGGAATACAGCAAGCTGCCGGACATCGGCATGCAGGGCGACGAGATGGTCACCGAGGGTGCTTCCGGCCAGGAACTCCTGACCATTTTGCTCGGCAAGGAAGAGAAGGGCAGCGAGATGGAAAACCCGCGCCAGATCCCGTTCCTCACCGCCCAGGTGACCCAGATCAAGAAGAAGGGCGGGCTCTTCTACGGCCGCAACACCGGCCAACCCGAAGGTCTCTACGATGCCTGGGGCAATCCCTTCTACGTCCGCTTCGACGACGACTACGACGACGAGATCCGCGACCCCTTCAAGCAGAGCAACGTCATCCGCAACAAGAAGGTCATCGTCTACAGCTACGGCAAGGACGGCAAGCTGGACGGCGGCGACGAGATCACTTCCTGGAAGTAAGCCTGCCACTGCTTTTCCCCGACCCCGCCCGGCTCCGGCCGCGCGGGGTTTTTCGTGTCCCGGCGGCGGGAACGGGTGCCGATTTGCCTCGCGCGCCGGTCGATGGAATGATATGTGGCAGATCCCGTGTTCCGATCCCGGCGAGCACGGGGTCGAACCCTGCCGGGCCACCTCATCCCCATTCCACACAGGTCATGAAAACCCATCTTCCTGCCGGCAAACCCCGCGGCTTCACCCTCATCGAACTTCTGGTCGTCATCGCCATCATCAGCGTGCTGGCGGCGATGGGATTCGGGGCCTTCCAGAAGGCGACGAATCGGGCCAAGGGAATGAAGACCCTGGCCGATGCCAACGCGCTCGTCGAGGCGGTCATGAGCTTCAACAACGACTATGGCCGGCTGCCCGACGTCGCGATGCAAGGCGATGACTTCATGACCGAGGGACCCGCCGGACAGGAGTTGCTGACCGTTCTAACCGCCAAGGAGGCGAAGGGTTCCGACATGCAGAATCCCCGCCAATCGGTTTATCTCAGCATCCGCGAGGCCCAGGTGAAGGCGAACGGGGGTCTCTACTTTGGCAAGGAGTCCGGGCTGCCGGAGGCGCTCTATGATGCCTGGGGCAATGCAATGCATGTCCGCTTTGACGACGATCTGGACGGGGAGGTCCCGGATCCTTTGAACCCCGGAAAGTTCGTCCGCAACCAGCCGGTCATCGTCTACAGCTACGGCGCGGACGAGAAGCCAGGTGGGGGCGATGACATCAAGACCTGGTAGTTCGCGGGACGGCGACGGCACGGGAATCCGGGTGCGGTCGCCGGACGTGGCCGAGGTTTCATTTGACCCCGCCGGCGACCGCGGGAGGGTGACGGTACCATGAACGACAAGAAGAACTTACTCGACGACGACGGGGTCAAGAAGCTGCGGGACATGGTCGACGCCGCGCCCACCTGCATGTTCGGGACGAAGTTGAGCGGGGTGCCGATGCACGTGTGCCCGATGCAGGTCCAACAGGTCGACCGGGACGGCGGCCTGTGGTTCTTCAGCGGCGGGGACAGCGCCCACAACAAGCACATCGAGGCCGACCCGCGGGTGCAGCTGATCTTTTGCAACGGCTCGGACTTCGAGTTCCTGACGGTCTACGGTCAGGCCGAGATCTCGCGCGACCCGGTGCGGATCGACGACCTGTGGAACAAGCTGGCCGCCACCTGGTTTCCCGGTGGCCAGGAGGATCCGAACCTGACCCTGATCCGGGTGGCGCCGTTCGTCGCCCACTACTGGGAAACCAAGGACGGCAAGCTGGTCACCATCGCCCGGCTGCTGACGTCGGCCGCGACCGGGCACGCCCCGGACATCGGGGTCGAGGGCGATATCCTCGTCTAGCGGAGGTCAGGACTTCTTCGGCTTCGGCCGGATCTGGACGTGCTTGTCCTTGCGGCTGAGCTCGAACAGGTCGAGCGCCTTGATCAGTTCGCTGAGCTTGGCGTAGCCGTAGTTGCGGGCGTCGAAGTCGGGCATCAGCTTGGACAAGTGGGACCCCACCTCGCCGAGCGACGCCCACTCGGCCTCTTCGCCGGTGGCGGTGTCGACCGCCTTGCGGATGCGGTGGAGCAGCTTGCCGTCCTTGCGGAGTTCCGGGCCGGACATCTGCTTGATCGGCTTGCTGTCCTCGTTGCTGTCATGCTCGTCCGGTGAGTTGAGGACCTCGGTGTAGATGAACTTGTCGCAGGCCCTGACGAAGGGTTCGGGTGTCTTCTTCTCGCCGAAGCCATAAACGGTCAGGCCCTGCTCGCGGATGCGGGCGGCCAGCGGGGTGAAGTCGCTGTCGCTGGTGACCAGGCAGAAGCCGGAGAAGCGCCCGGTGTAGAGCAGGTCCATGGCGTCGATGATCATCGCGATGTCGGTCGCGTTCTTGCCCTTGGTGTAGGCGAATTGCTGGATCGGCTGGATCGAGTGGGCCAGCAGCTGGTCCCGCCAGCCGCCGAGGTTCCTGCTACTCCAGTCGCCGTAGATCCGCTTCACGCTGGCGATCCCGTAGGTGGCGATTTCCGCGAGGACTTGCGGCAGGACGTTGAGCGAGGCGTTGTCGGCGTCGATCAACACGGCCAGGGTCTTGGCTTCGCTTGCGGGGGAGATCTCAGACATGGGGCCAGATGTCCCTCATCCCGGGCGCTTCGGCAAAGAAAAAGGGCCCGGGGCGTCTGCCCCG